>CAMCXS010000008.1 GCA_945883495.1 Akkermansia muciniphila
ATCGCAAAGATCTCACCGTCCACATACTCGCTACGCGTCTCCGCCGCCCGCTCCAGAGCGAGATACTCCTGCGGAGAAAGCCAAGGCTTGCGCAACGCGGACATCGGTAGGGAAAGCATGGGGCAGCCCAACAGTGGATTCAAGTTTGCGTTTTGGAGCCCGGGCATTCCGCCTCCGAGGTGGTCCATTCCGCCTCCGAGGTGGTCCATTCCGCCTCGGAGGTGATTCGTTCCGCCTCAGAGGTGATTCGTTCCGCCTCGGAGGTGATTCGGTCCGCCTCGGAGGTGGTTCGTTCCGCCTCGGAGGTGGTTGGTTCCGCCTCGGAGGTGGTTGGTTCCGCCTCGGAGGTGGTTCGTTCCGCCTCGGAGGTGGATCGGTCCGCCTCGGAGGTGGTTCTACTGGTCGCAGAAACCCTGCTCCTTGAGCAATTGCTCCGCCCAGTCCTGCCCAGACTTCGGCAATCGGGCGTCGGGACCGGAGTGGTAAGGAATCAGGTAGGCGTAACGCCCCTTCCGGTAGGTCTCGTTCAACACGGGTTGCAGATCGAGGATGGCGTCGGCATCCTGCTCGCGGAGGGGAATGGGAATGGCGGGTAGCCGCCTCCGCCAGCCGATCGGATGCGCAAAGCCCGGTCGGGGTAGGCTTTGCGTCCCTTGTCGTCATCTTTGTTCGTCCAGCTCAGCACTTCGACAGCGGTGATCAGGTGACCGGAGCCATCGACGATTTGGATCCAACGATCCACCGGCTTGTCCAGAATCACCATCACGGGTTCGGCCACGGCGGCGCCCGCCGGAAGTTGTGGAGGGCCGCCACCATCCCAGGACTCGCTGATCGCCAATCCAGCGCACAAAGTCGTACTAAAATCGTCCCGCAGGTTCTCGTTGGCGAGCCGTTCCTCGGTTAGCGCGGCAAGACCCGGCGGAAGCTGGGCGGAGATCGCGTCCCGAGCGTAGGTGATGAAACTGGCATGAGCCGAACGCCAGTGGCTCTGCAGCCATGGATTCATCCCCGGAAAGGGATTCTCAAGAGATCGGTGATCATGGGTGCCTCCAGTGTAGCCGCGCAGCGCCCCTTGGGCACCAAGCAAGGCGACTACCGCCTCACGCCGGCCCACATGCGGACAGGAGAGGGCCATCTTCCACCTGAATAAACGCAAATCACTTGCATCTCATGAAACGCAAGTAAGTTGCAGTTCATGCCCTCAAGCGAAGCCTTCGATGTCGTCGTGGTTGGTGCCGGTCCCGCCGGTTTGGGCTGCGCCATTGCCCTTCGTCAATGCGGCATCGATCGCGTCCTCATCCTGGAACGCGCCCAGGTCGGCGCCTCCTTCGAGCGTTGGCCCGCTCAAATGCGGATGATCAGCCCCTCGTTCCACTCCAATCCCTTTGGCCAGACCGATCTCAACGCCATCACCCCCGAAACCTCCCCAGGTGATTTTCTCAATACCGAGCACCCTTCCGGCAAAGATTACGCCGTTTATCTCCGTGCGTCGGTCAGTCATTATCAGCTCAACGTGCGCGAGGGCGTAAGCGTGCTGGCAATCGACTCTGCTCCCGAAGGCTTTCGCGTGCAAACGGACCAAGGCCCCGTCTCCGCCCGCTTCGTGATCTGGGCCGCCGGGGAGTTCTTCTTCCCGGACTTCGGCGGGATCGAAGGGGCGGAACATTGCCTGCACAACAGCACGATCGAGGATTGGCGGCAGCTCCGGGGCGTGGAACACGTCGTCATCGGCGGCTTCGAAAGCGGGGTCGATGCCGCGATCCATTTGGCCCGCTTGGCCAAGACAGTGCATCTGCTTTCCCGGGGGCAGCCGTGGCGGGAGGATAGCGCGGATCCGAGCCGCTGCCTCAGTCCCTACACCCGGGACCGGCTCAAAGCCGTCCTCGCCGATGGTGCCGGGTCGATCCGCTTTATCAAACAGGCGGACATCGTCAAGGTCGAGCGCCGCGGGGATCTCTACGTCCTCACCGACGCCGATGGCTTGATGCTAGAAATTTCCACGAGGCCGGTCCTTTGCACAGGGTTTAAGGGTGGACTTGGTCTCGTGGCGCACCGGTTCACCGGGGATGATGACTCCCTTTCTTTCACGGAGGAAGCGGACGAGTCCCCGGTGATGCCCGGTCTCTTTTACAGCGGCCTCTTGCTGCGTCACCGGCGCTCCCTTTTTTGCTTCATCTACAAGTTCCGCAGCCGCTTCGGAATCGTGGCCCGGGCCATCGCCAGCCGATTGGGACGGGAATGGGAGGAGCCGTTGCGCCTCTGGCGGGAGCGCGGGTTTATGGTCGAGGACCTGGACTGCTGCGCCTCCTGCGAGTGCGCCCTGGAGCCAGCCGCGACTTCCGCCGAGCCAGCTGAGGAAGAAGCCACCACCGGATTGGCCGCCATCGCATGAAGGAGAGCCGAGCTGCGGTGCCCACGGGAGCGGAGGCGGTCCCCGTTCCCGTGCTGCGGGGATTGATTCGAGACTTCACCGCAGGTCTCAATCAGCAGATGTATTTTTGGGGACGCGATGTGCTTTATCCCGATGGCAATCTGCTCACCGACCACGGGTTTGCACGGATGCCCTCCGGCGGATTGAAGGGGACGAGCTGCTACCGGATGCAGTTGGCGGATGGCGATCACATCGAACTGCACGGCGCCTGCGTGGGACGCTATCCGGCGGTGCAATGCCAATCCCCAGGATTCCTCTTCGTCCGGGCACGCCAGCGGATCTTTCTCTATTCCGGCAGCGAACCTGCGATTCCGGGCCGCTATGTTCCGGAGCAGTTGCGGCCCGGCAGCGCCGTGGAGATGTATGCCATCTGCTGCCAGTTCCTCGACTGGTGGCTCGCTTACGAAGAATGGATCACCACTCGGGTCAGCCCTGGCTTCCGGGACGCCTGCCACTGGACCTTTCAACATCTCCCCGCCTCCGCCCCTTGGCTCCCCCCTGCCGAAGCTTTGGCCTGGCTCAGGGCTTTCCGCGAATCCCCCACCACCGTGCCAAGAGCGCGAAACTGGAAAGTCCATCCCTCCCGCTCCCGGCGCCGCGCATGAGCTCCCCCTCCCCGCTCGTGCTCGTCAGCGGCTTCCTCGGCGCGGGCAAGACCACCTTCCTGCGTCGGCTTATCCCGCTGCTGGAAGCGGCTGATCTCAGACTGTCCATCGTCCTCAACGACTACGAGAATGCCGACATCGACGCCTTTTCTCTGGAGCAACCGGGCCGGGAGATCACCCCGGTGAGCGGCAGCTGCATTTGCTGTGATTCCCTGTTGATGCTGACGGTCGCACTGCTCCGCATGCCGGCTGGTGGCCGCCATATCGCCTTGGTGGAGGCAAACGGAACCTCCGATCCGCTCTCTCTAACTGGCCACCTCTTGGAGAATCCGGCCCTGCGCGCACGGTTCACGCCCGTTCTCCAGGTGACGGTGATTGACGCCAGCCGATGGCAACACTGCGGAGAGCACAACGCCCTGGAACGGCTCCAAGCCGCCGCCGCCAGTCACCTGCTCCTGAACCGGATGGAGCGGATTTCCTCAATCGACGCAAACAACGTGCGCCGGGAGCTGGAAGAACTCAATCCGCGAGCGCAACGGTGTGACGCGGAATCCTTCGCGGCGGCTCTCCTGGCGGGCAAGTGGGGCAGCCCAACACCTGTTGGCGGGCATCCCCACGCTTCGCACTCGGACTTGGCGCACGGATTCACCGGGCTCAACCTGGAATTGCCGGACCTGATCCCCGCCGCGTCCCTTCGCGAGTGGCTCCTCGGCCTGCCCAAGGAAGTTCTCCGCGTCAAGGGCGTCCTCCGGTTAGCCGAGATCCCAGAACGTTGGTTCAGCTTCCAACGTCTCGCCGGAGCACCGGGAGAAGCCGCGCTCCACGCACTCCCCGGTCGCCCGGCCTTTCCACCCTGCGCCGTGCTCATTGGCGTCCATCTCGATTCCGCTGCCATGACGCAACTGCGAGACGCCGCGTTTGCCACCGCAACCAGCCTGTAGAACATGCCTCATCCCCTTCCCATCACCGTTCTCTGCGGGTTTCTCGGCTCTGGCAAGACCACGTTACTGCGGCAATGGCGCACCGTGCCCGCCCTTCAGGACGCGGCCCTCATCGTCCAGGATCTCAGTGAGTTGGCCGTCGATGCGGAGCTCGTTGGCGATCATCATCAAGTGCCCGCGGCCGGCAACATGACCGGCCGACTCGCCGCGCTGCACGACCGCCATGCCCGGGAAGAACTGCACAGCTCTATGGGCCGGACCCTGGAGGCGATCGCCGGCCTTTCTCCCCGCCCGGAGCTCGTGCTCGTGGAAAGCACCGGGGCCGCCCGCCCTTGGCCGCTCATCATGGCGCTCGCCCAATCGAGCCAGTTTCAACTGCGCCATTTTCTCGTCACGGTCGATGCCTTGAGCCTGCACCGCGATTACGAGGATGGCGCCGCTCTCGATCCGAAGCGGGACGCGGAGCCGATGGACACCGCATTGCGTTTGGCCGCCACGGTCTTGCAGGAACAGATCCAATTTGCCAATGCCGTCATCCTCACCAAGATCGACCGCGTTCCCGAGCCTTCCTGGCGTACCGCCCTGAAATGGATCCGCGTCCTCAACCCCACCTGCACCATCGCGATGTCCGCACACGCGGGTTTGCGCTATGATCAGCTGGAGCGCACGCCGCTTCCGAATCTCGACAAGCTGCGTGGCTTGGCGGCCAAGCTGGGCCTCTCGGCCGACAGCGCGCAGGCGACCGCGGAACCCATCGATGCGATGGTGTTCCGGGATCGACGCCCCTTCCATCCGAAACGGCTTTATGAGGCGTGCCAGCATCACTTGGGAACCGGGCTCTACCGGACCAAGGGCTTCCTCTGGATGGCGTCGCGCCCGGGTGAGGTCTTGCTCTGGCAACAATCGGGGAGCCAAATCACCCTGGAACTCATGGGTTGGTGGCGCGCCGAATTGGTCCTGAACCGGGACGGCAAACTCCTCCCCGAGGAAGTCGATTTCCTCCGCGAACGCCTCCGCGCCGCCGATCCCCGGTTCGGGGACCGCCACAACGAGCTGACCTTGATCGGTCTCCAAGCCCCGCGCGACGGCTTTGCCCAAGCGCTCAAGGATTGTGTCTGCACCGAGGAAGAGATCCGCGCCTGGCAAGACGGCGAGCGCTTCGAGGATCCGTGGCCGACTTCGATGCGGCGGCAGGGCGGTTGATCGTGAGTATTCCCCTACGCCAGCGCCTCTGCCGAGAACCGCCGGATCCGCCCGACCATGGCGGCGAGCCCTTGAGGGCGGACGCGCCGTCTCCACCGAAACGATGTCCCGGAACGCGAAGGAACCTTACCAAGTCCGGCAACTGATCGGCGACGTCTCCAACCTCCTCGACGGATTGGCCGCTGCCGACCTGCCCGACGAGCTCCTCTTTCCTCTCGCCGAGGGGCTCCATCCGGTGGCCGAGGTCCTCATCGAAGCGGCGGGAATGCCCCACATCCATGACAGCGAGGGACCGAACGGCGGGTGTCTTCATGCGGTCTTCGGGCCGGACGGCACCCAGACAGGAACCGCCGAGATCAAGCTGCACGACGACGCGGGCGACGTCGAGATTTGGCTGACCCGGGACGGGCGAGGCGGGGAGTCTTGGGATCTGCCCGTCGCCACGACCTTGGCGATGCCGTTTCCGGCCCTGGACCGAGAGATCACGCTCGCGGTCCGGGACCACACGGAGAACTCCGACGAGAGCGGCCAAGCGACCGTTCGGGCAGGCGCAACGAACTATTTTGTCTTCCCCGGAGGAACCGGTGCGGATGCGTCCTGGTTGAATGGGACGGACTTTGTGGCAAAGGCCGAGCTGCTGTTCGGGGGGAGCACCACCGGGGCGATCATCCTGAGGGGCCAGCACCGACGCCGCACGCCAACACCTTTCCACCGCCCTGAAGGAACGCTCTCCCGGTCCCTGACCGTTCGCCTCCTGCCGCTGGGTTTATTAATGCAAATTAGTTGCATTTTGTCTCAGACTCATCCATGGAACCTATCCGCACCTATGACCCGCCTTCCCGTCACCGTCTTGTCCGGCTTTCTCGGAGCCGGCAAAACCACGCTGCTCAACCACATCCTCAACAATCGCGAAGGGCGTCGCGTCGCCGTCATCGTAAACGACATGAGCGAGGTGAACATTGATGCCTCACTGGTTACCAACGGCGGCGCCAACCTCTCCCGCACCGAGGAGAAGATCGTGGAGATGAGCAATGGCTGCATCTGTTGCACGCTCAGAGAGGACCTGCTGATCGAAGTCGGGCGTTTAGCCAAGGAAGGGAGATTCGACTACCTCTTGATTGAATCCACCGGCATCAGCGAGCCTCTCCCGGTGGCCGAGACCTTTACCTTCGCCGGGGAGGACGGGAACAGCCTGAGCGAGATCGCGCGGCTCGATACCATGGTCACCGTGGTCGATGCGATGAACTTTCTCAATGACTTCAACGAAGCGCGATCGTTGCAGGAGCGCGGGGAGTCCTTGGGAGAGCAAGATCACCGCACCGTGAGCGATCTCCTCATTGAGCAAATCGAATTTTGCGATGTGATCGTCCTAAACAAGATCGATTTAGTCGATGACGACGAACGCGTTTTTCTGCGAGAGACGCTCCACAAGCTAAATCCACGAGCACGGATCGTAGAAGCGGAGATGGGAGCCGTTTCGTTGGCGGAGGTACTTGACACAGGGCTCTTTCGCTTTGAGGAAGCTTCGCAAGCCCCTGGATGGCTCAAGGAACTGCGCGGAGAACACACGCCGGAGACGGAGGAATATGGGATTTCGAGCATGGTCTATCGCGCCCGGCGGCCATTCCATCCGCAGCGGTTCTGGGATTTTCTCGGTTGCCAGTGGGAAGGTATCGTCCGGAGCAAGGGTTACTTCTGGCTGGCCACCCGGATGGAGCAGCCGGGCTTTTGGAGTCAGGCCGGAGGACAAGCCACGTATCGCTGCGGAGGATGGTGGTGGGCCTGCGCCCCGCTGGACGCTTGGCCCCAGGCAGAAGAAGAACGCGGTGCGCTTTTGGGGCAATTCGTCGCGCCGTATGGCGATCGCCGGCAGGAATTGGTCTTCATCGGAATGGGTGAGGAGTTCGCGGAAATGACCGAACGCCTCGACACCTGCCTCCTTACCGAAGAGGAATTCGCCGCCGGCCCAGCCTCCTGGGCCAGTCTACCGGATCCGTTCCCGCTCTGGGCCAACCCATCCCAGCTTCCAGAGACCTCAGAGCACGATGCACGGGCGTACCTTTGACACCGGGGCGGGCGGAACTCCGCGCACTACCAGATTCGGGAAGCGCCCAGGCCCGACAACGGAGTGTCGGGGGAGAGAACGGTCAGGCCAGCGTCGATGGCCTGCGCGGCCAAGAGCCGGTCAAACGGATCGCTGTGGGTCATCGGGAGTTCGCCGCTGAGAAAAATCGCATTTTGCCTCAGTGGCAGAGGCTGCAACTGATGCCGCGTCAGCTTGGCAGGCACCCATTTCCGGGGCGCGTCCGGCAACGGCAGCTTGCCCGCCGCATGTTTGAGGGTGATTTCCCAAAGGCTCACATCACTCACGAACAAAGCGCTGTCCGGATCGTTCAGCGCGTTTGCCGCCGTGGGGGAGATCATCGCGGGCTGCTGGGCCAGCCAAAGAAAGGTGCAGGTGTCCAGCAGATAGATCACAGCCCCCACTCCTCAAGTTCCTCCTTCGAAAGCGGCGCAAATGCCGAAAGCGGGAACTCGAATGGATCGCCCTCGATATCGCCCACCTTGGGGCGGGGAATGGGCCGGGCCTTCGTCATCGGCACCAGCATCGCCACCGGCGTCTTGCCGCGAGCGATGACAAACTCGTGGCCCTTCTCCACCTCGGCGAGATATCGCGAAAGGTGCGTCTTGGCCTCGTGCGTCGTGATGGTTTCCATGGCCGATACTGTCCTCCGGCCGTTGAATTAGTCAAGTTAGTCCGCTCAAGCGAGCCCAACCCGTCCCATCTTCCACAGTCCACAGAGCACCAAGAATAGAATATTCGCCAGCACGATGCATGGCCCTGTCGGAAGATCGAGCCCGGCACTGGCCACCACGCCGCTGGCGGGCGCGAGAACTCCTCCCAGCAGGGCGAGCCCGAGCATCGCGCGGAAGCTGCGGCAGGCCATGCGCGCCGCGGATGCGGGGATGACGATGAGGGCACTCAAAAGCAGAGCGCCGAGCATTTTCAGGGAGACGACCACGGTGGCGGCGATAAGGAGCACCAGAAGGACGTTCCCCCAACCGGTGGGAATCCCTTGGGCCTGGGCCAGTTCGGGGCTGAGCGTCGCCAAGGCCAACCGGCGCATCTGGGAGAGGATGAGCCCACCGACGAGTAGTGCCAACCCCGCTTGGCGCGCCAGTTCCTCCGGTCCGTTGGCGTAGATGCTGCCAAAGAGCAACCCATCGATCATCCGATACCGGCCCAGCATCGTGATGAGGATCGCCCCCGCAGCCACGCTTCCGGTGAAGGCCACGGCGATCACCGAGTCGGCCCCCAAGGCGGTGCGTTGCATGAGCCAGGCCATTCCCCCCGCCAGCACCAGGCTGAAGACGAAGACGGTGACCATGGGATCGACACTCCATCCGGTCCGCTCCTGGATGAGAAACGCCAGAGCCACACCGGTGAAGGCGGAGTGGGCCAAGGCATCGCTAAAGAAGGCCAAGCCGCGCAGGGTGACGAACACGCCGAGAAGCGCGCAGGCCGGTCCCAAGAGCAGGGCAGACGCCAGGGCATACCGCATGAAGTCGTAGCTCCAGAGTTCGCTGAGATTCATGACCGGGCCAGGGGGAAGCCAAACCTCCGGGGCGCCAAGGCCGCGCCATAGGCCGCCGCCAGGAACGGTTCGCTGAGGATTTCCTGCGGCGGTCCCACCCCGCAAAAGCTCTGATTCAGACAGCCGACCCGATCCGCCAAGTGATGCACCAAGTGGAGGTCGTGGGAAACGAAGACAATGGTGAGCCCGAGCGTCTGATGCAGGTCTTGGAGGAAGGTTTGCAGCTCTTCGGTGCCACGGCGGTCAATGCTGGCGGAAGGCTCATCGAGCAGCAGCATTTCGGGGTCCCGCAACAAGGCCGCCGCGATGAGGACACGCTGGAATTGCCCGCCCGAGAGCAGGCCGAGTTGCTTCCGGGCGAGATGGGCCGCTTGCAAGGTCTCGAGCGCTTCCCGGACGGCTCGGCGTTGCTTCCCCGGCACACCACCGAACCAGGCGGAGGAGTCCCGCAGGTTCAGGGCAAGGAACTCCTCCACGGTGAGGGGGAACGCGGCATCCAGGCTGAGGCGTTGGGGCACGTAGCCGATCCGCAGGTCCGGACGGTGTTGGACGATGCGCCCTTCCGCCGGTGGCACCAGACCGAGAATGGCGCGCAGCAAGGTGGTCTTCCCCGCGCCGTTCGGCCCAATGAAGGCGAGGAGGTCGCCCGGCCAAATGTGCAGATCAACGCCCCGCAACGCCCATTGGGGGCCAAAGCGCACCCCGAGGTTCTCCATGCGGAGCAAAGGGGCACGGCAAGAAAAGACGGAAGGTGCCGGGAGGCAGGATGCGCTGATCATGGTCCTTGGGGCCGGGGCCGGGCAAAGGCGGCCTGCAGCGCCGCCAAATTGGCTCGCATCCGGTCGAGGTAAGCGGAGGCGTCGCCCTGTCCGATTTCCAGGGTATCCAGCTCGGAAACCTTGGCCCCGGTTTGATCCGCGATGCGCTTGAGGAGTTCCGGGGCATATCCGCTCTCCGCGAAGAGGACGTGGGCATTGGCGTCCCGGATGGCGTCCAGCAGCGCGGCGAGTTGGGCCGGGGATGGATCCTTCTCGGGAAACTCCGCCACGCAGCCGACGTAGTGCAAGCCGTAGCGGGCGGCCAGGTAGGGAAACGCGTCGTGAAAGGTGACCAAATTCTTGGCCGGAAGCGGGTCGAGCACCGCCCGGAACTCGGCATCGAGGTCCCGGAGCCGCTCCAAGTAGGCGTTGGAGTTGGCTTCGTAAGCAGCCTCGTTTCCGGGGTCCGCTTGGCGCAAGGCGTCCAGGATGGTCCGGACCTGTTGCTGGCAGAGCACGGGATCGAGCCAGGTATGCGGATTGCCCCCAGGCTCGCCAGCGTCCGTGCCGCCAAGAGCGGGCGGGTTCTTCCTGAGGCGGAGGTCAGCCGAAGCATCCACGACCTGCAATCCGGGTCGCCCCACGCTCGCGATGAGATCGTCCAGCCACGCTTCCAGACCGGCGCCGTTGACGATCAAGAGATCGGCATCCGCGACCCGGCGGACATCGCTCGGAGTGAGTTGAAAATCGTGCGGCCCGGTGTCCCCGCTAAGGAGTTGTTCGACGATGGCCAAGTCTCCGGTGATGGCACGGGTGTGAGCCTGCATAGGGAGAAACGAAGTGACCACCCGCAGCTTGGCGGCTCCGGGATTGTCGACGCGGGCCGGCTCCCGGCCGCACCCGAGCGAGACCAGGGCGATCAGTGGAATCCATCGAAGAAGCAGTCGGAAGCGTCTCATCGGGAGCGGGCCTTCATGGTGCAGAGGGTGATGCGTCCGTCCGCCGTGGCGAACGCCAACGCATCCCCTTGAGGCTCCCAACGGACCACGGTGATTTCTTCGGAGCGTTGCGCCACCAGCGCCGGGTCATCGCTGCGGTGCGGCATCCAAATCAAGACCAGCCCATCCCGGCCGCCCGAAGCCAAAACCCCCTGATCTTTGGCGAAGTCGAGCGCCACGGCGTCCTTGAGGTGGCCGAACAACTGGATCGGTTTGGCTCCTTCCGGCCCCTTTTTGCCCGAGCAAGGCCAGACCGTGATGGCGGGACCTCCACCGCTGGCCAACCATTGGCCGCTGCCTTCCCAGGCCAAGGCCTTCACCTTGGTTTGGTAACCCTGGATGTGGAGCGGATGCTTTCGTCTCGTGTCGTAAAGATGGACACTGGGGGTTTGATCCCCCGTCACGACCCAACGCCCATCCCCGCTCCAGGTCACCAAAAGACTGGCGCCGCCCCAATCAAAATGTCCGATCGGTTTGCTTTGCCCCAACCGCCAGGTCCGGGCCCCGCCATCGCAGACGGAAGCGATTTCGTTCGGGTTCGACGGATTCCAAGCGACGTCGCAGACCGTGCTCTTGTGATCGCCAAACGTCTGCCGCAACGCTCCCGTTTCCCCCTCCAGAATCAAGAGCTGACGGCCGACGCAGGCAGCCAAACGCTTGCCGTCCGGACTCCAAGCGACGCGCTCCGCCCAGCCTTTTTCCAGGGGGATCTCGCGTGCGGGGGCAGCAAATGGGGCTTCGTAAACCCGCACCACCGCGTCTTGGCCGAACGTAGCCAACCGATTCCGCTTCGGATCCCAGGAGAGACTGCCATTGCCGCCGGGGTGTCCCGCAAGGGTCGCGGTCCGCCGGGCTTCCCGGTCGAAGATGCCGATGGAGCCCAAGCTCGGCAAGGCCGCGAGGAAAGCGCCATCGCTGGACCACCGCAGGTCCAGCACGTGATCGTCCACCTCGACGGACCATGTCTCCGGCAACAACCGGGCGGCCGAGGGGAGCGACACCTGGGTCGTCTTGGAATCCGCCTTCAAACCAGGCATGAGGCAAAGCTCGCGTTGAGTTCCTCCCGGTCCAGATTCCGGCCGATGAAGACCAGACTGTTCCGGCGCGGACGGGTCCCCCAAGGGCCGCCGTCCTGGGCATCGAGCAGCATGTGGACGCCCTGAAAGATAACGCGATTGGGGTTTCCTTTGACCGAGAATACGCCCTTCATCCGGAAAATGTCCGTGCCCTTGTCGCGCAGCAGGGTGGACAGCCAGACATTCAGCTTGGCGGTATCGCATTCCCGCTCTTCTTCAATGCCCACACTGGTGACCTCTTCATCGTGCTCGTGATCCGGCTTGTAGGCGGCGGCGGGCGCAGCCACGAACTCGCGCCCATCGGCCCGGAGTTTCAGCTCCAACTCATCGGGGTAATGCTCGGTGAAGAGCGCGTAACAACCGGCGGCGGGAATCTCCAGCGGCCAGGCCATCTCGCCCTCCTGAAGAACCAACTCGTGCAACGTGCCGTCGATCGCGATTGGTGCCCCCGGGGCCGCCTCCTGGATCTGCAGCGACGAAAAGCCGCGCACCGCCTGCTCACGGGCCGCCGCCAGCGCCTCATCGGTGCCCGCATCCACCGGGATGAAGATCAGCTTCATGGAGGGATCCGGGTTCTGACTGGCCACGAACTCCGCCGCCCCTTGGGGAAGCTCAAAGATCCCTCCCCACTCAAATGGATACTCCGGCTCCAGGAACTTGGGATCGACCCCGATGGCGTGATCCAGATTGAAGCCACCGACCTCCAGGATCTTCGGAATCTCGATGGCCGCATTCACCGTCCGGTAGATCTTGGCCACCCCGTTCATCGCCTTGATCCGGGCCTCCAACTTGTCGAGATCTCCCGGGGCGACGAGGTCGCACTTGTTCAGCAAAATGACGTCCGCGAAAGCGATTTGCTCCTTGGCTTCGTCCGCGTCGTCGATGTGTTCCCAAATATGTTTTGCGTCCACCACGGTGACCACCGCGTTGACCAGGAGCTTCTCCTTCATATCGTCATCGACGAAAAAGGTCTGCACCACCGGACCAGGATCGGCGAGCCCGGTGGTCTCAATGAGAATGTGATCGAACTGATCCCGGCGCTTCATGAGACTGCCGAGGATGCGGATGAGGTCGCCGCGCACGGTGCAACAGATGCAGCCGTTGTTCATTTCGAAAATCTCCTCGTCCGCGTTGATGACCAGTTCATGGTCGATGCCGATCTCGCCGAACTCGTTCTCGATCACGGCGAGCCGTTGGCCATGTTGTTCGGTGAGAACTCGGTTCATCAGGGTGGTCTTTCCGGCTCCCAAAAAGCCGGTGAGGACAGTGACGGGGGTGCGATTCATGAGATGCAGTGGATGGTGGGTAAAAAATAGAAGCGGAACTCAGCATTCGGGACAATGTCCGGTGGAACCACCGGTCAGAGCCTTGCGGATGCCCTCGCTGACCTCTTCCTGGGTGACGTCCAGAAGCGGCTTGAGGATCTTGATGGTCCGGTTGTCGCCCGGAGCGGAGAACATCAGAGTGATGACGGTCTCGAAGTCGGGACAACCCGGTTGATGGCAACGCAGTTCGGCCACATGGACCACGCCATCACGCCCCAGCCCCCCGAGGGCTTCGACCCACTGCTTGATGCGGCGGGTGGCCTCGGGCTTGGCGGGAGACGGACGATCGAAAGGGAACAGAGCCACGCGGGAGAGATTCAGTGCAACATAGTTGCAGTAACCTTCAATCGCCGACAAATAGTTATTGCAACTAAATTGCAGTAATCGTCACTTCCCGGTAGAAGCAACCCATCCCCGCTTTAGCCTAGATGAAGCAAGCTCCCAGAAGCGCGGACAACAACTCCCCCTGGCCGAAAGGCTAACGCCTAAACACGTCGCCTCACAGTCCATCAAACGGTTCCGATCGCAGCAATCGCCGTCCCCAGGGCAGGGACAGCGATTGCCCGGAACCGGCGAAATCCGCCGGACGGATGATCAGAAGCTAACCTTGGCGCCCACCACGATTCCGCGCCCGGCAAGTGGCGCGATGTCCTTGAGGAATGAGGTATGTTCGCGCGCTTCTTCGTCGGTCAGGTTCACCCCCTTCACGTAGAAATCCGTGATCAGGCCGCCGGTCTCGATCCGCTGACTGAGCACGGCGTTGAACATCAGGTAATCGTCCGTGGGCAGTTCGTTGAGCGCCACCCGGTCCTGCTCTCCGGAGTAAATTCCTTCGAACCGTGCCCCAAGACCACCCAAGTTGTAAATAAGAGCCGCACTAGCATGGAACGGGGAGATCCGCGGCAAGGGTTCACCCGTGATCACGTCCGTGGCTTGGACGATGTCCGCCTTCAGCTCCAGATCGATGATCGATTGCGTCATCGGATCGGCGAAGAGACTCTCCGCCCAGGACTGCGTCCGGGAAGCCGCGATGACGGGCTCAGGATTGGAGACCGGCTCCAGAAGATGGAGCGTCGCCTCAATTTCCCCCCCGTAGAATTGAGCATCGGTGGAGCGATACGCAAGAATCGGCAACGACTCCCCTTCGTCGAGCAACGCCTCGGCGCCGGTGCCGAACAGACCGACGAAGCTGTCGAAGCGATTGTAGAACGTGGAGACGGCGCCGGTGACGAACCCGGTGCGCTTGCGGAAGGAAAGATCCAACCCGAGCGCCTGCTCAGTGGGAAGATCCGCGTCACCGATTTCAAATGCATTGGTCGCCAAGTGCGGGCCATTGGCGTAAAGCTCTTGATAGGTCGGAGCCCGCTCCGAATGGGAAACCGCAAACGAAGTCGCGTAATCATCATTCGGCGTGAAGACCATGCCAACGGAGCCGCTGACGTTTCCAAAGATGCGGCTGCGTCCCGGACCAAAAACCTCGTTCGACGAGGAAGCCGCGGAGATATGATCATAACGCAGACCGCCTTGAAGTTTCAGGGTATCCGTCAGCGTAAACTCTTCAAAGAGGAATCCGGAGTTCGAGGTGGTCAGGACGGGCGGCAGGAAGGCCTCAGCGCCCAGAGCGGAAAAATCACTCCGTTCTCCTTGGTACCCAAACGCCCCCTCGAAGCGCCCCACTTGTTCGTGAAGGATCTCGACCCGGCCGTCGTACCCATCATTGCTGAACAGCGTCCCCACTTCCGGCCCCTCGAATTCGACGTGCTCGTAGTTACTCACCGCAAGGCGATAGTTGATCGCTTTGATCCCCTTCAACGGAGCGTCAAATCCTCCACGGAAATCCCAACGTCGATTGGTCATGTCGATGGTGACCTCTTTCTCTGCCACGGTACCGTAGAGGGCATCATAGCCGGAAAAGGCCAGCCCAAAGAAGCCTCCGTCCCAAGTGCGGGAGACGCCCGTGGAAAAGCCCTCTGCGTCGAGGAAACTATTGGCGAGAATATCGGTCTCCTCCGTTTCGCCTGGCGCCAAAGGCTCCAGCGCCCGCAGCCGCGCCGAGCGGGCGAACCCCGGAATCTGAAGATCTTGCAACTCGCGCCGGCTCAACTCAACATGGTAGTTCCAGCCATTGAACCCGCCTTCCGCCATGATTTGGCGGCTCAAGCCATCGTCCACCGAGCTGTAGCGGCCGTCCAGAATGCCTCGGACGGGCACCTCGATGGGTTCATCGGGAATTCGGTTGTCGATCACGTTGACAACCCCGCCAATGGCGTTGGCGCCATAGAGGAGGGTCGCCGGACCACGCACGATCTCGATGCTCTCGACGCCGATCGGGTCGAATGACACCGCGTGGTCCACGCTGGTGCCGGACGCATCGATCGTGTTCACGCCATTTTGGAGGATGCGAATCCGGTCCGCGTCCAGGCCGCGAATCACCGGGCGGCTCGCGGCAGGACCGAAATAGGAAGACCGGACGCCCGGCATGGTGGAGAGGGTTTCTCCCAGGGTCGCCTGAGTCTGTTGCTGGAGCCGAGGACCAGTCAGCACGGAGACGGCCTGCGCTTGCTCAAAAAGAGTGCGGGCCAGCGGCGTGGCGGTGATCACGGTTTCGTCCAAGCTTAGAACCTCGTCCCGCTCGGAATGAAACGGAGGTGGTTCGGAAGCGGCAGGCTCGGGATCTTGCCCGAACGCCGGCAAAACGGTGAAAGGTAATAACGAGAGAAATGGTAAAAAATATTTCATTAGTGTGAATGGTTGCGCGAAAAAGGATGGCGATTCGGTGCCGTCCACGGGCATGGGCCATCCTGCGGCCATACCGGGATTTGGGCCTCGCCGGAAGGCGGACCACGGGGCTACGATTTGGAACGGAGAGCGTCTAGCCCCGCTGCGGCGGCGCGTGTTCCAGCACCCCGTTTTCCAAATAGAGGGGCGGCACCGCCCCAGAATTCGATGTCCGTGACGCCAAGTCCGGCTGCACAAGTTCTGGCCGGAGGTCGATCTGGGGAACCGGAGCGCCGTCCCCAAACGTTCCCGCCATCAAATGCGTCACGAAGCACTCGTGCTC
Organism: Akkermansia muciniphila; assembly: GCA_945883495.1. GTDB lineage: Bacteria > Verrucomicrobiota > Verrucomicrobiia > Verrucomicrobiales > DEV007 > V1-115. The sequence goes on from CAMCXS010000008.1 coordinate 15,995, forward strand.
TTCCTCATCCGCATCATGATGGGCATGCTCATGCAGCTCCGCCGATGCCGCCATGGCCATGGCCAGCAACATCGAAGCGCACCAAACCCCAGCCATCGCGAGGAAAATCGCGGGCCGCATGGATTGGAGATGGCGGATCGAGCGCAGCATACCGTGTCAATGCTTGGTTCAGATCTCGCATTAATGCAATATTTTTGCATTATGAACTGCAGCGCATGCTCTCTCACGGCTCAAGGGGATCGGCCGCCGGTGTGGGGGGGCCGCCTCGAAGGTGGTTGATTCCGCCTCCGAGGTGGTTGATTCCGCCTCCGAGGTGGTTGATTCCGCCTCCGAGGTGATTGATTCCGCCTCCGAGGTGGTTGATTCCGCCTCCGAGGCGGTTGATTCCGCCTCCGAGGTGGTTGGTTCCGCCTCCGAGGTGGTTCGTTCCGCCTCGGAGGTGATTCGTTCCGCCTCCGAGGTGGTTCGTTCCGCCTCAGAGGTGATTCGGTCCGCCTCCGAGGTGGTTGGTTCCGCCTCCGAGGTGGTTCGTTCCGCCTCGGAGGTGATTCGTTCCGCCTCGGAGGTGGTTCGTTCCGCCTCGGAGGTGATTCGTTCCGCCTCGGAGGTGATTCGTTCCGCCTCGGAGGTGATTCGTTCCGCCTCCGAGGTGGTTGGTTCCGCCTCGGAGGTAGCCGTTTGCCGGCTTCATCCGGCTGAGTTCCTCTACTCGGTCACCTGATACTAGGGCAACTGCGTCAGATCGGACAGCTTGGCTTCGCCAATGAGCATCACACCACGGATGAGCCGGTCGCTTGGGGCTCCTTTGGCACCGCCATGGAAGTTCATGGTGGTGCGAACGACGTTCAGGGCGAGCGGCGTGCCGTTGACTGTGACAGTGGTGGTACGGATCCCATTGGAGGCACGCCCGTGCACGGGAATCCCACTCACCGAAGCTGAGGCTTCCGCAAGCTCCGTTTGCCCAACGAACGTGGCGCCATCGTCTCGCGTCGCCTGCGTGCCCCGGACAATCGAAGCAGAAAACGCCGGAACAACCAAAAGGTCAGCCGGAACCGCTACGGGAGCGGATCCGCTTCTGCGGGCGTAGGGGCCGCCCGTTCCCGTTGCCCCATCCTCAAGGTAAACCAAGCGCCACTCCTGGGCGGAACCGATGATTAACCCGCGAGCAATCATTGTCCGCAGGATCTCGCGACTACCAAATGTCGTGGCCACAATGCGGCTGGTAGTGCGACTGGTCAAGCGGCCTGGAGGATCGACGGTAACAGCGGCTCCCTGGGTAAGGACTTGGGCGCGCACGCCGATACTGCTCTCAAGGACGTATGTCTGCGCCTGGACGGACGCTGCAAAGCCGCATGCGGCGAGAGTGAGGAAGACGAAGTTGGTTTTCATGAACGGGTGAGGCTAATAGCTTTTTTTTGGTTTTGAGTGGGCTCGCGAAGGCGAACTCTTGAATAGAAAACGCTCAACGAGGCAGCCGGTTACATGAAGAGATTGCTAAACTCCGCCCTGGTATCCGAGAACACGGCAAGGCCGTCGTTCGTATGATAGAATCAAAACCTAGCGTATTCTACCCCATGCGATCACTCCGGCTGCTGCTGCCCCTTCTCCTTTTCCCGGCGTTGCTCCGCGGCGCGACGCCTCTCCCCCCAGAGTTGCCCTCTCCCGTGACCAGCTTCGGTGCCGCCGCTTCGGCGGACGGCCAGTTCTTCATCTACGGCGGTCACGCGGGGATTCGGCATCGCTACAGCCAGGAAGAGGTTCACGGCCGCCTCCACTCCTGGAAGCCCGGCCAAGACGCTTGGACTCTCCTCGGAACGGATGAACCCGCTCAAGGCGCCTCCCTTCTGACTAGGCCCGGACAGGTCATCCGGATCGGAGGCATGGCCGCCCGGAACGCCACGGGCCAACCCGCCGATCTCTGGTCCAGCGAAACCGCCGCCATCTTCGACCTCGCCAGCCAAAGTTGGCGACCGCTCCCGAACCTTCCAGAGCGCCGCTCCAGCCACGACAGCGTCCTCGTCGGCGATACGCTCTACGTCGTCGGGGGCTGGGCGCTCACCGGACGCGAGGGCGATGGCACCGCCTCGAAATGGCACGAAACGTATCTCACCCTTGACCTGTCCGTCCCCAACGCCGCTTGGCAAAGCCACCAACAGCCGTTCACTCGCCGCGCCGTGGCCGTTCAAGCCATGGGCACCAAACTCTACGCGATCGGCGGCATGGATGAGGACGATGAGGTTTCCACCCAGGTCGATGTCCTCGATCTCGCGACCGGGCAATGGAGCGCCGGCCCGGAGTTGCCAGACGATGCCTTGGGCGGATTCGGATTCGCCGCCGTGGTCCACGCGGGCCGCCTCCTCGCGAGCGGTGCCGCCGGAGATTTGCTGGAGCTCCGCGGAAATCAGTGGAGCCCCATCGCCAAATTGGCGCACCCTCGGTATTTCCACCGGCTCGTCCCCGCCGGAGCCTCCACCTTGCTCGCCCTAGGTGGAGAAAACCGCAAAGGTGACAAGACGCCGCCGGAGGTCATCCCGCTACCCGCTCAAGTCTCGGATTGGCCCGGCTACCAAGGCCCTCGGGGAAACAGCACCACCCCGGAGGGAATCTCGAACCCGAACTGGCCCGCCGATGGCCCGCAAGTGGCGTGGAGAACCAACCTTGGCGTCGGCATGGGCAGCTTCGCCGTCGCGAAGGGCAAAATCTACGCCTCCGGGAACGACGGTCAAAATCAGGAGAACCTCTTCTGCCTCGATCTTCACACCGGCGCCGAAGTTTGGCGGCATACCCTCGCGGTGCCCACGCAAGCCCACGAGATGGCGATCGTCCCCAACGGGCCCGGAGCGACGCCCACGGTGCGGGATGGCCACGTCTGGTTTGTTTCTCGAGAGGGCGACATCGTGTGCCTAGACGCGGAGACCGGCACGGTGGCGTGGACTCGCAGGATGATCCAAGATCTCGGAGGCAAACGGCCTGTCTATGGTTACACCAGCAGCCCGTGCGTGCACGACGGACGGTTGTATTTGGACATCGGCGGGACCGGGAAATCCACCACCTGCCTCCACGCCCTCACCGGTGAGATCGTCTGGCAAACCGGCTCTGGGGAGGCGGGTTACAGCACGCCGCAGATCATTCAGCGGGACGGCAAAAACATCCTCGTCCTCTTCAAAGGCGAGGCTCTCGAACTCCGCCACGCCGCCGATGGCGCTCTCCAAGCCCGGCACGAGACCACCACGCGGGACTTCTGCAATTGCGCGACCCCAGTGGTCAGCGATGACAAGATTTTTATCAGCCACACTGGGAACATGGGCGCCCGCACCCTCAAGTGGAACGGCGGCGGCGAACTCAGCGAGCTTTGGACGGATCGGGAACTCGGTCTGCTATTCCACAGCGGTTTGCCTTGGCGAGATCACCTCCTCGTCTTCAATGACCAACTCCGTGGAAGCAACGAGCTCCGCCTCATTCGTTTGGCCACAGGAAAATCCATGTGGCAGAACACGGACATCGCAAAAGGAACGGGGCTGCTCTGCGACGACGGCCACGCCATTCTCCTCACCAATGCCGGGGAGCTGATCCTCGTCCTAGTCAAGGAAAGTGGTCTGCACATCGTCTCCCAATTCCAAGCGCTCAAGCCCAAAGCCTGGTGCCAACCCGTTCTCAGCCAGGGCCATTTGCTGGTGAAGAACAATGCGGGAGATGCGATTTGCTACCGGCTGGAACCGTAGACGGCTACGCATCGTTTCCCGTGGGGCACAAAGCACTGCTTGCAAACGCCTCTGTTTTCAGGAACACTGTCAGGATGCACTATGGCGGTCTCCCCCTGCTGTTCATCCTGCTGGCTTCCGCATCCGCGGCGGAACCTGCGTCGCTGATCCGGATCGGTCCCTGCCAGCTCGATCCCCAACCCTGGGCGGATGGGGATAGCTTTCCGGTCATCAAACCGGACGGCAAGCCCCTCACCATCCGGCTCTATGGGGTCGATTGCCTGGAAACCAACGTCGCTGGAGACGAGTCGAATGCCCGCAGGCTGCGTGATCAGCGGCGTTACTTTGGTGTTCAGGACATCCAGGCGGCTCAGCGGTTTGGATTTCTCGCTAAGGAGAAGACCAAGGAACTGCTTTCGATTCCATTTCACGTCCACACTGCCTTCGCGGACGGCCGGGGCGATCCAAAATTCGAACGAGTCTATGCGTTCGTCACGTTGAACGACGGCTCGGACCTCGCGGAGACCCTCGTCCGCCTCGGTTTGGCCCGGGCCTTCGGCGTCTGCCGGGAACGGCCGGACGGCATGGGAGCGAGCGAGTGGGAGCAGAGCTTGCAAGACCTAGAACTGCAGGCCAGCAAACGCGGGGTAGGCATCTGGTCCATCACCGATTGGGACAAACTGCCGGAAGAGCGCCGGGAACTCCGCGCCGAAGAGGCCGAGTTGGACCTCGTCCAGGGATCCGCCAAATTGAGCGCCGGAAGAACAATCGAACTCAACACGGCGGCCCGAGACGAGTTGCTGCAGTTGCCCGGCGTTGGCGAGGCCACCGCTCTCGCGATCATCGAGAACCGGCCCTATCGCGCCATCGAAGACTTGGCTCGCGTGCGCAACATCGGCCCGTCCAAGCTGGAGAAACTGCGTCCTTTTTTGCGGATCGATTCATCATCGAAGACCAGCCCTTGACATCCGGGAGAAATGGGGCGACCTACTCCGCCCGTTTTCCAATCCTGCGAACCATTCTTGCCGCCATGGCCCACACTGAAGTCATTCTCCGCGAAAAAGTCCTCAACCTTGGTTCCGAGGGCGATGTTGTCCGTGTGCGCCGCGGTTACGCTCGTAACTTCCTCGTCCCGCACGGGAAAGCGTTCGAGGCCACCAAGGGCAACCTTCGCAATCTCGAGTCCCTCAAGAAGAAGCGCGCCGAACGCGAAGCCGCTGAATTGGCCGATGCCGAGAAGATCGCCAGCAAGATCAAGCGCGTGAAGTTGGAGCTCGAATTGCAAACCGGTGCTTCCGGCAAGGCCTTCGGTTCCATCTCCCTCAACGACGTGGTCAAGGCTCTTGAGGAGAAGATCGGTGAGAAGATCGATCGTCACCTCATCCACATGGAGAAGCCGATCAAGTCCACCGGCCAGTTCGACGTCCCGGTCAAGCTTCACCCTCAAGTCAGCGTAGACATCAAGATGGTCGTCAAGGCCGCCGGTGGTGTCGAGGTGCCGGCCGAGGATCAGGAGTCCTGATCGAGGGGCATCCCCTCTCCCGCCGGGCTCTTTAGCACCCCGGTCTCTCCATGTTTCCCCGTAGCCAGTTCGCGGCCCGGCTCGCCAGCCATTGTGGCATCGTTGAGCTCATGGAGGATCTCGGCTCCGCTCTGGCGGCGGCTGATCCTGGCGTGGCGATGATGGGCGGCGGCAATCCCGCCCGCATCCCCGAGGTCGAAGCGATTTGGAGCCGCGTGGTATCAGATCTGGCTCGTTCTCCCGATGCACTGGGCGCGATGCTGGGAAACTACGATCCACCAGCAGGCAGCCCCAGTTTCCGCTCTGAATTGGCTAGCTTCCTTCGGCGCACCTGCGGTTGGGATGTTGGTCCCGAAAACATCGCCGTCACTCCGGGCGGACAAACGGCTTTCTTTTACCTGCTCAATCTCTTCGGCGGACAAAGCGCCGATGGCACCGGACGGTCCCGCAAGATTCTCCTCCCACTTGCCCCCGAATACATCGGCTACGCCGACCAAGGACTCGCTCCCGACTTTTTCGTGAGTCAGCCGGGCCGGATCGAACTGACCGGACCGCAGCGGTTTAAGTATCGTATCGACTTCGAGCGGCTCCAAATCACCCCGGAGATCGGGGCCATCTGCCTCTCCCGTCCGACCAACCCCAGTGCCAACGTGGTCACCCGGGAAGAATTGGAACAACTCGCCGGCCTCGCCGCAGCCCACGGAATTCCGCTGCTCCTCGACAATGCCTATGGCCTGCCATTTCCGGGCGTCGTCTTCGGAGACGCCGAACCATTCTGGCACCCGAACGTCATCCAGACGCTGAGTCTCTCCAAACTGGGATTGCCCGGCACCCGGACCGGATTCGTGGTGGGCCCACCGGACGTGATCCGCGAGATCGCGGCCCTCAACGCCGTGGTCGGTTTGGCGAATAACAATCTCGGCCAAGTCATCGCGAAATCCCTGCTAAACACCGGAGAACTGGAGCGCATCAGCCGAGATTTGATCCGTCCCTACTACCAGCGCCGCTGCCAAGAATCATTGGCGTTGCTAGACCAGGAATTGCAAGGGGTGCCGTATCGAGTCCACGAACCGGAAGGCGCCTTCTTCCTATGGCTCTGGTTGGAAGATTGCCCACTCTCAGCCCGGGAGCTCTACCTAGGTCTGAAGGAGCGAGGCGTGATCGTCGTTCCCGGCGACTACTTTTTCTATGGGCTGCCCGAGGAATGGCCGCATCAGCACCAATGCCTACGGATCTCCTACACCCAGCCGGAGGCCACAGTCACCAAGGGCATCCAGACCATGGGCGCTTGGTTGCGCTCCTTTTGGTGAGGATTAGCGAGAACGGCACCTCAGCGCAAGGCCGGGTCCGGAGAGAGATATTCGGCCGGTTGATTGGCCGAGAGCGTCCCCAGGGAACCTGGCGGCGCGTAGCTACCCGAGGAAGGCCCGCGGCCGCGTACGATGACGTGGCTCGGCTGGCCATTGACCATTTCCACGGTCATGTCGACGTTGAAGAATTCCGAAATCTCCTTAAGGATTTCTCGTCGGCTGATCGAGGAAGAGACCAAATTGAGCACCGAGGTATTCTGCGGCAAGTTCTCAATCTTGTAGCGGATGTCGGCAATCGGCTGCTGCTCGAACACCATGCTCAGCGGCATGTTTTCGTAACGCACTTTGAAGCGCTCATCCATCCACTGCTCCAGGGGAGGATAATTTGTCACCAGAAAGCCAATCGCACCCGCGCTTTGGGCGGTGGCGGCCCCAGTCGGTTGCAGGTCTCCAGGCGCCGAGGAAAGCCCGCCCGGCGTTGTAGTCTCGCACCCCACACCAACGAGTGCGCAAACGGCCATCAGACCTGCCAGGGGAGTCGATTTCATGAGAGAGCGCCAACCTCACAACTGGGCTGAAAAAAGTCAATCGCGAACTCCCGACAATTTACGATGGCAAACCTTACGTCTTCCCGGTTGCGCTTCCCGCTCTCCCCGCGAGGATGGCACTCATGGCTTTTCACCCCTCTCCCGTCGGCACTCGCGTTTCCTCTTGGGGCGAAGGTCCCATCTGGTGGCAGAATCACCTCTACTATGTGGACATTGAATCCCACGCGGTGATCCGCTTCGATCCCCTTTCCGGCGAGGAAATCGCTTGGAACGTCAACGAACGCGTCGGCTGTGTGGTCCCCCGCTCTGGCGGAGGTCTCGTGATCGCGGGCGACAACGGATTCTCTTTTCTCGATCCCCAGTCTGGCGCCAAAACGTCCATCGCGGATCCCGAGCCCACGAAGAAACCGGACAATCGCTTCAACGACGGCAAGTGCGATCCCGCGGGCCGTTTCTGGGCGGGCACCATCAGCACCGTAAAGAAAACCGGCGACGCCCGCCTCTACCGGCTCGATCCCGATCACCAAGTCACGGAAATGTACGGCCCGGTGACGAACTCCAACGGCATCTGCTGGAACGCGGCGGCGGACACCCTGTACTACATCGATACCCCGACACGCAAAGTGCTCGCGTTCGCCTACGATCTCGCCACGGGAGCCATCTCCTCTCCGCGCACCGCGGTCGATACCGGCGCTCTGGGAATCGAAGGTTCACCGGACGGAATGGCGATCGATTGGCTCGGCAATCTCTGGGTGGCGATTTGCCACGGTGGTTGCGTCATCTGCTTCGACCCGAAGACCGGCCAGGAATTGGATCGAGTGGAGTATCCGTGCATCGAAACCACCGCCCCTGCCTTCGGCGGGCCCAATCTGCAGACGCTCTACGTAACCACCGGGATCAAGAAGGGCTTGGAGGAACCACTAGCGGGTCGGTTGTTTGCGGTGGAGCTGCCAGTGCGCGGCTTGCCGTCGCACGCCTTTGCGGGTTGATCGGGACGCACCGATTCTTTGGAAATCCAGGCGTGGGCCCTTCAGCGGATATTCATATAGCCGCCATCGATATCCCAGGCCACGCCGGTGACGAACGAGGCGTCGTCCGAGCAGAGATAGGTGGCGAGCTTGGCCACTTCTTCCGGGCTGCCCATCCGCCCGATGGGTTGGGCCGCCGAAAGCTTCGCGAACATTTCGGATTCCTGGCCCGGATAGTTCTTGGCCAAATATTGATCCACGAACGGCGTGTGAACCCGAGCCGGGTTGATGCAATTGCAGCGGATGTTCTTGTTTAGATAATCCTTCGCGACGCTTAAAGTCATCGTCAGCACCGCGCCTTTGCTCATGGAATAAGCAAAGCGATCCGACAAGCCGACCCGGGCGGCGATGGAGCAGAGATTCAAAACGACTCCCCCGCCCCTGGCTACCATGCCCGGAAGGACCGCGTGGAGGCAGTTGTATACGCCCTTCACGTTCACCCGAAAGATCCGGTCGAAGTCTTCCTCGGAGGTCGATTCCACCGTGCCGATGTGGGCGATCCCTGCGTTGTTGACGAGGACGTCGATCTTCAAGGAACCGACGGCCGCATGGACCGCGCCGTGATCGGAGACGTCGCAGGCGATCACCTGCCCGCCGATCTCGCCTGCCACGCGTTCGCCCGCCGCCTGATCGCGCTCCAAAATCAGCACGCTCGCCCCCTCGGCGGCAAACTCCCGGGCCATCGCTTCTCCGATCCCCGATCCACCGCCGGTGATCAGGACTGTCTTGTGCTCAAATCGTCTCATCCGGCCGCCAGCTTAAAGAGAGACCCCGCGCTTCCAAGGAATAAAATCGTCTTGGCCCAAGCGGACGGACTTTGGAACATACTCTCCGCTGGCCGTCGCGATGACGAGATCCAGAAGATCTCCGCCCAGATCGGCAATCGAGGCCCCACCCGTGATGACCGGACCAGCATCGAAGTCGATGATATCGCTCATCCGTTGCGCCAGTTCGGTGTTCGTCGAAATTTTGAGGGTCGGCGCCACGGGATTGCCCATCGGCGTTCCCAGCCCGGTCGTGAAGAGAATCACGTTGGAACCACTGCCCGCCAAAGCGGTGGTGCATTCCGCGTCGTTCCCCGGCGTATTGAGCAAGTTGAGGCCCGGTTTGAGAACGGGTTCGGTATAATCGAGCACATCGACCACCGGGGACGTGCCGCCTTTCTTGGCCGCGCCCGCTGACTTGATGGCGTCCGTGATCAAGCCATCAGCGATGTTTCCCGGAGATGGATTCATCGAAAGCGAGGCGCCTACCGCCGCCGCCCAGGCTTCGTATTGCCGCATCAATTTGGCGAAACGTGCTCCGGTGGCGTCGTCGATGCTCCGGTTGATCAATTCCTGCTCCACGCCGCACAGCTCGGGAAACTCCGCGAGCACCGATTTTCCGCCCAGCGCCACGATGTAATCGGAAACTTGGCCGAGCACGGGATTCGCCGAAATGCCGGAGAAACCGTCGGAACCGCCGCATTCCATCCCCAAACAAAGCTCATCCAACGACGCTGGCTCGCGGCGGAATTCGTTGATCGTGACCAACCCATTGAAGATGTGCCGGATGGCATCGCTGATGAGCGCTTCCTCGGACGGATAGCCTTGCTGCACCAGCACTTGAAAAGGCTTGGAGAATGCGGGATCGCGTTTGGCGATCTCTTCCTCCAACATCCGCACCTCAGCGTTTTGGCAACCCAAGCTGAGAACCGTCACGCCCGCCACGTTCGCATGCGTGGCATAGCCGGCGAGCAACGCGCACAAGGACCGGGCGTCCCCCCGCGTTCCGCCGCAGCCCATTTGATGGATTAGGAATTTCACGCCATCGACATTTGGGAAGAGACGTTCCTCCGCCGGAGTTTCGGGCCCCGCTGAAGCGTCTCCGATCGGCTCCCCGGCGCGGTGCCGCCGCACCAAATCGAGAACAAACCGCTCATATCCAAAGCGCGGCGCCAAGCCCGGAATTTGCCGCATCGCTTGGCGAATCACCTCCAAGTTGCGATTCTCGCAAAAGACCATGGGGAGGACGATCCAGTGATTCGCCGTGCCCACCGTTCCGTTGACCCGGCGGTAACCGCGAAAGGTTTTGCCCGCCCAGCGGCCTACATCTGGCATGGTCCACGCGCCCGCTGGCACGCGCGCGCCAAAGGCATCCGCCTCGTGCACGATGTTTTCCGTGGAGATCCGCTCGCCGGCCCGGATCGGCTTGGTCGCTTTGCCGACCGTGACGCCATACATCCGGACCGCCTCGCCCGGTGCGAGATCGAAAAGTGTCGCCTTGTGCTTGGCGGGGATGGCTTCGCGGGCGGCCAAGCCCCCCCACAGCGGCGCGCCGGGAGCGAGTGGTTGCAGGGCGACGACGACATTGTCGCGCGGATCGATGAGCAGGGTTTTGTCCACGGCGCAGTGTGGAACGCCCGGAGCGCGGGATCAAGTCGTCCCTCCAGATCCAGGAGGGACGCCGGAGATTGATCTGGCCAGATCATACCGGAGTTGCGTTGCGCCCGGAAAGGCCGGATGGTGGCCGCTTCATGTCAGGGGACAGCCTTACAAACGTAGCGGTAGTGGGAGCCAGCGGGTATTCCGGGAAGGAATTGCTGCGCCTGTTGCTCATGCATCCGCGGATTGAGTTGAGTTGCATCACCTCTCGCCAACACGCGGGTCTGAGTTTGGGCGAGGTGTTCCCCCGGTTCCGGCATTCCCGGAGCGAGCACCTGCGGTTCGTGGAACCAACGGCGGAAGCGATCGCGGCGTCGGGAGCGGCGGCGGCGTTTTTGGCGTTGCCTCACGGAGTCGCTGCGGAAATCGCGGTTCCGTTGCTCGGCAAGGGCTTGCGCGTGATCGATTTGAGCGCGGATTTCCGGCTGCGAGACGTCGCGGTCTACAATGAATTTTACCACGGGCCTCACCCCGCACCGGAATGGCTGCCGAAGGCGGTCTACGGCTTGCCCGAAAGTCGCCGGGAGGAAATCCGCGGCGCCCAACTGGTGGCGGCACCGGGATGTTATCCGACAAGCATTTTGACGCCCCTGCTCCCGCTGCTGCGCGAAGGATTGATCGAGCCGGAAGGCATCGTGGTCTCCAGTATGAGCGGAACGTCTGGCGCCGGGAAGAAAGCCAGCGAAGACCTGCTTTTTGCGGAGTGCAACGAAAGCGTGCGAGCCTATGGCGCCCCGAAGCATCGGCACCTCTCGGAGATCGAGCAGGAACTCGGCTTCGCCGCCGGCCTTCCGGTGGTGATCACTTTCATTCCGCACCTCGTTCCGGTGACAGCGGGGATTTGCACGTCGATCTCGGCCGCTGCCAAACCGGGGGTCAGCCCTGAGGCGCTCACCGCTGCCTACGCCCGAGCTTACGGCGAAGCCCGCTTCGTCCGTCTCCTCGGTGCGGGAAAGTTCGCCGACACGAAGTCTGTCACCGGAACGAATTTCGTGGACCTCGGATGGCATGTCGATCCGCGCGCTGGCCGCGTGCTGCTGAGCAGCGCGGAAGACAACCTCGGCAAAGGCGCCGCTGGGCAAGCGGTGCAATGCTTTAACCTCATGTTCGGCCACGCGGAAGAGGCGGGGCTTTTGAATTTTTGAGGTGGTGGAGTGGTGGAGTCATGGAGCTTTGATGGGACTTGGAATGGATAGATTGGAACTTGAAATGATGGTGGCCGGTGGGGTTTGTGCGCCGGAGGGCTTTTTGGCGGGCGGGATCACTTGCGGCATCAAGCGGCCGGATCTGCCGAAGAAAGATTTGGCGTTGATCGTCTCGGAACAGCCGTGCACGGCGGCAGCAGTGTTCACGAAGAACCAAGTCGCCGCGCCTCCCGTGCGTCTCTCCCGGATCCGTTTGGCCGAAGGTGCGCCCCGCGCCATTGTCGCAAACAGCGGCAACGCCAACGCCGCCACCGGGGAACAGGGAATGCGCGACGCTGAGGAAATGTGCGCGCTGGCCGCCGCCGAGCTCGGTCTGCGGCCGGAAGACGTTTTTGTCTGCTCGACGGGAATCATTGGCAAACCGGTGCCGATGGAACGGATTCGCAGCCGTTTCGGGGATTTGCGCCAGGCGCTGCATCGCAATGGCTCCGAAGCGGCGGCGGAAGCGATCATGACCAGCGATACCCGGCCAAAGGAGTTCGCCGTGGAAATCGAGGGAGGGATTCGCATCGGCGGAATCGCCAAAGGCGCCGGAATGATCCGTCCGGACATGGCCACGATGCTGGCGTTCCTGACGACGGATGCCGCAGTCGACCGGGACACGCTCCAAGCCGCGACGGTGGAAGCCGTGAAGCAAAGCTTCAACTGCATCACGATCGATGGGGATACGAGCACGAATGACACCGTCATCGTCCTGGCCAACGGCGTGAAAGGCTCCGTATCCCGGGAGGCATTTCAACGAGGCTTGAACCGGGTGATGCTGGAACTGGCGCACCGCATCGTGGCGGACGGGGAACGCGTCACCAAATTCGTGACCGTGGAAGTGAAAGGTGCGAAGTCAGACGCGGATGCCCGGGCCGTGGCCGACGCGGTGGCGAACTCGAACCTCTGCAAAGCCTCGTGGAATGGCGAAGACCCGAATTGGGGCCGGATTCTCCATGCAGTCGGCTACGCCAAAGCGGAAATCGTGGAGGAGAAGGTGGACATTTTCTTCGGGGCTCTTCAGGCCACGAGGAACGGTTTGGCGACGGAAACGCCGTTGCTGGACCTCATCGAAATCGTGCGCCAGCCGAAATTTCACGTTACGATCGATCTAAACTTGGGAGATGGCCACGCGCTGGTGTACTCCAGTGACCTATCCCCCGAGTATGTGGATTTCAACCGCCGGGAATACTCGCTGGTGAACCAGAAAGCCTGATCATGAGCGTTCCCCCACCCCGGCTGTTTTTCGCGCTGGTGCCCGATGAGAATTGTCTTCGCTACTTGGAAGCGCAGCAGAATCATTTGAAGCGATGCGGCTGGCAGCGTTACGGCAAGTTTACCCCGGAGGAGAGCCTGCATCTGACCATGCGCTTCCTCGGTCCGGTCAGCGAGGAGATGCTGCCGCCTCTGATGGATGCCGTGCGCGCGGTTGGAAATTCTAACAAGCCGTTCGACTACGAAGTTCGCAAACCCATTCTCTTTCCCCGGGTCTCCCGGGCCAAGGTCGTGGCGGCGCAAGTGGCTCCGGAGTTCCGGCTCAAGCAGCTAGCCAGAGCGTTGGATCAGGCGGCTCTCTCCGTCGGGCTGCCGGCGAACGAGTTTCCCTTCCGGCCCCACATCACCCTGGCGCGGTTGAAAGGCTCTGCTTCCCGGCCGAACCTGCCCTCGCTCGGAGGGCAAGTTTCCGTAACCGCGGACCGGGTTGTTCTCTTCGCCTCGGACCTGACGCCGGAAGGGCCTATCTACCGGGAACTTGCTTCGTTCGCGTTGGGAACGTCAACCGGCGCCGGTGAAGCCGGTTTTTGAGCGACTTCTCTGGATTGACGATCTCCAGCCCCGCACCGGGCCGGAGAATATGGCGATGGATGAGGTGCTCTGGGAGCGCTATGTCCAGGAGAGCACCGCCGTGTTGCGAGTCTACCGCTGGACTCCGGGCTGGCTCTCCTTCGGCTACTTTCAGCGATGGACGGAGGTTGCGAAGCGTCTCCCCCCTGGCGGATTGGCGGTCCGTCGGAGCACGGGCGGCGGCACGGTAGACCATCGATCGGGTCAAACCTACAGCCTACTGCTTCCTCCCGGCCATCCATGGACGGTTGGACGCGCGGCGCAAGCCTACATCGGCATCCACGGAACCTTGGCGGAGATCTTGAAAGCGGAGGGCATTCCGGTGGATCTGATCCAGACCACCACGCCTGCCCACCCCGCAGGAGGCTGGTGCTTTGTCGACCCGCCGGTGCTGGGGGACTTGGTTCACAACGGGCTAAAAGTGGCAGGTGCCGCGCAGCGCCGGGGCCGATGCGGGCTGCTGCACCAAGGTCATCTGGCCCTGACCACGCCCGTCTGGGAGAGGCTAGCTTCAGCCCTCGCGGACGAAGTCACCCCGACTCAGACAACGAAGGCGGAAGAAGAAGCTGCCGCCAGCCTAGCGCGGGAGAAATACGGAACTCCCGGCTGGCTGACGAAGCGGTGATGGTTCACATCTCCTCGGATGAGAGGAGCTGCCCGAGAATATCTCCATTGTCTTGCAAGAGGCCGGCCTCGAAGAGTCCACTGAGATCATCGAAGAGGTTGGTGATGTTGGCCTGGAACACCTTTTGCTCCACGCTGGGCAACTCCACTCCGTCGTGGCCGCTCGGAGGCGCCGTAACGAAGATCTCAGCCGCGGCAGCATCGACCAGATTGATTCCCGGAAGGGCCACCAGCCAAGTGCCACCCTGGCCCGCTTGAGGGCTGACCGTGGCGATCACGGCACCGGTGCGGTCCACGACCTTCAGTTGGGTTCCCCATCCAAGCGGGCTGACGCCAGCGAGGACCGGGATGAGAGTTTGCTCAGCGCCGCCAGAGGTCACCGCGGTTCCGGTTTGGCCGAAAGCGATGCTCGGGAAATAATCTTGGAAGGAGCCTAGCGTCCTCGGACCCGCATATCCCGCAAAGAACGAGCTAGGCATTCCGAGGTCGCGGAAGCTATTGGCCAATGGTCCAAACTGGACGGGTCCAGACGGAACCGGAGCCACGACCGGAGCGGGAACCGCGACCGGAGCAGGTGCCGGGGCCGCTACTGGAGCCGGGGCCGGGGCGAAAGCGGGCACTGGAGCGAGGGCTGGCGCTGGAGCCGGTGCGTCATTGTCCAGAATATTGATCCGGAGCGGAGCAATCACCAAACCGTTGAAGGCTGAGCTGGCGCTGGCCGTGGTGAAACGCACCTCAGCCAAGCGGCTTCCATTGACAAGCGAGTCATCGATCGCCGTCACGGTAACGGTTTGCGGCACGTTGGCGTTAAACGGAGTGAACGTCAGCGTAAGCGGTTTGCCGGGGCCAGCGCCCAAGTCGAGCCCAGCGGAGACAGGAACGATTCGGACCGTAACCGGGGCGGATGGGATTCCGTTGACAACCACCGTGAAATTACGGCTAAGCCCCTCTGTCAGGGAGATGCTTTGGCCTGCCAAAGATACCACCAATCCAGGAACGTCGTTGTCCAGGATGGTCAACGTCGCGCTGGTGGCGGCGCCAGGAGCCAAATTCGTCATTCCAGATGCCGAGCTGAGAGAAACCCTGACGGTCTCACCGGGATCGACGACGGCATCGTCCAGGACTGGAACTTCGATCAGCGCGCTCGATGAGCCAGCCGGAATGGTGACTGATCCCGGCAGCGTGATGAAGTCGGTTCCCGGAGTGGCCGTTCCGGACACGGTGTATTCGACGACGACATCGCTCGTAGCAACCCGGCTCAAGGTCACCCGGAATTGACCAGAGGTCCCCGCCTCGGATCCGTTACGAACGGTGTTGATGGTGTAACCGATCTCGTTGTCAGCGATGGCTACCGTGGCTTGCACGGCCGTGCCAAGGGTGATCTGGGGATCACTACCAGCGGCGAGGCCAGTCAGCGTGGCAACCACGGTCTCCGAAGCTTCCAAGGTGTTGTCATCGGTGACGTTGATGTCAATCACGGCACTTGTGGAGCCCGCTGGAATGGTGACCGTTCCCTGCGGGACCGCGGAATAGTCGGCGACGCCAGCCGTTCCTGTCAGCGCGTAGGTCACGAGCGTGTCCGTCGAGCTGCTCTGACTCAGGGTGACCCGGAATTGACCATTCGACCCGCCCTCGGCCGCATTGGGTGAGGAGGCCATGATGGAGACCGTGGCGACGTCGTTGTCGTTGATGGTCCCGGAGCCGGTGTCCGTGATGGTTACCGCCGAGTTGCTCACATTGCTCATGTGAACCGTCATCGCCTCGCTGCCTTCCACCACCGTGTCGTTGTTGGTCGCCACCGAGAAGGTCTTCACCTCCCCTGCTGTTCCCGTGAAGGTGATGCGCCGGCTGGCGTCGATGAAATCAACGATTCCGCCCAGGGCGGATCCTGCCAGAGTCGAGACGTCAACGGAGACTCCGCCCGCAACTGCTTGGCTCAGAGTGAGGTTGAAGGTGAGGATCCCGCCCTCTGTGACGACTGCGTCGCCGATCGTAATCTGCGCGGTGTCGTTGTCGAGGATCGTTCCAATCGCCGTGTCGGATACATCAACCAAGGGATTGGTCGAGTTTGACATGGAGACGCGGAACGTCTCGTCCGTCTCGACGATGTTGTCGTTCACGGTAGCAACCGTAAACGTCCGGGTCTCACCGGCGGTGCCGTTGAAGCTCAAAGTTTGACCCAGAGTCGCGTAATCGGCCGTCGCCCCGGCAGTGAGCGGCGTGGTGGAAACACGGACGGTGAACGGAGCAGTCGTCGCCCGGTTCAAGGTGGCGGTAAACGTCATCACCCCGCCTTCCGTCACGCTCGCATCGGAGATGGTGATGGCTGGGATATCGTCATCGCCGATCAGGATCGAGGCTTGGCTCGCCGTGCCTCTCGTGATCTGCGTATCACCTGACGTAATCGTGCCCAAAGTAACGGTCACGGTTTCTGGCCCTTCAGCAATGGAGTCATCGATCACTGGGACGTTGAGGGTCGCGGAGGTTTCCCCGGCCAGAATCGTAACCGCTCCTGGCGGCAGGGTGTGGTCGGTGTTCAGGCTGGCCGTGCCGCTGACCGAGTAGTTGATCACGGTGTTCGTGGAACTCGGACGGCTCAACGAAACCGTGAACTGCCCCGGGGTGCCCGGCTCGGCGCCATTCGTGGTGGCGGCGATCGTCACGGTGGCGGTGTCATTGTCAACGATCGACAGAGAGGCGAGCGAAGCTCCGAGGGTGATCTGGGGCTGCGCGGAGGTCAGACCGGTGAGCTCCACCGTAACGATCTCATCGGCTTCGACCACGTTGTCGTCGATCACGGGCACATTGATGAAGGCCGAGGTGGCGCCGGCGGAAATCGTGACGGCTCCATCGGTCAAGCTATGATCCACAACGGGAGTGGCGGTTCCTAGCCCCAGCACCCGGTACGAAACCACGGTCGGAGTGGCGCTCGGCGCCGTCAGGGTCACCCGGAACTGGCGATTCGCAGTCGCTTCGGACGCACTGACTGGCGTGACGGCCGCGAGATTGACCTGCGCGCTGTCATTGTCCGCGATGGTGACGGTCGCCTGGGTCGCGATGCCCAAGGAAACCACCGGATCCGCGCTGGTCACGTTCGTGAGCGACAGCGTCACGGACTCGGAGTCCTCAACCAAGGAGTCGTTGATGACCGAGAGATTAATCACCTGAGAGGTGGCCCCCGCCAGGATGGTCACCGTCCCGGACAGGGCGGTGAAGTCGGCTCCCGAATTGGCGGTGCTGCTGGGGAGCAAGGAATAGGTAACTACGGTGTTGCTGGTGCTGGCCCTGCCCAAGGTGATGGTGAATTGCCCGTTGTTGCCGCCTTCAGCCGCGTTCGCGCTGGTCGCACTGATACCAACCAAGTTGGCCTCGTCATCGACGATGCTAATGGTGGCCTGGGTCTGACCGCCCACGGAAATGCCTGGATTTCCACCCGTGACCGTGTTGAGCGTCACCACGACGGTCTCAATCTCTTCCGCCAGAGAGTCATCAACCACGGGCACTGGAATCGTGACCTGGGTGGTGTTTGCGGGGATGGTGATGGTTCCCGAGCTGAGGGTGTGATCCGCCGGATGGTTGGCGCTTCCCGTCACCGTGTAGCTCACCACGGTCGGGGTGGAACTGGCCTTCGACAAGGTCACGATGAAGCTACCGTTGGTCGGGCTTGGCCCTTCCAAACCATTCTGGCCAGGAGCGATCGAAACCGTCGCCGTGTCATTGTCTTGGATGGTCAGGCTCGCCTGAGCCGTGCCAGGCTCGATTGCTGCATTCCCGGTGATCGCACCCAAATTGAGGATGACGGTCTCGTCTCCTTCAACCAGATCGTCATCGAGCACTGGCACATCGATCAAGGCGCTCAATTCTCCAGCGGCGATCGTCACCAATCCATCCGTCAACTGATGATCCAACACCCCGGCGGTGCCACCGACCGTGTAGTTGATCACGGTTGCGGTTGAGCTAGGCGCGGAGAGGCTGACCAAGAACTGACGGGGAGACACCGATTCCCGGGAGTCTGCAACCGCCACGGCCGAGACGCTGACGATGGCCGAATCGTTGTCTTGGATCGTGACCGTCGCTTCGCTCTGGGCGGGGTTGACGGTGATGTTGGCGCCACCGGCCACCGCAGAGGGATCGCCGAGGACGACAATCACGGTTTCGTCGGCTTCGACGATCAAATCATTGACGACGTTGAGCGGGATGGTCGCGGACGTCTGGCCTTTGAGGATCGTGACCGTCGGCATGGTGTAATCCCCGGAAGTGGCGCTGCTGGACACCAGCACGCTGTAGGGAATCACCAGATCGAAATCGGCGGCAGCGGACAGGGTAACGGTGAATTCACCATTGCTAACGCCTTCCTTGGCGGTGGCCTGTGAAGCCGTGATGCTGAGTTGAGCGGCATCGTTGTCAGCGATCGTGATCGTGGCGCTGGAGGGATCTCCCTTCGAAACGCCCGGTGCACCGGTAATCTGGTCGATCGTTACGATGACCGTTTCCGCAGCCTCGACGAGCTGATCCTCGATTGAGGAGATGCTGACCGTGGCTGAAGTCAAACCGGCGGCGATCGTGATCGTACCAGTCAAGGCAACGGCGTTGTAGTCCGAGCTGGCCGCGGCGGTGCCGCCAACCGTGTAGGTGATCACGGTGTCGGTGTCGCTGACCTTCGCGAGAGTGAACGTGAACTCGCCATTGGTGGGAGACTCCGAAATCGGCTGCGCGGTGGCTTGGACCGAAACCGCGTTCCGGGTGAGAACGACGTCATTGCCGGTGCCGCCCACGTAGCTGATGAGGTAAAGGCTCCCGTTGACGAGGACACTTGAGCCTTCGGACAAGCCCTCAAACCAGCCCACGACTGCGTCTGTGCCATCGTTGTTGATGAGGACAATTTGGTCCGCGGACGCGGCACTGATGGTGCTTCCGGTGGTGTCCAGGACAACCCCGACGAGATTGACGGTGCCGTTGACGGTGAGCGCGTCGTGGAGGGTGGCTGGAGTGGCCCCGTTGATCTGGACCGACAAGGTTTTCGAGAGGCTGGGCGTGGAGATCAGCGATCCAGTGACCAAGTTCCCGGTTCCGGCCGGATTGCCAGGAGCCAAGGACGAGGTGTCGTTGAGGGAGACCTCGCCGGTCAAGCTTCCCGTTCCTCCGAGGATGGCGTTGTTATGGAGCGCCACGTTGCCGGTGCCGGTGCCCGAGCCGGTGGTGTTGTTCACCAGAAGCGTGCCCGAGTTGACGATGGTGCCTCCTTGGTAAGTGTTCGCCCCTTGGAGCGTGAGGACGCCATTGCCGTTTTGGATCAGAGCCGGTCCCGGATTCGGATTTCCGCTCACCAAGCCCACGATCGTAAGGTTCCCCGCGCCTCTGACATTCAGGGTGTCATTCAGCGTCAACGTGCCATTCAGGGTCAGACCACCAGTGGTGCTGTTGACGAACGTGTGGATGGAGCGGGTGCCCGCGGTGACCGTGACATTGCCGCCATAGCTGTTGGTGCCAAAGTTCTGGATCGCGCCCAGCTCGGCGAAGCCGGCACCGGTGATGGTCAGGGCCTCCGCGCCCACGTTGATCCCGCCGGGCAGGACGATCGTCGCGCCTTCAGAGACAGTCGTGGCTCCAGCCGTGGTGCCCAGTGCGGTATCGGCACCAACGATCAGTCTGCCGGTCTGCACCGTAGTCGCACCGGTGTAGGTGTTGGAACCGCTCAAGAGCAGTCCGCCTTGACCTTGCTTGGTGATGCCCCCGCTGCCAGCCACAGTCGCTTGCACATTGAGCTCATGCGGCATGACGCCAGAGGAGCGGACGATGGCGTTCCGGGTCGCCCCCAGGGTGATCGCCCCCTGGACGGTCGCGGCTGGGGTAGCCGCCGTGGTGCCCGCCATGACGCTTGCCACCAGGTTGTTTCCGAGGGCGAACGTCGTGCCTCCGGTAAGGAAATCGCCCGAAGAGTCTGGCCCCACGATCAAAGTAACGATCGCGTTGATGCCATCCGCGATGCCGTTCAAGTTGAACTGGCCGGAACTGTGCACGGTGATGGCGACGTCGCCAATCTGGGACGTGCCGGAACCGGTCACATAGGTGAGTTTGTCTGCATTGTCCCCGCCGACGCCGTCACCGACGATGACTGGTTGCGAGAAGGCCACACCGGCGCCCGTCTTATTCAGGAGAACCTCACCTTCGTTGATGTAGAAGGTGCCCGTGCCCGTGTTCACGCTCGATCCGGTGAACTGGAGGGTTCCCTGACCAACCTTGGCAGCGGCGTTGCCTCCGACGGCCACGAGACCAGCGAGGTTCAGTTGGGACCCTGCCGCGACGCCGAAGGTAGTATTTCCGGCACTGACCGTAACGTTTCCTGAGATGGTATTCGTGCCAGTCAGGGAGACAATCGCCCCCGACCCCAACGCGGAAGTGATGACGGCGGTGTTCGGCCCGGTGCCATTGATCACTCCGATGCCGGACACGGTGACCGCATCAGCGACGGTAATGCCCCCGCTCAACTCAAGAGCAGCGTTGGCGGAGACGGTCGTACCTGCCGCCGTTGTACCGAGGGCGGTGTCGGAGGTGACACGGAGAACCCCAGCGGTTACTGCTGTGGCTCCCGTGTAGGTATTGTTCCCCGACAGGGTCAAGCGGCCAGCTCCTTGCTTGGTGACGCCACCGGCTCCAGAGAGCACAGCCTCGATCCGCAGGTCAGACTCGGCCGGGCCATCGGCCACGGTGAACGTTCTCGTCGCACCAAGGGTCACGTTTCCGGTGATGCTTGCGCCGGGAGAGGTCACGGTCCCTGCATCAGCGTTTACGGTGACTTCGTTCGCCAAGGTGCCAGACTCAAAGTGCAGGTTGGCCCCAGAGCCGCTGCCTGCGAACATGGTGATGGCTCCGGAGAAGGTGTCCGAGACCCCCGAGTTGAAGAAGACTTGTCCGCTGGATCGGATGGTCAAGGCGCGAGCGTCGGCCACTTGGTTGCTCTGAAGGAAGACCAACCGGTCCGCGTTCTGTCCGCCATTGCGGTCGCCCACGGTGATCGGTCCATCGATCGCATTGACGCCAGCCGTCTTGTTCAGCTCCAACGTTCCGGCGAGCACGGAGTGAGCACCGGTGATGTTGTTCCCGCGGATTCCGCCGGCAGCCAGGGTCGATACCGCCAGCGCCGAAGCCCCGCCTGTGGTGGTAAGCGATGTGGTCATCTGCGCCACGTCAGTTTGGGCCAGTGAACCACCGAAAGTAATATTGAAGTCCGTTCCGGAGATCGCGGTCACGGTGACGGACGCGCTAGCGCCTCCGATGTTCGAGAGTCCGTTCAGCGCCGCCTGAATGTTCGCAGCTGTCGCCGCCGCATCCGCACCGTAGGCGATGTTGCTCGCGGTTTGACCACTGAAGGTCAACGAGAACCTCGTGGTAGCGGAAGGAGTCCCGCTGAAGGTCAATCGCTGTACTTCCGAGGAAGCCAAATTGGATCCAGCGAACTGAAGCGTGCCTTCGCCGACCTTCGAGACGATCCGGTTGTTGGAAACGGTGGTCGAGTTCGTCCGAGTTCCGAAGATCGGACCATCCAAAATCAACCGGCCAGCGGCGGATCCCAGATAGATTTCGCCCACGTTGTCGGCGTCGCCGTTGGAACGGAAGTCGATCGAGCCCACGAAGGTGTTGTTGCCGCCAGCGTTGCGAATCACGCCGATGGATACCGCTTCCGAGGACGAACGGTTGAGGAAGCCACGAGCCGCGGACAGCGGGGCGTTGGCGGCAGCGGTCGCCCGGTCGATGTTCGAGAACACCACCACCAAGTTCTTGTTTGTCACCGTGATGTCACCGGCGAACTCCAAGACGGCCCCGGCATCCCCACTGACGGTAATATTCTCAACCGCTGAGTCGAGGCCACCGAGGGCATTGCTGTGCGCAAGGCGGAGGACCCCGCCGGAAACACGGATGCCGTCCACGGTGCCAAGGCTGTTCGTCGCGATCTGAGCGGCGTCGCGGGTCTCAAAGGTGTTGTTTCCAGAGAGCACCAACGTGCCGATGCCGGACTTGACGAAGACCAGGTTGTTACCGCCTCCTGAAATGACGCCACTCAGCGTGGCGACCGTCTGATTGTCCGCCACGTTGATGGTTGTCGTCTGCACGGTGCCCGGGTTGAAGAGCCGCACTGGCCCGGTAAGATTCAACCCGAAGGCGCCCTCCAGGTCACGGCGGCCGCCCAGCGTCAGCGTGAACGCGGCGTTGGCGTTTTGAATCGAAATTGGGTTGGCCAAGGTCCGCTCCCCACCCACGGAAACCAAACTGCTGGAGGCGGTCACTCCCAGGCGGGCCGAGGCTCCCCCCAGAGCAGCGTCATGACCAACGGCCAAAGTGCCGGCTGACAACTCCACTGAGCTCACGCCAGCGGTGGTCGTGGCGTGGGCGAGCGCTCCCGTCCCTGAAACGACGGTACTGGTGAGCTGGGCCACGTTGAAGTCAGCGAGATGGCCTTGGAAGGTCACCGTGTAAGGACCTCCCGCCGTCCCGGTCACGCTCACGTTGCCGGTCCCGATGCTGGGCAAAGCCTCAAGAGCTGCCTGCACCACCGATCCATCGGCCGTATTGGGAAGGGTGGCCGTAGTCGCCCCGTTGAAGCTGAGGGTGAAGCTGGTCACCGTGCCGGGCGCGGTGCCGGGGTTGGTGATGGTCTGAACCTCACTGACGGAAGGCAGGAAGGAATTCGAGCCATTGAGCAGGAGAAGCCCCCCACCGTTCTTCTGGAGCCGCCCGTTGCTGATGGAGGCGTTGATCGTCAAGTCCTGAACTTCACGGCCATCGTTGACGGTGAAGACCCGGGAGCCCCCGCCCAAGTTGAGATTTCCGTTGATCACGGCTGCCCCACCAGAGTTGTAGGTAAGGTTACCGGTGGTCGTCAGCGTCCCAAGTCCAGTATCGATCGTCCCGCCAGTCATCGTGATCGCGCCCACGGAATCGCTCAGGCCCGAAAGATTCAAGACACCGCCATGGTTCACCGTGACGCCGACGTTGCCGATCTGGTCGCTTCCGCCAGTCGCGGCGTAGACGACGCTCGCTGGCCCCGCCAGGCGTCCTACGGTGAGCGTTCCAGTCACGGCGTTAAAGGCCCCCTGCTTGTTAAGGCGTAAGGTTCCCTCCGCCACCGTCACCGCACCGGTTCCAGTGTTCGAGACGATCCCGCCCAGCTCAAGAGTTCCGCCGCCCAGCTTGGTGAGGGTGTTGGTGGCCACCGTGGCGTTGAAGGTGAGGGTACGGCCGGTCTGCACATTGATCGCAGTCGCGCTTCCGTAGGAGATCGAGGTGGTGCCGGTGCCAAAAATGGCATCTCCATTCACCAGGCGCAGCGCCCCGAGCTGATCGTTGTCGAGACCTGTTCCGTTGAGGATGAGCGATTCCGCGCCAAAATTGAACAACCCGCTCGCGGCATCCACGTGAAGGGCCGCCATGGCGTTGACCGTTGTGCTCCCGCCTGAGAGGCCCAAAGCGCCCGCATGAGTGGCGGTCAGGAGACCATCGGCGATGGTGATGGCTCCCATCCCCGCGTTGTTTCCGCTGAGAATCACCTGGCCATTGCGCTCTTTGCGGAAGTTTGTGGCGGAGACTGAGCCATTGAGAACCAAATTGGTCGCGGACTCCGCAAGCACGAGCGCTTCGGAGCCAAGCATGGCGAGATTGCTGTTGATGGCACTGGTGCCGCCTCGAGCCACGATCAACCCGGTACCAGTGGAGGATCCCACCTCGAGCGTGTGGGCGCCATTAATGGTAGCTCCGTTGAGAAGAAGGATGGCTTGCACCGCCCGGTTCGCGGTGATCGTGTGCGTGCCGCCATTCAGCTTGACGATGCCGCCGGTCGCCGAATCGATGTTGTTTTCATAGTTGAGGACGCGCCCGATTGAATAGGCTCCGCCCGGCGTTCCATCCGCATCCCTGACCAAGTCGAAGCCGGCGGGACCCTCGATGGTCGCCCAGGGAAGCACGCCACCGACGAATGGGTTGGCGCCTGAAGTGACGATGATGCTGTTCCCGGCGGTGCCCAAATCTTCGCCTAAGCCGACAAAGTGCATGGTGGCACCCGCACTGCGGAGGATACTGTTGATGCTCAGACCCACAGAGGCGCTTCCGGATTTCACCGAAGTGATCACACTCGATCCGCCGCCCAAAGTAGCCGCCGCTGGATCCAGGGTGATGGTCCCCAGAGATTCCGAGGTAGAGATCGTTGCGTGACCGATCTGCCGGATTTCACCACCGGCGAGAAGAATCGGGGTGGAGATCGCTACCCGGTCGTTGACGACGGTCCCGCTGTTGTCCAGCACAAAGAGCCCACCGACGGTAATGGTAAGACTGCTCGACTGGTCAATACTGCCCGCTCCCCGTAGAACCAAGCTGCCGCCCAACCGGGCGATGCTGTCGGTGAACGTGCCTCCGTTGACGGTCGTCCCGCCGCTGTAGGTGTTGGCCGCGGTGAGGGACATTCTGCCGTAGCCGGTCTTCGTCAGACCGCCGCCCGCTCCTCCCGTGAGCACGGCATTGACGATGAGATCGTCGGCGTCCCCTGGACGCAGGGAATCGTCCACGGCGAAGGTCCGTGCGGCGCCTCCCAGGTTGAGGGTGCCGTTGATCTGTGCGGCTGGCGTATCGTTATCGGTGACTCCAAAGCTGGTGACCGTCACACCGCCGTTCAGCGTAATGAAGGAAGTCCCCGTCTCCACCCGGGCGGCGACTCCGCGCATCCGCTGCAAGGTGAATCCGCCGACGATATCCAGCCTGTTGTTTCCGTTGAACACGCCCGAGGGCGAAACGGTGACCGCGGCGCCGTCCGCAATCTGGTGGTTCGCCAAGAGCATCAAGCTTTCGGATCCACCTCCGTCCCCGATCACGACGGCCCCTGCCAGAGCATTGACTCCCGCTAGCTTATTCAGTTCGAGAGTACCCGCAAGGATCGTGGTCGTGCCAGTGATCAAGTTCGCGGTGCCGCCGCTGTAGCGGACCGTGCCCGTGCCCGACTTCGTCAAGCCGTGATTCAGGCGCTGTGTGCCATCGCTGTTTGTTCCTGAGATCTGCCCCGCGATGTTCAGTGTCCCGGCATCGACGCCGATCCAGAAAGTCCGACCGTCGGTGGTGTTGTCACCGCGCAGATCAAACGCTCCAACGCCGGTCCCCGCGGACGAGTTCGTCCAGGTATTGTTCCCACCCAAGCTGCGGAGGGAACCGTACTCCGTGTTCTTGAAGCCAAAGCTAGGCGTGCCGCTCGCCCGGAGACGCAGGACCTTGCCCGTGATGGTCAGGTCATTGCCGTTCCTGCCATCCAGTTCGATTCCTCCACCTTGCGAAACCTCGACGAAGGAACTGGAACCGTCGGTAACGGCCGCAATGGTCACGCCCGCACCGCCAGTGATGGAGCTAGAGCGAGTGATCAAAGCGTGGTTGATGCCAGTAAAGGCATTCACAAAGGTGACCGTGAGCTCGCCGCCGCTGGCCCCGAGCGTACCGGTGACATCGACGTTACCGAACCCGATGGAAGAGAGTCTCTCCAACTCAAATCGCACCGTCGCCGCATCGGCGTTGAAGGCCAAGGCTCTGGTGGTCTGGCCGCCGAAGGAAAGGGTGTAGCTCCCGCCGGTGCCCGCTATGGTGATGCGCTGCACCTCGGAAACATTGCCAGCGGCGCCCAACGAGTTGTTGTTGGAGATCCGCAGCAAACCGTTCCCGTCCACCAGCGTGCCGCCGGTGAAGGTGTTGCTTCCCGAGACAACAACCGCTTCATTGCCACCACCGACGCGGAGGCGGTGAGGACCACCCGCGCCGTTCGCGATCGCGCCCGTGACCAGCAGCGGGGAGTTGAACGTGTTGCTGACGAAGATCAGGTCCCGGATGTTCGGGTTTCCGCTCGAATCGTTGGTGGTGTCGTTGCTGATGTTAATCGTGCCGCCAATCGTGGCTGCGGCATTCACCGCCATGGTCCCGGTGATCTGACGGTTGGCCGCGCCCTGACCACTGATCGAGCCGTTGAGAGTGATGGAAGCATCGCCACGCAGAGTGAGGTTGCTGTTCAGCGTGATGTTGTTCGTCACGGTAATCGCGGAACCACCAGCAACCGTCCGCAAGATCCCGGCGCCGGTTACGTTGATCGTTCCGGTGCCCAAGGCTCCCCCATGCGCAAGGGCGATGGCCCCACCATTGAGCTCCGTCGTCCCGGAATAGCCGGTATTGGCTCCGCTGAGGGCCAGGGTAGCGGAGTTGCTCTTCAGAATGCGTCCGCCCGTGCTGGAGAGGTTCGCGGAAATCAAGACCTCATGCGGCATGAAGGTGCTAGTCCCGCCCAGATCCCACCCGCCATTTCCACTGGCGAGCACGACGGAACCGGTGCCTACGGTGTCAATGATCCGGCCGGGGATGGACGTCGCGACGACAGCTCCACTGGCTCCCGCGCCCATGGAGGAGGCGTTACCAAAGGTGAGCGTGCCTCCATTGAGGTCGAAGGTGCCGCTTCCGGTCGCTCCGTAACGCAGGAACAACGCGTTCGTGGTCGGTCCAAGGATCGTCTCGGATTTTCCGTTGAGGTCGGCATAGCCAGTGGTTTCCACGACCAGCAAGGCGTTGTTCACGCCGGTTTGATCCGCAAACTGGTTGTCCTGCAACCAGATCACGCGGTCGGCTCCGGCCGGACCGGCGTTGTTGCCAACTTCGAGGCGGCCGCTCACGGCGGCTACCCCAGCGTTCTTGTTGAGGCGCAAAGTGCCCTGAGCCACCGAGGTGACGCCCGACGCCCCGGTCCCGGGGGTTCCATAGGTATTGGCGGTGGATCCGCGGAATTCGAGGACCCCATCCCCAGTCTTGGTCAATCCCACGCCCACGGTGGTCACCCCCGTTTGGGTGATGGCGCCGTCAATGATCAGTTCGCCACTATCCACAGCCACCCGAACGGTCGCGAAATTGTCCGTGGTAT
Organism: Akkermansia muciniphila; assembly: GCA_945883495.1. Classification (GTDB taxonomy): domain Bacteria; phylum Verrucomicrobiota; class Verrucomicrobiia; order Verrucomicrobiales; family DEV007; genus V1-115. Next base: position 43,111 of record CAMCXS010000008.1, read on the forward strand.
TGGTGCCCAGAAGAACATCACCCTGCCAGGTGTTGATGCCGACGAGGCTGCGCAAAGATCCCGAGAGTTGGAAGCCCTGGCCGTTGTTGCCGTTGTTGTTCTGAGAATTCAACCTCAGACTTTCGCCGACAACGGTGATCCCGCCCTCAATGAGCAGGGTCGCATTGTTCGCAGCGTTGTTGTCCGCCGTATTGACAATCGTCCCATTGGTGGTTCCGCCGAGTGCTTTGGCATGACGGATCAGGAGCTCTCCGCCAGCCACCGTAGTGGTGCCGGTGTAGGTATTCTCCGCGTTCAGGACCAATCGACCACCAGACGCCTTGGTCCAGCCAGCAGCTGCATCGCTGATGACGGCGGTGATCACGAGATCCTCCACGGCGGTGGAATCCGCCACCGAGATGGTCCGCGCCGCGGTGCCGCTCAAGGCCAAGTTGCCGGTGACGTTGACCGAGGAGGCCACGCCGCCGTTGAAGGCAGTCAAGGTGAGACCATCCACCGTCAGCACGCCGCCGCCGGAAGAGACGCTGGAGCTAGCCAACGGACCTGCATGAACCGTGAGCCCCACAATGGTGAGGTTGGCGTTGTTCAACATCTCCAATGCGCCGTCGGCGTTCAACGTCAGAGACTGCGTCGCCGTGATCTGACTTGAGCCCAACACCCGGAGGGTGGCATTGCCGTTGCCCACCGAACCGATCTGATCGCCGATCGTCAGCGCGTTGGACATAGCAGTCACGCCACCGGTCTTGTTCAACTCCAGAACGCCCTCATAGACCACACTGCCGACGCTCATAGTGTTTGCCGCCGTGCCGCCCAGCTCCAACGTTCCGGCCCCAAACTTGTTGAAGCCCTGGCTGCTGACCACGCCGTTGATGGTCAACTCCGATCCGGAGGCCACTTCGATGCCGGTCCGGTTCGTGTTGAGGACGACGTTCCCCTGCCAAGTGTTGGTGTCGCTCTGGTTGCGAAGCGGACTGGTTCCGGTAGCGCCCTCTCCACTGCCGTTCAGCGTCAGGGATTCCGCGGCCACCGTGATATTGCCGCTCAGCTCGAGGCTGGCATTCAGGAACACTTCGACTCCACCTGCCGTGGTCCCGAACGCCGTATCCTTGGCCGCACGGAAGACACCTTCCGTGATCCGCGTGGCGCCAGCGAAGGTATTCACCGTGCTCCCGCCGATCAACAACCTGCCGGTTCCGTGCTTCCCAAGGACGCTGCTCGCCCCGGAGATGGCGCTGTTCACGGTCAAGGTCGCGGAATCGGCTACGTAGAGATTGCCGTGCGCCCCACCCAAAGCGAGCCCCGCGACGTTGATCTGATTGGCTGTTCCAGCGGCGCTCGCCAGCAAGCCACTGCCGACGCTCACGCTGCCAGTCCCGAGGAGTTGAATCCCGCCGTTTGCCAAAAGAATCGCATTGGCGCTCACGGCTCCATTGACGGTCTCGCCTGCGGACAGCCGCACGTTCGTCGTGGAAGTCGAAGACCCGAGTGTGGTTCCAAAGGAGCCCGCCGCCACCAAAGCGGCAGTAGTCGCATTGTAGACGTCCAGGTAACCGAAGCTCGTGGAGGGAACCTCGACTGACGACGGGACGTAGTGGGTCGCGAAGTTCAGACCGCTGCGAGCGCCACCGGTGGACTGGTTGTCGATCACCGCAAACTCGAGGATTCCGTTCACCCGAGTAGGCGAAGACGCGAAGGTGATCCGGTTGCCCGTATTCGCCCCGATGTCCGTTCCTACCCCGACGAAGCGGAGGAACTCACCATTCACCGTCGCCCGGTCAATGGCATCGATTCGCCATTCGCCTTGAGAGCCGGCAGCGACCAAGGATTGAATCGTGGAACTGGTGTTGTCGGTCAACGTCACGGTGCCAACCGCCTCGAACGACGAGCCGCCCTCCTTGGCCTTGAAGGTCAGCGTCCCGCCGCTCAGAGTCACGCCAGCGGCGTCATTGATGCGGTTGCGGAGACTTGCGCCTGAATTGTTGTCCAGCAAGACCCCGGCCCCGACGCCAATGGTGACGGAAGAGGTGTTGAGGAGAGCCCCTTGACCAGTGAGCACGAGAGAGCCGCCGTTGGAGCTGAGCGTGGTGGTTCCGCTGTAGGTGGTGGCGTTGGAGAACACCAGGGTTCCGAACCCAGACTTCGTCAGGTTCGCTGAACCGAGCGAGTCACCCAAGCCCCCAGCAAACTCAACCAGGCCACCGACGGCGACGTTGAACGTGGTGGTTCCCGTGGTGAGGTTAGCGGGCCCAGAGAAGACGATGGAGTTCCCGCCATCTCCCACAGAGTTCCCGCCCACGAAATTGATGGCGGACCCGCTGAAGAAGACCGTGTTGCTCACGGTTCTCGCGGCTCCTTGAGCGAGCACGCTGACAGCGGCGGGGAAGTAAACCCGGCTGGTGCCAAATGCGGTATCGCTGCCCAAGGCGACGCTGCCTGCTTCAAGGAAGGTGTTGCCGGCGTAGCTGTTGTTTCCGGAGAGGAGGAGCAAGCCGCTTCCAGTCTTCCGAAGTCCCGCTGAACCGGTGATGTCCGCGGAGATGATCAAGTCGGCGGAAAGTTCGGGGCGATCGCCAATATCGATGGCGCGGACGACATCGCCCAAGTTGAGTTTGCCGGAGATAGACGCGGGAGCCACTGGATTCCAGAGCTGAGATCCCTGGGACGCGTTGGCCGCAATGTTGCCGTTGATGCTCAGGGTTCCGCTGCCGGTAGTGATCCGGGCGGCCGCTTGCAACGTCAAGGTGGTTTGGGCAACGGCGTTTCCGATGGTTTCATCGAAGCCGTTCAGATCCATCCACCCGTTCGTGGTCACCGTGACGGCGGCCACTGCATCCGGCAACTGGTTGCTCTGCATCCACCGCACCAAGTCGGATGCGGCAAACCCGTTGATGCTAGCCGCGTTGTTGTCGCCAATCTGGAGGGCGCCGCCGATCGCGTTGACACCCGCCGTCTTGTTAAGGAGCAGGCTGCCTTCTGAGACCGTCGTCAAACCGGTGTAGGTGTTGGCCGTTGTTCCTCCCAGTTCAAGGCTGCCGAAGCCGCGCTTATCGAGCCGCATGTTCACCAAACCGGATCCATCCGCGATCGCGGACGTGATGGTGAGGTCGGTCCCGCTTGCCGCGTTGTTGACCTGGAAGATCCGGTTCGCACGAGCGTCCGATTGGGACGGAGCACCAAACGAGTTCAATTCAATGGTCCCGCCAGTGATCGTGACGGGGCTTGAGGCGTTCCCGGTGCCTCCCGACATGACGAGCAAGGCCACCTGGTTATCCGTGGCTTGGTTGCCAAAGATCAACTTACCGGTCGTCCCCAGCGTCACCGTGGCGGAGCCGGCGGGCCCGGCCACGAGCTGAAGGTCGTTGATGACGTCCGCCTGATTGTTCAAGTCGAAGACGCCAGAAGAATGAACGCGCACCGTGCCGTTGTCGCGGATCTGGTCGGAACCGCCGAGTCGCAGCGTGGCCACAGGGGCCCCCGGCCGGTCGGAGCCGACATGGATGTTGTTGATGACGGCGTTCACCCCGGGCTCTTTGTTGAGCAGCAAGGTGCCATCGAGAATCCGAACGAACGAGTTGAAGGTGTTCGGCAAGATGCCGCCGATTTCCAGCGTGCCGCCGCCGACCTTGATGAACTCCGCGTCCGTGCCGATCGCGCCGGTAAGCCGGAGGGTGCTCCCACTCGCGGCTCCGTAGAAGACGGCGCCTGAGTTGATGACGGGGAAACCATTGAGGTCGGTCAACAGGTTGGTGCTGACGCCGGCCTGGGTGATGGTTCCGGCAATGGAAGTCGTCCCGCCAGCGCTCCGGATGGCACCCGAGTTGTTGAATCCAGTCCCCTCGAGCGTCAGCCCTTCCAAACCGATATTGACCGGCCCAAAGGTGGTCTGTTGCAGCTCCAAAGTCGCTCCATGACGGACGGCGGTCGCAGCCGAGGTGGCTCCCAAGCCGGCGCTGCGCTGGACGTTCAAGATGCCCTCATTGACCAAGGTGGTGCCGGTGAACTGGTTGTCGCCAGTGAGCACCAGCTTCCCAATACCGTTTTTGGACAGCGCGGTGCCCGCGCCAATCAGGGCACTGCTGATCGTCGAGGTATCGCCGGCATCGACGGTGAGGTAACTGCGCGCCGGCAGGCTGACCGTCGTCACGTTCAATTGGCTCCCATCCCCAAGAACCATAGTGCCGGTATCGACCGTGAGCACCAAGCCTTCTCCAACCAGGACCGCCCCATCCTCAAGGATCAGCGAGTTGATCGTCCGTAGGGACGTCAGCACGTGGGTGCCGGCGCCCAAGCGGACGTTGCTCAGCGGCCCCGCGAGATTGATGTCCGTCACGTAGTCGGACGTGCTGAGCGCAACCGGCGCCAACCCGTTGCTGGTGTTCGCCAGAGTCGCCAGATGCAGGTTGCCCGCCGTATCGCGCACCGTGAAGCGCGCGGCCACGCCGTCGTTCAGCGTCTCGTTCACCGGTATTTCCAAGAACGTGATCTGGTTCGGTCCGGTGGCGCTGAGATTGGTGCCAATGCCCGCGACCTCAAGGGTGCCGTTCCCATCAAAGCGTGAGCGCTGCACGATGAGGTGTGCGTTTCCGCCCGCCGAATTGTCCATGATGACCCCTGAGGCCAGGTTATCCGCAAGTACCAGCGTTCCGATCGTCTCGGTGCCGCCACTCGCGCTCGCCACCAAGCGAAGATCTCCGCCTTCCAGCTGGACGATCGACCGGTCGTTGATTCGGTCGCCATCAACGCTGCTCTCAAGTCGAAGAACAGCTTGATCACGAACCGCTATGGTGTGGGAATTCAGAATAGAGCCGTTCCCTCGCAGAGTCAGCGTGCCTCCATCGTCGTTGACGGTCGTCGTTCCGCTGAAGGTGTTGGCGGCGGTCAGGACCAGCGTGCCCCGTCCAGCCTTGGACAGGCCGAGGGTGCCGTAACTGCCTTCACCGATCACGCCATTGATCGTCACCGTCTGGCTTGGCTCCATCACGAAAAGGGTCCGGTTCCCAGTCAAGGTCACGTTGCCGTTGAAGATCAAGGCGTCGGTGCCGATGGTCGACACGTTGCCGTTGAGGGACACGGTGTTGCTGATGGTCCGGTCGCCTCCGACCGGCCGGAGGACGTTGCCGTCATTCTGCAGGTTGAGCAAACCAGAGCCGAAGGCGTTGTGATGCCCCACCTCGATGATCCCAAGGGTCATGATGAAGGGTCCGGTCATGCCGGAGTTGTCTCCAGAGAGGCGCAAAGTCCCCGATCCCGCCGTGGTCAAGCTGACGTCGGAAGTCCCCACGATCGCGGAGGAAATGTGGAGATCCGTCGCCACGTTGGCCAGTTGGGTGTCGTTGACGGTGATCGTCTTGGTGATGCCGCCGCCCGGGCCCGACCAGAACGTGCCCAAGTTCAGTTGACCGCCGGAAATGGTCGCTCCGGGAGAAGATCCATTGGAGCCTTGGAAGCCATTCACGGTGATGGAAGCTCCGCCCAAGGTCAGGACCCCGCCGGCGCCCACCACGACGTCCGCGCTGTCCGTGGCTCCGTTATTCAGGACGAGGTTCCCGATCGTCTGTTCCTTGCCATTCAAGTCGAGGACGCCCGTGCTCAACACGGTGACGGTGGTCAAGGCCGCATTGAACACGTTGATCGCCCGGAATTGCTGGTTCTCCAGCATCCGGACCGTGGCCGTCCCCGCGGCATCGATGTCCGTGCCCACCACGAGACTGCCCTGGAAGGCAAAAGCCCCACCCGTCTTGGCGAGATTGAGGGTCCCGTTGATCACGCGGACTTCGCCAGTGATCAGGTTCGTTTGGTCGCCGCTGAGAGTCAATTCGCCGCTGCCGACCTTGATGAAGCGAGCGGCCGAGGACAAACCTTGAGCGACCACTCCACTGAGATTCAGGGTGGAGCCAGCATCGACGCCGAAGAGGTTGTTTCCGCCCGTCAGCTCGATGTTCCCCGACCAAGTGTTATTGCCGCCGATGCTCCGCAGCGCCCCGAGCCCCGTGCTGTCAACGCCGTCGCCGAACCCGACCCCACCCTCGCGAACCGCAAGGGCATTGGCCAAGTTGACTCCGTCCTTCAAGTGCAACGAGGCGCCCGCCTGGACTTGGACCGTGCCCGTCGCCGCGTTGCCGAGAGCGGTGTTGTGGGCGGCGACGAGGACGCCTTGCCGCACGTCGGTCAGACCGCCGTAGGTATTGGCACCGCTGAAGGTGACCGTCCCAGAGCCCAGCTTGGTCACGCTGCCGGCCCCAGAGATCACTGCCGAAACTTCAGTCACGCCAGCGCCGTCAAAGGTCAGCGCGGAGGTTCCCACAAAGTTCGTGGTTCCCACGAGCGCCCCCGTATCGATGATGCCCGTCAAGTTGAGGACGGCACCAGCGTTGGCGTTCATCACGGTCAGACCGTTTACCAGAGTAAGTCCCAGAGCCACCGTGTTGGTCCCGGTGACGTGATTGGAGGTCAGGCCCCCAGAAAGCTCGATCGCATTCCCATTCAGCGTAATTCCAGCACCGCTCAAAACGATCGTATTGAAGCGGGTTCCAGCCGCGAGGTCGTTGTTTGCGGTGATGTTGGTTCCGGTGAAGATCAGATCGCTGCCTTCAGTCGGCACCACGCCACCGGCCCAGTTCAGCGGATCCGACCAGTTTGCGCTGGCGCCACCGCCGACCCATGTGAAGCCAATTTGCTTCGAGTCCTCATCATCAGTCAGCACCATCGTAGCGCTGATTGGGCTGAAGTGCACCCGGGAATCCCCCGTGCGGGAGCTCAACGTGAGCGTCACGGTCTCGTTCCCCTCGAGTTCGGTATCGTTGACCGGAGAGATGACGATGGGAGCGGTGAGTGCTCCGGCCGGGACGGTAACGGTTCCCGTCAAGGCGGCATAGTCACTCCCTGAGGCACTGCCGCTCAACGTATAGGTAAAGACCGTCGGGATGGTGACCGGATTGCTCAAGCGCACCAAGAAGACACCGTTGCCCGCCGGCTCTGAAGCACCAGAGACCACTTCGAGAGTCACCGTGGACTCGTCGTTGTCCAGGATCAACGCTTCCGCTTGGCTGGTCCCGCCCAGCGAAATTTGAGGATCACCCGACACCCCGGTCAGCGTCATCCGCACCGACTCCGATGGCTCCAGGAGCGGATCATCCAAAACGGGCACCTCCACCGTCGCTGCGGTGGCTCCCGCGGTGATCGTAACCACCCCCGTCAGGGCGGTGTAGTCCACGGTGCCGATGGCGGATCCATCGAGGCGATAGCTCACGATGGTGTCCGTGGAACTCTTCGCACTCAGCTTCACGGTGAAGACAGGGTTGATGCCGGGCTCCGCCCCATTGCTTGCCTCAACTCTGACGGTCGCGGTGTCGATGTCCGTGATGGTCAGCGTCCCCGTGCTGTTTGCGGAATCAACCCGGATGTCTCGCCCGGAGAGGGGCGGCACCACATCGAGCAATTCAATCACGACCGTCTCGTCGCCCTCCACCTCGTCTTCATCGAGGACACTGACCGCGATCGTCGCCGTGGTCTGGCCCGTTGGGATCATGACCGACCGCGGAATCACCGCAAAATCGGTTCCTTCGATGGCGCTGCTGCTATCCTTGACGCGATAGGTCACCCAAACCGGCGTATCCGTCGCCTTGGTCATGGTAACCGTGAAGGACACGACACCAGCGGACTCCGGAACCGTTGAGGGAATGGGCGCTGAAATCCGGACCAAGGCCTCGTCGTTGTCCGTGATCGTCGTGGTGGCCTCCGAGAAGACCGGATCGATCGTGATGCGGCCGTCCCGTCCGCCAAGCAGCCCAGCCGGAGACGTGGTCACGCCGTCCAGCTTCACGACGAGGCTCTCCGGACGCTCCACCAAGTCGTCATCATTGATCGTGATTTCAATCGTCGCGCTCGAAGTCCCCTGGGCGATCAGCACGGACCCAGTCGGCGCCAAATAATCGCCCGGCGCTGCCGCCGTTGCGGAGGTCGGCAAACTGTAAAGAACCCAAATCGGGATATCCGTCGCCCGCGTCAGATTGACCGTGAAGGCAACCGTTCCCGCGGATTCCGATACCGATGGGACCACGGAAATGCTGACGGCGGAAGAATCATCGTCGCGGATCGTCCCCGTGGCGGTGTCGCTGATACTGATCGATCCCGCCAAGTCATTGATGCCTTGGCTCACCGATGCCATCGACACGGTGAACGTCTCATTATCCTCCACCAAGGTATCCTGGGTGGTGCTCACGGTGAATGTCCGCGTTTCTCCCACGGTGCCATCGAAGTGGATCAATTGGGAAGCCACCATCGTGAAGTCGTTGGCGGACGCCGTATCGACCATGGCGGCCAGAGCCGCGGCCACGTCCACGGTGAATCCACCCTGAACCGCTTTGCCCAGAGTCAGCGTGAAGGTAAGTTGGTTCCCCTCGTCCCCAGAAACGTCAGCGATGGAAATCTGGGTGAAGTCGTCGTTGGTGATTGTGCCCTCGGCGGTATCGCTGGCGTCGACCAGTGGAGTGCTCGCGCCGGACATCACAACGGTGAACTTCTCGGCTAGTTCCACGATCTGATCATTGACGATTTGCACCGCAAACGTCTGGATCTCATTGGCAGTCCCCACAAAATTGAGCACCGTCGAGAAATCCTGGTAATCGACTCCCCCTCCCGTGGCCGTGCCGGACTGGGTGGAAACCGTCAGCGAGAAACCATTGGTGACCGCGCGGTCCACCCTGGCCGTGAAGATGAGCTGCGTCCCGTCCTCGCTCACCGTGGCATCCCCAATGGTGACCACGGCAACATCGTCATCCACGAGATTCATGGTGGCCACGGACTGGCTGCCGAGGAACAACGTGGGATCCGCGGGAGCTGGCTCCTGCAAGGTCACCACCACTGTCTCAAAGCCCTCCAGATCGTTATCCTGAACGGCTTGGAAGGAGATCGTCGCCGAGGTGGAGCCAGCGGTGATTGTGACACGCCCAGAGCCTAAATTGTGATCGTCTGGGTTAGCGGCCGTTCCGCTGACGACGTAGTCAATCACCGTGTCCGTGGCTCGCGCCCTGTTCAACCGGACCGTGAACACACCCGTGGCGCCTGCTTCCGAGGCCGCGGTCGTGCTTTCGACGGTCACGGCGGAATCATTGTCTTCAATCGTCAACGTGGCCGCCGCACCTGGAACCACGGAGATTCCCGGATTCCCCACTACAGATAGGTCAGTAATCTGAATGGTCTCGTTCTCCTCGACCAAGGCATCATCATTGATGAGCACGTCGATATTCACCGAGGTAGCGCCTGCGGCGATCGTCACCACTCCGGTCAAGGGGGTGTAATCCCCAGCCCCCGCGCTACCGCCTACGGTGTAATTCACCACTGTGGCCGCCGAACTCTCTTGGGAGAGAGTGATCACAAACCGTCCATTCGGTCCTCCCTCCCGTCCGTCAACGGCGGAGATGTTCACGGTGGCGGTATCGTTATCCGAGATCGTCACCGTGGCCTCCTTCTGATCCCCATCAATGGCGATATCGCGGCCATCCAGCGCCGTGGTGATGCTATTCAAGGTGATCATCACGGTCTCGCTGCCCTCGACGATGGAATCACCGATCAGCGTGATCGGAATCTGCGCCGTGGTTTGATTGGCCAAGATCGTAACCACCCCGCTAATGAGCTGGTAGTCCGTTCCATTTGCCGCGGTCCCGGCGATGGAGTAGCTAACCAAGAGATCAATGTCGCTCGCCTTGGTCATCGTGACCGTGAAGGCTCCGTTCGTACCCGCCTCGTGGGCGTCCTCAGCGGAAATGCGAATCCGGGCAGTATCGTTGTCGGTGATCGTCAGAGTCGCCTCGTCGTTGGCCCCAATCACGCTCCCCAAGGCTCCGGAGACCCCAGTCAGCTTCACCCGGACCGTCTCCGCGGGTTCGACGAGGTCGTCGTCCGTGGTGGCGATGTTGATCGTGACGCTGGTCTGACCAGCCAGAATCGTGGCGGAAGTCAGCAACCCGGAATAATCGGAAGCTCCAGCCGTTCCGTCCACCTCGTAGGTCACCACCGTGTTGCTGGCGCTGGCCTGTGCGAGCGTGATCGTGAATTGAGCGGATCCTCCTTCCGTGCGGCTGGCCGTGCCTGAAATTTGCACCGCGTTGCGAAGGAGCACGACATCATTGCCGTCCCCACCCGCATAACTGATCGCATAGCGATCGCCATTCACGAACACGATGGATCCCTCGGGCAACGCCGCGAAGGTGCCCGATACCGCGTCTGAATCGTCGTTGCTGATCAGGATGATCTGGCCCACCGCGTCCACCAACGTGCTTCCTGTGGTATCCAGGGTGGCTCCGTTCAGGTTGACCGTCCCCACGACCACGTTTTGGTCGTGTTGAGTGAGCACGTTGAGACCATTGATCTGCACGGCAAAGGCGCTTCCCGAACCAAAATGGAGATTGCCCGTGCTGAGAGTCTCGGTAGCGCCGGGATTCCCCGGAGAAAGGGTGGCGTTATCATTGAGGACCACATCCCCAGTCACATTGCCCGTGCCGCCCAAGACAGCCGTGTTGTTGACGACCACACTTCCGCTTCCCGTTCCGGAACCGGTGGTGTTGTTCACCAACAACGTGCCCGCGTTCACCGTGGTGCCGCCAAAATAACTGCCTGGGCCACGCAACGTCAGCCTGCCCGTGCCGTTCATCAGGATCGCGTCCTGACCACCCGTAGTGACCGTGAACAGCCCGTTAAGCGCTGGCGCCGAAGGATTCAGGTCGACAAATGCGCCACCCGAAGGACGGCGGAATTCAACGTCTGGAATCGCGCCTCCACCGGATCCATCGCGGAAGGCGATCGCCATGCGATACGATTCCCCAGAAACCAAGCCTGGGGCGCTGAAGGGGCCAAACGGCTGGCCCGCCGAAGCGCGGAGGCCGAACAACTCGGCAAGCTCGAACGTGCCACTTTGATCAACGTCGATCCAAAGAGAAACTTCATCATCAATGCCCAGGCGCCCGCCCGCCGTGGGGGTGGCGACCGTACCGGATGTCGCCGTCAGCGCCGGCACATCCGTATTCGCCAGAGCCCCCTGGAAGGTGATCGTGAAGGGCCCCCCAACGTTGCCGGTGACGCTGACGTTGCCCGAACCGACGGTCGAAAGCCCCGTCAACGCCGTTTGGATATCGCCCGCCGTGGCGGTAGCTGCGGTAATGTTGCCGGTGGCCACCCCATTGAAGGACAGCGTGTAGGTGCCGGTGGCACCGGTGAGGGTCTGCACCTCACTGACGCCGCCGTTGGTGCGGAACTGCCAGACGCCCGATTCGTCCGGAGTGAAGTTGGTCACCCAGACTGCCGTATAATCGCTGGTCAATCCGTTGATGTCGAATCCAGCCGCTGTGACCAAGGTTGCGTCGGTCGGGAAATTGATGTGTGAGGTCAGCAGACCACGCGCATTGGCCGGGGTGGCCAGGACGCGATTGATGTCCCCGTTCACGCTGGCGATCGTGAGGTCGTAATACCAAGCCTCAAACCCGTTGAGAGTGCTGGCGGCGGAGGCATTGCCGGTCACCGCTCCATTGAGCGTCAGGTCACCAGCACCGGCCACTTCAAGGGTCGAGTTGCGCAATGCGACGCTTCCGCCCAGCGTCAATGCGCCGTCGATCACGTTGACCAATGCTCCGCCGGAGCGAGCGCCGGCGAAGGCGAGAATATTGCCGCCGAAGGTGTTCATCCCCCGGTTTTGAATGACGCCGTTCCGTTCAAACCCGGCGCCGGAGACGGCCAGCAATTCCGCTGACCCTACGTTGACCCCGCCGGTGAAGACGATCGATGCCCCTTCCGCGACCAGTGTGGCCCCGCTGCCGCCGGCACCGAGGGCACCGCTGGCGCCCGCGATGAGCCTTCCATCCAGGACAGACGTGGTTCCGGCCTGGGAGTTCGCGTTGTTCGCGAGCAGGACAGTTCCTTGGCCAAGCTTGCGCAGCCCGCCGTTGTTGAGCGCCGCCCGGACATCGAGTTCATAATCCATGGCGCCGGACCGGCGGATGGTGAAGTTCCGGTCGACCCCCGCCAGTCCAATTGTGCCCTGGAGGGTGGCGGCACTCGACAGGCTGGTGGTGCCCGCCATGACGGTGACGTTGACGCTGTTGATCGCGAAGTTCGCGCCGCTGGTGCGGAAGTCACCGGACGAGGTGGGCCCGACCACCAGCGTGACCACGTTGTTGATGCCATCGCTGTTGCCCGCCAGGTCAAACAGGCCGGAGCTGTTGATAGTGAGAGTCACATCGCCCACTTGCGCGTTACCGGAACCCGCCGCGTAGCGCACGACGTCCACGTCATCCCCGCCGATGCCATCGCCGACAATCATGGCTCCGCGTATGGAGACCGCAGTTCCCTGCTTGTTGAGCAAAAGGGTCCCCTCGTTGACATAGGTGGTGCCGCCGTAGCCGTTGGAGGTCGTTCCTCCGAACTCCAATGTACCCGCTCCCGTCTTGATCAGGTTGTGGCTGGCGATCTGCTGGAAGATCCCGCCGTTCACCGTCAGTTTGCCAGTCTCGACCCCCACTGAGAGGTTGGCGCCGGTGGTGCCTCCAGCGAGGACCACGGAGCCCGCCCAGGTGTTCTCACCGCTCACGCTGCGTAGTGCACCGGTTCCGAGGGGAGTTGCGATTAGCGGAGATACCCCGCCATTGAGAATTCCATTCCCGTTCAGGAAGAGCGTCTCGTTGGTGATCGTCACATCGTTCGCGATCTCCAGCGCCGCGCCAGCGGTCACGGTCGTGCCTCCCACACCTTGGGTGGGGGTGGCAAAGACGATCGTCGTCGTGGTGGAGGTCAATTGCTCGACGTTCGCGTTCGCCAAGGCGCCTTGGAACGTGACCGTGAAGGGCCCGCCCACGGCGCCGGTGACCGACACGTTGCCAACACCGACCACCGCCTCAAGCGCCGCCTGCACCGCGGCTCCGTCCGCCGTGCTTCCGGTGATGTTCCCGGTGGCGATCCCGCCAAAGCTCAGGGTAAACGTCCCAGTCGGGATCGTCGCGATGGTCTGCACCTCGTTGGTGCCCGCTCCGGAGCCGAACGCATTGTTGCTCGCGGCGCGCAACACCCCAACGCTCACCGTGGTGACGCCATTGTAGGTATTGTTCGCTCCCGAAAGCGTCATCCGGCCCACGCCAGCCTTGGTCAGGTTGGCATTGGTTGCTCCCACCACGTTGGCGGAAACGAGGAGTTCGGACTCACCCGGGCCATCGCTGACCGTGAAGGTCACAGCCTGCCCAGCGGCTTGACCGTTCAACGTCAGAGATCCCGTGCCGCTGATGACCGCCGCCGGGGCCGTGGCCGAAGAAACCCCCGGTCTGACGTTGACGAGGATGTTCGTGGCATTGGCCAGCGTAGTGGAACCGAGGAGCGTAAGGTTGCCCGCCCCAATCGCCACTTCGCCACTGCTGGTTTCTCCGACCACCAAGGTGATGGCATTGGTCGCCGCTCCGTAGGGCCCGAAGGTTTCGGCTTGCCCGTTGAGGTCGAACCGGCCATCGGCGTTGACCGTGATGACCTGAGTATCCGCGATTTGGTTGCTCTGGATGAGGCGCAACTGAGCCGAGCCCGAGTTCCCCACGTTGTCGCCGATCTGCACCGGCGCGTTGATGCCCAGCACGCCGGTCTTATTCAACTCAAAGGTACCGTCGAGAATGAGATAGCCGCTAGTGATCGTGTTCGCGCCGGTCCCGCTGGAACGGATCGTTCCCGCGCCCGTCTTGTAGAACGTCCGGTTGTTGGCGGCTGTCGGGGTCGCGTCATTTTCCAATCCCGTAAAGGCACCCGTCAAGTTCAGGCTGCCCGCATCGGAGCCGAAGTAGATGGTGGTGGCGTTGGTGCCATCGGTGACGTTCCGCAAACGGACCTGATCAATCGCGGAAGGAGCGACGACGCTGTTGTTTCCGCCCAAGTTCCGGACCACCCCGGTGTGGACGGAGTCGACGGAGGAACGGTTGAGGAAGCCGCGGGTGATCCCGTTGTCCACACCAGCGACGTCCAAAACGAAGTTGGTGAGCGTGACCGGACCGTTCACCGTGGTGCCATCGATCTCCAGGACGGCGCCCAGATCGCCCCGGATGCCGATGGAAGCACTCGAAGAGGCGATGCCCAGGGCGGTGTTCCGGGTGACCCGCAAAACACCTCCATTGATGCGAATGCCATCACTGCCGGTGACGGTGGATGCTGCGGCGGCGTTCCGGGTATCGAAGCTGTTATTCCCCGAAAGGATGAGCGTTCCAATCCCGGACTTCCCAAATACGAAGTTGTCATTGCCTCCGCCGATGTTTCCGCTGAATTGCGCGAACACCAGGGTGTCCTGAACTTGGAAGAAATGAGCCTCGGGGCTCGATGCCGTGTTTTTGAGGGTTCCAGTTCCGCTTAGCTCGATTCCAAACGTTCCGCCGAAGTCGCGGCGGCCGCCCAGCGTGATCACGTTGTCCGCGGCGTTGGTGTGATTCCAGGTGTTGGCAATAGCATTGGCGCCCCTGAGAACGGCTCCCTCGGCGCGCAAGGTGCTGCTGGCGGTGCTGAAGGTAAGCGTGCCGGTGCCCAGTGAGTCTTTGGTGCCCAGGGCGAGAACGCCGCCTTGGAGGGTGGTGCCGCCGGTGTAAGTATTCGCTCGCTTGAGCACCAGGGTGCCCTGGGTATTGGCCTTGGTGATGCCGAATCCGGTGCCGCTGATCGTCGCGTCGATGGTCAAGTCGTTGACCGAATTGCCCACGTTGACGGTAATGGTGCGGCTGGCTCCCAAACTCAGGTTGCCGCTGATCACGGCGGCCGATCCCGCGTTATATGTGATATTCCCATTCAGAGTCAGCGTTCCATCTCCCGAAGCGATGAGACCACCGGTCATGGTGATGGCACCAACGGTGTCGTTCTTGCCGTTCAGGTTGAGGCTCGCGCCGTGATTGACCACCACGGCGACGGAGTTACCGATCTGATCCGTGCCCGCCGTGGATGCGTAGACCACATTCGCGGTACCGCCCAGCCGACCCACGGTGAGAGTTCCGGTTACGGCGTTGAAGGCTCCTGACTTGTTCAAACGCAACGTGCCCTCGCCTACGTTCACGGCGCCCCCTCCGGAGTTCGCCGCCGTGCCGCCCAATTCGAGCGTTCCCCCGCCGGTCTTCGTGAAGGCTCCGCTGGTAGACACCGTGGCGTTCCACGTCAGGGTTCGAGCACTCTCGACAAAGATTGAGGTTCCCGCGGCCACGTTCCCGATGCCGATCGCGGTGGCCCCCGTGCCGATGGTCACGTCTCCGTTCACCACGCGCAGAGCACCGCGGAAACCGTTATCGATGCCTTGTCCATTCAGCGTGAAGACCTCGTCTCCGAAATTCAACGGCCCGGAGGTCGCGTCGATCTCGAGTCCCGCCAGATTGTTTACGATCGTGCCAGCGGCGCCGCCAGTAGACCCCAAGGACGCGGCGTTGTTCACCTCAACCAAGCCATTGGCGACCGTGAACGTCGAGCTGAAGCTGTTCGCTCCCGTGAGACGCAGCGTGCCCTTGCCTTCCTTGCGCAAGGCTCCTGAACCCGAGACGATTCCAGAAACGGCCAAACGTGCGGCCGAATCCACGAGAAGGAAGGCTTCGGCCGTTCCGAAGGCCAGGTTCGCCTCGATGCTGTTGTTCCCACCGAAGTTACCCACCAACCCACTGGTGACGGTGAGGTTCTGCCCCGCGCCGTTCACGGAGATTCCGTCACCGAGAATCATCAAGCCATTCACCACCTTGGCCCCGGTCAACGTCACCGAGCCCTTGAGCTTCACGTTCTGGTTGGCGGCCACCGCCGCGAAGGAGACGTCGTCGGTCACGACAACGGAGCCGGCCACTTCAAAGCCGTTCGTTCCATGCTGGATGAAATCCAACTCGCTGCTGTCAGCTTGATCCAACGTCGCCCAAGTCAGGCTTCCATTCGACAAGCCAGGAATGGTTCCCCCAAACCGCACTTGGTGGTTCAGCGTGCCGAGATTCACCGCGCCCTCCGCGACCACGGACAGAGTCGCCCCCGCATTCCGCACCAATCCGGTCAGAGCGGTGCTGGCCAAGGTCAGACTACCTCCGTTGTGCACGGAGCGGATCACCGAAGCCCCGCCGCCGAGGGTCCCAGTGGCTGGGCTGATCGTCAACGATAGGATGGACTCCGCGACCGTGAGCGAGCTGTGGCCGATGTGCTCCAGGTGACCACCCGCCAGGGTGATGCCGAAATTTCCGATCCGGCCAGCGCCGTCCGGAGCTACCCCTAGGCTATTGTCCAGCACCAAGGAGGCCCCCACGTTCACCACGATGGCCGTGGACTGAGCGATGTCGCCATCCCCACGCAGCACCAAGCTGCCTCCGAGGCTCGTCGTCCCCTCAACGAAGAAGCCGGTATCGACCGTCGTCGTGCCCGAATAGCTGTTGTTCGCCGTCAACACCAAAGTTCCGTGACCGGCCTTGGTCAGACCTCCTGTACCCGTGATCGCTGCCTCGATGACAAGGTCATCCGCGGCGCCGGGGCGGAGGGAGTTCTCCACCGTGATCGTCCGGGTCGTGCTTCCCAATGCGAGCGTTGTCCCGGTGATCCGGGCTGCGGGAGAGGCATTGTCGCTGGCTCCAACGTTGACCAAGGAGATACCAGTAAAGCTCAGACCGGTGAGGCTCGTCTGCGTGGCGATATTCCGTCCGCGATGCAGGGTGAGCGCGCCGACCGTGTCGGTGAAGGCACTCGTGTCCGCTCTCCCGGAAGCCGAGAAGATAATCGCGACCGTGTCGCCGACTTGGTTGTTCGCCAACCACCGGAGCGTTTCCGTACCCGTGCCCCCAACGCCATCACCGACCACCACGGTGCCAGCAAGAGCGTTGTTTGCGGATTTGTTCAATTCCAGCGTGCCGCCGACGATGGTAGTCTGACCGGTGATCAAGTTGCCGTCTGCACCGGCGTATTGCACCGTGCCCGCGCCCGACTTGAACACGGTATTGCCCTGAACCGCGATCGCCGTCGTCGCCGCGTTGGAACCGGCGATCTGTCCAGAGATCGTCAGCGAACCCGCATCGGAGCCGATCCAGAACTCGCGCACCGTTCCATCGGTAGCGCCCGTCGCGGTGGTCCGCAGATCGACGGCTCCCGCGCCGATTCCCGTTCCCGCGTTGGTCCAGGTGTTGGTTCCCGAGAGGTTGCGAATGGCGCCAAAGTTCATGCCCTTGAAGCCATAGGCGGATCCGTCCGAACGGAGGCGGAGGATCTTGCCGGAAATCGCAAGGTTGCCGCCGGAGCCATCGAGCTCCAGGACGCCGCCGCGGGTCACTTCGACCAACGCGCCAGTGCCCGTCCCCAAGGCAGTGTTGCTCGTGCGAATCCGCAACAGACCGTTCGCGTCCACGAGGGTGCCGCCGGTGAAGGTGTTGTTCCCCGACACCACGACGGCCTCGTTCCCGCCCCCGACGCGAAGCCGGTGAGTGGCCCCACTGCCGTTGGAAATCACTCCATTCACCAACATGGGTGAACCGAAGACGTTGTTAACGAAGATCAGATCACGGGTTGCACTGTCATTGCTGAGGCTGATGGCCCCGTTCAGAGTGAGCGACGCATTCGGCTGCACGCCAGAGATGATTTGGCGGTTCGCGGCGCCTTGACCGGCGATGGTGCCATTGAGCACGATGCTGCGGTCTCCGCGAAGGTTGAGGTCACCGTTGAGGGTGAAGTTGTTCGCCAGAGTCAACGTTGATGCGTTGAATGCACTGCTGGTGAAGATGCTGGAGGCGGCGGACACGTTGATGGCCCCCCCGCCCAGCGCGGAGTTGCTTCCCAGAATCACGTTGCCGCCACCCAGGGTGATCGGGCCAGACATCGTGTTCGTTCCGGTGAACGCGATCAAACCACCTCCGGCCAGAGTGAGGCCCGAACCACCATCCACGACATTCGCGCTGATCTCCAGTTCGCGGATGTTGCTGCCGGCGTCATTGGTCGTGAAGGTCCGGGCGCTACCGCCAAAATTGAGGGTCCCGTCTTCGATCCGGGCGCTCGGAGACAGCGTGGTGGACGATCCCCCGGCGTTGTTCAGCGTCACGTTCCCGCCAAGCGTGAGCGTGCCGCCATTCAAATCGACGCGTCCGCTGAAGGTCGGACCTGCCGCCAGGGTCAGCGTGCCAATCGCGTCCGTGTTGCCATTGAAGTTGAGCAAACCACTGGCGTTGACGGTGACGTTCCCGGTGATTTGGTTCGACCGGTTCAGAATCACCACGTCCGCGTCTTGCCCGCCGGTGAGGGCATTGTCGCCCACGGTCAAAGCCACGGTGGCCGCTGTCCCATCCTGCTTATCGAGCACGAGAGTCCCCTCCAGAACCGTGGTCCCGGTGTGCGAGTTGACCACGGCGTCGCTAGAGCCGCCACCCAATGTCAATGTCCCCGGAAGAATCTTGGTCAGCGTGAACGCACCAGACACCGCGCCAACCTGCCTCAGATTGTCCGCCGTCCTCGCTACGCCCACCGTCGCATTGCCCGTCAGCGTCAGCGCCCCGTTAAGCCGGTTACTTCCCGCCAAATTGAGCAGTGCGACACCTCGGGTGGCCAGGTTGGACCCGAAGGAGCCGGTTCCCGTCAAGGAGATGTTCTCACTCAAGATGAGATTCGCGGCGGAGCCATCGATCAACAGCGATCCGGTCGTGACGGTGGTCCCTCCCACGCTCGAGCCCAACGCCGCATTACTGCTCACCATCACTTCCCCGCCATTGACGAGGAGCGACGAAGCGAAGCTGCTGGTCCCGGAGAGGACGAGACGGCCCCCACTGACTTTCTCAATGGTGCCCACAGCCCCTCCGTCTCCGATCGCCGCGCTGATCAACAAATCCGCGGAGCCCGTACTGTCGCCCACGTCAATGAGGCGGTTGCCCGAGACGCTCGCCCCGAACAGTTCCAAGGTGCCGCCGGAGATGGTAGCCGGCGCGGCAGGCACGCCTCCGTTCAATACCCGGACCGCAATCCGGCCGTTTCCGCTCACGGTGTTATCGATGCGCAGGGTGCCACCTCCCAGTGTGACGTCGCCGCTGCCGTTTGGACCGACCTCAAGCCCAAGGGCATCGTGGTTATTCCCCGAACCGACCCGGCCGGTGATCGATTCGTTGAAGCCATTCAGATCGAAGACCCCCGTCGAGATGACCCGGACGCGCATGCCACCCGTGATCTGATCTCTGGCCAGCAACTTCAGTCTGACGGAGTTGTCCACGCCGTAGAAATTACCGATGAAGAGCTCCGTGTTGTCCCCAAGCGCCACGGCGTTGACCCCAGCGGTCTTGTTCAACTCGACGGTGCCCTGCCAAATGACCGTGGTCTGACCGAAGGTATTAGCAGCCGTGCCGCCAAGCTCGAGCGTCCCGTCACCGAACTTATTGAAGGACTGATTGCTCACCACTCCGTTGAGGATCAGTTCAGAACCCGCCGCGACCTGGATTCCGGTGCGGTTCGAGTTCAAAATGACGTGGCCGACCCAGGTGTTGGTTCCCGAGAGGCTACGGAGAGGCACAACTCCAAATGATCCCTCGCCATTGCCGCTGAGCGCCAGGGTTTCGTTCGTGATCGTCACCGAATTGGTGAGCTCCACCGCGGCGCCCACCGTGACGTTGACGCCCGCGCTGGATCCACCGCGAATCGTGGACATGGCCGGAGTGGTGGCGCCACCCGCGTTGACCAGCGCCGTCGTCATCTGCGCGTGGTCGAACTGCCCCATCGTGTTCTGGAACGTGATATCGAAGATCAGATTGCTCACCGCCGAGACCGACACATTACCCGCCCCGATCCCCGGCAACGCGCTGAGCTTCGCGAGGATGTCAGCCGCCGTGGCGGACGGAGTGGCGCTGTAGGTGATCGCCGCCGTGGTGAACCCACCGAAGCTGAGCGTGAAGGTGGTGCTGGCATCGGTCGGATTGCCTCCGATCGCGACGCGCTGAATCTCATTGGTGAGCGAGGTCGCTTCGGCCCCGAAAGCGGAATTCTTCGCCGCGCGGAAGATCCCCTCGTTGACGCGGGTGACGGCGCCAAAGGTATTCACCCCGGATCCAGACATCACCAGGGTTCCGGTTCCGTGCTTGCCGAACGTTCCGATGTTACCCGGAAGGATGTCCACCACGCCCAGGCCAGAGGCACCGGCCGCGTTCAACGAAGTGACACCGACCAAGGGTTGATTGAACCCTCCCAAGGCACCTTGGAAGGCAATGCTGAAGAGCGCGGGCAGCCCGCCTTCCCCAGCCAGGGTGGCCGCCGTGACCACCACGTTGCCCGTGCCCACGGTCGAAAGCGCCTCAAGCGCCGTCTGGATCGCGCTGGCCATGGCCACGGGATCACTGCTCCAGGTGAGTGTCGACGTAGTCTGTCCGTTGAAGGTAAGATTGAAGGTCGTCGAACCACTGGTGGGCAGACCGCCAACCGACAGACGTTGCACTTCATTGACCCCGGTCATGCCGGTGACGGCACTGGAGATATCCAGATCCGACGCCGCCCCGACGAAGACATGTCCATCGGCGCCGGAAAGATTGAGGGTGGCCACGGAGATCGCGTTCCCGCTTCCTTTGCTCGCCACGAGCCCGCTGCCCAAGGTGAGGCTACCAGCCCCGCTGACGACAATGCTTCCATCCGCCAGCAAGAGCGCATTTGCGGTGATCGCGCCGGGGACGGCTTCGCTGCTGGTCAGCCTGACGTTGGACGTCGCGGTGGCGCCCGATAGCGCGGTGGCAAAAGTGCCAGAACCGGCCAAGGAAGCCGTGGTCGCGTTGTACACATCAAGATACCCGAAGAACTGCGATGGCGCGTCGGTCCCGGCGGGAACGTAGTGGGTCGCGAAGTTCAGACCACCGATCTCGTTGTCAATTACCACGAAATTGACGATGCCGTTGCTGCGGGACGGAGCCACCGTGAAGGTGAACTGGTTGCCCGTCGTCGTTCCAATGTCCGTTCCGCGGCCGACGAAGCGAACGAACTCCCCAGCCAGCGAAGTGCCACGGTCCAAGGAATCGATCCGCCATTCCGCGAATGATCCGGGCGCCACCATGGAGTGGATGGCGGAACTCGTGTTGTCGCTAAGCGTAACCACGCCAACGGCCTCGAACGACTCCTCGCCCGCCTTGGAACGGAAGGTCATCGTGCCGCCAGACAGAACAATGGAAGCGGCATCATGAACCCGGTTGGTCAGATTGGCGCCCGTGTTGTTGTCCACCACAAACTCACCGCCAACGTTGACCGTGATGGATGAGGTGTTCAACAGTCGGCCGTCGCCACGGACGATAATCGCGCCACCGTTGCTGTTGATGGTCGTGGCACCGCTGTAGACGGTGTTGCCGGAGAACACCATCGTGCCGAAGCCTCCCTTGGTTAGGTTGGTCGCTCCGTTCGTCTCGCCAATGCCACCCGAGAATTCAACGATCCCCGCGATGCTGGTGTTCAAGGTCGTCGTCCCAGTCGCCAAGTTGACCGGACCCGAGAACGTCAAATCGTTCCCTCCATTGCCAACCGAGTTGCCGCCGAGCAGGTTGATGGTGCCCCCTCCGAAGAAGAAGGTGTTCCCCACGCTCCGGGAGCCCCCGTGAGCCAAGAGGTGACTACTCGAGTTCGTCACGGCTGGCAGGAAGACGCGGCTGGTGCCGAACGCGGTGTCCCGGCCAATCACGAATCCACCGGCTTCGAGGAAGCTATCGCCCGAATACGTGCTATCGCCAGAGAGGAGCACAAAACCCGTCCCCGTCTTGCGCAGGCCACCCGTGCCACTGATATCGGCCGTGATGATCAGCTCCACGGGAAGTTCGCTCCGATCCCCGATATCGACGGTCCGGACCACGTCGCCCAGGAAGAGTTTGCCCTCCACGATGGCGGGCGTGTACGGAGTCCAGATAGCCGCTCCGTTGTTCGGGCTGGCGGCGATGTTGCCATTGAGGGTCAAGGTTCCCACCCCAGTGGTCACGCGAGCCGCGGCCTGAAGCGTCAAAGCGGTCTGAGCCACGGCGTTCCCGATGGCTTCGTCCTGACCGTTCAAATCCATC
Source organism: Akkermansia muciniphila (assembly GCA_945883495.1). Lineage (GTDB taxonomy): Bacteria > Verrucomicrobiota > Verrucomicrobiia > Verrucomicrobiales > DEV007 > V1-115. Next base: position 65,106 of record CAMCXS010000008.1, read on the forward strand.
CACCCCGTGACCGTCACCGTCACCGGAGCGCTCGCGTTCGGCAACTGGTGCGGTTGCAGCCAGCGAACGATGTCCGATGCCGCAAACCCGCTGTTGACGTTGGCGTCACCGATCGTGAGGGGGCCTTGCATGGCCAAAACTCCTCCAGTTCCTGTCCCTTTGTTCAGCAGGAGCGTTCCTTCATTGACGGTGGTCGTTCCGGTATAGGTATTGGCGGTCGCACCGCCGAATTCCAAGGTACCAAGCCCGGTTTTCGTCACGCCGACCGATTGCAGCCCGGTTCCATCGACGATCGCGGCAGTCACGGTCAAGTCAGAGCCCACGGCCCCATCGTTGACCAAGAACGTGCGAGCGCTCGCCGTCGTGCTCGTGCCGTAGACTTGGAGCGCCAGCGTGCCGCCGGTGATCGTGGACCCAGCGGGATTGTTGCGGCCGATGGTCCAGACCGACGTGTTCACGTTGGTTGTCAGGGTTCCACCGGTGCCAATGTTGACATCGCCAGCGCCTTGCGGCCCAACGATGAGCTCAAAGTTCGCTCCAAGCACCTCGCTGTTCCCATTGAGGTCAAACAAGCCAGATGAGTGCACGCGCACTCCGCGGTCGTCGCGCATCTGATCCGAGGAGCCCAACCGCAAGGTAGCTGCCGGAGCACCGGCCCGATCGGTTCCTACTTGCACGAAGTTGAGCACCGCGTTCAAGCCCGCTTCCTTGTTCAGCAACAACGTCCCTTCCAGAATGCGGGTAGTGGCATCGTGCGTATTCGAGCCGATCCCGCTAAGTTCCAAGGTGCCGCCTCCTTGTTTGATCATCTCGGCGTTTCCGCTGATGACACCTGAGAGATTCAGCGAGCTTCCCGTCTCCACCGTGTAGAATACCGTGGCCGACGTTGGCGCGGGGAAGCCGCCCAACGCGTTCAAAAGGTTCGTGTTTACGCCCGCCTGCGCGATGTTGCCGGCAAAGGAGTTGTTTCCAGAAACGTTGCGGATGGCGCCCAAATCGTTGAATCCGTTTCCTTCCACCGCCAGGTTCTCGGGGCCGATCTGGATATCACCCCAGCTGGTTGCTTCGAGCTCCAGGGTCGCCCCCGCCCGGATAAAGGTGGGCGTGCCGCCTGAGATGCCGATGTTGCTGCTGCCAAGACCTGTTGACCGCTGAATGTTGAGAATCCCTTCATTGATCATGGCGTAGCCCGAGAAGAGATTGTCGCCGCTCAGGACCAGCTTCCCAGTACCGGTCTTGGAAAGGGCGGAGGCAGCGCCGATGACGGTGCTGCTGATCACGGCTTCATCTCCGTCCGCGACCGTGAGGTAAGAGCGCGCTCCCAAGCTGAGGGTGGCAACGTCGATGGAAGAACCGTCACCCAGGACGATCCCGCCAGCCTCCACGGTGAGGACGAAGCCGTCCCCTTGAAGGATCGCTCCATCTTCGAGAATTAACGAGTTGATGGTCCGTGCGGTCGTCAAGACGTGCGTGCCTGCGGAGAGACGGACGTTGCTCTGAGGACCGGCCTGATTGATGTCCGTGACATAATCGGTCGCCGAGAGGGCGGTAATGGCCGCGCCTTCACTCACGCTGCTGTAGGTGCCGTAGCCAAACTGGCCAGTGGTGCCTCTGACCGTAATCCGAGGCAGAATGCCGTCATTCACCGCTTCACCCGCAAGCGTCTCGGCAAACGTCAAGCGGTTGGCTCCGCTGCTGCTGAGATCGTTCCCCAAGGTGGTTACCGCCAAATCGGCGTTGCCCTCGAACCGGCCTCGTTGCACCAAGAGGTGCGCATTGCCGTTGGAGCTATCCAAAACGAGCCCGGACGACAGATCATTCGATAGGACCACGGCAGCCAGCGTCTCCGTGGTGCCCCCAGTGCCCGCGACGAAGTGCAGATTGCCCCCCTCGAGCTGGACCAACGTCCGATCATTGATCCGGTTGGCGATATTGGCGCTGCCGCTGTTGTCCAGCATGAGGACGGCGGAGTCCCGCACGATCACCGTGTGCGAATTGAGCAAGGTTCCGTTGTCCCGGAGTTCCAACCGCCCGCCATCGTCGGCCACCGTGGTCGTGCCGCTATAGGTGTTCGCCGCCGTAAGGATGAGGGTTCCACGCCCTGATTTGGTGAACGACCGGTTCCCAAAGATGCCTTCTTCAATGATCCCGTTGATGGTCACGGCCTGGGCCGCGTCCATCACCAAGAAGGTCCGATCGCCACTGAGCATAACGTTCCCGTTGAAGGTCAGGTTGTCTCCAATCGTCGCCACGTTGCCGTCGAGCACGACGGTGTTCGTGATCGTCTTGGCTCCACCGATGGCCTTGAGGACGTTGCCGCTGTTTTGCAAGGAAAGCTGACCGTTGCCAAGCGCATTGCCATGGGCAATCTCAAGTATCCCACCGCCGCTCATCACATACTGGCTGGCCAACCCGCTATTGTCACCGCTGAGCCGGAGCGTGCCGGTACCCGCATGGTTCAAGCTGACAGCGCCGGCCCCAACGATGTTGGCGGAAATGTGAAGATCCGTCGCCGCGTTCGGCAACTGTGTATCGCCCACCGAGATCGTCTTCGCTAGGCCGGCTCCAGCCCCCGAGAAAACGGTGCCGAGGTTCAGCGTCCCACCAGAAATGGTCGCCGCCGGAGTGACTTCGCTTGAGCCTTGAATGCCCGTTACGGTGATGGACGCGCCGCCCAAGGTCAGGACGCCCCCTCCGAGCACGATGTCACCGCTATCGGTCACCCCCGTGTTGAGGACGACGTTCCCCGCCGTCTGACTGAAGCTGTTCAGGTTGAGTTCACCCGTGCTGCGAACCGTAACCGTGTTCAAGCCGGAGCCAAAGGTGTTGAAAGCGCGGAACTGATCGTTGGCCAAGAGTTTCACCGTGGCGGAGCCGCTGCTCTCCACATCCGTGCCGACGAAGAGACTGCCCTGGAAGGCGGCGGCGCCACCGGCCATTCCCAGCTCCAAGGCGCCCGTCAATACCCGGACTTCCCCGAAGATCTGATTGTCCTGCGTCCCTGCCAAGCGAAGCGTCCCTTCGCCTGCCTTGATCAGGCGTTCGACACGACTCAACCCCTGCGCCACGACGCCTTCAAAGATGAGCGTGCTGCCGGAGTTCACGCCGACCACGACGTTGGTGTTCGCCATATCGATGTTGCCGACCCATCGATTCGTGCCGCTCAAGCTGCGCAACGAGCCGAGCGTGCTGCCGTCCGCGCCTTCACCAAAGCCGATGCCACCTTCGCGAAGAGCCAGGTGATTGGAAAGCGTAACGTTGTTCGTCAGATGAAGCGAAGCCCCTTGCTGAACTTGGACGTTGCCAGTCGTGGCATTTCCCAATGCATTGCTGTGGGAGACCACGACGACCCCTTGGCGGATATCGGTAATGCCCTCGTAGGTGTTGGCGCTGCTGAGAGCGAGACTGCCGCTACCCAGTTTATTCAGACCTCCCGATCCGTCGATGGTTCCGGACAGATTGGTCGTCCCCGCGCCGTCAAACGTGATGGCGGAGGTTCCCAAGATGTTGGTAGCACCGACCAAATTGCCCGTGTGGATGGCCCCGGTGAGATTGAGCACGGCGCCCGCGTTCGCGTTCATGAACGTCATCGCGTTCACCAGCGTGACCTCCAAGGAAACCGTATTCACCCCGCTGATATGATTGGACGTCAGTCCACCGGAGAGACGCACCGCATTCCCCGCGAGCGTTATGCCCGCGCCATTCATGATGATGGTGTTGAACCGCGTGCCCGCCGCGAAGTCGTTCACCGTGCTCGCGCCTGCGGTGAACAGCAGATCGTTGCCCTCCACGGGTGCGACATCGCCCACCCAGTTGGCCGCATCGGACCAGCTCTCGCCGTCGCCCCCGCCATCCCAAGTCAGCGTGAGGGTGTTGGTATTTGCGGTCGCGGGAGCCGAAACCGGAGTGTAGGTGCTGCTACCGCTCCCCAAGCCTGCGGGAACTTCCACTGGGGACACCGGGGTGAGGACGACGTCATTGCCATCGCCTCCCACATAGCTGATCGTGAAGGCAACGCCATTGACCGTGACCGTGGCGCCCTCAGCATAGCCAGTGAAGGTACCGCTCACGGCGTCAAGGGTGCCGTCGTTATCGATCAACGTTACCGGACCGTATGGGGAGGTGACCGAGCCCGTCAAATTCAAGCTCGCCCCACTCAAATCGACGGTTCCATTGACCAGGAGACGGTCAAATTGGCCGGCCAGCGTGCCGTTGATTTGGCCATTGAACTCACCATCGAGTATGAGATTGCCCACGCTCAATGTGCCCACGCCTGACACTCCCGGGCGGATGACCGCCGCGCTGTCCAGAGTAAATGATCCAGTGCTCCGGCCAGATCCGGAAAGAATCGTTCCCGCCTCCATGGTCACGGCTCCGGTGCCGGTGGCGGAGCCGCTACCATTGGTCAGAGACAGTTCGCCTTGATTGACCACCGTGCCGCCGGTGTAGGTGCTACTTCCACCGATGGTGAGCACGCCCGTGCCATTCTTCAAGAGAGCCTCCTGCTCCACCGCGATGCTCCACAGACCCGCCTGGGCACCGGCAGATGGGTTCACGCTCACGAACGAACCCGCAGAAGGCGCGCGGAACTGGAAGTCCGGGAACGCACCTCCTGACCCCGTATCACTCATCGCGATCACCATCCGGTAGGTTTTGCCCGCTTCCAGACCCGGGGTGGCGAACGGTCCGAACGATCCAACGTTGCCCCGCACGCCAATCAGCTCGGAGAGTTCGAAGCTTCCGTTCTGGTTCAAATCAATCCAAATCGAAGCCAAATCGTCAATGGCCCCATTCGTCTGGAACTGCCAGGTGCCACTTTCACTTGGCGTGAAGGAGGTGATCCACACGGCACTGAAGGTACTCGCCAATCCGTTGATATCGGTCTCCGCCGCCGTGTTGAAGACGGTGTCGCTGGGGTAACTCAGCGGCCCAGAAAGCACGTTGCGAATCTGGAATGGAGAGGCCAGCGCATCCGCGATGTTGTTGGACACACTGCCCACCGTCAGATCGTGGAATCGCTGTTCGAATCCATTAATCGCGCCGGTAGCCACCGTGCTTCCTTTAATTCCGCCAGCGATCGTGAGGTTCCCTGCCCCATCGACCTCTGCCTGGACATCGCGAAGAGTCAGAGTGCCCCCGACCGTAAACGATCCGCTGTGGCTCTTCAGCAGCACGCTGACATCCCGCAAACCTTCGTAGCCGAAGATATTCCCGGCAAAGGAGTTGTTGCCGAAGCTCTGGATCGCACCTTCGCCATTTTGGCCACGACCCACCACCGTGATGATTTCTCCGGCGGTGTAATTCACCCCACCCGGGAAGATCAAGGAAGCCCCCTCGGACACCAAGGTGCCTCGGTCCGTGGTGCCCAAGGCGCCGTTGGCACCGACAATCAGCTTACCTGCCACCACCGCAGTCACGCCGGTGTAATTGTTCCCCGGGCTGGATAGAAGCAGGGCGCCGTTGCTCGACTTGGTAATGCCTCCCGAGGTGACGGATGCCTGGACGTCCAGCTCATATTGCATACCGCCAGAACGCCGCACGTCGAAGGTGCGCTCCCCAGCTCCCAAGTTAAGCGTCCCCTGAATCTGGGCGGCGGGAGAACTCGCGTTCGTACCAGAGAGCACGACCACGCCAATCGTATTGTTCAGAGCGTAGGCGGCCCCGCCCGTGCGCAGAATGCCACTGGCGGTCGGTCCAGCGGTCAGTGTAAGCGTGCTGTTCACGGTATCGTTGACACCGTTGAGATCGAGCAAACCTGTGCTGTTGATCAGCACGGCGACATCGGAGATCTGGTTGGTGCCAGCCGTCGGCGCGTAGCGAACGACATCCGAACCGGAGCTTCCTTGGTTGTCACCCACGGTGAGACTGCCCCGCACCGCGATCGCGCCTCCCTGCTTGTTGAGAACCAGCGTTCCTTCATTGACGAAGGTCGTGCCACCATAGGCGTTGGAAGTCGATCCACCAAACTCCAGGGTGCCGATCCCCGTCTTGATGAGGTTGTGGTTGGCGACCTGTTGGAAAATGGTTCCGTTGACGGTCAGTTTTCCGGTTTCAACTCCCATGGAGAGGTTGGCGCCAGATGTAGCTCCAGCTAGGACCACGGAGCCAGCCCACGTGTTCTCACCACTGACGCTGCGCAGCGCTCCGGTTCCCGTGATTCCGGTCACCAAGGGAGAAATGGCTCCATTGACGAAGCCAGTTCCGTTCAAGAACACGGTCTCGTTGCTCACGGTAACATCTCCGGCGAGTTCCAGCGAAGCACCGCTGCTCACCGTCGTCCCGCCCGCGCCCTGGGTGGTGGTGCCGAAGACGATCGTCGTTGTGGTGGAGGTCAATTGCTCGACGTTCGCGTTCGCCAAGGCGCCTTGGAACGTGACCGTGAAGGGCCCGCCCACCGCGCCGGTGACCGACACGTTGCCAACGCCGACCACGGCCTCAAGCGCCGCCTGCACCGCGGCTCCGTCCGCCGTGCTTCCGGTGATGTTCCCGGTGGCGATCCCGCCAAAGCTTAGGGTGAACGTCCCGGTCGGGATCGTCGCGATGGTCTGCACTTCATTGGTGCCCGCGCCCGTTCCGAGCGCAGCGTTGCTCGCCGCGCGCACCACACCGGCGGTAACGCTCGTCGCGCCGCTGTAGACGTTGTTTCCACTCAGCGTCAGGCGTCCTGGCCCCTGCTTGGTCAGGTTCGCGGTGCCGCCACCGTTGGCGATGCTAGCGCTGATCGTGAGATCGCTCTCCGCCACGCCATCGTTCACCGTGAAGGTCCGGGTTCCCGCCGTGGGAACCAACTCCAAGGTCCCGCCACCCGTGATGCTCGCGCCGACCGAAGTTCCGTCGCCACCCGAACGATGCGTCACCGTCACCTCGCCGTTCAGTCGCAAGCTCGATAAAGCAGCCAAATCGATGTTGGCACTGCCATCGCTGCTGTTCCCGGCCACCATGGTGGCCAACGTCGCCAATTCGGAAACTCCCGTTCCGAGAAGCAACTGACCGCTCGGGTTGATGGTGATGGTCCGCGTGTCCGCAATTTGGTTGCTGGCCAAGACCACCAAACGGTCGGCATTGGCGCCGCCCACACCGTCCCCAATGATCACGTTGCCATCGATCGCATTGACGCCAGCGGTCTTATTCAGCTCCAGCGCGCCGTTAAGAATGTAATAGCCCCCAGTGATGTTGTTGGCCGTGCCTCCGCTGGTGCGAAGAGTTCCGGCCCCGGTCTTGTAAACGGCCCGCCCCACGACCGAGGTCGGAGTGGCGTTATTCTGATAACCCGTCAAACCGCCATTCAAATCGAGTCTGCCCGCATCGGATCCGAAAGTGAATGAAGTGGTCTGGTTATTGTTGGCAACGTTCCGCAGCCGGATTTCACCGGTCGGGCTGACAATGCTGTTGGTGCCGCCCAAGTTCCGGAGCGTGCCCGTATGCACCATCTCGCCGGAGGAACGGTTGAGGAAGCCGCGAGTCCCCATGACGACCGTGGAGTTGACGTCCACCGCCATGATGTCCAGGACCTTCCCCGTGACGTTGACGCTGCCGTTCAGAGTGGTTCCATCCACTTCCAGCACCGCCCCCAGATCTCCACGAATCATCACGGCCGCCGTTTCCGCAGAGGATCCCAAGGCGCTGCTGTTAGCGATCCGCAGAATCCCGCCCTCGATCCGTATCCCATCGCTGTCATCGAAGTCAGCCGCCGCCGTATAGTTGCGTACGTCAAAGGTGTTGTTTCCGGACCACACCAAGGTCCCGATGCCCCGCTTGACGACCGTCAAAAGATTGCCACCACCGCTTACGACGCCAGACATCGTCACCAACGTCCGGTTGTCGGTCACGTCCAAGGCCACCAGCTGGGCGCTCGCCGAACCGATCAGAGTGACGCCTCCGGTCAGGCTCAGGTCGTCCGTGCCGCCAAAGTCCCGGCGACCGCCAAAGGTGACCGTGATGTTCGGGTTGATCGTCACATTGTTCGCCAGCGCGCGATCCCCGCCCGTCGCGAGCAATTGCGCATTGCCATCGATGTGGAGACGGGCGGCGCCAAGGGCTGTGCTGCTGCCCAGGGAAAGCGCACCGCCATTGAGACGCACCCCGGCCAAGCCCGCGGTCAGAGTAGATGGAGTGTAAGTGCCAGCTCCGCTACCCACAGTCGTCGTAATCTGGTTTGGGAGGTCAGCGCCGCTGAGATGACCAGCGAAGTTCAAGTTGAAGGTGTTGGTCGCCGCCACGGTGACCGTCACCCCACCGGAACCAATACCGGGAAGCGCCTGGAGGGCCGCCTGGATATTGGCAGCGGTCGCTGCGTTATCCGCGCCCACCGTAATCGTCCCGGTAGTCGATCCATTGAACGTGATCGAAAAGGTGCTGGTCGGCGTGGTGCTGGCCGTCACGATTCGTTGGACCTCGTTGACGTCCGCCGTGAAGGTGTTCGCGCTGTTGTTGAGCAACAGGAGACCTCCGCCCGCCTTAACCAGTTTCCCGTTGGAAATGGCGGCGTTGATCGTCAGGTCGTTCAATCCGTGGCCGTCATTCACCGTGAAGGTGCGGGTCCCGTTGTTCAGATTGAGGAAACCATTGATCACGGCCTCGCCTCCCGAGTTGTAGGTCAGGTTGCCGTTGAGCGTAAGGATTCCAGCTCCGGTTTTCACCTCGCCACCCGTCATCACGAGGGCATTGAAGGTGTCGTTCCGGCCCGCTAAATCCAACGTGCTCAGACGGTTCACGGTGACCGTCACGCCGCCGATCTGATCGGTCCCGGCGGAGGTGTAGGTGGCGGTAGCGCCCGTGGCGAGGTTTCCGAGAACCAAGTTCACGGGAAGAGCCACCGCCGTGCCGGTCTTGCTCAACAAAAGCGAGCCCTCCGTGACGGTGAGTGTACCGGCGGTGGTGGTGATGGTGTTGGCCCCGCTACCCGAAAACTCCAAGGTGCCGGCCCCAATCTTCGAGACTTGCAGGTTGTTTCCGAACGCAACCACTCCGCTCAGGTTGAGCGAGGAGCCGCCCATCGTGTTCAGCACGGTATTCGTCGATCCGACGGTGACCGCTCCCGCCCAAGTGCTGCTGCCGCCCGAAGTGCGCAGCGCCCCAAAGCCGTTGTTCTCGAGCCCGGCGCCATTGAGCGTCAACGCCTCCGCGCCTAGGCTGAGTGCCCCGTTCAACTCAAGGGCCGCCATGGCGTGGACCACGGTGCCGCTTGTCGTCGCCCCAAGCGCTCCAGCATTCGTCAAACGCAACAACCCGTCCGCCACGGTGACCACCCCGCTCAACGTGGTGTTGTTTCCGCCCAAGACCAGGGCTCCGTTGCGTTCCTTCCGCAAAATTCCGCTTCCGCTGACGGCTCCGCTCAGGGTGAGCTGGCTGGCCGTTTCGATGAGGGCCAGGATCTCCGCCGTCCCAAAGCTCAAAGCATTTCCGATAGTGTTTTCACCGCCCGTGTTGATCACGAGACCGCCGCCGACCGTAAGAGCCGCCCCGGTGATGTCCACACCGCTTCCGGCGATCATGAGATTTCCAACCGTTTTCGGTGCAGCCAGAACCTCATCCAGGGTCAATTTCACGTTGTCCGTGGCGGTCGCCAGGGCCAATGAAGTCACATATCCCGCCGCGCCGATTCCGTTGGTTCCATCGTGCGTCACGAAGTCTAAGTCCGCGTTGGTCGCCTGATCCAAGGTAGCCCAGGTCAGCGTGTTGTTGCTATTCACGCCGGCTACCGTTCCAGAGAATCGCACCCGGTTTGAGGTGCCGCCCAAGTCGGCTGCGACGCCCGCGCCTTGCCCGACGAACTGCACCGTGGCCCCAGCCGTGCGCGCCAGGTTACCAGCAGCCAACTCCACATTCTGGCCGTTCCACACCGATCGAATCACCGATGACCCACCCCCAACCGTTGCGGCCGGGACGTCGATGGTGATGTTCCCAACCGTTTCAGCGAACGCGAAATCGGCACTCCCAACATGGACCAACTCCCCACCGGCGAGGGTGATGGTGGCGGTGTTGCCAATGCGCCCCTCGGCGTCAACCGGCAGCCCGGCGCTGTTGTCCAGGATAAGAGAAGCGCCCACGCCCACGGTGATGGTGCCCGATTGCGCGATGTCACCATCTCCGCGCAAGATCAATGCCCCGCCAAGTCGAGTGACGCCGTCCACGAAGGCACCGGCATTGACGGTGGTGGTCCCGGAGTAGGTGTTGTTCGCGGTCAACACCAGGTTGCCGAAGCCAGCTTTCGTCAGGTTGTTGCCAGCGCCGCTGATCACGGCCGAAATAATCAAGTCATCCCCGCTGCCTGGCACGATGGAGTCGTTCACCGTGAAGATCCGGGGCCCGCCCAAGGCCAAGGTTCCGTTTCCGCTGATGGTGGCCGCCGGGGAAGTGGTGCTCGTATGACCGAGGTTGTTGACCGTCACTTCGCCGCCCAGGGTCAGCGTTCCACTGCCGATCTGGATCGCGCCAGATCCGGTCGCGATCCTCTGCAAAGTCACGCCGCCGATGGCATCGCTGAAGCCATTCAGGTTGGCCACGCCCGCCGGATTCACCGTCAGGGTAGCGACTGGAAGCTGATCGGCAGCCAGCCAGAGCAACCGGGGAACATTGGCCGCGCCCACGCCCGAGCCATCGCCCACGGTGACACCGCCGCCCGTGGCGTTTGCCCCAGGGGTCTTGTTGAGTTCGACCACGCCTTCACGAATGACCAGGTCACGGTTGAAGCTGTTTGAGGAGCTTCCGCCAAGCTCCAAGATCCCTTTGCCGACCTTGATAATCCCGTTGTTGTTCTGACGCGTGATCGGGGCGTTGATGATCAACTCCGCCCCGGCGGCAACGCCGATGGCCGCGTCTGTGTTATCGGTAAAGCCAATGATCGCGCTCTCCAGAGTCACGGTGCCGCTCTCCACCAAAATCGCGCCCCGGTTCACCTGAGAGCCCTGTGCGCTGCCGTTGAGGGTAATGACTTCGTTGAGAGTCAATCCGGCATCAATCAAGAGCGTTCCTCCGGCGTTGATCTGCGTTTGGCCAGATCCTGTCGTCGTATTGGCCACCGTCGCCCCAGTCGCCGTCATCGCTGCCACCGCGGCTCGCGCATATTCCCCTTGGAAGGTCACGGTGTAGGGGCCTGTTCCGGCGCCCCCGACCGACACATTGCCGACCCCCAAAATGGCTTCCAACGCGGACTGAACCACAGAGTTTGACGATGACAGGGGAATCGATGCCGTGGTCAACCCATTGAAGCTGAGCGTGAAGGCGGCCGTAGCGGTGACGGTTTGCACCGCATTGACCCCGCCAGTCCCCAACGCATTGGCGTTCGACACCTGAAGAATCCCCGCCGCAACCGTGGTGGTTCCGCTGAAGGAGTTGCTGTTCGTAAGCTGCAACGCACCGATGCCACCCTTGGTCAAGCTGCCATTCCCCGTGCCACCGTTTTGGATGGCCGCACTGACCACCGTTGTGGTGTCAAATGTCGAGTTGCTGAGGGTCAAGATCCGCCCGGTGTTGTCATTGCTCAGGTTGATCGTGTTGTTGATCGTGACCGTGTTGGCGCGATTCAGGTTGGCCGTCAGCGTCCTGTCTCCAGCGGCGTTGGTGATGACGCCGGAGAGCGTGAGGTCGACATCTCCCCGCAAGGTCAAGTTGGCGTTCAGCGTGATGTTGCGATCAAGCGTCGTCGCCGTGCCTCCGGGCAAGGCCGACAAGCTGCTAGTGCCGCTCACATTGAGCACCGTGGTCGAGCTTCCCAGGGCATTGCCGTTGGGCACGGCGATGATGCCAAGGTTCAGATCAATGGTGCCTCCCACGTAGGTGGAGCTGTTGTCCGCCGTGAGCGCGAGCAAGCCGTTGTTCGCGTTCGTAGGTCCGGTCTTGCGGATGCGTCCGCCAGCGGCGTTGCTGACGTTGGCGGAAACTTCGAACTCGGTGGCCATGATCGTGTCCACCACGCTCCAATCACCGTTTAAGATCGCTCCAGCGCCCGCCAACGAAACGCGGCCGGTGCCAGCGGTGTCACTGATGGTGGCCGCCGGGGTGAAGGGAAGGACGGTGCCCAGAGCCAGGACGCCGATGTTACCGGTGCCGTTGGTCACACCATCCCCCAAGGTCAGGGTGCCTCCATTGACATCCAGCTTGCCGCTGTTCGTCGTGCCCAACCGGAAGTAGAGCGCGTTGGCGGTCGGGCCGACGATGGTTTCGGAGAATCCATTCAGATTGATCCGGCCATCCGTCTCCATGCCGATCAACGCGTTGCTGCCGTTGAGTTGATCCGCGAACTGATTGCTCGCCATCCATCGCACTTCGGCGGCCGTGGCCGATCCACGGTTCCCGCCCACTTCCAACCGGGCGCTCACCGCGGCCCCGCCAGCGCTCTTGTTGAGGCGCAAGACACCGTTTTGCACCGAGGTCACCGCCGACGCGCCCGTGCCGTTCGGAGTGCCGTAGGAGTTGGCGCCACTCCCGGCGAACTCCAGAGCCCCCGCCCCGACCTTGTCGAGACCGATGCCCAGACGATTGGTAGAGACACCGGTTTGGTCAATGTTCCCATTGATCGTCAGGTCGCCACCTTGCTCCACGTTGATGATGACGCGGGGAGAGTTGTTCGCGGTCGAGTCCGAAGCAAATGTCACGTTGCCCACCCACGTCGCGGTGCGACCGGCCAAGACCCGCAACCCACCAGTTCCCTGGAAGCCGGAGCCATTCCGCAACGAGGCATTGCCGTCACCGTTGTTGGCAGTGCGCAAAGTCAGCGATGACTTCGTGATCGTGAAATCGCCATCAAGGATCAGCGTTCCGTTCGTCGCCAAGTTGCCGTCCGCCGCGGAGCTCACCGTGACTGCACCAGCAGACGTTCCGAGAGCCGAGCCATTGCGAACCACCAGTTCACCCGCGCCGACCCGGGTCGCACCGGTGTACGTGTTGGTGCCGCTCAAAACCATGCGACCTCCGCCCACCTTCACCCAGCCGGCCGCTGCGTCGCTGATCACCGCGCTTATGACCAAATCCTCGACCACCGCGCTATCGCTGACGGTGATCGTCCGCTCCGCGGCGCCGCCCCAGCCCAGGTTCCCGGAGATCGTCGCCGGGGATGCGGGAGCCCCGCCAAGCAGCGCGTTCACGCTCATGTTTCCGGCCACCGTCAAGGTCCCGGCACCCGTGGCCACCGTTGAGCTCGCCTGCGGGCCGACGGCCACGTTCAGCGCGGCAATGGTATCGCTGAAGCCCGCCAAGTTCAGTGCGCCTTCCGCGTTCACCGTCACGGTCCGGTTGTCCGCGACCTGGTTCGCCTGCAGGTAAACCACTGAGGCGGTGCCAGCACCGCCAACGTAGTCGCCGATCGTCAAATCGTGCGCCATGGCGTTGAATCCGGTCTTGTTGAGTTCCAGCAGACCGTCCCAAACAACGCTGCCAGCGCCCTGCGTGTTCGCCGCCGTGCCGCCCAGTTCCAAAGTTCCAACGCCAAACTTGTTGAAGCCCTGTCCGCTGACAATGCCATTGATGATCAGCTCGCCAGCCGCCACGTCGATCGCGGTGCGGTTGTTGTTAAGGGCAACGTTACCTTGCCAAGTGGTCGTTCCGCTCAGGTTGCGGAGCGGGACCGCGCCGACGTTCGATTCTCCGTTTCCGTTCAGCGTCAAAGTCTCGGCCGCAAAGGTGTGACCGCCGGACAACTCCAAGGTCGCTCCATAGGTGACGTTCACCCCACCGGCGGAGCTACCGAATGCCGTAGCGTTCGCGGCCCGGTAGGTTCCCTCGTTGATCCGGGTGACCCCACCAAACGTGTTGGTGGCGCTTCCAGAGATGATCAAACTGCCCCGCCCCTGTTTGCCGAGATTCCCCACCGCCCCGGCGCGCAGTTCGGTGATCGTCGGGGTGGGCGCCGGAGTGCCCGGCCCAGCTGTACCAATGGCCGCCGTCACGGCCGCCTGATTGACCGCCGCCAAAGCACCAACGAACGAAATCTCGTAATTCTGCCCACCAAGCTCCGCGACGATCACATTGCCCGAGCCAATGCTCGATAGCGCCTCCAGAGCCGCCTGCAACGCCGCGCCAGTCACTCCGCCCGTGGCGCTCCACGTCACGGGCGCCGTCGTTTGACCGCCAAAGGTCACGGTAAACGTGGTCGTTCCGTCCGTCGGGACACCATTGATCGTGATCCGCTGGATCTCGTTGATCCCCACGGTTCCGGCGATCGCACTGGTTACGGTGAGCGTTCCCGCCTCCCCAACAAATAGATTCGCCTCCGAACCACCTAAGGTAACGGCGGCCACATTCAACTCGTTGCCCGCTCCTACGCTAGCGACCAAGCCACTGTCCACGGTGAGACTTCCAGCGCCGCTCAGAACAATGCTGCCGTTGGCCAGGAGAACCGCATTGGCGGTGATTGCGGCCGGAATGGTTTCACTGCTGGTAAGCCGCACGTTCGCGGTTCCGGTAGCACCGGAGAGGGTCGTGGCGAAGCTGCCCAAGCCAACCAATCCAGCCGTCGTCGCGTTGTAAACCTCCAGCATCCCAAAGAAGGGCGATGCCGCATCGATCCCCGGGTTGCGATGGGTCGCGAATTGCAATCCGGTCGTCTCATTATCGATCACCATGAAGTCGATGATCCCATCGTTGCGACTGGGTGCGACGGTGAACGCAAAGCGGTTGTTCGTCGTAGCGCCGATATCCACGCCCCGTCCCACGAAACGTACGAACTCTCCCGCGAGGGAAGTGCCGCGATCAATGCTGTTGATTCGCCACTCGGCGGAAGAACCCGGCGCCGCACTGACAATCGACTCGACCACCGAGGAGGTATTGTCGCTCAGCACCAAGTTGTTGATCACCTCCGAGGATGCCTCTCCCGCCTTGCCCGCGAAGCGCAAACGTCCCCCACTCATGGTGACGTTGGCGAGGTCATTGAGCCGGTTGCCCCGGTTCATCTCGGTGTTATCCAGCGACAGCAAGGCACCGACGTTTACGGTGACCCCGGTCGTGTTCAGAAGTGATCCTTCCCCGGCCAAGAGAATGGTTCCGCCGTTGGTGTTGAGAGTTGTGGTGCCGCTGTAAGTTGCGGCGGACGTAATCGCCATCGTGCCGAAGCCCGATTTCGTCAAAGCCTGGGCGCCAAATGCCTCCCCAATACCGCCCGCAAATTCCGCGGTGCCGGCGGTGATGATGTTGAGCGTGGTCGCCGCCGCCAGGTTGACTGGACCGGAGAAGGTGAGTTGATTGCCCCCGCCGCCCACCAAGTTCCCGGCCACGAGGTTGATCGATCCCCCGAAATAAAAGGTGTTCGCCACCGTGCGTGCCCCGGCATCCGAGAGCAGGCTGCCTTGCGGGACATACACGACACTGTTCCCAAACGCCTTGTCGTGGGCGATGGAAATACCACCTGCTTCCACGAAGCTGGCCCCGGTGTAGGTGCTGTCGCCAGCCAGCCGCAAGATACCAGAGCCCGTTTTGCGAATGCCTCCCGTGCCACTGATCTCCGCCGCAATGATAAAGTCAGCGGCGAGCGGAATACGATCCGCGATGTCGATCTGGCGCACGATATTGCCCAGATTGAGTTTGCCGGTGATCATCGCCGGAGCTTCGGGAGTCCATAGGGCGGCTCCATTGCCGCCAGTGGCGACGATGTTACCGTTGATCGTGAGAGTACCCGAACCCGTGGAAACCAAAGCCGAAGCCTGGAGGGTCAAGGCAGTTTGCGCATCGACATTCCCGATCGTTTCGTTGCGCCCGTTGAGATCCATCCAACCGGTCACCGACACAGTCACTGGAGTGAGGTAGTCGGGCAGCTGATCGTCTTGGAGCCACCGGACCAAATCGGAGCGGGAGAATCCATTGGTCACCCCGCCGCCTGTGTCGCCGATGGTGAGCGCCCCGCGCATGGCCGTGACGCCGCCACTTCCCGTCCCCTTGTTGAGCAACAGCGTGCCCTCGCTAATGAGGGTCGTGTTGGTGTAGGTGTTGGCGGTCGCGCCAGCGTATTCCAAGGTTCCGAAACCGGTCTTGGTCACCCCCATGGGTTGCAGACCGCTTCCGTCCACGATCGCGGAAGAAATCGTCAGGTCACTGCCTACGGCACCGTCATTGACCTGAAACGTGCGCGATGCAGCCGTGCCACTGGCGCCAAAGACTTGCAGGGCAAGGGTCCCGCCCGAGATCGAAGCTCCGGTTGGATGGCCGATCCCCTGCGTGAAGACGCTGATGTTCCCATTGGTCGTCAGCATGCCGCCGTTGGACATCGTGACCGCTCCGGCCCCGGTGGCCCCCACTTCCAAGGCCAAGCTGGCGATCACCTCGCCATTGCCGCCCAAATCGAACACTCCATCTCGATTCACGCGGACGGAAATGTTGTCCACGATCTGGTCGCCACCACCCAAACGCAAGGTTGCTTGATTCGCGCCCGTTCCAGCTCCCACGAAGATCAACTCCCTCGCGGTGCCATCATTGGTAATCGCGTTGAGACCGGGCTCCTTATTCAGGAACAACGTTCCCGCCAAAACGCGGACCGAACTATTCGAGAAGGTATTGGCGACCGTCCCGCTCAATTCCAGCTGTCCAGCGCCGGTCTTGATCAGCTCCAGGTTGCCCGAAATCACCCCAGACAAGTTCAATGAGCTGCCCGCCGCGACATCGTAGTGCGTGGTTGCATTGGCAATCACGGGGAAGCCATTGAGCAAGCTCGTCAGGTTCGTGGCACTCCCCGCTTGGGTAATATTTCCCGCCCAGCTGTTATTGCCCGCCAAGTTCCGCAACGCCCCGCCCAGCGAAGCGCCTCCGGTTCCATCCAAGGTCAAGGCTTCCGGCCCCACGCTGATGGAGCCGAAGGTGGTTTCTTCCAGTTCCAACACCGCGTTGGGACGGACTTCGGTGCCGGCGGCTGGAGATCCCAGAGCAGTACTCCGCTGGATGTTGAGAGTTCCCTCGTTCACGTCGGTGACACCGGTGTGCTGGTTGTCACCAGTCAAGATCAGCTTGCCAGCACCGCCTTTATACAACCGTCCCGTGCTGCTGACGATGTTGGCATCGATTTTGGCCGTGCCGTTGACGGTCACCAGGTTGGCGTTTGCCGCTCCAAACGTCAGCGCCAAATCGGAGCCGAGCACGCTGCCGTCTTCCAAAAAGATCAGGCCCCCAGAAGTCACGGTCAGCAGGTAGGGACCGGACAAATCCGCGCCGTTCTCGATGATGATCGAATTGACCGTGCGATTCAGGGTCAACGCCTGCGAGGCGGAAATCCGCAAGTTACTCTGCGGCCCGGCCTGATTGATGTCCGTGACATACTCATCAGCCGGCAATGCGATTACACTAGCGCCAAACGGATTCGATTCCACGGTGGCCATGTCCACCCGCCCGGTGGTGGCATCCACCACGATGGCATGACCGAGAACTCCGTTGCTCATGCTTCCGGGGAGGTTCACGAACTCCAGGCGGTTCGCGCCGGTGGCGCTGAGGGCTTGGCCAACGCCCACGGCACGGAACGGACGATCCGAGAACGACTCAAGCCGGTGCGCCGAGAGCACGGAACTGAAGGCTCCGCCGGAGGTGTTCTCCACGCGGATCTCGCTGGTGAGGTGCTGCCCGGGCGTGAGGACCCCGACGTATTCCGAGGAATTCGCGGCGGCATTTCCGACAAAGTGAAGGGTGCCGTTGTTTGTGAGCCCAACCAAGTCGTGGAGCCGGTTGGTCAAATTCACGGCGCCGTTATCGATCTTGAACACGGAGCCCACGCCAACCGTGATCGCATTGGAATTCAGGAGCGTCCCGTTTCCGGCCAACGCGAGCGTGCCCCCATTGTTGTTCACCGTGGTGCTGCCGCTGTAGGTATTGGCACCGGAAAGCACCAGAGTCCCCAAACCATCCTTGGCGAAGTTCACGCTGCCGTAAATGCCTTCACCAATGGCACCTGAGAAGGTAACCGTCTGCGCCGCGTCCATCACTTGCACAGTACGGCTCGCCGACAGGGTGACCGGGCCGCTAAAGGTGATATCGTTGCCGCCGAACGTAGACAGCGTCCCATCCAGCCCCATGGTATTCGTGATCGTCCGCGCGCCGCCGATGGCCCGGAGCGAGCCGGCCTGGTGAGAATAAAAACCAGATCCGAACGGGGAATTATTTGAATTGATCTCGATCACCCCTCCGTTGGCAATGAACGGGGAAGCCAAACCGGAGTTGTTTCCGCTCAGGCGAAGCGTTCCCGCGCCGTCCTTGCGCAACGCGACTCCGCTCACTCCGACGATGTTGGCGGAAATGTCCAGGTCGGTGACCACGTGAGCCAGTTGCGAGTCGCTTATGGAAAAGACTTTGCTGTTTCCGCCGCTCGACCAGGTAGAGTTCACCCCCTGCGCGGTCACATTCGTGGAGAGGTCGAGCGTCCCCGGCCCCTGAATCGTCGCCATCGGGCTCACCTGGCTGCTGCCGTTGGCGGCATTCAACGACAAGGTTGGCCCCGCCATGGCCAAGGTGCCGCCGTTCAGCAGCACGTCCGCGCTTTCCGTGCGGCCGAGCGTCAGGGTAATGTTCCCCACCATGTCGCTGAACCCATTGAGGTTCAGGGTGCCACTGCTCGCCACGGTGACCGTCGTGAGACCGACCTCATAGAGATCGAAATGACGCATCTGGTCGTTGAAGAGAAAGATCACCGTGGCGGAATCTCCCCGCTCCATGTCATCGCCGATCACCAGGTTCCCCGGGACGGCCGTTTTCGCAGTAGCACCGTCACGCTTATTCAGCTCCAGAGTCCCTTGAATCACCCGGACTTCGCCGCGGAAGGTGTTGTCCTCGGTTCCTGAGAGCTGCAAGGTACCGAGACCGGCTTTGGTCAGACGTCCGCCACTGGAAAGCCCGCTGGAGATGACCCCGCTGAGGTTCAGGCTGCTTCCATCGTTTACCCCAACGATGGTGTTGGCATTCGAGAGGTCAATCGGCCCCTCCCAAACGTTGTTCCCGGAAATGCTCCGCAGTGCCCCGAGTTGACTCGGATCGGTCCCCTCGGGGAAGCCAATCCCGCCCTCGCGCAGGGCCAACGCATTGCCGATGGTCAGACCACCCGTCAAATGGACGGACGCGCCCGCTTGAATCGCCACCAGCCCGGCGCTGAACGCGTCCTTATGGGAGGCCAGGATCACGCCCTGCCGGAGATCGGTGATTCCTCCAAAGGTATTCGCCGTGGTCAGACTCACCGTCCCTGCTCCCAGCTTGGTCACGCTTCCCTGACCATCAATGGTGCCGGACACCGTCGTGTTGCCAGCTCCGTCAAAGGTCAATGCCGATGTTCCAAAGACCGTGGAAGTCCCGAGGAGTGCGCCGGTATGAATGGCTCCACTGAGATTCAACGTAGAGCCAGTATTCGCGTTCAGAATGGTCTGCGCATTGACCAACGTAATCTCCAACTCAACGGTATTGGACCCACTGACGTTGTTCGTGGTCAGACCGCCATACAGCTCTATCGAATTCCCGGTCAGCGTGAAGCCACTGCCATTGATCTGGATCGTGTTGAAACGGGTGTTCGGAGCGAATCCACTGAAGTCAATGGTCCCAGCACCAGCCGACCCGAACACGAGGTCATCCATCGTGGAAGGCGCCACGCCGCCCGCCCAGTTCGCGCCGTTACTGGCATCGTCATCAAACGCACCCGTCCAAACGAAGGAAGCCGTCAGGTATTCCAAGCCGTCCGCATTCAGGCTCACCTCAGATCCTTCCGCTTGGCTCGCGTCTGGAAGACGACGCTGCCCGGCTTGGAGGAACGCGTACATGACATCGTTCTGGCCAGAGGTAAGATCGGCCAATCCAAGCACGTGCCCTTGCTCGTGCATCAACGCACTCAAGAGATCGTAGCGAGACGCCGCCAGCGTTCCAGAAGAAGCGTTGACCCCATCGAGATCGGTCAGGTCATATTCCTCGTCCAGACCTGCGGTTGAATCGACAAACCAAGCCTTACCAGCCGCATCGGAGTCGACCACGATGACCATTCCGTCCGCATATCCAAGACGATTGCCCTCCAAATTCTCCACCCGGTAGGTGATCCGGCTCAGGGCTTCGATTTGCTCTTGGGTCAATCCCGTACTGCTCCAACGAAGCGCCGCTTCTTCAGCCAAAGCCTGCACATCAGCCAAACTGAGGCTGGAGCTGCTCGTCACCGGAACGGCAGCGGGAGCTTCCTCCTCGGCAGAGAGATCGCCAACGGGAGCGGCCGAGCCGATCCAGGCCTGGAGCAATTCCAGACCGCCAGAATGACCCGCGCCTTGCAGCAGCAATGCCTGCTGGTGCATCAGAGCCGCGAGCAGATCTTGCCGATCGCTGGCGCCATCTTCGGTCACACCGCTGACCATCCATCCAGAGCCACCACCGTTGTCATCAATCCGGATGAGACTGCCCTCGCTCGCCGAAAGACGGGCGCCGCCCAAGTCGCCCACTTCATACGAAGCCTTGTAGAGTAGCTCGATTTGCTCTTCCGGAAGCCCCGTCTCCCGCCAGCGGGAGATCGACTCCATCGCCAAGTTCCGCAAGGCATCCTCCGACTGCTCACGAGAAAGGGAGGGAGCGCCCAAATCCAACTCCGCCGACTCGCCATCAGGGCCAGTGCCAAAATCGATCGTTCCCAACTGCACCGTGGGATCCGCCTCCAAAAGCTGGTCTGCCAGAGCCGCCGCCTCTTGGCTTCGCGCCACGTTCAAGTCCGTAACGGCAGGAGCGGCGTTAGCCACGTCGACGGCTTCTGCTTCAGCGGGAGACTCGACCTCCCTGACCGGAGCCTCCGCCGGCGAGGCGGAATACAGAATCCTCGGCTCCAGCTGTTCCCACTGAAGACCGGTTCTTTGCTCCTGGGTCTTCTTGGAACGGCTTTTGGACTGCTTGGGCGTCTTGGCCTGGTTGGGCTTCTTGGGCTTCATGAGAAAAAGGCTAACAGGAAAAAGGGGTTACAGGGGAGGGAGAGACGTTGCGGGACGGAGGAGTGGCAAAATGATCCTAATTCGGGGAGAGATAGAATAGAGGAGATCAACTCAGAATTGTCGCGGAGTCGAGAATTGTGACGGAATAGAGACGCGAAAGCCTCTTGCAAGTTGAGATGGCTGCGATGGCGGGCTTTCGACCCGCCCTAGGCTCTGAATCTTCGCCCTCGTCCACGTTGGCATCCGAGGTTGTGGTGCCGCCAGCTTGCGTCGAGCCGTCGGACTTTGCCTCGATGCAAGCTGGCGCCACCACCCGGGCTGGAGCCATGCCCCCTCTCGCGAGAGATTCAAATCGTCGCTGCACCGGGCGAGCCATACCGACGGCTCCGGCAGCTGGCGTCTCCGCCCCGCCGTAAAGCAGGGAGGGAACCCACTGCGACGCACTCTCCCGACTGTAACTCACTCCAGACGCGTCGCGGCCAAGCCGATAGGCCTGACGCTGCATCAAGGAGCGGTCCCACCGGGGCGAGCGGAAAGAACGAGGAGCGGAGGAGGGGGTGATCACGTGGAGTGTGGGCCATTCAACGAGAAGACGGAGCGGGGTGGCAAGCATGAAATCGCAATTTTTGAAAGGATTCCGCCATTCTTCCCGGTGGCAAACCCACGAGCCTTTTGCTCGTCCTTACACTTGCACCAATCCCTGACATCGGTCTTACTGGCAACGCAACGTCAGCGCCGCCATGTCCATCACCCGCCGTTTTCTGGGCTGGGATCGTCCCGTCCTCGAACTGGTGGCGGAAGATCTTCTTGCCGAAGCCACTCCGCCCATTCTTGACCTGAGCCATCTGCTGGTCGTCGTCCCCACCCGGAATGCCGGACGGCGCCTTCGCGAAATGTTGGCTCAACTCAGCGCCGAGGGCGGCCGCGCCATCTGTCCGCCTCAGGTGGTGCCTCCTGAGTTTCTCCTCAGCCTCATCGACCAACCGGAAGCGGGAAGCTTGGCGAGCGCGCATGAAACCCTTCTGGCCTGGGCCCCCGTTTTGCGCTCCGCTGATCTGGATGAGTTTCCCACGCTCTTTCCGGTGCCTCCCGCTGCCCAGGATTTCCGCTGGGCACTCAGTACCGCGAAAAGCTTGAACGAACTCCGGAGCACTCTCGGCGAAGCAGGGCTCTCCATCGCCGACGTTTTTGCCAAACTCTCCGGAAGCTTGGAAGAGGAGGAGCGCTGGGAAGAATTGGCCCGCTTGGAACAAGATTTCGGCCGCGCCTTGGCGGACCACGGCAAGAAGGACCTCCTCGCGGTCCGCCGCGAGAACCGGCAATCCCCCAAACTCCCACAGGGAATCACCGGCATTCGCCTCGCGGGCTGCCCGGATCCCCTTCCCCTTGCCGTGGAAGTGCTGGAGTCCTTGAGCCACCTCGTGCCGGTGGAGGTTTGGATTCATGCTCCCGGTGCACTGCGCGATGACTTCGATGCGTGGGGCCGGCCGATTCCGGAGGTCTGGCTCAGGCGCCAGGTCGAGTTCCCCGGCGGCGAGCTCCCGGTCCGTGTCCAACCCAGCCCAGATGGTCAAGCCGCCCTCACCGCCGAGGCCGTGCTGCGTTGCGACTCGCCTTCCGCCACCATCACCATCGGCGTCCTCGACGACGAGGTCACCGGTCCCTTGCAACGGCTTCTGCAGCAGGGCGGCCGCGCTACGTTCAATCCGGGCGGTTCCTCCATGCGCTCCGAAGGCGTGCTGCATCTTCTCCGGACCCTCCGCGACCTGCTGCTGGAAGAACGCTACGAGACGTTCGTAGAACTGCTCCGCTGCCCGGATTTCGATGCCTATCTCGGCAAAACTCTGCTCTTTTGGAACAGCCTAAGCGCCATCGAATGCCTGGATCGACTCCATCGCCGTCATCTTTTCGCGGATCTTCGCTCGGCCCGTTGGTATTTGACCAAAGCCGATGCCCAAGGCGCCGTGGAACCGCTCGGCGCCCTGGATGAAGTGACCCGCTTGTTGACACGCTTGCGCCAAGTTCCACGCTCCACGGAGATCCCCGATGTGCTTCAAGCCATCCTCGGCAGTCGCCTACCCACCCACAACTCCCGCGTCGATCGCATTTACCAAACGGTTTCTGAAGTGTTTCAAACGCTTTTGGACGCACTCGATGGCCCCGTTGGCTCGGATTTGGACCTTTCCGAAGTGGAGATTTTCGATCTGTTCCTCTCCCTCCTGGAGCAGGAGACGCTGTATGAAGACCGGCCCCCAAATTCGGTAGAATTGCTCGGATGGCTGGAGCTTCATTGGGATGAGGCGCCTCACCTGATCGTCACCGGGTTCAACGAAGGCTACGCCCCCGAGTCGATCACCGGCGATGTCTATCTTCCCGAACGGTTGCGCAAACGCTTGGCGGAACAGGTCTACTTCCCGACGAACGAGACCCGTCTCGCCCGGGACACCTACCTTTTCGAAGCGATCCTCCAGTCCCGCCGGCATCACGGCCGGGTCGATCTCTGTCTCGGCAAACACCGCCGCAATGGCGATCCGCTGCGCCCTTCCCGCCTCCTCTTTCTTTGCCCGGATGAGGAGCTGCCCAACCGAGTCAATCTCCTCTTCCACGAGACGCCACCGCCTCAGGGCGATTTGCCGTGGACCGCTGGTTTCCGCCTCCAGCCTTTCCCCGGCTCGCCCCCAGCCTACGAGCCCACCAGCCTCGGAGTCACCGCGTTCAAGACCTACCTCAGCTCTCCGTTTCATTTTTATCTGCGCCATGTCGAGGGCATGGAACCGATCGATGCCGCCCTGAGCGAGATGGATTCCCTAACGTTCGGGAACTTCTGTCACGAGGTGCTGCGACGCTTTGGCAAGGATGATGGCGTGCGCCATTCCGCCGACGTTTCGGTGATCCGGGACTTCCTGCTCGAAGCCGTGGACCAGCTCTCGATGCAGTGGTTTGGCCCCAACCCGACGCTCCCCGTCCGAATCCAAGTCCAAGCCGCCCGCGCCCGCCTCATCCAAGCCGCCGACATCCAGGCCCAAACCCGGGCCGAAGGTTGGATGATCCTCGAAACAGAGCTGAGCCTGAGCGATCCCGGCTTCACCATTTCCGGCGTCACCGTGAAAGGCCGCATTGACCGCATCGACCGCCACGAGAGCTCCGGTGCCATCCGCGTGCTCGACTACAAAACCGGTGACCGCGGGGAGATGCCGAATTCCACGCACGTCGGCAAAGTGGGCAAGAAAACCGGGGCGACGTGGCTACCCGAGTACGCCTGCTTCGCTCTCGGCAACGCCACCCTCCGTTGGAAGGACCTGCAACTTCCCCTCTACCGTCTCGGCTTGGCGTCGACCTACGGCCCGGAGATCGAGTGCGGATACTTCAACCTTCCCCGAGCCGTGACCGAGACCGGCATCCACGTCTGGCCGGGCCTGAGCCCCGTACACGACGCGGCGGCCTTGGCTTGCGCGGAAGGCATCATCCACGATCTCCGCGCCGGACGCTTCTGGCCCGCGCCGCAGGCCACGCAGAACGATTCCTTCGTGCGGGTCCATCTCGGTCTCCCTGAAAAGACCATCGCGTTTCCCAACCTCCTTCCCTCTTCCGCCCCATGAAAGCGCTGCAGAATGAAATGATTCTCGCCTCGGCCGGATCCGGAAAGACCTACCGGTTGACCAATCGATTTGTCCACCTGCTGGCCCTCGGTGTGCCCCCAGAGCGGATCATCGCCTTGACGTTCACGCGCAAAGCCGCCGCCGAGTTCCTCGATGAGATCCTCAAGAAGCTGGCCAAGGCCGCCTCGGACCCGCGGATAGCCCAAGATCTGAAGAGCCAACTCGATCTCGACGACTTCGATTCCCGCCGCGCCTTGGAATTGCTGCGCTTGGTCATCGACCGCCTGCACCAGCTCACACTGGGCACCCTCGATTCCTTCTTTCACCGCATTCTCGCCTGCTTTCCCGCGGAGTTCGGCCTGGGAACCGGGTTCGAGGTGATGAACCCGCACGAGGAGAGCGAAGCCCGCGCCCGCGTCTTCGCGCAGATCTTCAACAACCGGCGCCTCCACACCCACTTTACCGAGGCCTTCAAGAAGGCGACGTTCGGAAACGAGGAGAAGAGTTTGCAACGCAAGCTGGACGACTTCGTCAGCAACCACCATCGCACCTACCTCCGTCAGCCAGCCTCCCAACGTTGGGGCGACGAATCCGTGATTTGGCCAAACGGAGCCCGTTGGCTGCAAGCCGCTTCGGCACCGGTGGAGGCCTACACGGCACTTCGGGACGCCGCGGGGACGTTGGAGCTCGATAAGACCGCCCGCGGCATGTGGGACAAGCTCATCGATCTCTTCGCAAGCGTCGAACTCGGCAAGAAACTTCCCAGTGCCCCGGGCGCCGCCTTCGAGCGCGTGCTCGAAGCGTATCCGAGCGCCGTCAAAGGCGGGCCCGTCCCCCTCAAACTCGGCCGCAAGGAGTACGAGCTCTCTCCATCGCTCTGCCGCGCCTTGGCCAGCTTGGTGGATCACTACCTCTTCTGCGAGATCAAGCCTCACCTGGAACGGACTCGCGGCATCTACGAAATCTTGGAAGCCTTCGAACGGGATTACCACGACGAAATCCGCCGCTCCGGAAAACTCGGTTTCGAGGACATCCAGATGCTCCTCAACGGCTCTCTCTTACCGCCCCAAAGCCGCCAACACCTCAGCATCGATGGCGGCGAAGGCCGGTTGCACGTCGATTACCGGCTCGACGGTCAGTTCGATCACTGGCTCCTCGATGAATTTCAGGACACCAGCAATGGGCAATGGAAAGTCATCGCGAACCTCATCGATGAAGTCCTCCAAGACACGGAGGGACGGCGCAGTCTGTTCTACGTTGGGGATGTCAAACAGGCCATCTTCGGCTGGCGCGGAGGCGATGCCGCGCTCTTCAACGACATTCGGTTCCACTACAACTCCCTTCAGCCGGACAGCATCCAGAGCGAGCACATGGAGGACAGCCGCCGCTCCGGTCCGGCTTTGATGGAAGCGGTCAACCGGATATTCGGCGACTTCGACCGGCTGCGCTCTCTCTTTCCGGATCACCCGGAATTCGTCGAGCGCTGGGAAACGAACTGGGCCCCGCACACCACGCACCACCAGAACCGCGCCGACTACGTGGAACTGCTCACTCTGGCGGACGACCCGACAGCGGAGGAAGACGCCAGCGAGCGCCGCCTCGCCGTGGTTGCTGGCTTGGTCGAGGAGATCGCGCCGCACCGCAAACAGCTCTCCTGCGCCATCCTCGTCCGGACCAATGACACCGCCATCGCCCTGGCCAATGCCATTCGCTCCCGGACGGACGTGCCCGTCACGGTGGACAGCGATACCCTCATTGGCACCGATCACCCGATTGCCTCCTCCTTTCTCTCCCTGATCCAATTCACGGCGCATCCCGGAGATTCCGCCGCCTGGAAGCACCTGCTGATGACCCCGGCCTTCTGCCACCAGAATTGGGAAGATTACCGCGATCTCCGGCGTTCCCTCGGACGCGAACTGCTGACCACCATTCACGACGCCGGATTCGCCCAAGCCTTTGAGCTGTGGCTCACCTATCTCCAGAATGGGGGATTTGTTCCCGACGCCTTCGCCCTGCGCCGCATGGAACAACTGCGCCAAGCCGCCCACGACTTCGACCAAAAGGGAAATCGCTCGATCTCCGATTTCATCCACTACGCCGAAGCCGCCGCGACCCGGGAAACGCCCGCCCACGGCGTCGTCCAAATTATGACGATCCACAAGTCCAAGGGCCTCGGGTTCGACGTCGTCATCCTCACGGATCTCGACCGCCACAACAACCCGGCCATCACCACCACGCAGCATCTCTCCCTGGTGGCTCACGAACGTGGCGCCGGTTTGGGACGGGAGATCGATTGGGTCCTCTCCATGCCCAACCGGCAAGTCTGCGAAATGGACGCCCGCCTCCTCGAAGCCCGGCGCCGTTGCGAGATCGATCGCGCCTACGAGGAGCTGTGCGTCCTCTACGTCGCGCTGACCCGCGCCAAGTTTGCCACCCACATCGTCTGCTCCGAGCCCAAAGGGGAACCGAACGGCAGCGCCCGGGATCTCCTCATCGCGGCGCTGGCCCAAGCCCGTGATGCCGCTCCCCAACGCACACTGGCCGAGGAAACCGTTTCCGTTCTCTATGCTGGCGGCGATCCAAACTGGCACGTCGCCCGCCCACAACCAACCCCGGCGGAAGAACCGCCACCGTTCATTCCGCCGCTCCACCGATCCCGCCGGTTCCCGCCCCTGCAACGCGCCATGCCCTCCAGCGCGGCTGACGAGGGCAGCCATGGCAAAATCCGAGCCAACTTTCTTTTCTCCCGCTCCTCCAGCGACGCCGCCGCATACGGTACGAAGTTGCACGCCGTCTTTGAACAAATTGATTGGATCGATAGCCTCACTGCCAACTCCCTCGAAGCAGCCGTGGCCGCGATGATCGACCCCACCGATTCCGTCGCCGTCCTGGTGCGGGATGAAGTCTTGGCCTCCCTACGCGAGCCAACCATCGCCGCCCTGTTCCATCGAGACCAATTCGGAACGGACCCCATCCTCTGGCGGGAAAAGCGCTTTGAAATCATCCTCAACGGAGCCTGGGTCTCCGGAACATTCGACCGCGTCGTGCTGACCCGCGAGCGCGCCTGGATCTTCGACTTTAAAACCAACCGGGTCGCCACCCCAAGGCAAATCGCCGAAGCTCGCGATGCCTACCGGCCGCAACTCTCGGTCTACCGCGAAGCCCTTTCCCGCCTCAGCGGCATCCCAGCTCAAGCCATCGAGACACACCTCATCTTCACCAAACCCGCCGTTGTTGCAGTCGTGGCGCAGACTGATGATTGACGAGGCCCCTGCGGTGCCGGGCACTTCGTAAGGCAAAAGAGTCAGTGGCCGTCAGACTCCACTCACGGCCACGTTGGCGATCCGAAACCTTCCGGCTCAGAGCTTCAGCTCCTCGACGATCCGGCGGCAGACTTCCTTGGCATTTTCCCGGCTATTGAAGGCCGAGATCCGGAAATACCCTTCGCCCGCCGCGCCAAAGCCTGCTCCGGGCGTGATGACCACGTTGATCTCCTGAAGCATCCGGTCGAAGAATTCCCAACTCCCGACTCCCGACGGACAAGCCACCCAAATGTAGGGCGCATTGACGCCGCCATAGACCGCCAATCCGCGTTGCTGGCACGCCTCGCGCAGCAGTTTGGCGTTCCCCAAGTAATGTTCCACCAAGGCCGCCACTTGCTGTTGCCCGGCCTCGCTGAACACGGCTTCGGCTCCCTTCTGGACGATATAGCTGACGCCGTTGAACTTCGTGGTCTGGCGGCGCGCCCAAAGCGGGTGGATCAACTGCTCCTTCCCCTCCGCCGTCCGGCCCTTGAGATCCCGCGGCACCACGGTGTAGGCGCAACGCACCCCAGTGAACCCCGCCGTTTTCGAGAAGCTGCGGAACTCGATCGCGCATTCCCGAGCACCTTCGATTTCGAAAATCGAGCGCGGTACGCCCTCTTCCACGATGTAGGCGTCGTAGGCGGCATCGTAGAGAATGATCGCGTCATTGGCCCGCGCATAGGCCACCCAATCACGCAATTGCGCCAAGGTCGCCGTCGCCCCCGTCGGATTGTTCGGGTAGCAAAGGTAAATCAAATCCACTTTCTCCGAGGGAATCGCCGGAACAAACCCGTTTTCCGGCGTGCAGGGCATATAAACCAAGCCTCCATACGCTCCCGAGGCATCGGCGTCCCCGGTGTTGCCGATCATCACGTTGGTATCGACGTACACCGGATAGACCGGGTCCGTGATCGCGATCCGGTTCCCCGGTCCGAAGATGTCGAGGATGTTCCCGGTATCGCACTTGGAACCATCGGAGACGAAGATCTCATCGGCGCCGATATCGAGCCCGCGATCCGTGTAGTAATGCTTGGCGATCGCCTCGCGGAGAAACGGATAACCCTGCTCCGGCCCGTAACCCTTGAACGTGGCCCGGTCCCCCAGCTCATCGATCGCCTGGTGCATCGCTTCCCGGCAAGCCTCCGGCAGTGCCTCGGTGACATCGCCGATCCCACAGCGGATCAGGCGTTTCGCGCCGTCCGGGTTGGCTTGGTTGAAGGCGGCGACGCGGCGGCCGATCTCGGGGAAGAGATAGCCAGCCTTGAGCTTGAGGTAGTTGTCGTTGATGCGAGCCATGGTGAATCTGTCGTATCGGGTCGGACCGGACCGATGCGACAAATCCGTTACTTCGCCAACACAAAAGGCGGAATCTTCTCGAAGTAATTCACCGGCCGGTCGTTCTCCAGCCAATCCCCCGGCGTGGTCCGGCCCGATGCCACCACGGTGTCGATCTGTTCCAAGAGCGTCGACACGTCGTCGGGCTGATCCTGGGCCAAATTCTTTGTCTCTTTCGGGTCCTTCGTGAGGTTGTAAAGCTGGACGAACTGCGGCAGCCCGAGCTCCGAGAGCGTCGGCGGATGGCCAAACGCCGCGACGGCCGTTTGCCAAGCCACGTCGTCCCCGGGCTCATTGCCCCATTGCGAACTCGCCCCGCAGCCCGGCCCGAGAATCAGCTTGAGCGCCCCCCGGCGAATCGAAAACGCGGTGTCCGACGTCACCACCAAGTTGCGGCGCGGAGCCTCGGCGGTGGGATTCTCCAAGAGCGTCAGAAAACTCACCGAATCCGCCCCCTCCCCGTCCACCATGCGCGCCTTGGCGGCACCGGCGAAGGTCGCCATCAGATCCACCAAGCCAACCACGCGGGGACAAACTCCGCCGGACGCCGCTTTGCCCGGCCAACGCACAAGGAACGGCACCCGGTGCGCGCCTTCGTAGATGTCAAACTTGAACCCGCGATAATCGCCGTTCGAATAGTGCCCGGCGGCCTGCATCTTCTTGTATTGCCCCGGCGCTTCCGGCTCGTTCCCGGCATACGCCGCGGGTCCGTGATCCGAAGTCGCCACGACGATCGTCCCCTTCGCCAATCCGGTGCGATCCAGCGCATCGAGAATCCGGCCCAAACAAGCATCGGTCTCCATCACCAGGTCGCCATAAGGCCCCAACGCGCTCTTGCCCTGAAACGCCTTGCCCGGGCTGATCGGCGAATGCGGCGAGGTCAGGCCGACGTAGAGGAAGAACGGCTCCTTCTTTTCCGCCGCCCCCGCCTCGGAGAGAAACGCCTCTGCCTCCTTGGTCAGCGTGTCCAGCACCAGGTGATCTTCAAAATCCGGCGCCGCCGGCCCGGAACGTTGGAACCCGCTGAACGCCTTGGTCGCCGTCACCGGCCCGACCCACGCGCCATCCCGGATGAAGGCGTAGGGATACATGTCGAGCGAGCCCGGCAGGATGAAGCTGAAATCGAACCCATATTCCGCCGGTCCCACCCGCAACGGAGTTTCATAATCGACGTTCCCCGGCCCCTGCGGCTTGGAGTCCTTCGTGCTCATCAAGGTGCCGAGGTGCCATTTGCCGACGTAACCACTCCGGTAGCCCGCCCGTTTTAAGACCGTCGCCAGTGTTGGCGTCCCCGGTTCCAAACGCGGGGTCAAATAGCCCCAAGGTCCATCGGTCGCCGCATCTGGTGCCGCATAGCGCCAGGCGTAGCGGCCCGTCATGATCGCCATGCGCGATGCGATGCAGCTGGAGGCCGTGGCATGCGCATCGGTGAATCGCACCCCCTCGCGCGCCAATCGGTCGAAGTTTGGGGTATCGATCTTGCAACGCTCTCCCCCATACGCCTTCACATCGCCAATCCCCAAATCATCGGCGACCACAAGAACAATATTCGGGCGATCCTGAGCCATCGCGCCACCGCAGGCGAGCAGGGCCAGGACCAAGAAGAAGGGGAATCGAGGCATCATGGCAGGGTGTTGGGTTCGTCTGTTATTTCGACGCAATGATCCGCTCCGCCAAGGGAAAACCGAGGTCATCCGCGAGATCGAGCCCCCGGCCGTGCAACCCGGCATTGCTCAGCAAGATGATGTTCGCCCGGCGCCCCACGACCCGCCCCACAAAGGTGTCGAACCCCAGCCAGCTCCCGTTGTGCCAAATCAGCGTGTCGTCTCCCATCCGCGTGATCACCCAGCCGAACCCGTAACGCAGCGCCTGCGGACGCGGCAAGCCCGGGGCGAACGCCGCCGCCAAGGTCTCCTCGCGCAACAGCTTGCCGCCGTGCAACGCCTCCAGCCATCGATCCAATTCCACCGCGGAGGCATACACGCCGCCATCCCCGACCACGCCGTTGAAGATGTCCGTGTCCGCCGCGAAGTAGAACCTCAGCCGCCGTTCGTAGCCCGTGGCCCGCCCGCGCAGTTGCGTCCAATCCCACCTCGGCACCGCCGATCGCTCCATCCCGCAGGGCGTGAAAATCTGCTCCCGCAGGCAAGTCGGGTAATCCTTCCCGGCCGCTCCTTCCAACACCAGAGCCAAGGCCGCATAGCCGGTGTTCCGGTAACAAACGCTACTCCCCGGCGTGAATTCCAACTTCTTCCGGCGCATCGAATGGAAGACGTCGTGATTGTCCGGGCGCGACTTGAACGACGGCTCCACCAAGTATTCCGGAACGCCCGCCGTGTGGTTCAACAGCTGCCGCACCGTCACCTCCGGCCAAGGAATCTCCGGCGCATACCGTTGGGCGGGCGCATCCAGCTCGATCACGCCTTTCTCCACCTGTTGCAACACCGCCACCGCGGTGAACGGTTTCGAAACCGAAGCCATGCGGAATAGGGTCTCGCTGCCGGCCTTTTCGTGGGACCGCAGATCCGCCAAGCCCACCGCGCGTTCCAAACCACCCTCCGCTTCGCCAGGAATCGCGACGCGCACCACCAAGGCCGGGGTCTCAGATCCCAATGCCGCCTTGGTCACAAAGCCATCCACCACCGCGCCCAGGTCCGGCCCCGCCCAAAGCTCGGCGCCCCCAACAAGGGCGACGGCAAGCAGGCTGGCAGCGAGGCGGTTCATGCGGATCTCGAAACTCCTTCGACGAAAACTTCCCCTCCGGTCAACAATTCCATTGCGAGGGAAAGTCTAGGGGAAGCCCTTATGAAAGCGTTCTTGCTGCTCCTCTTTGTTTGTTGCGGTTCCCTGGCCGCCGCTGCGAAACCCAACGTCGTCGTCATCCTCTCCGACGACTTCGGCTACGGCAGCGCCGGGGCCTACGGCGCGGATCCGAACCTCGTGCAAACCCCGAGTCTCGACCGTCTCGCCCGCGAAGGCCGCCGCTTCACGGACGCGAACACCACCTCTTCCGTCTGCTCCCCCACCCGCTATTCCGTCCTCACCGGCCGCTATTGCTGGCGCACTTCCCTCAAACACGAAGTCCTCAGCACCTTCGCCCCCCTCCACATCGAGCCCGGCCGGCTCAACCTGGCTTCCCTGCTCAAAAAGCACGGCTACGCCACCGCCGCCGTCGGCAAATGGCATCTCGGCTACGGCACCGCCGACGATTCCCCACAATGGCGCACCGATTACACCAAGGAGCTCTCGCCCGGACCGCTCGATATCGGCTTCGATTACCACTTCTCCGTTCCCAGCAATCACGGCGACCTCACCGGCGTCTACGTCGAGAACCGCCGCGTCTACGGGCTCGGCAGCCGCGATCTGCCGAACGCCGACGATTACCAGACCACCTACACCGCCGAAGACATGGAGAACGCCAAGGGGAAAGGCATCCTCGACCTCGAGGCCCCGCGCCGCAAAAACGTCCGCGTCATGAAGGTCCTCACGGACAAGGCCAGCGATTGGCTCCGCGCCCAACCCAAAGATCAGCCCTTCTTCCTCTACTTCACCCCCGTCGCCGTCCACAATCCGGTGACGCCGGACACCGATATCGCCAGAAAAAGCAAAGCCGGCCCGTTTGGCGATTGGATTCACGAACTCGACCGCAGCGTCGGCCGGATTCTGACGACGCTCGATGAAATGGGCGCCACGGAAAACACCCTGGTCATCTTCACCAGCGACAACGGTGGGGTCAACCGACCGGAAAACACGAGACTGCTGCAAACCGCCGCCATCCAAGCCGGACTCAAAGTGAACGGTCCCTGGCGTGGCGGAAAGCACGATGTCTGGGAAGGCGGCTTCCGGGTGCCGTTCCTCGTCCGCTGGCCCGGCCAAGCCCCCGCCGGATCGGTCTCCGGAACCACCGTCAGCGTCGCCGACATCCTCGCCACCACCGCCGCAATCGTCGGCGAACCGCTCCCCCAGGTCTCCCAAGGCGCCGAGGACAGCCGGAACTTCCTGTCCGCCATCCTCGGGGAACCGGAAAAACCGATTCGCGACGACATCATCGTCCACAGCGCCGACGGCGTCTTCGCCATCCGCAAAGGCAAGTGGAAGTGGATCGAGGGCATCCCGGTCGATGAAATCAAACCCGCCCTCCGCAAGCTCCACGCCAATCAGTTCCGCTCTCAGCTCTACGACATCGAGGCCGATCCCGCCGAGGCCAAAGATCTCAGCGCGGAGCATCCCGATGTCGTCGCCGAGCTGACCGCGCTCTTGAATCGATACCGCTACGGCGGCTACAGCCGGGAACTCCCGCCGGCCGATGTCCAACCGCCGCAAACGGCCCCCATCACCCTCGCGCCGGTGAAAGGCACCGTTCTCCTCAACGAATCCCTCGCCGCGCTCCCCGCCAAGCCGTGGCAGGCCGCCGCAGGCACCTGGGAAGCCCGCGATGGCGGACTTTGGGGCAGCCAAACCGGCAAAGAAGACCTAGGCGCCAATCTCCGCGTGCCCTTCGATTTCATGGACGGCACACTGGAATGCGATATCAGCTTCCATGGCGCCAACCGCACCTCCTGCCGCATGGAATCCACCAACGGCGAACGCAAAGGAAACTTCCGCATCGAAATCTCCCGCACCGCCATCGGCCTCACGAAGAATCCCGCCACCGGCGAACCCAAAGAAGCAGTAGAACCGATCGCCCGCCGAGCCATGGAACTCGACGCGGACAAGTGGTATCCCGTCCGCATCACCTTTCAGGGCAACGAAGCCATCGTCCAAGTCAACGAAACCATCCTCCGCGGCACCCACCCGGTCCTGGGGGAACGGAAGACGGGGGCCAATTTCCTCGTCTTCGGAGCCAGCGCCGGGTTCCGCAACGTGCGCTTAGTGCGGTGACTGCGTTTGAGGCAATTCGCCGCCGCTGCGTCCAAGGAAGCAGAACAAGCCATGTCCATCGTCGTCCAAAAGTATGGCGGCTCATCCGTCGCCGATCCGGAGAAACTGCGTGCCGTCGCCCAGCGAGTGGTGGCCACCAAACACCTCGGCCATTCCGTTGTGGTGGTTGTCTCAGCGATGGGCAAAACCACCGACCAACTCCTCGCCCTCTCCAAACAGATCACGCCACAACCGGACCGCCGGGAGCTGGACATGCTGCTCTCCACCGGGGAGCGGATCAGCATGGCCCTCCTCACCATGGCGATCCGGGAGGAAGGCGAGGAAGCCATCAGCTTCACCGGCAGCCAGGCCGGCATCATCACCAACGACCGGCACGTGGATGCCCGCATCATCGAAGTGCGCCCCATCCGGGTGCAGGATGAACTCTCCCGCGGGCGCATCGTGATCGTGGCCGGTTACCAGGGCATGTCCTACAAACGGGAGATCACCTGCCTGGGCCGGGGCGGCAGCGACACCACCGCCGTGGCCCTGGCGGCCGCGCTCAAGGCGGATTGGTGTGAAATCTGTTCCGACGTCGATGGCGTCTACACCGCGGATCCCCGGATCGTCCCTGAGGCGACCCGGATTCCCCGGCTTTCCCACGAAGAGACCCAGGAAATGGCCGAATCGGGCGCCAAGGTCCTCAAT
Organism: Akkermansia muciniphila; assembly: GCA_945883495.1. Taxonomy (GTDB): domain Bacteria; phylum Verrucomicrobiota; class Verrucomicrobiia; order Verrucomicrobiales; family DEV007; genus V1-115. The sequence continues at coordinate 99,759 of CAMCXS010000008.1, forward strand.
GCCCAGGCAGTGGAATTCGCCAAACAACACGACATCGCGATTTACGCCCGCGCCACCTCAGGACCGCTGCCCGGCGAGGATCCCTCCAGCGATGGCACCGTGGTGCAACGCCTTTCACCGGATGCTTCCGGCCTCGTGGTCGCCGTGGCGGGAGAACGCGGCTTGTTCCTCCTTCGCGGCGAGCTGCCCGAGGCGGGAGCTCTGCTTTCGGCGCTCGATGATGTCGAAGCCAGCGCCAAGCAGACCCAGATTGTCCGGACAGGAGGCAGTGGTTGGCGGGTGAGCATGGTCTTCGCCAAAGAAAACCTCCACCAAGCCGATGCCGTCCGCCGGATCTTGCGCGATCAGTTTCAGGAGCGTGCCAGCTTGATCGAAGGCTTCGGCGCCGTCAGTGCCGTGGGCGCCGGGATCAATCAAGATTTCCGGAACACGCATCGAGGCCAAGAAGCACTCTCCGGATTGGGGATCGAGGAACTCTTCACCTCCAGCCTGCGCAGCAGCTGGATCCTTCCGGATGACCGGGTGGACGAAGCGCAACGCGCTCTCCACCGCGTCTTCTTCGGCACGGGAAGATAAGCTCGCAAGACGGCGGGCTCCAGCCACGTGGCGCGATCGTTGCCCCAATGAAGTCCCTTTCACTTTTTGGCTCGCTTCTGGTCCTACTTCTGGTCCACCCGGCCGCGACCGCGACCGCGTCCGCGGCTGCCGCCAACCGTCCCCCCAACGTCATCTTCATCCTGACCGATGACCAAGGCTGGGCCGATGCGCGCTTTGCCGGGCATCCCTATCTCAAAACGCCCAATCTGGACAAATTCGCCAGTCAGAGCACCTGGATCCGGCAGTTCTATGTGGCCGCGACGCAAGATCCCGGCGAATCCCGCGATGTGGCCGCGGAACAGCCCGAACTTGTAAAGACCCTCACCGCGAAAGCACTGGCCTGGGTGGAGACGCTTCCGCCCAGTGAGGCGCGGACCCGGGCGGCGTCCACCGGCAAGCCCCAGGACAACGGCCGCGCCCAGACCGTGCCCGCGGCCGCAGCCACAAAGCCGAGTCCAGATCGAGCCACCATTTTCCGGCAGAAGGACTCCAACCACGACGGGCGCCTCTCCCTCGACGAGTATCTGAACCGGTTCCCAGATCAAGCCGAAGGCCGCCGCCGCTTCCCGACGTTCGACACCGATCAGGATGGCCTGCTGACCGAGGAAGAATTCGTGCGTGCGGGGCGGTGAGCGGAGCACGACGCTTTGTCGTCGCCATTTCCCTGTTCATGATGATCCGGCTGCGACACAGCGCAGCCCTCCGGTGCGCGACGCTTTGTCGTGGACCGCGAGAACGGTGAGGTTCGGTTGCCGATCGGACATCCAGGGTGCATGAATCCGCTCCGTCGATGAAACTCGATCGTCTCCTGACCCGTCACCAACGCATGGGCCGCGTGGCCGCGCGGCGGGTGCTGGCGGCGGGGCGCGTCCGGGTGGATGGCGTGGTGGTCAAAGACCGGGAGCTTGAAGTGGATCGCTTCCGCACGGTGTTTCTTGACGACGTCATGGTCCAAGGCACGGAGCGCGCCCGCTACCTCATGTGCCACAAACCGGCGGGCATCCTCAGCGCCACCTCGGATCCGGTGCATCGCACGGTGCTCGACTTGATCGATGATCCGGGGAAGGAGGAACTCCACCTCGTCGGCCGTTTGGACCGGGCTTCGACGGGCTTGATTCTGCTCACCAATGATGGGCGATGGTCCAAGCAGATCCTTTCCGCGGAGAGCAAAGTGCCCAAGGTGTATCTGGTGGAAACCGCCGAACCGGTCACGGAGGAATCCATCGCCGCCTTTGCCAACGGCTTTTGGTTTCCCACGGAGAACGCGTTCACCCTCCCAGCCCAACTGGAAATCCTCGCGGAGCGCACCGCCCGGGTCACCCTGGAGGAAGGGCGGTATCACCAGATCAAGCGAATGTTCAAACGCGTGGGCAACCGTGTGGTCACGCTGCACCGGATGCGCATCGGCGGCCTGGAACTGCCGGAGGATCTGCCTGCGGGTGCCTGGCGCGAGTTGACCGAGGAGGAAAAGAATCTCATCACCCAGCCGCCGAATCCCGGAGACGGATCCTCTCACCCGCGGATCTGCCCGGTCCCGTGCAGCAAGTATTTGTAACTCGTCAGCTCCACCAAACCCATTGGCCCCCGGGCGTGGAGCTTGTCCGTGCTGATCCCAATCTCCGCGCCGAAGCCGAATTCTTCTCCGTCCGTGAACCGCGTCGAGGCATTCACGTAGACCGTCGCGGAATCGACCTCCGCCAGAAAGCGATTCGCGTTGGCCTCGTCGGCAGTGACGATGCAGTCGCTGTGACGTGAGCCGTAGGTGTTGATGTGGTCAATCGCCGCGTCCAGGCCAGAAACGACTTTTACCGCCAGGATCAAGTCGAGGTATTCCGTGGTCCAGTCCTCTTCCGTCGCTTCCTTCAGATCCGGGAAAATGGCGAGAGTCCGCTCGTCGCCGCGCAGTTCCACTCCCCTCTCGCGCAAAGCCGCCGCCACTTGAGGGAGGAACGTTTCCGCCACGGCTTCGTGGACCAACAGCGTTTCCATGGCGTTGCAGGCGGACGGTTTGGCACACTTCGCGTCGATGCAGATCTCCGTGGCCATGGGCAGGCTGGCGGAGGCATCGACGAAGGTGTGGCAGATGCCGTCGTAATGCTTGATCACCGGCATCCGCGCCAGGGAGACCACGGTTTCGATCAGTCCCTTCCCTCCCCGCGGGATAATCAGATCGAGGTAGGCATCCATCTCCGCGAGATGCCGGACGCTTTCCCGATCGGTAAACGGAACCAGCTGAATGGCGTTCTCTGGCATTCCGGCTCCTCGCCCGCCCCGGGCCATCGCCGCGGCGATCGCTTGGTTGGAGTGAAACGCCTCGGATCCGCCGCGCAGAATTGTCGCGTTGCCGCTCTTGAAGCAGAGCACCGCGGCGTCACTGGTCACATTGGGCCGGGATTCGTAGATGATCCCGATGGTCCCGATCGGCACCCGCTTCTTCACGATCCGGAGTCCATTGGGCCGCGTCCAATCGTCGAGAACCTCCCCCACCGGATCAGGCAAGCCGGCCACCTTGCGCACGCCTCCGGCCATCGCGGCGAGACGCTTTGGATTGAGCACAAGGCGGTCAATCATCGCGGCGGTCAAGCCCTTGGCCTCGGCGGCGGCGACATCCTTGGCGTTGGCGGCGAGAATCTCCGCGCCTTCGGCTTCGATTTGATCGGCGATCGCGAGGAGGATGCGGTTCTTGTCCTCGGCGGAAAGCTTGACGAGGTCGAGCGCTGCTTTCTTGGCCTGCTGGCCAAGACGGAGGATTTCACCTTTGAGATCAGACATGGTAGCGGCAGGGTAAGTCAGGATCGCGGAGACTTCCGCCGGAAAGTGCCTGGGTATCGCAAGATTTCGGGCAAGATCCCCATCCCCCACCGTCCACGGACGAAGCGCGCGCGAAGGAGAACCCGCTACGAGGTCTTTCTGTATTCTACAGCGTCTCGCCGCAGCAGCGCTTGTATTTCTCCCCGCTCCCGCAGTGACAAGCATCGTTCCGGCCCACTCGCAGCCATTTCCGGACGGGAGTCTTTTCTCCGACTCCCTCCCAACTGGCGCCCCATCGCGCCACCCGGTCCGCCGGGTCGACGATCTCCGGGTGACGGGCCAGGAACTTGGCCGGCGCTTGCGGATCGCGGAAAATCTTGGCCAGTTCTTCCTCGGTCACGAAGTCGGGATCGATCCGCCTGGTGCGATACAGGTCCGCCAGTTGGGTGGCCAACTCCGGAAGATGCGTCCAGGCGGCGAGCTCGGCAAACGCCGACCAGGCCGGGAGTGGCGCCGCCGAGTGATCCAAGAGATGATCCCGCAGCATGCGGTCCATGTGCGCTAGGTAGCTGGCCCTCGGCCACTCCCCGCGAAGCGTCATAATTCCCAACGCCCGATGCAACGCATCCAAAACGTACCACTGAAGCGACTGGCGCAAGGTGGCGTCCGCGACGGCATCACCATCCCCGCAGGCAAGCGCCACGATGACCTCGGCGGCATCTTCGCTAAGGAAGTCTCCGACGATTTCAAAGGCATCCGCCTCCGCCCAGGAGAGAAAGCCCAGCAAGGGAGCCAGCGCCGGCTTGTGGCGTTTCGCGGCGAGAATGAAGAACCCGTAGTTCAGCTGCCAAACCTCGCTCTCGGAAAGAATCCACGGATCCTCCGCCGCCACGCCGAGCACCATCATGAGCCGTTCCCGGACTCCGTCGAAATTTTGCCAGGCGGCCCGCAACGCCATGACTGGCGGCTCTTCGCCCTTGCGCCCCAATTCGTCGAGGATCTCTTCCACATCCACGAGCGATCCTTACCACGATCCCCAAACCGCCGCCACCGGGCAATCTCGCCAAACTGACAGCTCCCTCATTTTCGGGCTGGACCAACCGGCTTGCTGATTGGACACTGACCCCATGCGTTTGTGGCAGTACCTGGTCACCAGTCTCATCGGCTTCGCCCTTTTTGGCGGCGCCGGGTGTTCCAAGCAACAGGAGGAAGAACCCGCGGAGACTCCCAAGCCGCCGGCAGTCGATATCTCCCGCCCGCAACCGTACCAAGCCGCTGATGCCGAACTCAATGCGGCCATCCAGTCCGCCCGCGACACCCTGGAATCCTTCGTCGCCGAGTCGATGAATAACGATTCTTCCGGCTCCGCGTTCACCGTCAAAGTCCACGCCGCCACCGGCAAGGGCGAGGAGGATCTCTGGCTTACCGGCATCGCCAAGGACGGAGAGCATTACACCGCCGTGGTCGAGTCCGATCCCAAGGTTCTCACCGATGAGTTCCCCATGGGCACGGAAGTCCGTTTTGGCGCCGGTGAAGTCGTGGAATGGCACTATTTCAAGGACGACAAAGTGATCGGCGCCCAGGTCACCCGGATCCTGCGCCAGCGCATGACGCCCGAGCAACGCACGGAACACGACGTCATTTACCCCTTCCCGTTCGAGTGACGCGGGTCACTGGGTCGCCACTTTGGTGAGCAATCCCTTGTCCCGGGCGATGGCCAGAACGCGGTTCATCACCAGGCCGGCCCCCGTCAGCCAGGCGAGATTCAAGCCGAAGGCCAGAAACAAGCCCTGACCGATCCGGACATCTCCCGCCATCGCATGGCGCATCGCCTCGAAGACGTGCGTGGACGGGAGCGCGAGGGAGACCGGCTGCAAAAATCCCGGGAGCGTCTCCACGGTATAATAGACGGCGGTGAAGGGTTGCAGGAGAAACGGCAACGCCCAGGAGAGCCCCTCCGCCGCCTGTCCCCAGCGCAGCACCATGGCATTCGCCATCATGCCCATGGCCCAACCGAAAATCAGGAGATTCCCGAAGAAGGGAATCAGCCAAAGGTTGAAGTCGAAGATGTTGAAGCGGAACGCCAGAAACGCCATGAGCGAGAGGATCGGAACCGTGATGATCACCCGCAAAAGTCCGACGGTGCAAAAGCCCGCCACCAGCTCCCACGTGCGCACCGGCGCGACGAAGACGTTCAGCAGATTCCGCGTCCAGACGTCCTCCAAAAACGAGACCGAGACGCCTTGCGACGCGCGGAACTGCACGTCCCAAAGCAGCACGCCCCCAAGCAAAAACGTCACCGGCAACGAAGCGCCTCCTTCTCCAGCTTGAGTCAGGTAGCGGGTCAAGAATCCCCAAACCAGCAAGGTGTTTAGCGGCCAAAAGAAGAGCTCAAACGCCCGCAACCCGTTCCGGGTGTAGAGATACAAGTAGCGCAGGACGATCCCGGAGATCGCTGGAAACGGGGTGCCGCTCATTGGACGCCGGCCACCTCCAGGTCGCCGCCGCGGGCGATTTGGATAAAGACGTCTTCCAGGCTGGCGGAAGCAAAGCTCGCCTTGACTTCCGCCGGGGTCCCCATCCGGATCAACCGGCCGCGATGCATGAAAATGACGCGGTCGCAGACGAATTCGATGTCCTGCATGTTGTGCGAAGTGTAAATGATCGAGGTGCCGGACTCCCGCTGCGTCTCCCGAATTAAGGTGCGGACCTTGTCCACCACGTCCGGGTCGAGGCTGGCCGTGGGTTCGTCGAGCAACAGCAACTCGGGCCGGTTGAGGAAGGCTTTGCAAAGGTTCACGCGGGTCGCTTCCCCGGCCGAAAGATGCCCCGTGGTGCGCTCCGCCAGCTCCGTGACGCCGAACCGCTCCATCGTCTCGCGCACCCGGCGCCGGCAATCCTTTAGACCGTAGAGCAACGCAAACACCGTGAGATTCTGCCGGACCAGGAGATTCCCCGGCAAGCTGGTGTACGCGGAGGAGAAATTCATGCGCCGGAGGATTTCAATGCGGTCCTTCTCCAGAGACTTCCCGAAAATGCGGATGCTGCCGGTCGTGGCCGAAACCAGCCCCAGAAGCATGTTCATCATCGTCGTCTTCCCAGCGCCATTGGGCCCGAGAAGCCCGAGGATTTCTCCTTGGCCCAGCTCGAAGCTAATTCCATCGACCGCGCGGAAATCCCCGAAATCCTTGACTAAGTCCCGAACGGTCAACACCGGTGGCAGCATCAACCCCAAATACGCATCCCGCCGCGCCTTTGGGAAGGGTCGAAATCGACAATTTCATGATTGCAGGGGATGAACGCGGCGGCCGCCTTTTGCACCGCCGTGACGACGAATGGCAACCCGCAAGATGGATGCACGGCCAAAGCCCCATCAAACTCCGGCCGCACCGGAGCGTGCGCCTGACCCCATCCGGCTCCTCTTGGTCGTGCCCCCAGGCGATATCCGTTTTCATGCCGCTCTGAATGTCCAGGCTTGGCGTTGGGCCGGGTAGTGTGTTGAGCTTTCCAGCCCAAAGATGACTGATCACCCTGTTTCTCCACGCGCTTCAATCCTGCAACGCCTCCACGACAAAGGAAAACGCGGCCTGCCCGTCATTGGCGCGGGCGCGGGCACCGGCCTTTCCGCCAAGTGCGAGGAAGCCGGAGGCGTGGACCTCATCGTGATCTACAACTCCGGCCGCTACCGCATGGCGGGACGGGGATCATTGGCAGGCCTTTTGGCCTACGGAAACGCCAACGAAATCGTCAAGGACATGGCCAAGGAGGTCCTCACCGCCGTGCGCCATACCCCCGTCCTCGCCGGAGTGAATGGCACCGACCCGTTCCTGCTCCGCGCTCCGTTCCTGCGCGAGTTGAAGAATCTCGGGTTCGCCGGCGTGCAGAATTTCCCCACCGTCGGTCTGATCGACGGCACCTTCCGGGCCAATCTCGAAGAAACCGGCATGAGCTACCAGCTCGAGGTGGAAATGATCGCCGCCGCCCGGGAACTCGACTTGCTCACCACCCCGTATGTCTTCAACACGGAAGAAGCCAAGTGGATGACCGAGGCCGGGGCCGACATCATCGTGGCCCACATGGGACTCACCACCGGGGGCAACATCGGCGCGGAAACGGCCAAAACGCTCGACGACTGCGTCCACAAAGTCCAAGCCATCGCCGACACCGCGAAATCGATCCGTTCCGACGTTCTCGTGCTTTGCCACGGAGGACCGATCGCCACGCCGCCGGATGCCCAGTTCATCCTGGATCGGTGCTCCGGCGTGGACGGTTTTTACGGGGCCAGTTCCATGGAACGCCTCCCCACGGAGAAGGCCCTCACCGCCGAAGTCCGGCAGTTTGCCGCACTCAAACTGAGGACCCCATGAGCACGATTGCCATCCTCGGCACGTTCGACACCAAAGGCCTGGAGCACCGCTTCGTCGCCGATGCCATTCGCCAGCGCGGCCACGAGACATTGCTGATCGACGTGGGCGGGCACGGGCCGCCCCAAATTCAGCCCGGCATTGCCTGCGAACAAGTCGCCGCGGCGGCTGGGATCGACCTGTCCGCCCTCCGAGCCAAAGGAGATCGTGGGAGCATGGTGGAAGCGATGGCCCAAGCCGCGCCCGCCATCGTGACCAAGCTCGCGGCGGAAGGACGGATCCAAGGGATCATCTCCCTGGGCGGAACGGGAGGCACCGCCATTGGCACCGCCGTGATGCGAGCGCTCCCGCTCGGCTTCCCCAAGGTCATGGTCAGCACCGTGGCCGCCGGCAATGTGGCGCCTTACTTGGGGGTCAAGGACATCGTCATGTTCCCCAGCATCGTCGATGTGGCGGGGCTGAACCGGGTGTCCCGAGGCGTTTTTACTCGGGCCGCCGCCGCCGTGTGTGCCATGGCGGAAGCCAATAACGCCGAGCCAGAAACCACCGACGCCCGTCCCCTCATCGTGGCCTCAATGTTTGGGAACACGACCCAATGCGTGGAACACGCCCGCAAGATTCTGGAAGCGGCGGGCTACGAAGTGCTCGTTTTCCACGCCACCGGCACCGGAGGGCGCACCATGGAATCACTCATCGAGACTGGCCTCGTTGCGGGCGTGCTCGACATCACCACCACGGAATGGGCGGACGAACTGCTGGGTGGAATCTTGAGCGCAGGCCCCAGCCGCTTGGAAGCCGCCGCCCGCCATGCCATCCCCGCCATCGTCACCCCGGGTTGCCTCGACATGGTCAACTTCGGCCCGCGGGAGAGTGTTCCCGCCCAGTTCGCCAGCCGCACCCTCTATCCCCACAATCCTCAGATCACCCTGATGCGCACCACCCCGGCCGAATGCGCCGAACTCGGCCGGATCCTGGCCGAAAAGGTGAACCTTTCCACTGGCCCGATCACCGTGCTCCTGCCCAAGCAAGCGATCAGCATTATCAGCGCAGCCGGTCAGCCGTTCCATGATCCCATCGCCGACGAGGCCCTCTTCACGGCGATCCATCACCATCTCCGGCCCGGGATCCCAGTGCTCGAGATGAACAGCGCCATCAACGACCCAGCGTTCGCCGAAGCTTGTGCCACGGCGCTCCTGGAGAACATCCGCTGGAGAACCTCTTAACTTTCTCCCGCCCGGCGATCACCGCCCTCGCGGTCGAAGCCTGGGCCAGTTCGAAGTTTGCCGGTCCGAGCCGGCGATGTTTGACCCCGCTCTGGAGCCACTTGGACCAAGAGCGTTGAGTCAATTTCAAGAATTCCTCCCAACGCTTCACGAACGGTGCATGTTTGTGCGTCTTTCAAATAATTTGCAATGAATAGGAAGTGCGGAGCCATGGCAGCCACCCTCGGAGGCGGGGTGGTCGCGGCGTTGCTTTGCGTCCTGCTCGGGCGCATCGCCGCCGGGTTTCCGCCGGAATGGGTGGAGTCTTGGTCCGCCGCCGCGCCGGCTAGCTTGCGGCCGTTCCTTGAGGAGTTGGCCCACGGGTTCGCCCCGGATTTGAATCAAGACGACATGCCCACCGCCGCCTTCCTCGCGGTGCAGGGCGCCCTCTGGATCGTGATGTTCTGCACCGGCTGGCAGCTCTTGCGACGGCCCGACTCCCCCGTCGTGCTGGTCACGATTCTCGGATTCGCCCTCCTTTTCCGCCTGCTGCTCCTCCCGGTGCAACCGATCCATTCGGCCGATGCCTACCGCTACCTTTGGGACGGGAAATCGACGCTGGCGGGCGTCAATCCTTACCTCTACGAACCGGCCGCTCTCGTCATGCGTGAACGAGGAATCGACAAGCCAACGGAGATCGACGGGCGTTTTTACCGTGGACGGCCGTGGACGCAGTCCGACGAACAGCGGCTGGACCGGCTCGCGGCGTTGCGCGACGGGAATCCGGAATTGTATGAACGCATCACGGACGCCAACCTTCCCTCCGCGGATCCGCCGTTTGCCCAGGGGTGCTTCGCGCTCGCCAGCCGGCTGTTTGGCAGTTCGACCTTGGGATTCAAGTCCGTGGTGGTCTTCTTCGACCTCGGGGTGATCGTGCTCTTGCTGCGGTTGCTCAAGCGGCTTGGGCTTCGCCGTTCTGGGGTGATTTTTTACGCCTGGTCGCCCATCGTTTTGATGACATTCGCGAACGCTGGGCATTGGGATTCCATCCCGCTCTTTGTCTTTTTGGGCTCCATCTCGCTGGCGATGCGGCGGAAAACGTGGGAGGGCTCCCTGGTATTGGCCACCGCAGGACTTGGGCAAGCCGGGTTGCTCGCGCAAGTGCCGGTGCTCTTCCGCCTTTCTTGGCGTCACTTGTTGGCGTGGCTCTTCATCGGGCTTCTGGTGGCGGGCGCCTTCGCCCCGTTCGTCGTTTGGCAAAACGCGGAACTGGCCCCGATTCTCAACGGATTGCGTTGGACGGAGAGTCAGCAACCAGCGCTCCCGGGTGTGTTCCTAGCGGTGGAACGGCTTTGCGGCGCGATTGTCCCCACCCGTGCCGACAGCGGCTTGCTAGCCCTTGTCTTCTGCGGTCTGCTGTTCGCCGTCTTCTTGATCTTGCGCACCAGCCGCCCGGTTCCCGATCACCGGAGCGTTCTGCGCAAATCCTTCGCGGTTGCCGCCAGTCTCTTCCTCCTTTCCCCGGCGGCGTCCCCTGGGCAAATGGTTTGGGTGATCCCCTTCCTCTGCGCCTTCCCGAAGCCGAGCTGGCTTCTCCTGATGTTGACCATCCAGGCCACCTATCTGCAGTTTCATACCGACTACAGCGGCCTGGGCTCGCCTAGCGCCGTAATCCCGTGGGTGCATCTCGCCGTGTGGGGCTCGTTTTTCCTCGTTTGCCTCCTTGATCCCGTCCTGGTGCGCGTGCTAGATCGCCCGGTATCGGCCCCCGAGCCCGATTCCGATCCCGACCCAGTGCTGCCCTCATGACCGAAGCTCAAGCCCGCGAAGAAATCTCCCGGATCACTCACGAACTGGAGCGCCACAACCGGCTTTACTACGTCGACGCCGCCCCGGAAATCACCGACCGCGAATTCGACGACCTCTACCGGAGCTTAGTCACGCTGGAGACTCAGTTTCCAGCGCTTAAGTCGCCCAACTCCCCCACCCAACGCGTCGGCGGCGAACCGATCTCGGGCTTTGCGCCGGTCGAGCATCCGGCGCGGATGATGAGCCTGGACAACACCTACTCGGAACAGGAGTTGGTCGAGTTCTACGAGCGCCTCCGTAAGCTCCTCGGCATCAGCGATATTCCCGTCGTCATTGAGCCGAAGATTGACGGCGTGGCCGTATCGGTGATCTACGAAAACCGGGAATTGATCCGGGCCGCGACCCGTGGCGATGGCCAAACCGGAGATGACATCACCCGCAACGCCAGGACGATCCGCCGCCTCCCGCTGCGCTTGCCGGCCGACGCTCCGGCGGGACGATTCGAACTGCGCGGAGAGATCTTCCTGCCGACGGCCGGGTTCGCCAAGATCAACAAGGAACGGGAAGAAGAAGGCGAGCCGCTCTTCATGAATCCGCGCAACGCCGCCGCTGGTTCCCTTAAGCAACTCGATCCGCGCATCACGGCCCGCCGTCCGCTGGATATTATCTTCTACGGGATCGGGTTGGCCGCTGATCTCGAACTCCGCGAGCAAATCGAATTGCAGGACTTCTTCAAGAAATGCCGACTGCCGAGCGGGGACAAAGTTTGGCTGGCGAGCAATCTGGATCAGACCCTTGCGGCCATTCGCGAACTGGACGTCCTCCGCCACTCGCTGCCCTACGTGACCGACGGCGCGGTCATCAAGGTGAACTCCCTGGCCGCCCAAGCGGAACTCGGCGCCACCTCCAAGGCTCCGCGCTGGGCGATCGCCTACAAATTCGAGCCCGAACAAGCGGAAACGCGCATCCTGAGTATTGACGTTCAGGTCGGCCGCACCGGCGCCCTCACTCCGGTGGCAAATCTGGAACCGGTGCTCATAAGTGGTTCAACAGTGGCTCGTGCCACTTTACACAACCAGAAGGAAATCTCAGAACGGGATATTCGTGTGAACGATGTCGTCATTATCGAAAAAGCCGGGGAGATCATACCCGCAGTTGTAAAGGTGCTGAAAGAAAAGAGGGTTGGCGATCTCCCAGTGTTTGTAATGCCCCCAGAGTGCCCCATCTGTGGTTCACCCGTTGAGAAGCGGGGCAAGCTCATTAAGCTATTTTGTCCAAACCCATATTGCAGTGCGAAGATCAAGCGCCGGGTGCTTCATTACGCGAGCCGCGGCGCCATGGCAATCGACGGCCTGGGAGAACAGATCGTAGAACAGTTGGTGGAAGCGGACTTGGTCAAGACCTTGCCAGACCTTTATCGTTTGGAACTAGCCTCATTGCTTAAACTCGACAACTTTGGTGACGACAAGTCATCCGCACTTCTCAACGAAATTAGCAAATCCAAGGGCTCAGACATCGCTAGATTCCTTTTTGCCTTAGGCGTCCCGCGAGTAGGAGCAACCCTAGCCCGCAAATTGATCTCTCACTACGGAAGCGTGCGCAAGCTTGGGGAAGCATCTGAACCCGAACTGATGTCGATCCCGGGAGTGAAAAAAGTGATCGCAAAGGGCATCCTCGATTTCTTCGCATCTCCCGAGAACCAGGCGATGCTTGCGGAACTTGAAACCCTTGGTCTCCCGGTCAATGCCGAGAAAGCAGAGTCGGCCCCAGCCGATTCAACGAAAGCCGTGTTGGCGGGCACCACCTGGGTCATCACGGGAACCCTGAGCCAACCTCGGGAAGCCTTCAACGACCGCATCCTCGCCGCCGGCGGCAAAGTGTCCAGCAGCATCTCCGCCGCCACCACCTACCTCCTCGCCGGAGAAAAAGCCGGCAGCAAACTGGCCAAGGCGAACTCGCTCGGAGTGAAGGTGATCGATGAAGCGGCGTTTGAGGAGATGTTGGGCGTGGGTTGAGTGATCAGCCAACATCCGCGAGCGAGAACGCAAACCCCGGTAACGCTGAGGATCCCACGATCGTCGCGGCGGGGATGGTCTCGTGAAACGAATACGCCCCCCGGACTGGTTCCCGGTACACTTCCGTGCATGCGATCTCTGGACAGACGATCCAGTACTCCGGGATTCCGGCCGAGGCGTAGACTGCGGCTTTGGCGCGGTCGATAGCCAGCGAGCTGATGGCGACCTCAATCACCAACCGTGCGGAAGTGGGATTACACCGCTTGAACTGAGCCGCTCTGCCTTCTACCACCGAGATATCTGGCCCCGGCTCCGATCCACCCAAGGTGAGCGGGCCTTCCTGCCTCACCCAGAGTTCCGCTCCCGCGCAAACCTGGCGGATTTGGTTGATCAAGAGATCGAGCAAAAATTGGTGCAGGGGAGACTTAGACACTTTTTCGACGAGGAGACCGTTGAGCAATTCCACATTCCAATCATCGAACACCCCCGCGTCGATCATGCGGTGGTATCGCTCGACGGGAATCGGGGCCACGCGTTGGCGCCACTCCGGGCTATCGAGGATCTCGATCATACCGCACCATAGCCGGGAACGGGGTGATCGCGAAGGCGATTCTTGGATCTCCCGGGGTCGATTCCTCCGTCGGACTTAAGCAGACCGATGCGGAGTTTTCGTGAGCTCGCTTTTATTCTTCCGGATCCGCCAGCGGCAGGACTATCGGCGCCACTTCCGCTGTTTTTCCGGGCTCTAGATCCGCTTGGCGAAGGGTCTTGCGGTAACCAGGTTTTGAGGCCCAAAACCCGACTCGCTTCTCAGGAACGATTCGGTCAATGCGGTATTTCCCTTCCTGGTCGGTCTTGGTCTCCGAGGTCAGTTCCGGAATTTCACCACTGGTCCAGGTGACTCGGGCGCCGACGATCGGCTTTCCTTTGGGATCCACCACACGTCCGGCGACACTTGCGAACCGATTCGCCAACTGCAACTCAGCCTCCTCGGTCACGATGAACCAGCTTGGGACCGCGGAAATGATCTTCTGCTGATGCGTCGCCATGAGCTTCGCCTTCTCCGTCCCGACGGGCAGGTCCATGGAGAATCGGCCCTCCGGCCCTGTTTGAGCCCGCCGTAGTCTCCCGGAATCGGTGGGATGGAGGCAGAAAACCGTCGCATCCACAACCAGTTTCCCTTCCCGATCCACGACCCGTCCACGGATCGTCGCCGTCGGAGGTAGAGCGAAATCGACCTGGAGGGTCTCGCCCTCCTTCGCATTGAGGCTCATGGAGAGCTCCCTGCGGTCAGCGGTTTCGCGCTGGTAACCGCTGGGTGGTGCTCCGGCTACGTAAACCTTCCGGCCGCCCGCTGGGATCCGCATCCGGTAGACGCCTAGATCGTCCGTCTCCGCCGTCCAAAAATAGAGCGGAGATATGCTATCCATCGAAGTGGTAGCGATCGGAATTTTGGAGACCGGAGCGCCAGTGTCCGCCAGAGTGACCTTGCCAGTGATGAGAGATCCCTTGCTCAATTCCAGGACCAACCAGGACCGCTCTTCGCCGGTGCGGAGCGTCAGGTTGTTGATATCCGTGGTCCAATCGGTTTCTAGATGGTTGGGGAGATCGACCCGAACGCTGTAATGACTCGGCAGGAGTCGCTCCAACTGGTAATACCCCTCCGCATCCGTGCGACATTGGGCGGAACTCCCTCCTTGCAAATAATCATAATGCTCTAGGCAAGTAACCACCGCACCGGACACCGACCGGCCGTTGGGGAAACGGACGAACCCCGAGATCATGGCCGCCGCAAGCAACTTGATTTCGATCTCACCGCGATCCTTCTCGGGATTGTACTGCTGGCGTGCATTCTTCCCGCCTGGAACTTGGGCAAATCGCGGATCATCGTGGTCAACGTAGTACCGTCCCGGCGGAAGAGGTCCAATCTGACAGCGGCCATCTGGATCCGTGACCGCATCCCAAAAGCCGCCAAACCGCTCCGGCATTTCGAGCCATACATCAGGGAGCTCCTCCGAGTCGGATTCAAGATCGTCCGGACTCACGGCGTGAGCGACGCGCAGCCTCATCCCCGGCACCGGATTTCCGGCCGGGTCGAGCACCCGGAAACGCAGCGATTTGCCGGCCTTGAACTCGACCGAAACCGCGGCCACAGGAAACGGAAGCATCCGCTTTACCGTCGCCCGAGTGCCGCCCTCACTGCGGACGAAGAGATGCGCGAAGGTGTACGGGTCTTTCCTCGCCTTCCATTCCGGGAGGATCGGAAACTCCAAAATGCCGGTTCCATCTGTCCGTCCGATTTCCCGCGGGGCGGCATCGAAGTCGAGACGGCCGGGTTGCGGCACCAAGAGCCAAATCTGAGCACCGGTCACTGCTTTCCCGGACTCATCGGTCACCGTGACCCGCGTTCGGTCCCCGGCGTCTTCCACGCGAGGCGCCTGGGTGAGCCCGACGGCTGCCAGCCCCGCCAGCAGTGCACCGGACAAGATCGCGGCCCATCGGTTCCGTCTCCCGCGGAATCGCGCAATCGCCACGATGCGCTGCCGCAGGTCGTCCGGCCCTTCCACCACACTGACAATTCCCGAGAACGCCGGCCGAGGCCTCGCCCCCGGCTCCAGCAGCCGCAGCAGCGTTTCTCCATACGTCGCCGCCTGATCGTCGCCGGCTCGACGAAGCACCCAGGCATCGGTGGCGCGCTCCCCTTCAATGCGGGTCCGATGAAACGCCCACCAGATCAGCGGATTGAACCAATGAACCGCCTGCAACAGAACCAACCCCAGATGCACCCACAGATCCCGGCGCCGCCAATGCCCCAGTTCGTGGAGGATCACCAAACGGACTTCGGCGTCGGAAAGCCGATCCACCACGGACGGCGGCATGAGGATCTCCGGACGGAAGAGGCCGGTCAACGCCGGGGACGAAACGGCATCCGTCAGGCGCAACTGCGGCATCCGGGACCATCCCGCTTCCTCGATCATAGCCCTGAGCCGTTCCGCCCGAGGGTGGCCCATCACCGTCAAACGCGTCATGCGCCGCCGGAAGCGGAGGCTCGTGAACAACGCAAAACCCGCGAACGTCCCGGCGCCGCACAACCAGATCGCCTCCAGCACATCGACCCAGCGCACCGGAGTTCGGCGGGGCGGAGGAGGTAGCGTTCGCATTTCCTCGGGCTCGGCCGGCCGTGCACCGAACACTGGCGGCACCGGCACCTGTGAAGTCATCGCCGGAGGCACGGACGGCTCCACGACGGGAATCGCCCGTTGCCAGGACACGGGACTGGCCGGAACCACCGGCAACATTAGCCGCAGCGCCACCAACAGCCAAAGCCGGTGCCGCCAAGCCACCGGCATTTGCCTACCCACCAGCGCGAGCAATCCACCGATCGCCAACGCCAGAATCGCAGCGTCCCGGGAGGCCGAAAGGGAGCTCAAGAACCATCCGCTCACTCGTTCCCTCCTGGTTCTGCAGGCGGCGGCAACAGCTTGCGGAGCGCTTCGAGTTCAGCGGCATCAAGCGTCCGGTTGGATTCGACCAAATGGGCCAACATCGGCGAAAGCGAACCGCGGCTGATCCGCTCCAAAAACGAGGCCGTCTCCGCCGCCACCGCCGCTTCCCGGGTCACAACGGGGTGATACAGATAGCGCGGCCCTTCTTCCTCAACCCGGAGAGCCCCCTTTTTGACCAGCCGGGCGAGGAGCGTTTTCACCGTTTGGGCCTTCCACCGCTCGCGTTCCTCCAAAGTCCGGCTGACTTGCAGCGCGGTCACAGGCGGCCCCGCCCAGACGACCTCCATGACTTTCCACTCCGAATCCGAAATACGCGGAACCGTTGCCATGTCTCCATTTGTAGATCCAGACGACTACAAGTGTAAACAAGTTTTCTCGATCAAGACATTCGGGTTTTCTAGCCCCGGCTCAAAGAGATCCAAAACCACACCAACGCCGCCAGAAAGAAGCCCAGGACGAGTAGGAACGTTTCGATCCCTTCCCGACTGGGTCTTTGGTCCTGCGTTTTGCGCGTCATGCGATCAGCGGACGCCAACGAACACCACCACGACAACCACCGCGAGCAGGCCAATCACCAGGACAGGCAGAAAGAACGACAATCCGAGCCGTGCCCAACTGAGAAAGCTGCGGCGATCCGGAGCCACGCTTGCGAAGAGATTGGTTTCTGGAGCCGACTCTTCCACCGAGTCGAGCCGCCGCATTTCGCTGTCCAACTCCGCCTCGGCCACGCGCAGGCGACGAATGCCCTCCGCGAGCGCTGGATGATCCTTGGGCTCTTTGAGTTCCAAACGTTGCAGATTTTCCAAATTCAACCGCAACTCGTGAACGGTCCCTCCCGCACGGTCGAATGACTCGGCACGCCTTACCTCAAAATGACCGCACTTCTGGAGCTCGCTCAAGGTGCGCAGGACTTCCTCCACCAGCTTGTCGCGGCGCTCGCGGTAGAGCGACTGCTTGTCGTTCAACTCTTGGAGTTCATCGCGTCTGCGCTCCAGATTGCGCTTTTCCTCAAGCAAATGATCGAGGCGGACTTCGGTTTCACGAACTTCGTGAGCCAGGCTTTGCCGGCCCGAGTCCTCAGCACGAGCGAAGCCAGGAAAAATCGCATCGTGACGGATGGCGTCTTCCAAGTAAGGGGCGGCGTGCCCGGCATACCCGGATCGGGAAGAGAGAATCGGACGGCGAGGCATAAGCGAAAAGGCGGTTCGAGCTTTTAGTAGCTATGGATATTCTAAAGACAAAGCAATTGTTCGTCTATAGAGAATTCCAAGAATTTCCGCTATTTCATCTTTTCACCAGGCGGGAATCACCTCCACGATCAATCCGTGGAGATAGTCCGACTCAGGAATCCCGGGGATCACCGGGTGATCCGCTCTTTGCCCCAGGGTTGCCCGCAGCCGCAGCCCGCGTTTGGCATCGACCGAGGCGTCGATGAGCATTTGCATGTAGGTGGCGCGGTCCACGTGATGGCTGCAACTGAAGCTCGCGAGAATGCCGCCGGGCTCTAGCATCTTCAGCGCCCGCAGATGGATTTCTTTGTAGCCGCGCAAGGCTTCGCCCAAGTTTGCCCGGCTCCGCGTGAACGACGGCGGATCGAGCACGATCAAATCGTATTGCTCACCGGCGGCTTGGGCGTGCTTGAGTTTGTCGAAGGCATTGTGCTCCTCAAAGGACACGGTCAAGCCCGCGGCGGCCGCATTTTCCCGGGCCGCCTCAAGTGCGGGACCGCTGACATCCACGCCGGTCACCTCGCTCGCCCCCGCTTTGGCGCAATGAAGCGCGAAGCCGCCTTGGTTCGTAAAGCAGTCAAGCACCCGTCGGCCCTCGGCACAGGCGGCAACGCTCCGGTAGTTGTCGAGTTGGTCGATATAGAGCCCGGTTTTTTGTCCTCCGGCGGGGTCGGCCGTCAGAGCCACGCCATCGAACCACAGCTGCTCGCGTCGGGGTTCGCCTCGATGGACGTGAGTCACGGGTTCCATCCCCTCGGCGGCTCGGCCCGCCCCTTCGTTCCGCTCGACGATCACCGCAGGTTGAAAGAGATCGATGAGAGCTTCGATCAAGCCATTTTTGCAACGATCCATCCCGAGCGTACTGGTTTGAAACGTCCACTGATCCCCGTAACGATCCACGACGACGCCCGGCAACCCATCGCTTTCGCTCCAGACGACCCGGTAAACGAACGGCGCTTGAACCATCCCGATTTTTTCGCGGTAGGCTTGGGCCCGTTCCAAGCGACGCCGGAAGAAGTCGGCATCGAGAGCCTGTTTACGTCGTGAAAAGCGACGCGCGACGATTTGGGAAGCGGGATTGTAGATGGCGCTTCCAAGTGGACGGTCTTTAAAATCCTTCAGCGAGATGACATCGCCGGGCTGAGGATCGCCGAAGACCTTTTTGACCTCCGTGCCATAGACCCAATCGTGACCGTGAAAAATTCGAGCCCGGGGCTTGACGACGAGACCTCCCATCCCGCCTTCTTCCCGCGAATTGATTGCCTTGCAAGCCAGAAATTGAAAGCGATGGAGAGCGGACCGACCGAAGGCCACTGCATTTTCTGCTTGCCGTCTCGCGACGGGAATTGCACAGGGAGCGAACCCGGGTCAACGTGGCACACGTAAACAGGGTCAACATCTTGAACCGCATGCGCGGGGATAACATGAAAGCCAACCTGCGAACATTTCCCTTCGATCTCATCCGTGGTGACATCCGTCTTGTGGAGGAGAGCTTGGCGTCCCAAGTCAGGACGTTTGACCGAGCCTTGGAAGGTTACGTGTCTTACGTCTGCGGTTCCACCGGCAAGCGAATCCGTCCAGCCCTCGCCGTGTTGGCCGGAGGGGCCACCGGGGGCTCGGGGGAGGCTCATGTGCGTCTTGCAACCATTCTGGAGATGATTCACGTGGCCACCCTGGTTCACGACGACATCATCGATGGCGCGGAAAAGCGGCGCGATCTGCTGACGGCCAACGCCAAGTGGGGCAACGGGATCAGCGTCCTGCTGGGCGATTGCCTTTTCGCCCATGCTCTGATGCTCTCGACGGAGTTTGAGGAAAAGCAAGTAGCCCGGAAGATTGCCCACGCTTCGAGCCAAGTCTGCACTGGCGAGATTTTGCAAACCCAGCGCCGGTTCGACCTGCAACTCTCGAAGGCAGACTACTTCCGGATCATTGAAATGAAAACGGCGGCCCTTTTCGAGACTGCCTGTGAACTGGGAGCGATGCTCAACGGAGCGGACGAGGGCACCTGCGCGAACTTGGCTCATTACGGCCGCAATCTGGGAACGGCGTATCAGATTTACGACGACTGCCTGGATTTGGTGGGCGATGAAAGCTCCGTCGGCAAAACGTTGCGCACGGATTTGGAAAAGGGCAAGCTCACGCTCCCGATCCTCAACCTGCTGGAAGCGGCGACGGAGAAGCAGCGCGAAAAGCTCTGCCATCTCTTGGTGCAGAAGGAGCCGTTCGATCTCTCAGCCTTGGCAAACATCGCCGACTATGAGGGGGCACTGGAGCGGGCCGTGAACCATGCAACCTTGCTTCTGCGCGAGGCACGGCAGGATCTGATCGGATTAGCCGACACACCGTATTCGCAAGCGCTGGAGCAAATCACGTTCTTCCTGGACGACTTACTGGATCAGTGCCGTTGTTAGGGACGATCTGGCGGCAACGCGCGTGCGACGAAGAAAATCTTCGCATACTACTTGGATTCGTGCAAGAGATAGGAAAACCACCGTCTCTTCATGATGACCTTAGCCCGATTTCGCCATAGCCTCACCGCCATCGCTTTGATGGCCGCCGGATTTTCACTGCCTGCGCACGCCCTTGAAGTGGCCAAGGACGGAGCGGAGATTGGCAAGTGGACCATGGATTTCGACGCCGCCACCAAGCTGGCCGACGAGAAGAAATTGCCGATTCTCCTCAACTTCACCGGATCTGATTGGTGTGGTTGGTGCAAACTGATGGATGAGTCGGTCTACTCCAAAAAGGAGTGGCAAGATTACGCTGCCAAGAATCTTCTCTTGGTCACCATCGATTTCCCGCAAGATCAAACCATTGTCCCCGAGAAATACAGCGCTCGCAATGGACGCCTCCAAGAGCAATTCAAGGTCGAGGGCTATCCGACCTATGTCCTCCTTGATTCCGATGGCAAAACGGAGATCGGACGTCTGGGCGCCGGACAAGAGAAGACTCCCGAATCCTTCATTACTGAGGTGGAAGACGCCGTGCGCCTTTCCCCAGCCAACATTGAAAAGCGCATCGCCGAATTGGGGCCTGAAAAAGGAGCTGAGCTGAAGGCGGCCATCGCCAAGATGGAGAGCGTGGAAGCTGAGTTCAAGGCTTGGTTGGAGACAAAACCGGCCCGAAGCGACGAGAACGACGCCAAGTTTGAGGCCTTCCAGAAGAGATTGATGGAAGCCAACAAAGCTGTCACTGCATTCTGAGGTTCGGCTCCGCATGGCTGCCACCAGGATTCGCGAGCTTCCCGAGGACGAACGCCCCCGCGAGAAGTTCGCCAACCTGGGGCCTTCGGCACTTTCCAACGCCGAATTGCTCGCGATTTTCCTCCGCACCGGCATCGCCGGAAAAAGCGCCGTGGAACTGGCCCGCCAACTCCTGCGGGATCGGGGCAATCTTCAGGGGCTCGCCCGCACGACTCCCGCCGAATTGATGCAGTTCTCCGGGATCAAGATGGCGAAAGCCACCCAGCTCTGCGCCGCGTTCGAACTCGGCCGCCGGCTCGCTCAAGAACACATTACAGGTACAATACTCGACACCCCGGAGAGCATTTTTGAGTTCATGGGTCCGAAGATGAGGGCGATGTCCCAAGAATGCGTCAGCGTCGTCCTCCTCGACACGCGCCGCGCCCTCATCAAAGTGGAGGAAATTACTCGGGGCACGATCAACGAAAGTTTGGCCCATCCCCGGGAGATTCTCCGGGTGGTCCTGTCCCACTCCTCGCATGCGTTCGTCCTCGTGCACAATCACCCTTCTGGCAATCCCCTGCCAAGCGGCGCGGACCGTGAGATGACCCGCCGAATCTTCCGCGCCAGCGAAACCGTGGGGGTGCCGCTCGTCGATCATCTCATCATTGGCGCAGCAGCGGTTGACGGACCGCCATACTTCAGCTTTCGAGAAGCAGGTCTTTTATGAGCGCCCGCGCTGAAGTTCAGATTCACCCCACCGCCGTTATCGAAGACGGAGCCACTCTCGGGCCGGGGGTCTCCGTGGGCCCCTACGCCATCATCGGAGCTCAAGTCAAAGTCGGGGCCGGTTGCCGGATCCAGGCCCATGCGCAGGTCATCAACGACGTGGAGCTCGGAGAGAACTGTCTAGTGGGACGCGGCGCCATCCTCGGGGACGATCCCCAGTCCATCAGCTTTGATCCCGCGACCCCGAGTTCGCTGCGGATCGGACCGAATAATCAATTTCGCGAGCACGTCACCATTCATCGCGGCGCCAAGGAGGGGAGTTCGACCATGATCGGCTCAGGAAACTATTTCATGGTGGGCTCCCACGTAGGGCACGACGCCGTGATCGGAGACCGCAACATCATCGCCAATGCATGCCTCCTCGGGGGCCATGTCACCGTAGGCAACCGGGCGTTCCTGGGCGGCGGCGCAGGCTTTCATCAATTCACCCGGGTGGGGGATCTCGCGATGGTTCAAGGCAATGCCATCGTGAACCGAGATGTGCCGCCATACGTCCTTGCGGGGGCCCAGAGTCAACTCTTCGGACTGAATTCGATCGGCCTTCGCCGGGCCGAAATCTCCGCCGACCGCAGGGACGACATCAAGCGAGCCTTCCATCTCATCTTTCGCGGGGACTTGAATTTGAGCCAAGCTCTGGCGTTGGCCGAGCAAAGGGAATGGTGTCAGGAAGCAGCCCAATTGCTTGATTTCCTAAGGGCGCCCTCCCACCAAGGAATCTGCCGGGTCCGGAGCCGCAACTGAAACCAAACATGGGCTCTTGCATTTTGCTTTCTTTTTCGCTGGTGGTCTCTCAATCTGTTGCTAGGAGTGCCAGGGGATTCCGCTCTGGTGAAATTCTAGATTGCTTAAATGACAATCGGAGTCTCCAGGGTATTCATCGCGACTGCATCTCATGTTGAGCTTCCGATCGACCATTCTTTTCCTGCTCCTCCTGCTCCGGGCCGCAGGCGCTCAAGACCTCGGTTCACTCGTGGAGGGCGCCAAGTCGGCCGCCTCATCGGTCGAAATCGAAAGCTTGCAGACCAGCTACGACCAGACGCTCGGAGTCTTCCGCGCTGAGGGTGAAGTCGTGGTTCGCTACGCAGATACCACGATTTACTGCAATCGCGCTGAATATCACCAGGGAACGGGGGACATTTTCGCTTCGGGAAACGTGACCATCTACCGCTCTGGAAGCTTATCCAGGGGAGACGAGGCGGTCTACAATATCAACACGGGTGAAATCACCGCAACCGGGCTGGATACGGGGATGAACTCCTTCTTCATCAGCATGGACGAAGTAACCCTTCCAACGGAAAACGTGGATGTGATCCGTTCCCAGGGAGCCTACCTCACGACTCACGACAGCGAGACCCCGAACTGGCATCTGAAGGCGCGAAAGATCGTGGTCTACCCTGATCGCTACGTCGCGTTTCACGGAGCCACTGCGTATGCAGGCAAAGTACCGGTTTTTTACCTGCCTTACTTCGTCCAGCCGGTGAATGGAGAGCTCGGGTACATGTTCATGCCCGGTTACAGCGATGCGTGGGGGGCCTTCATCCTCAATCAGTATGGCTTCATGATTGGTGAACACACGCTCGCTAAAGCCAAGTTGGACTATCGGTCCGAACGTGGCGTGGCGGGCGGCGTGAATTTGGAGTCCATGCGATTCCGGGGACATCCAAACTTCGGCCGGTTGCAATTTTACTACGCACAGGACGATTCCCCAAATGTGACCCCCGGGGGCAGGCCTCGTGCCCAGGAGATCGATTCCGAGCGCTACCGCCTCAACTTCCAGCACCGGGTCTACCTTCCCGGCCCCGAGGAAAGCTCGCTGTACCTGGACGTGGATATCAACAAGTTGAGCGATGAGTTCTTCTACCTGGACTTTTTCCCTGGAGAATTCCGCTACGATCCCCAACCCGACAACCTGGTCAATTTAGTTAAGTATCATCCTCGTGGCACCCTGAGCCTCCTGGGCCGCTTCGAGCTCAATGACTTCTACCGGACAGATGAGCGTAGCCCGGAGCTGGCGCTCGACTTGACCCGTCAGCCCATCTTCAACAGTGGTCTATTCCTGGAAGGCACGACCAGCTTCGCGGTCCTTGCTGAGGATCTCGCCGCCTTTGAGGCGATTAATGTCAACAACGCGATCACCAGGGCACGGGCTGATATCGATTTCCTCCGCAGCCAAGAGGCCGTGACCCAGGACGAGCAGCTCTCCGCCAGTCTGCGCCGCATCCAGCAGGAAGATCTTTTGATGCAGTTGGAGAGGACCATTGATGATCGTTCCTTCAATCGCTTCGATATCTTTCAACAACTCGTCTATCCGATGCAGTTTGCGGATTGGCTAAACGTGGTCCCCCGGGTCGGAGCCGGTTACACCCATTACAGCGCAGTGTCCGCCCAGGGCTTGGATGGAACATCGCTCGATACCGTCGATTCTCTGGACCGGCCTTCCCTCCATGCCGGCGTGGATCTTTCCTTTAAGCTTTCCAAGGTCTACCCAGGCGTCCGCAAGAGGAAACTCGGATTGGATGAGTTGAGGCATATTCTCCAACCCTACAGCCGCTTCTCGTACCTGGCCGCGGATGACCTTTCGCAAGATCTCCCCGCAATCGATCGTTTGGCCCCCACCACCAAGGACCGTCCACTTGATGTGACCCGGTTCACGGCAACGGACGCGCTACGCGACTGGAACATCGTCCGCCTCGGGATGTACAATCGCCTGCAGACCAAACGGAACGGAGGTACTTTCCCGTGGTTTGACCTGAACACCTTTGTCGATCTCTACCCCAACGACCCAGAGTTCGATCGGGACACGTCCAACCTCTTCAACGAATTGCGCTGGAACCCCCTGCCTTGGTTGTCCGCACATATCGACTCCCAGCTTCCGCTCGGTGGGGACTACGACTTCAGTGAAATCAACAGCTACCTGACGTTTCAGCCAGCACCCAATTTCCGCTTCACTCTGGGTCAGTTCTTCTTGGAAGACCATCCCTTCTTCTTCGATAGCAACACCACCCGTCTTTCCACCTACACCCGGGTCAACGACAACTGGGGAGTGGGAACAGCACACTTCTACGAAGCAGAGACCGACTCCTTGCGCTTGCAACAATACACCATTCACCGGGATCTCTCGAGTTGGACCGCAGCCCTCGGCGCACAAATCCGTGACAACCTGGGCAACGAGGAGTTCGGCCTTGTCTTTAGCCTCACCCTTAAGGCATTTCCCCGCGTCGGAACTCCCACTGATCTTCTGAACCCGACCTCGAACCGGTTCGGCGGCTTCTAAGTCATCGTTGTCATTCGAGAAGGCCCATTCGAATGTTGGCGCCACATCGGTGACCCGCCTCAGCCCCAGCCCAGATCAGCTGAGCCACCATGGCCTTCGCCCTGCGTCGATCTTCCTCCCTCCTTCTTCGTGATTGGGAGAAGACAGACGCGTTTGCCGCGGATCTGGTCGATCAGACGGCCTCCCGGCAGCGCCTTGAGCCTCGCGACCGAGCCGCACTGCAACGAATCGTCTACGCCGTGATCCGGAACCAGCGTCTCCTGGATCACATCATCATGTCGCTCGTCCGGGATCGGCCCGACGCACTCACCCGCCGGTTGCTCCGAATGGGTTTGGCGGAGCTCCTTCTTCTCCAGGGGGCACCGCACGCCGTGGTCAGCGAAACGGTGGCCCTCGCTGGACGCGCCAAGGGGCTGGTTAACGCGGTGCTTCGCCGAGCCGACCGGGAGGCCGACGAAATCCGTGCGGCTTGGCCCAGCCTGCCGCCTGACGTCCGTTGGTCCGTTCCTGCCTTTCTGTGGAACCGATGGGTTGGGCAACATGGACTGGAAGCAAGCCTCCACCTCGCACAATGGAATCAGGAGCCAGCCCCGGTGTATCTACGCTTAAACCCGCCTCCTGGCACGATGCTCGATCATTCGGCCGCGCAGACCAGTCCCGTCCCTGGCTTTCCAGCGTTCGTGCGCGCGGAAGGCCCCCTTCCACGGCAATGGCTTGAAGAGGGTTGGGCTTACGCGCAGGATCCCTCGACCCAAAGCGCAGTGGATCGCCTCGAAGTCGAATCAACTTCAAGCATACTCGACGCTTGTGCCGCGCCAGGCGGCAAAACTCTAGCGATCCTCCAAGCTGGGCCTCCGGACCGCCTCGTCGCCACGGACCAAAGTCCAGAGCGCCTATCCCAGCTGAGGGAGAACATGCGCCGTCTCCGATGCGAGTCCAAGATTGAACTCGCTCTTCAGGACTGGCTGGCCCCAGCCCCTCCAAGCCTGGCTGACGAGAAGTTCGACCGCATCCTCCTGGATGCGCCGTGCAGCAACACGGGAGTCATCCGGCGTCGCATTGACGTCCCTTGGAGATTGCAACCAGAGGAGTTCTCCCAGCTTCAAGCCACTCAGACGGCTCTGTTGGACCGGCTTTCGAACTATCTCGCCCCGCAAGGTCGCATCGTTTACAGCACGTGCAGCCTGGACCGGGACGAGAATGAGCAGGTCATTGAAGCATTCCTGGCGGCCCATCCGGACTTCTACTTGGTGTCTCAATCAAGGGTTCAACCTTGGACGGATGGTTTCGACGGCGCCTACAGCGCGTCACTCGCACGCAGCCCAGCGTAGCCTGCCTCGCTTGTCGCTCATCAATATTGCAAATCAGCGGGAAAATTACGGATCAAGTCATCGCCCGTAAATGGCCGCTGGTCGGGTCCGTCATAGATGAGTTGAAAGGCGCCGCCGCTGGCGGAAATCACGTGGATGTGAATCCCAGGAGCCTCAGGTCTCGGACGGAAGGCATCACGGGCGAGTGCCGGGTGATTGCGGTCAACGAAGACGATTCCTTTCTCGTTGCCTCCAGCCAAAGCGGAGCAGGTTTCCTCCCAGGTGCCGGCCGGGATCGTGCGCAAATTGCTCCAGTAATCGAGGAGCAGTTGTCCAATAATTTCCGTCTGTTCGAGCGGCGTGATGCCCGGCTTCAGGAATTCATTCAAGGGGGATGGAGCAAGCCCGGCCAAGGGATCGGGAACCGGCACAGGCACTTTCAAGACCGGATCATCCGGGCTCAGCGAAGGAGATGGCATCCGAGCGCCTTTGCGAAGAAATGATCCAAGCGGTCCTTGCCCCTCGGACCTCGACCAAATCACAGCGAAGGCGACAACGATGACCACCGCCACCGAAACGCTCAACGCTGCGCTCCTCCAAGTCCCCTTCACTCGGCCGGGTAGGTCTCAAGCATTCATGAAGCCGATGTCAGCATCGAAGTTCCCTATATTGGGGAATACCTCGCTCATCCGGCTC
>CAMCXS010000009.1 GCA_945883495.1 Akkermansia muciniphila
CCCACCCCCGTGAGCATCGAGGTGTGCGCGGGCAGCGTTAGCGAAGGAAAAATGGTGCTCGCCGCCCAGGTCACCGCTCCTTCCGCCGCGAGCCGTTTCAAAGTCGGCATCTCGCTCTCAGCCACCACGGACGGTTTCGCCCCGTCGATGCTGATGACGAAGACATGTCCAGGAGCGGGCGCGGCCCAGCTGGACAGCGGCCAGAGCAGAAAGAGGCACAGTCGGGCGATCCGATTCATGATTTGAGACCGGGAACACGTCGCTTCTCCCGGCGATATCGCAATGCAATTCGCGCGCGGCGGAATCCCCCCGCCGCGAAACAGCGCTACCGCAGCATCATCCAAAGCGTGCTCGATCCATGACCCGGCGGAAAGTCCACCGGCAATCCAAGCTGAAGATAGGTGGCGGCCCGCCGTTTTCCTTTCGCGCAGGCCCTCGCCCTTCGTTCCAACGCTCCTGGATCGAGCGCTTTGCAATTCGTGGACAGCAGAATCGCGCAGCTCGGCATCGCAACTTCCAGTGCGGCGTTGAGCAAGTCCTCGAAGTGATCTTCCACCTGCCAACGACGTCCGTTTGCCCCCCGGGAAAAGGTAGGGGGATCCAGGATGATGGCATCGAACCGCTCGTTGACCGCGTCGAGTCGCGGCAACAGCTCCAGAGCGTCTTCCGCCAGAAACCGATGTCCGCTTTCGTCCAAGGCGTTGCGTCTCAGATTGCGACGGCCGCGATCCAGGGATTTGCGGGACAAATCCACGCTCAAGGTTTCTGCGCCCGCCAACGCGGCCACGACGCTGAAACTGCATGTATAGGCAAATGTGTTCAACACGCGGCGAGGTTGCAAAGCCCGCAGCTTGGCCCGGTTCAACCGTTGATCCAAGAACAGACCATGGCTGTAGCCGGCTGCCATATCGATTTCGTAGCACACTCCGGCTTCGGTCACCACCCAGGTCAGCGGCAAGGAAGCGTCACCGCTGTGGAGGACGGCCGGAATCCGCTCAGCGTTCTTCAGCGGCAAGAACCGGGTAAAAATCCGCCCCGGCATCCAGCCAATCTTCTCGCCCTGCCGGGTCAAACCGGAGAGGAGCTCCTCCAAGGCAGCCTCGCTTTTGTAGGAAATCAGCACGTCGCCGCCAAGCCGTTCCACCCAACCTTCGGAGCCCGAGGCCAGCCGGAACGCGTTCGTCCCAGCCTCCTCGAGGGCTTGGCATGACTCTGCCGCCATCCAAAGGGGGGCTTGAAACCACGGAGTTCGACGTAGCGGTTGCGGAGTCACAGTCCGCAGCAGCTTTCCGCAAAATCCCGCCAGCGGCAACGGGGATCATCCGAATCGACTTTCCCGTTCGACAACCAGTCTTCCACTCATCCAAAGTGGCACTAGTTTATGCACTCGTCGCCCTTCGTCCTTTTGGTGGTTCTGGCCGCTCTCGCGCTCCCCCAGGTTCAAGCCGAGCCCGCTCCGCTCCCGCTCTGGCCCGAAGGGGCTCCCGGGTCCGAAGCCCGACAGGATGAGCCAGAACAAATCGAAGGCACGAACATCACCAACGTTCACGATCCGTCGATCACCCCCTACCTGCCGGAACCGGGGAAAGCCACAGGCACCTCGGTGATCGTCTGCCCAGGAGGCGGCCACGCCAAACTCTGCGTCGGTCACGAAGGATACGCCCTCTGCGAATGGTTCCGTGAGCAGGGGATCGCCGCGTTCCTGTTAAAGTATCGTCTCAGCCGGGAAGAAGGCTCGAACTACAGTCTGGAAGGCCACGCCATGGACGACACCCATCGTGCCCTGCGCCTCGTGCGTTCCCGGGCGGCCGAGTGGGGCCTCAAGCCGGACCGGATCGGCATCCTCGGCTTCTCCGCCGGAGGAGAACTCGCCGCCTACGCAGCCATGGACCCTTGCCCGGGCGATCCCGAGGCCAAGGACCCAATCGATCGACTTCCCAGCCGGCCAGACTTTCACGCGCTGATCTATCCTGGGAAATCCGGAACCTTCGTCGCCAAACCCGGGATGTCCCCAGTCTTCATCGCCTGCGGCTACAGTGACCGGGCCGACATCGCCGAAGGCATGGCCACGGTCTACTTAAACTACAAAAAGGTCGGCGTGAAGGCCGAGCTGCATATCTATGCGAATGCTGGGCACGGCTTTGGCTACCGTCCAGGAGCTACGACCCCAGCCGCTAAGTGGGTGGAACGGTTCCGCGAATGGCTGGCGGATAGTGGTTTGCTTTAATCCGCTCCGGTTCTCCGCGCACCGCATCAGTGGCCCTTGGGGACTTCGCCAAAAGGCCGCGCTCGCGGAAGCAATACAGCACGTTTGTCGATTCAGCGGCCGATCCGGGCCGGTGCTGGATTCATTTCCTGCAACCCTCGCCAAAAGAATCGGGCCTCGGGAGCGGTGTATGCACCAAGGCTCCAAAATCCCGATGAAGTCCGTCGCCCTGCTCTTCCTGCCACTCGCCGTCTCCGCCGCGGAGCCCGTCCTCACGTTTGAGAAAGACGTCCGCCCCATCGTGAAGGCGCATTGTACCCACTGCCACGGGGAAGAAGAGAAGCCTGAAGGAGGCGTCGATCTTCGGCTGCGCCGTTTCATGGACGAGATCGTCGTCCCTGGCCAGCCAGCCCAAAGCAAGCTCGTAGAGGTCGTCCGTAGCGGCGAAATGCCGGAGAAAGGCAAACCGCTCACCAAGGCGCAGCTTGCGGTCATTGAGCGATGGATCGAACAAGGCGCCAAAACCGCGAAACCCGAACCAGTCACCCTCGCGCCTGGGCCCGTGATTCTCGATGAGGACCGGGAATATTGGGCCTTCCAACCCGTCCAGCGGCCCACCGTGCCAGCAGGCGGAGGCAAAAATCCCATCGACGCTTTCGTCTCCACCAAACTCGCGGAAGCGGGGCTCCAGATGGCCCCAGAGGCAGATCCCCGCACCCTCATCCGCCGGGTGACCCTGGACCTCACCGGCCTGCTCCCGACGCCCGAGGAAGTCGAGGCCTTCTTGACGGATCAGTCGAATCTGTCAGATCGGACGGATCCGTCCCCAGCCTATACCCGCCTCGTAGACCGGCTCCTCGCCTCCCCAGCCTACGGCGAGCGATGGGCCCGTCACTGGCTCGACGTCGCCGGTTACGCGGACTCCAACGGATACACCGAGGCTGACAGCGTTCGCCCCCACGCCTGGCGCTACCGCGATTACGTGATTCGCTCTCTCAACGAAGACAAGCCTTGGGATCAGTTCCTCCAAGAACAACTCGCCGGAGATGAACTTGCCGCCGCCACCCACGCCGATTACCAACAAGCCGTGCTCGATCCGAAGCGCACCGACCAGCTCCTGGCCACCGCCTTTCTCCGCATGGCGCCCGATGGCACCGGTGACACTGTCGATGACCCGAAGCTCGCGAAAAACAACGTCATCGCCGAGCAGATGAAAATCCTCGGCTCATCGGTCCTTGGCCTGACGCTTTCCTGTGCCCAGTGCCACGACCATCGCTACGATCCGATCACACAGACCGATTACTACCGCCTCCGGGCCATCTTCGATCCCGCCTACAATTGGGAGAACTGGCGCCCGCCGAACACCCGCCTCTACTCCCTCTATACCCCCGAGGAACGCGCCAAGGCCGCCGAGATCGAGGCTAAGGCCAAGGAGATCGAAGCCGAGGCCCGCGTCCTGTCGAAGAAGTTCCTCGACGAAATCTTCGAGGTGGAGATCAAGAAAGTCCCCGAAGCCGAACAAGCCGCCTTCCGCGTGGCCCGGGATACCCCGGTGGCGAAACAGACTCCGGAGCAGAAGGCGCTCATCAAGAAGTATCCTTCCGCGCTCGCCACCTATTCGCTGGAGCTGTACGACAAGAAGAAGCAGGACATCGTCAATGCCAAGATGGCCGAGGCCACCAAGCTGCGCGCCACGAAACCTCCCGAAGGCTTCGTCATGGCTCTCACCGAGGTCAAAGGTCAGGTCCCGGCCTCCAAATTGTTCCACCGCGGGGATCACGACCAACCCAAACAAACCGTAGCTCCTGGCGAACTCGGCATTCTCGCCAACCCCATGATCGAGCCCTTTCAAGCTGTGCCCGTGAGCAGCGGATCCTCCGGCCGCCGTCTCGCCTACGCTCGTTGGCTCACCAGCGGCCAGCACCCGCTCACCGCACGCGTCCTCGTAAACCGCTTCTGGATGCATCACATGGGCCGCGGCTTGGTCAATACGCCGGGCGATTTCGGCCGCCAGGGCGAGCTTCCCTCCCATCCCGAATTGCTCGATTACCTCGCGGATGAGTTCGTCAAGGGCGGCTGGAAACTAAAGTCCCTGCACCGCCTCATCGTCCTCAGCGCGGCCTATCGCCAGTCGTCCGTGAACGAGGCCTCTCTGCAAGCCGATCCCGAAAACCGCCTCTACGGCCGCTTTCAACTCCGCCGCATGGATGCCGAATCCCTGCGCGATTCCATGCTCGCCATGACCGGTACCCTGGTCCGCACCAGCTACGGCCCGCCCAGCGGCATCGGCCGCGATCCCGAGGGACGGATCATCACTGGCATCGACAAGGGCACCATCACCTTGAACAAGGTCGATCCAGCCGGCGAAGCCGATTTCCGCCGCTCCATTTACATCCAGATGCGCCGCACCAAGCCGCTCACCGTGCTCGATACCTTCGACGCCCCGGTGATGCAGCCGAACTGCGAGATGCGCTCCCAAACCACCGTGGCGCCGCAATCGCTTCTCCTCATGAACGACACCTTCGTGCTCGATTGCGCCCGCCGCTTGGCCGATCACGTCGAAAAGCAGGCGCCGGGCGATCGGACGAAGCAGGTCGAGCGACTCTGGAACATCGTTTACGGCACCCCCGCCACCGAGGGCGAGGTCGCCCAATCTCTCGCCTATCTCGAAGCGCAGACCGTGGCCCTGACCCAGTATCACCACGACATCCAGCATCCGAAAGGCGTCGTGCCGAATCCACCGCAAGAGGCCATGGCCAGCCTCTGCCAGGTGCTTTGCAGCTCCAACCGTTTCCTCTACATCCAATGATCCCGTCCCGCTTCTGTTCCCGCCGCCACTTTCTCCAGGCCAACGGTTTCGGCATTGGAACGCTGGCTCTCGCGTCGCTCCTGCAACGGGACCGGCTCCTCGCCGCCCCGCTCAAGCCGGAAAGCTTCACCGGCGAGATCCGCTATGATCTGACGCCCAAGAAAACTCACTTCGAGCCCCGGGCCAAGGCCATGATCTCCCTCTTCATGATGGGCGGGCCGTCCCAAATGGATCTTTTCGATCCCAAGCCGATGCTTTCCAAGTATCACGGCAAACCGTTCCCCGGCGAGATCAAATATGACAACTTGGCTCAGGCGTCCTCCAAGTGTTTCGGCTCCCCGTGGCAGTTCCACAAACGAGGGCAATGCGGCATGGAGCTCAGCGAACTCTTGCCCAATCTGGGCCAAGTCGCCGACGAGATTACCCTAATCCGCTCGATGGCGTCCGGCGTCAGCAATCACGCCCAGGGACTCTACGCCATCAACGCCGGCCGCGTCACCGCCGGCCGCCCCGCCCTCGGCTCCTGGCTCACCTACGGCCTCGGCAGCGAAACCGACGAATTGCCCGCTTACATGGTCCTCTCCCATCCCGGCGGCCTGCCCACCTTCAGCGGTGAGCACTTCACGAACGGCTGGCTCCCCGCCCTCTTCCAAGGCACCCTCGTCCGCCCCACCGAACCGCGCATCCTCAACCTCGATCCCCCGGCCTCCCTCGCCGGCGCCCCCCAAGCTCGCCAACTCGCCCTCCTAAAAGCCTTCAACGAGGAGCACGCCCTGGCCCATCCTGGCGAGCACGATCTCCAGGCTCGCATCGCCAGCTACGAACTCGCCGCCAAAATGCAGACCGCCGCTAAGGAGGCGCTCGATATCTCCAACGAGCCCGAGCACATCAAAAAGCTCTACGGTGTCGATCACCCCGTCACCAAAGACTACGCCACCCGCTGCATCATCGCCCGTCGCCTCATCGAACGCGGCGTGCGCTACGTCCAAGTCCTCAACGCCGGGCAAAGCTGGGACCAACACGGCTCCCTCGTCTCCGCCCTCCCCAAACTCTGCGCCGCCACCGATCAACCCAGCGCTGCTCTCGTGCTCGACCTGAAACAACGAGGTCTGCTCGACTCCACCGTCGTCCATTGGGGCGGCGAAATGGGACGCCTCCCCGTCCTCCAGAACGACGCAGGCTACGAAAAGTGGGGCCGCGACCACAACACCTACGGCTTCAGCATGTGGCTCGCCGGCGGCGGTTTCAAGAAAGGCTACGTCCACGGCGAAACCGACGAGTTCGGCCACAAAGCCGTCGTCGATGAAGTGAAGCACTACGATTACCACGCCACGCTCCTCCACGTCTTCGGCCTGGACCACACCAAGCTCACCTTCAAGCGCAATGGTCTCGCCGCCAGCCTCACCGACAGCCAGGGCGCCAAGGTAGTCGACCGGCTGCTGGTGTAGGAAAACCCGGCGGCCGACCCAGCTTAAGCGGGAGGCGCATCCAGGTTCCTTTGGCCACCGCTGGCGTCGCTTGCCGGGCAGTTGTGCCTCTTTCTCCTCAATCCAAAACCTTCACTTTTACATTCCGGAACGAAACTACGTTTCCGTGATCCTGAAGGCAGATGTGGCCCTTGGCTAGTTTCCCGAATTGGGGGAATTTGGAAAACTTGCTTGCGGCGACTTTGGCATCCCAATCCGCGGAGCCCTTGACGTACTCCACATACTTGGTGCCGTTCATGAGGTGGATGCATTTTTCCGGAGTGATAATGATGTGAAGAGTGTTCCATTCACCGGCCGGCTTGGTCGTATCGACCGTCGGCGCATAAAGCTGGTATAGCCACCCCGCCTTTTGCGGATCGTGACCATCCACGTTGTCTTGAATCTGGACTTCCGGGCCCGTCATCCAAGGAGTTTTCTCACCCTCGCCGACGTGAAACATAAGTCCGCTATTCCCGCCTTTGGAAATCAGATAATCCAGCTTGAGCTCGAATGCTGCATACTGGTTTTTCGTGATGATGTCGCCTCCGCCCTTCTCGGTGAGTGTGAAGCTGCCGTCGGTGACCTTCCACTTTTCGTTCACCTCCCCTTCCTGCCGGTAGTTGCGCCACTGGGTAAGATCTTTGCCGTCAAACAGTAGAGTCCAGCCTTCGGCTTTCTCCGCGTCGGTCAGGATGTTCCCTGGGTCGGCCAGAGCGGCGCCATGCATGGTTAAGATAAGGCCCCAAAACAGTATCGTTCGTTCCATGAGTCGTGGCTAAGTCATGATCGTTCGAATGACAAGCATCAATCCTGAAACCACGGCAGGAGGGCCTCGAGGAAGGCTGTTCCCAATCTGAGGCAGAGTGGAGAGGCGCCACCGGTTACTTCCCGGGCAAGGTCCAGACGAAG
The DNA here is from genome assembly GCA_945883495.1 of Akkermansia muciniphila. Taxonomy (GTDB): domain Bacteria; phylum Verrucomicrobiota; class Verrucomicrobiia; order Verrucomicrobiales; family DEV007; genus V1-115. The sequence continues at coordinate 7,391 of CAMCXS010000009.1, forward strand.
TCCAACGGCTCCTCGGGAGCGAGCATGGCTTCGGCGACCCGCAGGTTGAGGAGGCGGCCGGGGCCGTCGTCCGGGAAGTGCTGGAAGAGTTCGCCCATGGCGAGGTCGGACTCGGCGAGGTTTCCGGCTTCGAACGCGTGAATCGCTTTCTCGTAGAGTGTGCGCAGCACGTCCCACTGCGGGCCGCATTGAGAGGTGAGCTGGTAGAGCTCGATCGGCGCGGCGATGTTCTGCACTTTCACGTGGCAGATTTTGCGCAGGGAAGTGGGATCCCAGGCGGGCGAGAGGCGGCGTCGGGTTTCTCCCGTGATGAGGAGGCGGGTGCGCAAGTACTTGGTGGCTCCCTGGACGCGGCTGCCGAGGTTTACGGTGTTCCCAAGCGGCCCGTATTTGAATTTCCGGTCCGTGCCGATGTTGCCCACCAGGGCGCGGCCGGAATTGACGCCAATCCCGAAATCCGTCTGAAACCCGACGGTGGACTGCCATTCCTCGTTCAGATCGTCCACCAGGGCGAGCATACCCAACGCGGCGTTGCAGGCTCGGTCGGCGTGATCAAGGCACTCACGCGGGGCGCCCCACATGGCGAAGAGCTCATCCCCGGCGTAATCCACCAACACGCCGTCGTGCTCAATCACCAGGTTGGAGAGACGGTTCATGATGGCGCGGAGCCAACGGACGGTAACTTCCGGGCCTGCCTTTTCGCTGACGGTGCTGAAGCCGCGAATGTCACAGAAGAGCACGCTGACATCAACGGCGCGTCCATCCATGTTGCGCAGGTCTGGGTGCCGGGCGAACTCGCGGGCGAGGTCGGCGGGGAAGAACTGTTCAAATTCCTTCTGCCGCAGGCGCTTGCGTTCCAGGGAAGACTTCACCCGCGCTGCCAGGAGATCGACGTGAAACGGTTTGGGAATGAAATCGTCCGCGCCCAGGGCGATGCAGCGCACGGCGGCATCGACGAGCCGCTGTCCGGTGACCACGAGGACGGGCGTGTGTTGCAGGTGCCCATTGCGGGCGAGTTGTTCGAGAACTTCAAAGCCGGAAAACTTCGGCATTTCGAGATCGAGGAGGAGCAAATCGTGGTCTCCAGTGGCGATGGCGTGGAGCGCGGCTTCGCCGTCTTCGACGCCGGTAACTTGGTAGCCCATCTGCGTGAGAACATCCGTCAGGCTCTCGCGGTTCAGGGGATCATCATCGGCTACCACGATGGAGGCGGATGTTGTATCTGGCGCCAGGTGCAAAGGGGTAGGGGAAGTCTCGCCCCGGCCGAGGACGCCGAGGAAGCCCTGCCCGGTGCCGGAGCCGTAGGCATCGACAAGTTCCAAGCAGGCGTCCAGGGTATCCCGCATCCGATTGGTGGAGGAGGACCACGGCTCTTCCGGAAGATAGCGGAGCAGCATTTGCGCGGGCCCGCTCAGGTGATTGAGATGATTCCGGGCATCGTGACGCACCGCGCGGATCGTGGCCTCGTCGAACTCCCCGGCAGCGCACCAGCCCTCGTGGGCGAGTTCGGCGGCGGCAAAACGGATATTCTCGGCAACGGCCTCCTTCATCCGGGCGATGTAGCGGACGACGCGTTCGTCAGGCGTTGCGGGGCAGGCGTTGAGTCCGCATTCCAGGGCCTGCAACTGCGCTTGGAGGCTGCCGAGATGGTCGAGCAAAAGATCCTTTGGGGTTGGAGCGCTCACGGCGTTTAGGAGGGCTTGTGAAGGTGGCCTTCGATGGTGTCGAGCAGGGCGGCGAAGTCGTAGGGCTTGGCCTGCAACCCATCACATCCAGCTGCGAGGATCCGCTCTTTCTGATGCAGCATGTTGTGGGCGGTGAGGGCAATCACCGGGATGTGGCGGGTGGCGTTGTTCCCCTTAATCGCGCTGGTTGCTTCCAGGCCGGCTTCGCGGTTGAGGACATCGGACGCCTGGGAATCCGGCATCTGCACGTCCATGAGGATGAGGTCCGGTTGTTCGGATTGCGCGAGGTTGATCGCGTCCTCGCGGGTGGTGGCGATCACCAGGGCGTAACCCTCGTCGGCCAGCAAATCGCTGAGGATCTCGATGTTGTTCCGGTCGTCTTCGGCGATGAGGATTTTGGGCATGAGCTGATCAGGCTGGCAGTGTCGGCGCGGCGGGCTTGAGTTCCAGGGGAATCTCGACAGTGAAAGTGGAGCCCTTGCCGGGCACGCTGGATTCCAGGAAGACTCGCCCGCCGAGAAGACGGCCCAATCCCTCGGAGATCACAAGGCCGAGGCCGGTGCCGGATTGGTTCATCTTTTTGTTGGTGTAAAAACGGGTGAAGAGGCGCGCTTGCTCTTCCTCGTTCATGCCGCGGCCGGAATCGATGACGCGGAAGCGGACCCAAAGAGCATCGTCCTTCTTAAAGCGCTTGGCCTCCAGGCGGACGACGCCTTCTTTGGTGAATTTGCAGGCATTGGAAATGAGATTGGTCAGCACCTGGCGGAGGCGATGGCGATCCGTGTGGAGATCGACGAGGCGGTGATCCCAGGAGAAGTCGAGGGTGTTGTTGTTCTTGCGGGCCTGGAATTGGAGGCTTTCGCGGAGTTCGAGGAGGAACTCTCCGGCTTTGAAGGTCTCCGGCTCGGCGGTGATGCCGCCCATGATGATCTTTTGAAAATCGAGAATGTCGTCGATCAGGGTCTCCAAGTGAGCGGCGGCGGCCAGGGATTTGGCCACGTAATCCTTCTCCTTCTCCCCGAGCGGCTGATCGCGTTGCAGCTTGCGCTGGAGGAGTTGGAGAAAGCCGGATACCGCCGTAAGCGGGGTCCGCAGCTCGTGGCTGACGTTCGCGAGGAATGCGTCCTTCTCCTTGGCCAAGCCTTCGAGTTGGAGATTGGCTGCGCGGAGTTCCGCGGTGCGTTCCTCCACCCGCTTTTCGAGTTGCTCCTGGGCGGAGATGATTTCTTCGAACAGTCGTTTCGAGGCGCGGCCCACGTCGCCGATCTCGTCTTCGCGGTGGAGGGGGAGGGTGGACACTAGTTCGGCTAGGCGTTCGTGCAAGGCGCCACCTTCATCCGCCAAGATGTGATGAGCGGTGGCGGTCATGCCGCGAATGGGTTGGACGATGCTCATCGCGGCCGCCGTAGCCACGAGGAGCGCCGCCGCGCCGAGGAGGATGACCCAGGACAGCAGCTTGGAGCGGATTTCGTATCGGATGGCACCCGTGAACTCCTCCTGGAAGGCCGCATACATCAGGAGATAGCGCCGTTGGGCCTGGCCAGTGCGCAGGTGGAGATCGATACAGGAAATATGACAGTGCTCGCAGCGCAAAAGCTTCTTCCATTCAAACGCGTCGTGGTTGGCGGGCAGGCCGGCGTATTTGAGAATTTCTTTCTCCAGCATGCGGACGAAGTTGGGCTCGCCCGTCTTGGTTCCCTCAAACGCTTCTTTGTTGGGCGCCAGGAGCCGGACATCGCTGACGTTGCTGGCGAGACCTCCGAGTTGCCAGCTCATCCCACGGAAGCGTTTCGTGAGGGCTTTGAAATAGGCGGCATCGCCCTCGGGATCCGCCTCTCGCTTGGCGAGCAAGGCTTCCCGCAATTCGGGCGACGGACGGCCTTCACGGAAAAAATAGGGTTCGCGCAACGCCTCGGCTTCGAGCAAACCTAGCGTATCCATCCGGGCATCCGGAGTCAATACGGTGGTCTTGCGCAGCTCATCGACTTCCTTGCGAAGGTCGCGCTTGAAAAGTCCGTCCCGCCCAAAACCCCGGGAAATGGACATGTCCGGGTGCATGATGAAGGGCTGACCAGGGGCGTCGATATCGACAAGGAAGAAGAGATGCCGCGGGGAGTAAAACTGCTCCAGGCGGTAGGCGATGGTAAGGTAGCGCGCTTCGCCGGTCCAGGAGACGGGCGGCTGGACGCGGACGCAGACCCAGAAAACCGTCATCCATTCGTTGCGCCAAACCGGGTCCGTAAGGTCGCCGTCCCGCGCCGCTTCCTCGCGCACCTCCGCTTGGGCGCGGACGAGGTTGGACACCAGCGGAATGCTGCGCGTCTCGAAATCGGCGAGCTTGAGAAGGTCGAGCTGTTCGGAGTTGTCGAGCCCGCGAATCCGGCTGATGACGGCGGGCCCAGCGGGATCACCGGTGGAATTCAGGATTTCCACGGCGAGATATTCTTTCCAGAGCGGGCAGGTCTGCTCCCCGCGGACCAAAATGGTCGGGAAATCGCCTCCGTAGACCGCCTCTTGGATCTCCCGATCAGCCGCCAACTTGCCGGCTTCTTCACGAAGCGTGGCGGATTGATCGATGATCGACCAGCCGCGCAGGGCGGATTCGTCGGTGAGATCGACAAGTTCGTGGTTCTCGACGGTGCGCGCGGCGATTTGTTGGAGGAAGAGGGCGGTACCGACGGCCACAAAGACGGCAACGGCCATGACGAGCAGGCCGGCCTTCTCCTGGATGCCAAACTTGAGGTTGAGGTTCAGCTTGAGCTTCATTGGCGCCGCGCGCCCGCGCCTCTCACCGAGACATCAAAACGGCACGAAGTCCAAAACTTCCGGTGAGGTGACGATGAAACGGGTTTCTATGCCCGGGACGTCGCGGACTGTGTCGATCTCGGCCGCGACCTCGGGATCGATGGAATCCTATTGGACGTTGCGGCGGAGGCTTGAGATGCCGACGTCCGGATCTCGCTAACCGCAGCGCGGGGCAAAGCCAGCCTGCCCAGGTCGTGCCCGCTCAAGGAGCAGGACTGGGCAAGCCGCCAATCAGCTACTGAGTTCAGCGACGTTGACGCCAGCCGTCCCTTGGCGATTCGCCTTTGCGTTGGCCTTAGATGCCTTTTTGGCATCAGCCGCCTGACGCGAAGCCTGCCGGCGCGCCCGCGGAATCACCGGAAGATCCACCAATGCCCGCGCGTTGTGATAGTTCGCATAAAACTGCGGATGAGTGGCTTCGAACTGGCGCATCAGCGGATCCAGTTCTTCACGCAACACCGCGCAAACTTCCTTCATTTCGCTGGCGACCAAGCCGGTGAGGGTTTTGCGGCGGTTGATCACCTCACGCGGCACGAGGAGCACCGACGCGAACGCCGCGATCTCCGTTTCCATCTTGGCGAGCAGCGCATCGGTCATTCCGAAGGCAGTCAATGCCGTGCGATGTTCCCGCGCCAATTCCAAAATCGCCTTGGCCCGCTCGCCCAGCTTGCTTTGCGGAACCTTCAGCCAAGCCGAACGCGGCTCGGAAGCCCGCTCCCGCACATCGGCATTGCCCGAGCGCTTCCCGAAAGACTTCAATTGCCCGCAAACCGTGAGCGTGACATTCACCAAATTGGTGCGCGCCGTGTTCTTCAGCTCGGTCAGACCCTTCTGATTCCGCTCTTGTTCTTCCACATAGGTCCCGACCAGCTTCATCCGTTCCCGGATGTCACGAGCCACATCACCGATCGCCGGAACCGTCCCGGTGATCGCGGTATTCTTCTCCAGAACGACCAAGGTGTTGTCCGCGGCGTTCATCTGTTCGTATTGCTTTTTCTCCATTGGTATATCGATAGCTAAGTTACTGAATGACTCCGTGCATTGCCTCAGCAGCTCCCGCTGAAAGACGAAAGAACTATACTCATTAGAATTGCTAAGTAAATAGAAATATTAGTACTTAAGAAACTTTATTCTTAGGTGGTCGGTTTTGTCGTTGGATCCGATCTCAGCTGCGATGGGGAGGGGAGTTGCCACGGCAGCGGAAAGAGGGTTGAGATCCGGGGGCGCGGATCGTGTCCAAGGGTTCCATTGAACCCTGAGCTTGAATTCAGAAGCCCATCGGGCTTCAGCCGAGTGCTCGTGCTCGTGCTCGTGCTCGTGCTCGTGCTCAGCGAAGCGGTGCTCGTATTCGGAATCGATCCCAATTCCGAGCACGACCACGCGCTTGCCTAACCCGGAAGGGCTTGCGCACCCCAGCCCAGGGTTCGCAAAATCGTGGGTTGCTGAACAACCCACTGCTCCTACCCCGAAGGTGGTTGCGTAGGCGCACAGGGCGCGAATCCCCGGCGTTCCAGTGGTTCCACCGCGTTTGGTCGCAGGAAACCGTTGCCTCGGTCTGAATTAAGATCGCGCCCTCGCCCACGAGACGAGGTCCCGGCGGTGAATCAAATCGAGCACCCGGAGTTCGGTGCCATCCACTTCGAAGAGCAATCGCCAGTCGCCCGCGAGCCGTTGCCGGTGAATCCCTTTGCGCTCACGGCTTCCAGAGATGGCTGCGGGAACCTAGCCATCGGGGAGCTGGCGGCGTCCGCGACGGTCTCCGGGGCGGCAGGTTGCTTTCCCTCGCAGCATCGTTTGTATTTTCTCCCAGATCCGCACAGACAAAGGCCATTGCGTCCCTGTTTGGGCGACTCCCGTTTCAAACCAGATCCAGCGGGCTTCAACTCTCGCACCCACTCCAAAGGGGTCACCCGGCGAATTTCCCTGAGCCGGCGCCTGCCGCTTTCCTGAATATGGGGATCGACGCGGAACTTCTGACTGTCGAGGATTTGCTTGACGCTGGCATCGTCCACCAAGGTCAGCAGGATGTGGAACAGGGCGAAGTGAATCTCGTGCTCTCTCCACTTCTTCAACGGAATCCGTGCCAGCTTGCGCAGCTCACCAATCGCCGTTTCCGGGAGCGGTTCGGAACGATTCTCCTGCCACCACAAGACCACGAAGAGCATCCCTACGGTCCGCGATCCTGGATCCAAGCAGTCTTCCCGCATCGCCTCAAGCATGCAGGCCGCCGGATCTCCGGTGAATTGCGATCGGGCGGGGAGCATGATCCGCGCGTTGGGACACAGCTTTAGCGCCGCCCCAACGTGTCTCCCGTCCACTTCGCGCCCGGCCACCAAAGCCGCCATCCACAGCAAACTGAACGGATGAAGATCCTGCTGGCGGATCAAGGCGGCCAATAGCCCGTCAAGTTCCTCCGCAGAGTGCGGAAGCGCCTTGCTCAACCGAACGATGTCTCCGCGACATTCAAACATGCCGCGCGCCATTTCCACCAATTGCCTCTGAGCTGGTGTCAAAGCGGAAGCCTGAGGAAGAGCATCGATCGCCATACAATCGAATATGTTTCGGAAACCTTTTAAGTCAAGCTTCTAATATATTACGGACCGAAATGCGGGCTAGGCTGCCGGGTCCTCAGCGCGCGCTCTTTGCTGGCTTCTATCTCCCAATCTGAGCTTTTACCCACAAGGTTTGCTTCCCTTTGAGGCCCACAGGGCCGGGATAAGATAGCCCAGGTCGAAGGGAGCCGAAGGCGACCGCAGGCCTGGGTGGACGTTGAATGTTGCATCCGCGCTGCAAGTGCGGGACAACCGTTATCTCGCCCTTGCAGGGCTTTGGTCAGATCGGGTGCAAACCCAGGGTGCCGCTCGTTCCTCGCTTTGCCCTGGGCGATCTTGTCCCGGCCCGTCGGGCCTATTGAATCCAACTTACGGGTAAGGGTCAGCTCCCAATCCCGCCTCCCGAAGCCGCTCCGCGATCCATTGAGCGTCTTCGTCGTTCGGGGGCGGGACCAGGGGCGCGGCGTAATCCAGCTTCCAATAGCGGCCGGTTTCGTAACACCGATTGACCAGAAGCTGAATGTCCAGGGGGACGTCAAGGTCCGGATAGCGCAAGGGGATGTGGATGCAGGGAAGCGGCTCGCGCAAAGGACAGGCATAGACTTCCAGGCGATCTGGGTCGAAGGAGCGGGTCGCGGAGACGAAGTAGGTTTCTTCCGCTGGTCCGAACTCGGCGCGGAGCTGTTCTTCGGTCATGTCGAGCAACCGTTTTCCGCCGCGAAGGAGATCGATCTCCACCACGTTGACCCCGGCGGCCAAGTAATCGGCGCGTTTGGTGAGGTATTCCAGCCGACGGGAACCGCGATTGGCGGGGCTGGCGATCTCGATGACGGTGACGAGGGTGCCGTCGTCGTGACGGATTTCCACCCAACGCTCTTTGGGGAGCTCTCGCCGCACGATCCGTGGCATCCGCACCGGAGCCCTGGCGCCCCCGGTCCAGGGGCTGCGTAGTTTCGATTCTGACTCGAGTGCCCCGGCCTCCTCCGGCGTCCACACCGAGGGAATGCCGTGTCGCCAGGTCTCTTCCACCACCGCGACGTCCGGATAATACCCCGTGGCACCGCTGCCTTGGACGCTGACGTGTTCCTGGCCGATAGCGCTGTAGGCTTCTGGAAGCGTTACTCCCAATTCCTCCAGAGAGCCGGAGATCATTCGAAGATGAGCATCGGACCAGCGCTGTTCCATGAACGGATTCATGCCTGGAAACGGATTCTGGTTTCGGTGGAAGGCCATCGCTGGAGACAGTCTACCACTGCGTGAGGAAGGCCGCAATCGCGGGAGGCGGGACCAGCGGCAAACCTGTTCGGTCTAATGGTAGAGCCCACGAGATAAACTGCGGGGACTAGAGCTGACCCTTACCCAGAAGTTTTGCTTGCATTTGAGGCCCAACGGGCCGGGCCTGGGTTGCCGTGGGAGTTCAGCATCCGCGCTGACTACCTGCTGCGGCAGCAGCAATGACATTGGCCGAAGGCAATCTGGGAGAGCCGGAGCCCAGCGGAGGATAAGGTGCGGGACAACCGTTGTCTCGCCCTTGCAGGGCTTTGCCCAAATCGGGTGGAGAACCCAGGGCGTCGCTCGTTCCTCGCTGTGCCCTGGGCTACCATGTCCCGGCCCGTTGGGCCTATGTGGACCATGATTACTAAAGCGAACCATAGGTTCCAACTTGTGGGTAAGGCTCAGGACTAGATGGGTGTCCTCTGCGCGGAATCCTGGGACCGGAGTGGGGTGTTCCGGTTCATGGGTCAAACCTCACCAGGTACTGGGTAGGCTGAAGATGTGCTGCGGTCAATTCCTTGGCGCTCAGGCACGTGATATGGGGAAGCCCGGAGTCGGTCCGGCTGACCAAGTAAAACCAGTAGTTTGGCAGGTTTTGGCCGTGCAGCCTTTCGTTCTCGGAAAGGAAGAATCGGTTTCCGTTGGTGACGTTCTTTACCTCGATGAATCGCTCGGTGCCGTCGATCTCCACGGACCGGATGTCATATCCGAGTCCGGGACGGTCGGATACGCTTTCAACCGACGCCGCCAAGTCGGCATGCCCGGCATCGATCAGTCGTTGTTTCTCCGCGTTTAGCGCGATTTCTTCGGCGATTTGCCCGGATGCGCGGCGCTTCTCTGCTTCCTCGGCCATGTCGATGATTTCCGCGGATTCGCGAGGCGTAAACGGCTTGGCCGGTTCCGCGGTTCGCAGCTGGCCGGAGAACGCACGCATCGTGGCCGGTTCTAGGGCTAGCGGTGCGCTTGTGGCTCCGTCCTGATGGCGGGCCAGAATCCAGCAGAAGGAATGCGCATCGAGCAGTCTCGCGTCCGCAATGCCCTCGGCGTGAAGGCATCGCTGAACTTCCTGCATGACATTGACGAAGGCCAGGTAGTTCTCCCAACTTGCCTGACCGGACGTTCGCAGATCCACACCCAATTCCTCGAGCGCCTTGTCGAACGAGTCCGGCCGGATTGGCAGAAATCGCTCCGGCGCGGCAATGAAAAAGAGATAACCGAGCAGATCGTAGCGCTGGCCGCAAAGTTCGACGAGTCGCCCAAACGTCGCCCGGTTCGCATCGCCATTTTTGAAGAGCGCGAAGAACACGGTCTCCAGATCCCGGCATGCGGTGGAATCCGAGAGAGCGGCAATGACCCGTCGATGCGTTTGGCTGTCAGGACCTTTTCGTGCCTGCCACTGCAGAAGATTGTTCCCTGGCAGTTCGATGGCTTGGATCACGCTCTTCAAGATGATGCCGGAACCGATGTCCGATTGCTTCCAGCGCTTGGGGCTCATCACCTCCCGGGCGCGGCGGGGGATGTCTCTCTTGTAGCCCTCCCATTCCTCCACCGGGGTTCCGCTCATCCCAAAGCTCTCCAACTCCAAGCCGCATGCCTTCCGGTGGATGGACTGGAAGCGATCGAAGGCGTGGCGAAAGCGGGATGGGGAAATGTTCATGGCGAGGGAAAGTTCCTTCAATCCATCACTCGGAAGCGAGGAGTTCAAGCGCGCGTCAAACTGCGGCACGACCCTCTTCACGATAGTGAAGTTTGCAGAAAAAATAAGCTTGAATTCCGCAGACATGCGGCATATGAGTTTAGGGGAAGCAAGAGTGGGAGCGTGCTCTTGCGGTAACTTCCCGTCATGAAGTCGATCCTTGTAAAACCCATCAGCGACCTAGCGGACATCCGCATGGGCGTCACCTTTCGGGGGCGGGATGCGACGCGTCCCGTCCCTGGCGGGACCTGCCGGATGATCCGGATCAGCGATGTATCGGACGACGGCGATCTGCTGGCGTCGTCATTGCTAGAGTTTGATCCGAAAGAAGCCGTGAAGCCCGATCATTACCTGCGGCCGGGGGATATCCTCTTCCCGAACCGCGGCACCCGGACCACGGCCCATGTCTTTGATCTTCCGGACAAAAACGTGGTCGTTGGCGCCCAGTTCTTTGTGATCCGGCCGGAGAGCACGGATATTCTGCCCGAGTATCTAGCTTGGTATCTCCGGACTGATGTAGCCGCTCAGCACTTCCAGCTGCGGCGCAAGGGGACGCTCGTCCAAACCATTCAGCGCATGGATATCGGCGAGCTCGAGGTCCCGGTTCCGGACCTGGAGCGCCAGCGGATCATCGTTGAGCTGGCAGATCTCGGGGTTCAGGAGCGGGAGATCAGCGTTCGACTCGCCGAACTCCGGACGACTCTCCTGCAACGGCAGTTGCTCAGCGCAGTTCATGCGATATCCTGATCCTCACACGTTTCCAGGCTACGCGTTCTCGTTCCCCTCATCTCTCCAGCACTCCAGCACTCCACCACTCCACCACTCCACCACTCCGCTGCCCCACCGTTCCAATGCCCAAAGTCAATCAATCCGAGATCAACGACGTCGCTTGGCGCGCGTGCGATACCTTCCGGGGCGTCGTCGATGCCGAGAACTACCGGAACTACATCCTCGTGATGCTCTTCTGGAAGTACATGACCGACGTCTGGCGAGATCATCGGGACGCTTACCTCAAGGAATACAAGGGGGATCAGGCCCGGGTGGCTCGGCGATTGGCGCGGGAGCGGTTTCAGCTGCCGGAGGGTTGCGACTTCTACACGCTCTACGGCTTCCGCAATGAGCCGGACATCGGCGAGCGCATGAATATCGCCCTGGCCGGGATCGAGGAAGCGAACAAGGCAAAGCTCGAAGGCGTGTTCCGCGAGGTCGATTTCAATTCGGAGAACAAGCTGGGACAAACCAAGGATCGCAATGCGCGCTTAAAGCTCCTCTTGCAGGACTTCGCGGATCAACGGCTCGATCTCCGGCCCTCGGTGGTCGGGGAAGAGGATGTCATTGGGAATGTCTATGAGTATCTCCTGGAACGGTTCGCGTCCGATGCCGGGAAAAAGGCTGGGGAATTCTATACTCCGGGGATGGTTTCCCGTCTCTTGGCGCTGCTGCTCTCGCCGAAGAAGGGGAACACCATCTGCGATCCCGCGAGCGGCTCCGGGTCATTGTTGATCAAGGTGGGGCGGCAGGCCGATGAACGGGATTTTGCCTTGTTCGGTCAGGAGATGAACGGCACCACGCATGCGCTCTGCCGCATGAACATGTTCCTCCACGGCATGGACAACTTCCGGATTGAATGGGGCGATACCCTGCGCAATCCGCGCCTGGTCGAGAAGGACCAGCTCATGAAGTTCGATGTGGTCGTGGCGAACATGCCGTTCTCCTTGGACAAGTGGGGCTACGACGAGGCCACTGCGGATCCGTATCACCGCTTCCATCGCGGTCTCCCGCCCAAGTCCAAAGGGGATTACGCCTTCATCAGCCACATGATCGAGACCGCCCGCGAAGGCACCGGCAAGGTCGGGGTCGTCGTGCCCCACGGCGTCTTGTTCCGCGGCGCGGCGGAAGGGCGGATCCGGCAGAAGCTGATTGAGGAGAATCTCCTGGAAGCGGTCATCGGGCTGCCGGCGAATCTCTTCTTTGGCACCGGCATCCCCACCGCCATCCTCATCTTCAACAAAGGGAAGACCCACGGGGACGTCCTCTTCATTGATGCGTCCCGGGAATACAAAGACGCCAAGAACCAAAACATTCTCACGGAAGAGCATCTCGCCAAAATCGTGGCCACCTTCCAGGCGTTCCAGACCGTGGAAAAGTACGCCTACCGCGCCACCTTCCAAGAGATCGCGGATAACGATTTCAACCTGAACATTCCGCGCTACGTCGACACGTTCGAGGAAGAGGCGGAGATCGACCTGGACGCGGTCAAAACAGAGATCAACCGCCTCGAAACGGAACTCGTCGCGGTCCGCGAGAAGATGGCGGGGTATTTGAAGGAGTTGGGATTGTGAACGGTGGCGAGATCATCTTCTACCAAACGGAGGACGGGGCGTCCCGGATCGATGTCCGGCTCGTCAGCGAAACCGTTTGGCTCTCCGCCGGGCAGATGGCCGAATTGTTTCAACGAGATAAGTCCGTGATCCTCAAGCACGTGAAAAACGTGTTTGCCGAGGGGGAGCTCGATGCTTCCGCAACCGTGGCAAATTTTGCCACGGTTCAAACGGAAGGAGCCCGCGAGGTCACCCGGGAAATCGAGCACTACAATCTCGATGTCGTCATCTCCGTCGGCTACCGGGTCAAATCCCATCGCGGCACCCAGTTCCGCATCTGGGCCACCCGGCAGCTCCGCGACTTCTTGGTCAAGGGCTTCGTTCTGGACGACGAACGATTCAAGGAGGGGCGATCGGCGAATTACTTCGAACAGCTCCTCGATCGCATCCGGGACATTCGGTCTTCCGAAAAGGTGTTCTGGCGCAAGGTCTTGGAAATCTATGCCATGAGCATCGACTACGAGGCGGATGCGGAGGCATCCCGGCGCTTCTTCGCTACCGTGCAGAACAAGATGCACTGGGCGGCGCACGGACACACCGCGGCGGAGCTGATTCATCGCCGTGCCGATGCCACGCTCGCCCACATGGGCCTCACCACCTGGAGTGCCGGACAAGTGGAACCACGCCGGGCTGACGTCTCCGTCGCCAAGAACTACTTGTCCGAGGAGGAGATCGATACCTTAAACCGGATCGTGAACATGTACCTGGAATTCGCGGAACTCCAGGCCCGGGATCGCAAGCCGATGTACATGAAGGATTGGCTCAAGAAGCTCGATCAGTTTCTGCAAATCAGCGACCGGGAAATCCTGACGCACGCGGGAACAATCAGCGCGGACATGGCCAAGGCCAAAGCGGAGGCGGAATATGAGAAGTTTCGTCATCTGCTCGACACCGAGCCTTCGCCGGTCGAGGCGGACTTCGCCCGGGCCGTGGCCAAAGCCGCGGAATTGGAGGCCACCGCGAAATCCGGCCGGAAGCCGGCCAAACCGCGTCGGCGGAAAGGAGATTCGACCACATGACCTCCGCCCTCCAATCCCTCACCGACCTCCACGCCGAATGGACCGCCGCGCAACCGCTCCGGACGGAGGACGCGGCGCGGCTTTGGAGGAAGCTGCGGTTGGAGTGGAATTACCATTCCAATCACATCGAGGGCAATACCCTCACTTACGGAGAAACGGAACTCCTCCTCCTCCACGATCGCACCACGGGGAACCACACCTTGCGGGAGTACGAGGAGATGAAGGCGCACGACGTGGCCATCGATCACGTGCGCGCCCTCGCGGCGGACGCCGGACGCGTCATCACGGAGGCAGAGATCCGGGATCTCAATCGCATCATCCTCAAAGAACCGTTCTGGGGGAGCGCGGTGACGGCCGATGGGCAAGCCACCCGAAAGCAAATCATCCCAGGGCAATACAAGACCACGCCGAACGTGGTCCGCACCGCCACCGGGGAAATCTTCCCCTACGCCTCGGTGGAAGACACTCCGCCGCGCATGGCGGCCCTGACGGCGTGGTTGCAAGGGGAGCTCCATGCCCCTTCGCTCCATCCCGTGGAAACCGCCGCCCGGCTCCACCATGACTTTGTGCTCATCCATCCGTTCGATGACGGAAACGGCCGCGTCGCCCGGCTTCTCGTGAATTATGTGCTGATGCGGCACGGCTATCTTCCGCTGATTGTGCCGACCACGGAGAAGGCGGAATATCTGAATGTCCTTGGGCTGGCCGATGCTGGGGATTTGGGGCCGATGACGCGATACCTGGCGCGGTTGGCGGCAGCATCACTTCGGCTTGGCCTGCGCGCCGCCAGGGGCGAATCGATTTCCGAGCCCGACGATTTGGAGAAGGAGTTGGCCATTTTCATCCGGAATCAGACGAGGGAAGGGGAAGTCGTAATTCGACGATCCCGGCCATTGCGCCCGGACGTCTATCAAGGTGTAGAGGCGCTTGTATTCCGGATCGTGGAACGCATGCGGAAGTTGGAACCACTGTTCCTCCAGTGCCGATTGAAACTTGAGCCGGAGGAACCGGGAGCCAGAGGAGACGTCCGAGCCGCGCTCCTCTATGCCGTCGAAGAACTCCAACCCCGCTTCAGGATGGATTTTCAATTTCGCGGCTACCGTGGCCAATCGACGGAACCCTTTCAGCTCGACGTCAAGTTTCTCATCGATTTTGCGGAGTTTGACTATGTGATCTCCGGCGATGGAAAGTTGAGAGTCGGCAAGCGGTATTCGGATCCTCTCCTAACGGAGGAGATTGAATCGATTTCCGGCCGGGTTCTTGAAACTGCGTTTGCGCAAGTTAAGAAGCTCAGCGGCGTAACGGATACGGAAACCTAAGATGAACAAACAGCAGATCACCCAACTCAATTCACGTTTCGACGGGATCGCCCAGACGACGGCGGAGGACAATGTGGAATTCTGGTATGCCCGCGATCTCCAGGATATCCTCGGCTACACCGAGTGGCGGAACTTTCAACGGGCAATCGACGACGCCAAGGAAGCTTGTGCGGCGGCCGGCGGTACGACCGGGAACCATTTTGTTGACGTCAACAAAATGGTCCAGATCGGCTCGGGGGCTGAGCGCAAGGTGGCCGACATCATGCTCACCCGCTACGCCTGCTACCTCATCGCGCAGAATGGCGATCCTCGAAAGCCTGAGATCGCTTTTGCCCAGACATACTTCGCCCTGCAGACGCGGAAGCAGGAGCTGATCGAGGAACGCATTCGGCTCCACGAGCGGCTCCAAGCCCGGGAGCGACTCAAAGAATCAGAGATCGCGCTGTCCAAGAACCTCTATGAGCGCGGGGTGGACGACAAAGGATTTGGCCGGATTCGCTCCAAAGGCGATGCCGCGCTGTTTGGTGGAAAGTCGACCCAGGCGATGAAGGATCACCTCGCTGTTCCAGGAAGCCGACCTCTCGCCGATTTCCTTCCCACGGTCACCATCGCGGCAAAACACCTCGCGACGGAGATGACGAACCACAACGTCACCGCCAAGGAACTGACAGGAGAAGCGCCGATTACCCGCGAGCACGTCCAGAACAATACAAGTGTGCGGGCTATGCTCGGAGAACGTGGAATTCAGCCGGAGACTCTTCCTCCAGCAGAGGATCTCAAGAAGCTGGAACGGCGCGTGAAGGCGGCGGAGAAGAAAATGATTCGAGCTTCGGAGTTGCCAGGATACCCAACGGAGCAAGAAGAGGAGGAGCTGTGATGGTGACGAAAACCTCCGCCGGAAGAAACGGAAGAATGAATCGACGACCTGCAGGTAAACAAGGTTGGGAGTCCCAGCGGCTTCGTAATCTTGTAAGTCAACCCGAATCGGGCGTAAGTGTCGTCTGCGAGGAGCGTGATCCGGCGATCGGGGAACCAGGTGTCCTGCGGTTGAGTTGTGTGACGGGTGGGCGTTTTAACGATCGAGACGTGAAAACACCCCTAATGTACGAGAGGTCCAGGCTGTCAGTCTCCCCAGAGGCCAATACGATTCTTATCAGTCGAAGCAATACACCGGCTCTGGTTGGGGCTTCTGCCTTCGTTGCTCAGTCGGTGTCGAATGTCTTTCTTCCGGATACGTTGTGGCTTCTCCGTCAAGCACCCGGCACTGAGGTCTGTATGCGGTGGCTTGCCTTCGTTTTAGGCTCCTCTCGATACAGAGTTGAGCTGCAACGAATTGCTTCCGGCACAAGCCAGAGCATGAAAAAGATCCAAAAGGGCGCATTTCTCAACCTCTCCGTCTGCGTCCCCCCTCTCCCCGAACAACGCAAAATCGCCGAAATCCTGACCACCTGGGACGAGGCCCTGACCCAGCTGGATGCCCTCATCGATGCCCAGGAGCGCCGGAAGAAGGGGCTCATGCAGCAGCTTTTGACGGGGAAGAAGCGGCTGCGTGCGTATGCGAAGTCCCCCTGGAAGAAGGTCCGAATGGGAGAAGTGCTGAAGCGGGTCTTTCGGCCCATCGATTGGTCGCCGGAAATGGCCCTCTCGCTCGTGAGCTTGCGCCGTCGTTGTGGAGGATTGTTCCGGCGGCCCGACGTGCTCGCGGCGGATTATAAGACGCAGGATCTCCACGAACTGCACGCGGATGACTTCCTCATTTCCAAGCGGCAAGTCGTTCACGGTGCGTGGGGACTGGTGAAATCTGAGTTCGCCGGGAGCCACGTCTCCAAGGAATACGCAATCCTGGTGAACACCGCGCCGAAGAGTTTGCACATGCCCTTTTTCGCTTGGCTCTGCCAGACGCCACGCATGATTCGTCTCGCCAGGGTCGCCAGCACCGGTGTTCATATCGAGAAACTGATCTTTGATCCCGAGGTCTTTCTTCGGGATTCGATCCGGATTCCGGGAAGTGTTGAGGAGCAGCGGGAGATTGCGGCCGTACTAGATGCGGCGGAACGGGAAACGGTTCTTCTGCGTGACCAGCGCGACGCGATCGATCAGCAGAAGCGTGGATTGATGCAGCGGCTTCTGACAGGGAGGGTTCGTGTGAAGTGATTGTGCCCCAACCGAACGGTAGCTCCACGATAGATGATTAATTGCTCCCAACTCTTTAAAGGCCACCAGTTTAGCGGTCTCCGGCTTTTGGCGAACGATGTGCGTCAACTTTTTGCGGAAGATGGCCAGTTGCGTTGTCAGCTCAAAGAAAACTGGAGGGCCATACTCCGGGCGAGCATGATGACTTTGGCGCTTTGGATTTTGGTTCACGCAGAGCTCCTAAGGTTACCAACCGGCGCAAAGCTTCTGAGCAAGGTTCCTGTGGGCGATGCTAAGGCATGGATTGCGATCGGTTTGCTTGTCGTTGCTGCGGCAGCACTCCAGCTGGTATGGTCGGTCTGGTTAAGGCTGTGGCACTACCTGCGGCGCACGTGGTTTGCTGCGCCGATTGCGACTGTAGCAGCGATCTTGGCTTGGCTGGGAAACAGTAATGGTGCTCCGCAATGGCTCGTTGGTTTAGCCCTGGTGGTGTTTTGGGTCGCAATCACTGCTTTGTTCTGGCTTCCGACACCACGGGACGCAGATGAAACGGATTTTCTGCAGAGAAGTTATTTCGTAGATCGACTCCTTGAACACTTTGCGGCTCCGGCGGCTGGGGCGGCCAATACCAAGCTGCGCCGGATTGCGATCCTTGGAGGCTGGGGGACGGGAAAGACTTTCTTACTCAAGATGCTTCGTCGGAAATTGAAGAAGAAGCCGAGTTTCGGGGTCGCCTTTGTGAATCCGTGGCAGGCACGTGATCCTGAGGAGTTCCGTGAAAGATTGGCAGCGGCGTTCGACGAAGCGCTGGGATATTCAGGTTACATGACCCCGTGGCCGGGTTGGAAGTGGCTCAAGAAAATGCCCCAGCTGAAGTTTGGACCGGAGCAACACGTATCGATCACAATCGATCTAGATCGATTGCTGAGGGGCGATGCCGCTGGAGACGAGGATATGTTGGTTCGGCGGATCAATCACGTTCTGGAGAAGCGCAAGCGGACGTGCGTGATCCTGGTGGATGACATGGAGCGGGCCGACAAGGACGTTGTGAGAAAAGCTTTCCCGCTAATTGATTTGCTTGGGCGAATTGAACATTGCTTTTTTGTGTTCGCTCTCGACCCGGAGCGAATTGCCGAAGCCTTTGATGAAGACCGACACGGCTCACCACGAACCAAAGGGTATCTGGACAAGGTTTTTGAGCTGCAACTGGTTCTCCCGGAAGGACGTCCCATAGATCTTGCCAAGCTGTGCGCCGCAAGGATTGACGATGTGCGGACGCCAAAACTTGCTGCCGCTTGGCCTGTGTTGGCACCCCATGTTCCGACAACACCCAGGGAGGCGATTCACTTTGTGAATTCCGCTGCGACTGCTGAGGTTTTGTTCTTGAGTCGGTATGACATCAATGAGCATCGCTACGACGGCTTTTTTCTCGCGATGATGTTGATTCTGGAAGTGCCGTCAGCCGCTACGCGACTGGCAGGGGCGGTCGCAGACGTACGGGGCAAAGTTCGAACGAGGGCGTACATGGGCGTTCTGGGAGACGACCGCGAATCAAAAGAGGAAAAGGCTCTATTCGATGGCGTCTGGGAGGAGATCACGAAGGATTCATTGGTTTCGGTGGGGAAAAAGGATCGTCTATACAGAATCGTGAGAGGTTTGGTAACCTCGACGGTCAATATCGAGTGGGCGCTTCACCATCACAAGCGCCTGCTTGTGTTCGACGCAAAGCGTCGCCTTAAACTTGAATTGGTGTGGGCCCGGGACGCAGGTAAACGGAGTATCAAAGACATGATCGCCGAAGTTGCCGGAAACGAATACTTCGAGGACGTGGAGGCAATCGGACGGAACTTGATTGAGCTGCAGTTTGACCGGTATTCAGAATGCAGGGGAACGTTTATTGGAGCATCTACCGCAAGCAGGGCGCAACAAGCTTTGGATTCTGCGGCCGAGATTCTCAGGCTTTTGCATCAACATTTTCAGTGGTCCTTTGCGAACGTCGTTCATTTTGATGCTAATTGCGTCGAGAGTTCAGACTTGGATAAATGGTGGGAGATTATCTTCTCCGGAAGATTGAGTGATTCTGTTCATATCGATCACGAGTTAACCCTGCTGGAGCGAGAGTTTGCAGTCGTATTGTCCGAGAAGCTCAATCTAGCAGATGCTGTCGAGTTTTCACTGAGAGATCCTGCGTTCATGGTGTGGAGCAAGAGTGATGCGAACAACAGGAATGACCTAATTCCAGATGTCGAAGCGGTACAATCGCGTCTTCGCCATCGCATCCGGATCGCGTGCTTGGATGCGATCCGCTCCGGTTCTGTTCTCGGAACGGAGTTCTACCGGAAGTTTTCAATTGGGTCGTTGGCGCACCTTTTTGGTAGCCCAAAGCTGTGGGGCTGCGAAGATGATTGGCAAGCCGTTTTCGGCGAGTTGAGTGATGAATCTAGAGCGGATTCTGGTCTCATCTTCCGATCTGCTGCTATGATCGCAGATTCTTTGCTCGGAGCGGTACGTGCAATTATCCAGGACGGAGATCGGAGGGAGGGCAATCCCGTATGGGCCGCGTTGACGAAAAGCCCGGAATACTTCGCTGGATTTTGGTGTCTCGGGTTGCGTTGTGACGAACGACGGGAAGACCTTGAGGCAAGGCTTCGCAATCTCCTGAAGCGAATCGGTCCCAATTCGTCGATTGATCCGAATTTAGTTGAGCGAGCGTTTCCGTCTGACGTGCTGCGAAGCGCTGAGTTGGGAATTGAAGCTTAGGAATCTAGATCAACCGCCATGCCCAGAATTGAAGGTTTTCGCATTCGGAATTTCCGCGCGCTGCGGGACGTACAGCTCGGGAAGTTATGGAACGTTTCCTCGGACCCTCTTTCCCCGATGACGGTGGTGATCGGGATGAATGGGGTGGGGAAGAGCAGTCTCTTTGATGCCTTTGGTTTCCTGGCGGATTGCCTCAAGGGCGGGGTGGAAGAAGCCTGCGATGCCCGGGGACGTGGCGGCTTTGAGAAGATCCGGTCTCGCGGCACCACGGGCCCCCTCGCGTTCGAGATCTACTACCGGGAAGATGGGAGCGACCGCCCGTTCACTTATGAATTGGCGATCGATTTGGATCCACAGGATCGACCTGTGGTCACCCATGAACGGCTTCGGCAACGCCTTCAGGGGCAAGTTTATGGCCACCCTTATTCGTTTCTCTGGCTCTCTGGAGGCCGGGGGATTGCGTGGAAAGGAGAGTTTGCGGGTTCGCCGGAGGAAGAGTCTGATATCGACGAACTGATCAAGGCCGCCAAGAATGAGAGCCCGGAGCCCGAGGAGGTGCAGTTGGCGAGTCCTCGCGTGTTGGGCATCGCTACCCTGGGCTCCCTGAAGCAGCATCCGCGGATTGCGGCGTTCCGGCGCTTTTTGGAAGGATGGTATTTGAGTTACTTCACGCCGGACGCGGCTCGTGGGCTTCCCCTAGCCGGGCCGCAAAAGCACCTGAACATGCACGGGGACAATTTGGGCAACGTGGTCCAATTCATGGAGCGCGAGCACAAGCTTCGGTTCCAACGGATCCTCGACCGCATCGCGAAGAAGATTCCCGGTGTGCAGAAGATCGATACGGTGAAGAGCGCGGATGGCCGGCTTTTGCTGCGCTTCAATGACCGGGGCTTTGAAGATCCGTTTTACGCGCAACAGATGTCGGACGGGACACTCAAAGTGTTTGCCTATCTGTTGATGCTGGAGGATCCGGATCCTGCGCCGTTCATCTGCATTGAAGAACCGGAGAATGGTCTCTACCACAAGCTGTTGGCGCCGTTGGCCCGGGAGTTTCGCGAGCATGCGGTGCGGACCAAGGGCGGATCTCAGGTTTTCATCACGACCCATCAGCCCTATTTCGTCGATGCCTTGGCCCCCGACGAGGTCTGGATTTTGGAGAAGGGGACCGATGGATTCTCCACCATCCGCCGCGCCAGTGAGGATCCCGTGGTGGTGGCGATGGTGGACCAGGAGCTGCCGCTCGGCGGGCTGTGGTATAGCGATTACCTCGACCGGAACTAGAACATGCACTTCGAGTTTCTCGTCGAAGATCAGTCCGGCCAGGCGATGCTGGAACTGCTGATCCCCAAGCTTCTTGCGGATGCGGAACATACGGTGAACATCCACAGCTACCGGGGCATCGGCCGCATCCCGAAAGGGCTCAAACCGGGGACCGAGGCGCGGAAGCGGATCTTGTTGGACCAGCTTCCGAAATTACTCGGCGGCTACGGCAAGGTCTTCCAGGGTTATGGAGACGACTACCCGGCGGCCGTCGTCGTGGTTTGTGACTTGGATGACCGTGACCGGGCCAAGTTCGAGGCGGAACTCCGGGAGCTGGTGCAGAAGATCAACCCGTGTCCACGCCACGCGTTTTGTTTGGCGATCGAAGAAGGAGAAGCCTGGTATCTCGGAGACCTCACCGCGGTGACGACCGCCTATCCCAAAGCCAAGCAGCAGGTCCTCCGGTCCTATGTTCCGGATTCCATTTGTGGCACCTGGGAGGTGCTCGCCGAGGCGGTTTACCCTGGCGGGGCGGCGGCGTTGTCGTCCGAGGGCTGGCAACGAGTAGGGGAAGAAAAGAGCGTGTGGGCGCGGACCATTACCCCGCACATAGAACCCGGTCGCAACCTGTCTCCGAGCTTTCGGGGGTTTGTGGCTACGGTCACCGGGATGGTCTCGTAGGTGGAAGGAAATGCTCGTCCGTCATGCCGCAATGCTATCCCCACTCATGAAATCCATCCAAGAACCACAGCGTGGTTTCCCCCGAATAGCCGGGGGTTGCCAAACCCCCGGAAACGTGAAGCCCCACGGCGTCAACCCCGACGGGGTTGCCCAATGCGCGGGCACCGAATCGTTTCACCAATGATCGACCATTTTGGCATGAGCACCTACACGGACATCAGCTGCCACCTGGTGTTTGCCACAAAGCACCGCGCTCGCGCGCTGGATAAGACACGGCGAGATGACCTCTACCGGTTCATCTGGGGCGTGCTCAAGGAACGCAAATGTCATCTCTATCGGATCGGCGGCATCGAAGATCACGTCCACATCCTGACATCGGTGCATCCCACCGTGGCATTGGCGTCGTTGGTAAAGGAAATCAAGACGGCGAGCTCGGCATGGATCAAAGGTCAGGCCGTATTTCCCAGCTTCGAGCATTGGCAGGAGGGGTACGGCGCGTTTAGCGTGGCCGCGAAGGATCGGCCCCGATTGATCGATTACATCAAGAACCAGGAACAACATCATCACGGGCAGGCCTTCGTGGAGGAGCTGCAACAGATGGTGGAGAACGCGCATCTGGAATGGAGGCCGGATTATTTGCCGTGAGGATGTGCACCGATCATGGGACAACCCCCGGTTATTCATGGGGAACCCCTTCGGGGTTGGTCGTTCGGTTTGATCGCGGTCCCGGGGGTCGATTGACCCCCGGTTATTCATGGGGAACCCCTTCGGGGTTGGTCGATCGGTTTTATCGTGATTCCGGGGGTCGATTGACCCCCGGCTATTCATGGGCAACCCCTTCGGGGTTGGTCGTTCGGTTTGATCGCGTTCCCGGGGGTCGATTGACCCCCGGCTATGCATGGGAAACCCCTTCGGGGTTGTTGGGCGGTGCAATGTTGTGATGAATCCTTCCTTCCAAGAATCCCTCATCAGCCAAATCCCGGCGCTGCGGACGCTCCAGCAGCTCGGCTATGCCTACCTCACGCCGGAGGAATGCGCGGTGGAACGGAAGGGACGGTTTGGCCGGGTGCTGCTCGAAAACGTCTTGGCATCGCAGCTGCGGCGGCTCAACCGGATCACGTTCAAAGGCCGGGAGGTGGCCTTTTCTGAGGAGAACATCGCCAAGGCGGTCGAGGCGTTGCGCGAGATCCCGTTTGAAGGGCTGGTGCGGAGCAGCGAGAAGGTCTACGACCTCTTGACCTTGGGCAAGAGTCTGGACCAAACCATCGATGGCGAGACCAAGGGATTCACCCTCCGTTTCATCGATTGGCACAATCCCCGGAACAACAGCTTCCACGTCACCGCCGAGTTTGAGGTGGAACGCACGGGGAGCCACGAGACGCGTCGCCCGGACATTGTCTGCTTCGTCAACGGCATCCCGTTTGTGGTCATCGAATGCAAACGGCCGGACGAGAAGGATTCCCTGGTCCAGGCGATGAATCAGAACATTCGGAACTGGCAGGAAGACGAGATCCCGCATCTCTTCGTCTTCAGCCAACTCGTTCTGGGCCTAAACAAGAACGATGGCAGCTATGCCACCACGGGGACGGCGCTGAAGTTTTGGGCGAAGTGGCGCGAGATGCAGGATGTGACCGCTCAGGTCCGCGCCCTGATCAACAGCCCGCTCCGGCCGGAGGAACATGCCAAGCTCTTCAAGGGGGCCTTTGCCTTTGCCCGGGAGACGTTCGAAGCCCAGATGCTCGACCCGCGCGAGCCCTCGGCTCAGGATCGCTTGCTTTGGTCCTTGTGCCGGCCGGAACGGCTGATCGAGCTGGCCCGGCAGTTCATCCTCTACGATGAAGGCGGCGCCGTGAAGAAGGTGGCGAGGTATCAACAATATTTCGCCATCAAATCCACCCTGGACCGGGTCCGGCAACGCGATGTCCAGGGGCGTCGCAAAGGCGGCGTGATTTGGCATACGCAAGGCTCGGGCAAGTCCCTCACCATGGTGCTTCTGGGCAAAGCGCTGGCCATGGATCCGGAGATCCGCAACGCCCGGATCGTGATCGTCACGGACCGGATCGATCTGGATGAACAGATCACCAAAACGTTCCGCCAATGCGGCAAGGAACCGCAACAGGCCAAGACGGGCACGGACCTCATCTCCCTGCTGCGTGATGAGCGCGTGGGCGTGATCACCACCGTCCTGTTCAAGTTCGAAACCGCGTCCAAAGCTGCCGCCGAGCTAAGGGAACTCCGGGATGATCTCTTCGTGCTGGTCGACGAGAGCCATCGCAGCCAGTACGGCAGCGCGAACATCCGGATGCAGGAGGCGCTCCCGGGCGCCTGTTATATTGGATTCACCGGCACCCCGCTGATGAAGGCGGAGAAGAAGACGGCGGACCGGTTCGGCGGTTTTATCGAACCGGCTTACACGATCCGCGATGCGGTCGAGGACCAAGCGGTGGTGCCGCTCCTTTACGAAGGGCGGCACATCCTCCAGGACGTGAACGAAGGACCGGTGGACCGGATGTTTGAGGCGCTGTGCGAGGGATTGACCAAGGAACAGCAAGGGGATCTGAAACGGAAGTTCGCGGCTCGGGATGAGCTGAACCGGCTCCACAGCCGCCTCTATCTCATCGCATGGGACGTCTCCCGGCACTTCGCCCAACAGTGGAAAGGGACCGGGTTCAAAGGCCAGCTCACGGCGCCCGGAAAGAAGGAAGCTTTGCTCCTCAAAGGATACTTCGACCAGTTCGGCAAAGTCAGCACCGAGGTGATCATTTCCGGACCTGGAGAGATCGAGAACCCGGAAGAACACGCCGTCGCGGAAGACGATGAAAGCGTGGAGCGCTTTTGGAAGGGGATGATGGCCAAGTATGGCACGGAAAAGGAATACAACCGCCGCCTCATCGATGCCTTCAAGAAAGGCGAGGATCCGGAGATCATCATCGTGGTGGACAAGCTCCTCACCGGGTTCGACGCCCCGCGCAACGTGGTCCTTTACCTAGCCCGCAATCTCAAGGGACATACGCTGCTCCAAGCAATCGCCCGGGTGAACCGGCTGCATCCCGGCAAAGACTTTGGATATATCATCGATTACTACGGCGTCGTCTCCGAGCTGCACGACGCCTTGGAGCTATACAGCAGCCTGGAAGGCAAGTTCGACGCCGAGGACCTGGAAGGCACCCTCACGAATGTGAGTGAGGAGATCAAGAAACTCCCCGGACTTCACGACGCGCTCTGGGATCTGTTCAAGGAGATCCCGAACAAGAAAGACGAAGAAGCCTTTGAGCTGGCCTTGGAGCCGAAGGAGGCGCGGGACGAGTTCTACACCCGTCTCTGGCGCTTCAGCCGCGTCCTCAAACTGGCGGCCTCCAACCTGCAATGGGTCATGGAAACCGCGCCCGCCCTGGCGAAGCGCTACAAAGACGACGCCGCCTTCTTCCAGAAGCTCCGTGCGAGCGTGAAGCTGCGTTACGCCGAGGAGATCGACTATCGGGACTACGAGAAGCAGATCCAAAAGCTGCTCAACACGTATGTCCAGGCCGGGGAAGTGATCCAGGTGGTGGAACCGGTAAACATCTTCGAGCGCGAAGCCTTCGAGCAAGAGGTCGAGAAAGCGAAATCTCCGCGAGCCAAGGCCGACACGATCGCGAACCGGACCAAGAAGACGATCACCGAGAAGATGGAGGAAGATCCCTTCCTCTACCGCAAACTGGCGGCCTTGCTGCAACAGGTGATCGACGACTACAAAGCGGAGCGCCTCAACGAAGCCCAGTACCTCGCCAAAGTGACCGAGGTCATGGAACAGGTGCGCGGAGGAAAAACAGCTGATGGTCCGGCGTGCCTCAAGGATCGGGATTTCTCCCGGGCCCTCTTCGGTGCGCTCAAGGAGCAGATCGAGGCGGGGGAGGCGCCGGAACCACAAAGGGAGGCAGATGATCCCTTTCGGGTCCAGTTGCCAGCGCCGGGATCATTTGGCGAACGCCGGACTGGCGCAACCCGGGCCGAGGACGATCTGCTCGCCGAGGCCGCCTGCACCATGGAGGAAATCATCCGCCGCCACGCCGTGGTCCGCTGGCGGGAAAACACGGACGCCCAGAACCGGATGCGGAATGATCTGGACGATTACCTCTTCGACCTGCAACAAACCCGGGGCATCACTCTCACCTTGGCCCGAATGGACGAAATCATCGAAAGCGCCATCCGGATCGCGATGTTCCGGACGAACGATGTGTGAGGAATTGCTCGTAGGATGGGCATTCCTGCCCGTCCGAGTCACGTTCATGCGAAGGAAAATGGGAACCACGGATGGCACGGATTTCACGGATAGTGGGGAGTTGATCGGATCCGTGCCCATCCGAGCGATCCGTGGTCTCCAACTCCACCTTTTGGCCCATGGATGAATCCAACGTCACCATCGAAACTCCGTCCGGCCCGGCCACGCTGAAGCGGACGCGCCGCAAGACGCTGGCCATCAGCGTCCTCCCGGACGGCACGCTGGAGCTCATCGCGCCCGAAGCCGCTTCGCTCGATGCGATCCAAGCCAAGGTAGAAAAACGCCAGCGCTGGATCCGCGAACAACGTCGAGCGTTCGAAACGATGAACGCGGTCCGGCCGGCGCTGCGCTACGTCACCGGCGCCACCCACCGTTACCTCGGCCGCCAATACCGCCTGAAGATCACCTCCGGCCCCAAAACCCGAGTGGTCCTGAAAGGCGCCTATCTCCACATCGACCTGCCCGAGCCCACCGAGCCCAAAGTCGAAGCCGCGCTGGAAGCCTGGTATCGCGAGCGGGCCCAAGACCAATTCACCCGCCGCCTCCGGGCCTGGACCGAATGGTGCGAAATCCGGGGCCTGCCGCAACCCAAACTCTCGCTCCGCAACATGCCGAAACGCTGGGGCAGCGCCCACCTAGACGGCACCATCGCCCTAAATCCCCGCCTAGTTCGCGCGCCGTCGGCCTGCGTGGATTACGTGATCGCGCATGAGATCTGTCATTTGAAACATCCCGGGCATGGTCGGGAGTTTCAGGGGTTGCTGCGGATGATCATGCCGGATGCGGAGGAGCGGAAGCGGCGGTTGGAGGTTGGGGAGTGGTGAAATCAACAAATCAACGGCGCCCTTCCAGGCCGTGGCACCCTAGGCCGACACGCCAACTTCCGCCTGCAACCGCCGAAACGCGTCAAGAGCTCCGGTCGCCGCAGATCGAGAAGGGTTTGCATCCAACATCCAACCACCAGTGAAGTTACAGTCACTTTGTCCACAGCAGCTGGGCGACCGCGGCTTCAATTACAGTTATCGTGCTCGCTAGGGTCGGCGTCGTCAGAAGGATCATCGTGAGTGCGAACTCAGAAGGAGGGGGCCGCGGCCGGACGCCCTTAGCAACTCCAACAGGCAACCTTTTAAAGCTATCACCACTCTATGTAGCGAATAAAGAGAATTGCCATCGTCCGTCAGCTCAACATTAAGCGAGCAAGAAAGAATCAACTGTTTTCGGACGAAGTTCATGCATGTGTCTGTGAGGGGGGCGGGTATGCCTGAATACCCTTGGACGCGTTCACTGTCCCGATAATTCTGTACGGAGCGGGGATCGAGACCACTTCATCGAAACGTTGCTTCCTAGGCGATTACACGGTGTTGTCGTTAGTCGGGTGCGAATGCCGAATGCCTTCGCGGTGGGTTCTTCGAAGTTATCCGCCCAGTAGCTCTCCAAATGTAGGCCATTCCCTGGACGTCGCTCTTGCTGTAGATCAAGGGAGGTGACTAAGGTAAACGAAATTGGGGAGGTCGTCGTAAAGGGGGTTGAGTTGGGCTGCATCGAGGCAGGGTTTGCCTAAACGAGCCGCCACCGAACCTAGTTCGCCCCGCTGTATTCTAGCGGGGCGAACCGACAAATCGCGATGTGCTTCCTACTTACAAGAACACTCTCTCTGAGCATTCGCTACAGAGATCGGTAGATCAACGCAGTAGTCCCACGACTTCTCGATGCCCCACTTTCCCACCGTGACCTTGCCGCAAATCTGCCGCGGGGCGCGGAAACATACTTCGAGTCGCGCCCAACCGATCTCCCAGACTGTGTGACAATCTTGCAATGGCACGCAAATGGGGAATCTCTCGTTGAACGACGCCGATGCTCCGAAGATCTCGATCCGTGCCCAAATGTGCGCATCAACGCAAGCCTTGCCGTCGCTGATGCGGGGGTTCTCCAGGGTAATGCCCCCATCGACACCCCGCAGTTCGGCCTGCCGAAGAATGTCCTCGATAGTACCGGAACTTGGCGTGAGCGCAGTGGAAGTCGCCGAGTATGGAACTTTCCAAACCAGATCGGTTGCCTCTGCACAAGTGTCCTCTGCTTGAGGAGGAGTTCCCTCTCCGGGAAGTGCGATTAGTATCGGCTGCGGTAGACGCCGACAGTAGGAATTAACGGCGAAGGCGCGAACCGCAACGAAAGCTAGCGATTGCCCCTCGAGACCGATTGATCGTCCGTGGGAGCTTACGCTTAAATTGGGCACAAATTGCCGTCCGTAGACTCGGATCGACAGACCTTCATTCAGGAAAGCTTCCAAGCTATATGTGTTTTCATTTTGTCCAATCATATGAGTTATGCTGTTATGGTTGTTCTGTATTCAACGAAACACTCCGTTTCGGTGAAATTGGGCTAGTCTACGGTTGCGAGTTCTTCCACCAGAGGGGCTTTGGCGACTGAGACTTGGGTGCGTGCGGCATGTTGTGTCCTTCTTGTGGATTGGGCGGTTCTTATTAGTTTTGACCACGCCGCTGGGGAGCGTTTCCAGGACTTCATTCGCCGCGGAGAGGTATCGGTCGGGAGAGCGGAATTTGAGGTTCAGCTGCGTCTTGCCGTCGTTTTCCCGGCGCACCCGCAGAGCGAGGCTTCGCTGGGAAAGTGCCATGTCCTTGGTATCAAGGTACGAGGTCTTGCGGACTTTCTCTGCATCGTTTTGAGGCTCCACGGCGTCCTTGCCCTCACCGCCAATGACACGCAAGAGATGCTCCGTAAGAGCCAACACGGCGTTGTAGCCTGCCACGCGGTCGACGAACCGATCGACATTCAACAGGAGCTTGTATTCGCGCGATTTAATGGGGCGATTGGACATGGAGGAAATCGTGCGGGGCTGCCGGAGGTCCGTAGACCTGCACGCGGAGTTTTGATAACCGCTGGCTAGGTGGTCTGTCTATCGTCCGTTACGACGAATTTGCTTGTTTTTCCTACGGCTTGAGCCAATCAGAGAGCTTGTGTCCTCATCCTGCACGCTCACTGCGAAGCTGACTGTTCCTCTGACCGGCTTGCAGCGCGCCGTGACCCGGGAAGCGGTGTGGGTGGCGGCGCTTGAGTTAGTCAAGACTGCCCTGCCGCTGGACGATGTGATCTTTGTCCTGGTGGACGATCCCACAGCGCCGGTGTATCTGCGATCCACGGCGGCTGTGAGAGACTGGGAGCGGTTTGCGGGCCTGAGTTTGTCCCGGGAGGGATCCTCCCTTAGGGAGGGAGCACTTGTGGAAACCATCGATCGGGACCTTGGATCGAACTGCCGATGGCGGCGTGTTTGGGTGGAGGAGATTTTGGAACCGATGGGATGGCATTTTGGGATGTACCTGCGCTTCCGGAGTGGTGCGGGGAGAGCGGCGCAAGGCGGGCTGATGGGGCTGCGGGAAGCCTCACGCGGGAAGTTCACTTTGGCGGAAATGGAGATTGCCACCCACTTGCAGCCCATGCTGGAGGCCGCGGTGCGGCGGGCGGGCGAACAGGAACGGCAGGAGGCCACCCAATTTGCCTTGCAGCATCTGGTGCGGACGTTGCCATGGCCCGTGGCTGTGGTTGGCGCCGAAGGGGATGTGGTGTTTAGCAATCGGGCCGGTCGCGAAGCGATGGCGGCTTGGAGTCACGGGGGGATTGCGTTTCTCCGAACCTTGAAGCCCGGCGGGGACCTTCCGCAGGACCTTCAGGCCACCTGCCGGGCGCTCGCTTCGGAGTGGAGGGATCGGAAAGGTGGTTCGGCCCGGAGTAGTGCCCGGAAGGTAACGCTGAATCACCAAAGTGATCCATCGTTTCGTGCGGAAGTGGAACTCGTGGAAGCTCCGCCTGGGGGCGGAGCGCAGTCCTCCTTCGTGATTATCTTCTCCATCCCGGCGCCTCGCCACGCGGAGTGCCAGAAGGCGCTGGCGGCGCTGCCGAGGCTGACCAGCGCCGAACTAGGCGTGGTGCGGCTCGCGGCCGCAGGCGAGGCGAATGGAGAGATTGCCGTGAAACTGGGGGTAAGTCTGAGCACCGTGCGGACGCACTTGCGCAATGTTTTCAAGAAGCTAGGAATCAGCTGCCGGTCCCGGCTTGCGCCGTTGAGTGAGGTGTTGGGAAAGTCGTCGCCCGGGGTTGGCACCGGGAAGGCTGCTACCGGCGACGGGGAATCCGCGCAGCCGTGAAACGGCCCAAGTCCGCGTTTCCAATGGTAAACAGTGGGCGCTGACACGCCGATCCGCCTGGCGAACGTTGCCACGGACATTCCCGATCGCTGGAACTCGTCTACCAGAGTGGCAATCTCGGCAAGGTCGCAGCGTTTTCGGGATTTACTGCCAGACACGCCAGAACCCATGCCTCACTTCACCGCGCTGTCAGCACGGCTTGGCCGAGCGATTGCGCTAGGCCGAGATCTTGCGCGTCGCCCTGGACAATCCGCATCCAGAGGCGCGGGAGTTTGCCCTCCAGTCGCTCTGGGAGTTCGAAGCCGAGGGAGCTCCCTACTCCCGGGACATCCTCGCAGAGTGGCGGCGGCGTTGACTCTTCTTCGCGTTTGAAATCGTCGAGTGCCCTAAAGTCGCGTCACCGTCCACCAGTATCCTCCCCTCTCTCCCAGAGATCGGGTGCGAATTTGACTGGTGGACCGAGGCGAGATTGATCTGGGGAGAACCGATCAATCAGTGATTGGGTCATTCCCTCTGTGCTCCCGGTGTCCTCTGTGGTGAAGAACTACCATTTCCACAAGAGAGACCAGATTCTACCCGTCCTTCTCGTTGGCGAGTGGAGAAACAGCAGACACGCCAAGTGGGGCTGAAGCATGCAAGAGTCCTCACGAGCCCCAAGCTCAGCAATTTCAGCTCCTCAAACCATTTCGCGAGAACTACGCGTTTTCACGAGTTGTCACTTGCACTCGTCGATTCGCCTGCCTACCAAATTCGCATGGCGGATGACGTCCTGATCGAGGGTTCTGAATTGGCTGGCTTGAGAACAGGGCTCCGGGAAGTCCTCCCAAAGTTTGGCGATGGCAAAAGCCCTCTAAACGCCCAACGGATCGACGTTGAATCCTTCAAGCGTTCGGACCGGTCCGCAGCCTGGGAAATCTACATCGAGCTTTCCACTCGGGTCATCTCCAAAGAGCTTCCGTTTCGGGACGGGGAAGAGAAGTCTGCGCTCGATAGCGTCTACGCCTTCTTCAAGGAAGCTCGGGCCACCCTGCGCAAGCATCCCGGCGCCGTCCTGACAGCGGTAATCGTCACCAGCCTACTCAATACCGTCATTCGGAAGTTTACCGCCAAGTGGCACGCTCTCTCCGTCGCCGGTCAATTGAGCGGAAACGACGACTGTCGGCGTTCATTCCGTTCGGAGCTTGAGTCCCTTCAGATGAAGATCGCTCCCTACGGGGAAGCGCTGCGCGTCTTAGCGGGCGACTTTCCTCCGCCGCTAGCGGAGTCAAAAGAGCTGACTGATGAACAGCCGTCTGAAAGTCCCCAGAAAACAGCGGACTCACCACCTCAGGTGTCTACAAAGCGAAAGCCAGGCATTCCTCTCAATTTCTCTGAGGTAGAAAGCCGTGAGCTGAAGCGAATTCAAGAGCGAAGGGGAAAAGCCACGAAATTCAACCTGTGCGGCGTGAGTTTTTCTGGTGGGGGAATCCGGGCTGCAGCTACTTGTCTGGGATTTGCTCAGGGGCTGAAACACTTGTGGCAGGATGTCGATTACCTCTCAACCGTGTCTGGGGGAGGGTATATCGGAGCTCTGATCCATCAAGAGCTGAATCAGACGATACCCCGCGCTGAGGATGAGCCATTCCTAAAGGGGGCAGCCCAGCACGCTCGAGATAATAGCAACTACCTCACCCGCTCAGTTTGGGATTGGATCGCACTCTCCTGCTGGATTCTTTACGGACTGTTCCTTAATCTGTTCTTTTTCGTCTGGATGGGCGTGATCGGAGGGTGGGCGATCTCTTGCATCGAGAACCTCCCCATCGATCCTGCCATCGCACGCCCGTGGCTGGCAGGTGGCGCCGTTGCGATCCTCGGGGCCCTTCTCCTCCTGTCCTTGTGGATCGCTTCCCGGCTCGATCACCGCTTACCCTTCGCCGCTCAGGCCCTGCGGTTCCTAGCACGGGTGACGGCTTTCCCGCTGCTCATCGCACTCACCACTGCTGTAATCGTGTGGTTTGAGTTCTTTCAGACCTCAATGAGAGGCCCTGATCGATTCGTTGGCTTTTCATTTTCAAGCCAAAATCTGGCCTCCGTTTGCCTAGTCGGTGCGGCAGCTCTTTTTATCGGAGCGATGGTCTGGAGGTCCAATTGGTCGGGCTTCATTCAAATCCTTCTCGGAACCTTGCCTAGATTCATCGTCGTCGGCTGCGTTGTGGGGGGCGGTTATCTTTTTGACTGGATCTTGCCGTTGCTCGACCGCCTGGATGTTCCCTTCCAAGCCTGTGATCCTTTGGTCAAGGCAGCTCTCTGCTTAGTCGTAGGCTTACTGGTTCCCGGTCTGTTCCGCGTGAACTGGGCTTCACCGCACGGTTTTTATCGGCGACGGCTGAAGCGCGGATTCTTGAATCGTAACAGACTCAGAAAGGTCAAGAAAGTATCCTGCGATGGGGTAACCGGGCCTTACCCGCTGTTCAATGCGACAGTCAATCTCCCCTTGCTGACCACGGAGCGGCTTTGGGACCGGCGCAGCGATTCGTTCATCTTCTCTCCCCTGGCGTTTGGCAGTCGCGTCACAGGTTACTACACCGCTGACGATTTCGAAGCGCGCAACGGCGGCTTCGACCTCGCCAGTGCGATGGCTGTTTCGGGGGCTGCCTTCGCCCCAAACATGGGCAAACTGACCTTACCGTATGCTCGCAAAATGCTTTGCCTTTTTAACATTAGGTTGAGCTATTGGCTCAAGAAGCCCAGTTCATTCTGCCTTTGGCCCTGTCATCCGGGATATCTGATCCGTGACCTCATGGGTTGGTATGACGGAAGCGAGACCTATCTCAACGTCTCCGATGGGGGGCACTTTGAAAACCTCGGCCTCTACGAGCTCCTCAAGCGCCGTGTAAACTACATTGTCGCCTTCGATTTTCAGGCCGACCCGCTATGCCGGTGTGATGAGTTCGCCAAGCTGATTTGCTATGCCCGCAACGACTTCGGCGTGGATATCGACATCGATTGGAGCCCGCTCAAGCCAAATGAGAATGGGATCAGCTATCGCCACTTTGTTGTTGGACACATCTATTACCCTGACGACCCCACGCGCGTAAAACCGGGGATCTTGGTTTACATCAAACCGACACTCACCGGGAACGAGGAACCGGACGTGAGGGCTTACAAAGTGATTAGCCCACAGTTCCCCTTTCATCCGCTGAGCGACCAAGTTTTCGATGAAATCCAGTTCGAAGCCTACCGCAGCCTCGGTGAACACATCGCTCGAGATTTGATCAGGTGGGGAAGGAACGAACGAAGCTCCCCCACCGAGTCATCCAGCTTTGTTGCCGTTCTCTCGAAGTTAGAAGACAAGCTTGGTCCCGAGAAGCCTACTCCTGCAGCGCCACTAGAATCATCCCCAGATTCGCCCAATCTGTGAGCGGACGGTCCAGGAGGTCTCCCAGGCGGTAAACCTCCGTTGTCGTCAACTCGGTCTCCTCCCTCTGTCCCGCTGGGCCGAGACTGCGGACGTGTTTCATCTCCGCAGCGGTCAGCTTCAGGCTAAAGGCGTGGGCATGATGCGTCGATGTCGTCGCGGAGACTTGACGGCTTCCCAGGGGCTTGAGGCGGATGACATCGACCCCGAATCCGGTCTCTTCGGAGAACTCCCGCGCGGCATGATTCGCCAGATCGCCCGCCTTGGAAGCGGAACCGCCAGGCACTTCCCGGACAAACCCGTC
This sequence comes from Akkermansia muciniphila, assembly GCA_945883495.1. Lineage (GTDB taxonomy): Bacteria > Verrucomicrobiota > Verrucomicrobiia > Verrucomicrobiales > DEV007 > V1-115. The sequence continues at coordinate 41,082 of CAMCXS010000009.1, forward strand.
CGTCGTCCGCCCGGGGGAACGGAACTCCCGGACCAGGACCACCTGGGTGTCCCGGAAATCCGCCTTCGGGGGACGATGCCAGGCCACGACGTGGTGGATGTCCGGACGGCTGAAGACGATCTCGTTGGATTTGCTGCGTCCCTCCGCCGCTACCCAGATGGACACCTTCGCCGCCCAAAAGAACACGAAGGAACCGCCCGGTCCGACCTGGAAGGCCAGGCGCGGATCCACTGATTCCAGCCGGTTCCCCGGGGGCTGCGCCCGCCACCAGGCCGCGAAGTGGGGGCAGCGACGCAAATACGGAGGGGCTGAATCTGGGAGATCCGCGGGAATCGCTCCCCGGGCTGCGAGCAGCTCCTCCCCGCGAGAGCGAGCCTTTTCCCCAGAGAAGAAGACCGGGACACCCCAGGTTTCCGCGATGGTCAGGAGCGCACGGCTGGCGCCACCGCGGGCGGACAGGCGGAGAATCAGGTCCAAGCCGCCTCGTCGCACGGCCTCGGAGGCGAACTCCGCGACCAGGGACACCACGGCGGTAAGCGGCCCGTGTGACAGCGCCGGAAAATCGTAGATCAAGATCTCCGCGCGCAGGAGAACCGCCGCCGCCACTTCGGTCCCAGGTTGTCGCCAGACCATGCCCATGAGCCACTAGAATCCCGCCGGCTCACCGTGCGCAAGAAGGAACTCCGGATCGGTGTCACGGCGCACACTCCGCGGCCCGGCTTCCGGCGCGGGCTACGCACCGGCCTCCAGCGCGTGCCGCTCCGCTTTTTTCATTCGGGTTACGGAGGGGTGGATTTTGCCGGACCGGGGACCAAACAAACACGGAATCCCTGGTACCTGACCCGGTCGGACGGATGCCTCCCGTTCCGGAAGGCGGAACGGCACCCCCAGGCCGCGTAGAGCCAGGACCCACCACGGAACACGCGAAGCGGGTCTTCGGGATGCTCGTGGATTTCGTTCACCGGATCCTCGACACCGTCGGCCCGTTTCGCATACGCGGCGGAATCCCAGGCATCCTGGCACCATTCGTCGACGTTCCCGTGCATATCGAACAGGCCAAAACCGTTGGCGGACTCGGCACCTTTGCCCCGGACCGCGTGCGTGCTTCCTTTCTGAAAATCTTCACCGTACCAACCCACCGCGTCGAGCGCCCCAGTGCCGGACCCCTTCCAATAATCGGTATTGGTTTCCGCCCGGCAGGCCCGCTCCCATTGAGCCTCCGTGGGGAGGCAAGCGTGGCCATTGCGGAAATCACGCGGGAACCGGCGGCGGCAGCGTTCCGTGAGCCAGGCGCAAAAGCCGGCGGCCTCGTCCCAAGCCATGTTTTCCGCCGGATGATCGGGGCGGTCCAGAAAGTGATTCCGATGCTTCGGCTTCCAGCAGGCGAACTGCGCCTGGGTCACCGGAGTTGCCCCGAGCCAATAATCCCGGGTGAGGATCACGCGATGGACGGGTTGTTCCGCAGTCGATTCGAGCGAACCCATCCGGAACCCCTCGGGCCCGGTCGCCGGGATATGGCGGAAGCGCATCTCCACGCTCCCCCAATCCTTGGCCGTGGGGAGGCGGATGACGTGCGGTTTGAGGATGCGGTGGCACCGGCGGTCCTGGGGAGCCATGGATGGGAGATCTGTTATCGCTGAGGCGGGGCGTTGGCAATGGTTCTGTGGAGTGCTACGTCGAGCGGCAGCACGCCAGATCTTGAATTCCCGCCTGACCGGCGGTATCACCCTGGCATGAAGTCCGCCGCGACACCGTCCGAGCCCAAACCGGTCGCCCGCTACTATCCGGACGCGAGCACCTGGGAGGATTGGAAAGCCGTTTCCAGCGCCGCTCGGCACGGAGTCACCACCTTGACGATCGGCAAACTGCATAAGGAATGGGAAAACTTCGGCGCCTTGCCGTCCCTGAACGATCATTTCCAGGATCTCCGCCATCTCCATCTCTGGGGTCTCCAAGGCCTGACCCAACTGCCGGTCCTGCCCAAGGATTTGCTGACGCTTGACATCCAGAACTGTCCGGACCTCAAGACCCTACCGGAACTCCCCGGCGGTTTGCGTTTCCTGGTCCTCCACAACCTGCCCGCCCTGACCGGCGGGCCCAATCCCGGTCCGTTGGAGGCCATGGAGGAAATTTCCGTGACGAACTGCCCGGAGCTGGAGGACGGCTGGCTCTACAATCTGACGCATCGCGCGGCTCATGTCCGCAAGATCAACCTTTCCGGTTGCGCACGCTTGACCAAAATCTGGCAGTGGTCCGATCAACTCGTCGATCTCCGCCTCTCGGGGTGTCCTGAGCTGGACGCCACCTTCCCGGAAAAGGCCTGGCCTGCCACCCTCTACCGGCTCCACCTGCGCGGCGCGGTGAAGCTCTCTTCCTTTCCAGTCCCGCTCTCCACAGTGGATGATCTCGACCTGGGCGGAATGACCGCCTTGCGGGATCTGCCCGCCATGAAACACTGGCCGAGAACCCTACACCTCTACGGTTCTGCGATCCAGGTCCCCGTCCGCTCCGAACATGGCTCCGAGCCGGATGCAAATGTCTCCGAGGATGCCCAGGGCTACTTTGAAGACATCAAGGAGACGGGTCCCGGCCGGGTGGCGCGCTGCAAGATCCTCATTCTGGGCAATGGCCGAGCGGGGAAGACGGTCCTGAGGAGGGCACTTTTGGGGAACAAAGTGATAAAGGACAAGGAACCCGACACGACCCACGGAGTCGAGTTCGAGCCGTGGACCGGATTTCTGCCCAATGCAAAGATTCTAAGGGAACCTAATCCGCCCAAACCGCATGTCCACCTCTGGGACTTCGGCGGTCAAGAATTGTATCACAACACCCACCGGCTTTTCGTCAGCACCGGAAGCGTATTCATCCTGGTCTGGAATCCCAAGCAGGACGGAAAGCTGGTCAACGAGGACGGTGAAACCCTCCGGCCGTTGGCCTATTGGATCGATTTCATCACGCGCACTTCGGATTTCGCGCACCCGAGGATTTTCCTGGTCTGCGCAGCGCACGCCGACAAGCGCGATGATCTCGAAGCCCGCTGGCGCGCCCAGGCCGGCGAACACGTGAGACGCGTCGAGAAATGTTACTACATCGATTCCATGGCCCCCGATGGGCATGACGGTGATTTGTCTCTCTTGATTGAGGATCTCCGGACCGAAACCGGAAAGGTCATCGATGACCAAGGCACGAAGGTGCCCGCCTACTGGGAGATCGGCCTGGAGATGGTCGAGGGATGGGTGAAACAGATCCAAGCTGGCACAGGTCGCGATCTCCAACATCTGACCAAGGCGAAGTTCCAACAGCACTTGGAACAGCAGATCGACAAGCAGAAGCGGCGCTTTCCGGAGCTAAAGAAGAAATGGCGGAAAAGCTTCCTGTTAACCCCCAAGCGGATCGAGCGGACCTTGCGCTTTCTCACGCACAGCGGCTGGGCTTACTTCAACTCCCGGTACCTCGGGGATTCGGTGATCATCGGCCAACGCTGGGCGCTCGACGGGATTTACACGCTGCTGCAACGCACCGGTCCGGTGTTTGAATACCTGAAAACCACCGAGGGCCGCATCCGTCTCTCCGCCTTGGCGAAACTGGATGCGTGGGATGACGCGCAGAAGATCAACTATACGAAACCGGAACAGGAGCTACTGCTCCAGTACGCCGAGGCCTGTCAATTGGTCTTCCCCATCCGCGATGCCAAGGAATCGTATTGGGGAGAGAAGGTCTACGCCGTCTTTGAACGCCTGCCCGAAGACGGGCTGGCCTGGGCGCTAGGCAGCGCGGTGCCGGTGCTGCCGATTCGCCCGGATCATCTCTATCGCCATCATTGGCAACGCTTCCTGGCTGCGGTCGGGGAGCAGTATGGCGTCACCGCGGATTACGCGCAAAACGCGTTCCGGGTCACCACGGAAGACGGCCATCAGATTTACGTTGGCTTCCACCTGGAAGAGTCCGGATATCGCGGCGGGATCGATCTCCAGGTCGCCGGGCCCAGAGCAGACGAGATAAAAGCCGGGTTCAAAGACGTCATCGAGAAGACCGTCCAAGGCCACGGTGAGATCCACCTGACCGGGGCCGCAAAAGGAAAGAACGTGCCGAAAGTCTTCATTTCCTATGCACGGAACTCGGTACACGAGACGGATCCCGAGTGGTCCAAAACAATGGATCACATGGCACCAGTGCTCTGCTTGGACCGGTTGCTGAGTCCGCGGACGGACGAATTCAGGCTGTTGCTGGATCAAAACGAGATTCCCGACGGCGGATCCATCCCGCGCTTCATGATTGAAATCGGTCACGCGGACCGCATTATCGGCGTGTTCAGCTCCCGGTACTTCACCCGCCCCAATTGCATGTGGGAGCTGACGAAGATCGTCGAGAGCTGCGGGGGGAACATGGATCAATTCGCGAAACTGGTGATTCAGGTGCGCCACCTCTACAAAAAGGTCGATCCGAAAAGCGATTGGATCCATCGCGACAAGATCGAGAGCTACATCCACGACGGTAACTTGGAAGCTGTCCAGACCCAGTTTCCCGCACTGTCCCATAAGGTGCAGTCGTGGATGGAGAAACATCTCGGGATCGTATGGGATGAGACCAAAGAAGCCGAATTTGAAGCGCGGATCCTGAAGATGCTGAAGGATGGGGCATTGAAGTAGCCATGGGCATCCGGATAGTAATAGACCCAGCGATCCTCCTGCGAGTGGGCTACATCACCGGATCAAGAAAATGAGGTACGGTCTTCGGGATGGCCCATCTGACAAATTACGCTGGCGGTTGGGAGACTATCCGGCTATCCATTCACCATGGACAATCGGTGTCTACGCAACCAGAAGCCATGGACCCTCATTCCTGAGGGGGGCTCCCGAGGTCGGGGGAAGGTTAAAATGACCTTCCGGCACATTCCCGCCACTGGAGAGCCAGGGTTTCGCATGGGTTTCCTGGGCAACGGCTATGAGCAGCCTCCGCACCGCGTCGTGCTGACGGACGATTATTGGCTCTTGGAAACTCCCGTAACCCAGAGGCAATACGCCTGCTGGAAGCCGGACCACCGGAACCATTTCCCGAACCGCCACGAGAATCCCGCGGAGAGCCTCTCCTGGAAAGATGCGATGGCCTTTTGCGATTGGCTTACAACGTGCTATCAAGGCAGGTTCCCGCGCGGGTTTGTCCGGGCCGGTCTTCCTACTGAGGCGCAGTGGGAATGGGCTTGCAGAGCCGGCACTCAGACGGATTATTGGAGCGGAACCGGGACGGGGGCACTCGATGCCGTGGGCTGGTACGAGGAGCGGCTTCCAGCGGAAGAGGTCGATACCCGACCGGTCCGGTCCAAGGGGCTGGAGGCGGCCAACGGATTTGGTTTATGGGACCTCCATGGCAATGTCTTCGAGTGGTGCCTGGACTCTTGGGATTCGGAGGCCTATTCGCACCGGATCGACGGTGTGCTGGATCCGCTTGTCGACGAAGCGGTGGGGAACCGGGTCGCAAGAGGCGGATCCTGGGCTGCGTCGGCGGCGGGCTGCCGCGCAAGTTACCGGTATCACTGGACCGCAACGGACGGGAGCCGTGAGATTGGCTTTCGGGTCTGCCTACGACGCAATTAGCTGAAGAAGGAGACGAGCAGTAACGAACCCTTGACGGAAACTAGATCCTCTCCAGGATGACACTCCACCTGGGTGAAGCGCCGGGTGGAGTTTGTACGATTGTCAGGCTGATAATTTGACATGTTTGACTATTTGGAGGATTCAATGACAGAGGATACCTTTATGGCGGTAGCGATGATCGAGCCATCCCCGATGGGCCTGAATCCCGGTGAACCTGGAACGGTGTTCGTTGTCTGCGGCCGGGGTGAAGACCAAGGGCTCTACGGAGGGCACAGGTGGTTCACGCTGATCTCCCAATGGGAGTTTGAGTGGCCAGATGAGAAGGGGAGCGTTTCAATCAATGATCTCAAGGTATGCAACGAAACCGGCAAGGTGATACCATTTGAGAAGGCACCTCAGTTACTTGCGCAGGGCTTTGGGCGTCGGTCGACTCATTGGAGGTATCCTTTGGATTTAACCCATTGCAGCAATAGCCTGAGGAATCCGGAACTCTCCGATGTTGCCACCATTTCAGATCCCGCGGGCAATCGTCTGCAAGTCAACGCTCCCGTAACCTGGGCCGTGCGGGCATCGACTAGGCTGGCGCCGGATGGTTCACCTTTTGAAGATCTGTGTGACAAAATCGTCAAAATAGAAGAGTTGACGCCAAGGTTGAGCGTGACTGTGCCGAGCAAGCTCAGCGGAGGTTTGTAATACCATGAACTTTCTTTTCGAGACCATTGTGAACGAGGTGAATGAAGCCACGTCTTACGAGGCATCGAGCAAAGATCTCGACGCGCATGTCCATGTCCTGGCACCGGATGGGGATATTCTGGTGAGCCGGGTTCGCAAACATGACCGCGAACTGTTGCGTGAAGTCGGCCTCATCGCCCTAACTCCGGAAACAGTTTTCCGAGTCGAGGATGAACCACATGGCCAAGCGTCTTTGATTTTGAGGTTGGAAACAGACCGCGGCATCAACTTTGGTCGAGTTGATCCGGACGAGTCGGACGTCGCTAAAGAGTGGTGTGAAAAAGTAAACGCATTTCTTAAAAAAAAACTCCCGGCGCCGCAGGTAGTTAACAAAGCTAGGTTAGCTACTGCCGTATCGAATTCGCATCCTCAACCATCGGGAAAGGATCGGAAACAGCTCAACGGTCACCGCGGCCAGCAACAACGCTCGTTGGGTTTGCCCTCTCCCGTGGTCTATAAGGCTAGGGGTGGTCGAAAAAAAGCCGTGGCTAGCGTACGATTGATCTCTGGCTTTGGTCAAAACATGGTGAATGGTAGGGATTTGGACGATTACTTCCCCACCTTCTCACTTCAGAGCCGAGTGCTGCGAGTGCTGCGGGAAGCCAACCGACTCCACACGTTTTACGTCAAAATCAAAGTCCACGGAGGAGGGATCAGCGGTCAAGCCGATGCCACCATTATGGGGATCGCCCGTGCTCTTGAGCAATTGGATCCCGCCATCCGCTCCGCGATTAAGTCGCACGGTTGGCTACGTCGGGATCCGCGAGCGAAGGAACGAAAGAAGTCTGGCCAACCCGGAGCCCGCAAGAAATTCCAGTTCTCGAAGCGCTGAAAACAGTTTGGCTTGAGTTCTTGCGCGTGCCAGCGTCAACTTCTGCTCCTCGCACCGAGGCGATTTCAGGGGCTGTTACCTCGCCCTCGACAATGCGCTAGACGACTCGCCTAAACGTTTTTTGTCCGGAATCTCCCTCAAGGTCAGTTGATAGGCCGGTAGCTACTCGTTCTACAGTCGCGCGATTAGCCCGAGCGTTTCCACCACGCCCCGCGCGAGTTGCGCGATGATGCCGGTCGGCTTTGCGGCGACGCCGGTGGGCTGTGCGGTGATGCCGGTGGGCTGCGCAGTGGCGCCGGTCGGCTTCGCGGTGACGCCGGTTGGCTTCGCGGTGACGCCGGTCGGCTGCGCGGTGACGCCGGTGGGCTTCGCGGTGACGCCGGTGGGCTTCGCGGTGACGCCGGTCGGCTTCGCGGTGACGCCGGTCGGCTTCGCGGTGACGCCGGTGGGCTTTGCGGTGGCGCCGGTTGGCTTTGCGGTGGCGCCGGTGGGCTTTGCGGTGATGCCGGTGGGCTTTGCGGTGACGCCGGAGTCAGATGGCAGTTAGCAGTTAGCAGTTAGCAGTTAGCATTGCTCCAGCGCAAGATGGCGACCGGCGTTCACGGGGGGATGGCCCTTCGGAAGGCGGATGAGTGAGGTTCACCACGGAGGACACAGGGAGCACCGAGGAGGGCTGTTTGGGGACCGACGACGCCGGGTGCACCACAGCACTCCAGTGTTGCCCGCTACCGCAGGCTCCCCGAGTTACCCTTCGGCACTCAGGTTTGCCGCTTCCGCGGCGGGTGGTCCAGTGCGCCAGCGCATTGCGAGACGGAAACCGGCGGCCACGGAGGATCCGCCCTCCGGAAGGTAGTCAGCGTCTTCCCAGGTTCACTACGAAGTTCGCTTCCAGCGCTTTGGTGATGCGGAGGGCGGTTTCGGCGAGGTGGGCTTTGGTGTAGGGGTCGAGGCCGGGGAGGTCGCGGACTTTGTCGATTTCGGCGACGAGTTCGCGGAGTTGGACGGCGGCGAGGTCTTGGACCGGTTTCTCGCCGATGCTCAATCCGGACTTGGGCTGCGTGAGATCGATGAGGCGGTCGATGTATTCCTGTTGGAGGTTGCGGCGGAGGCTGGAGATCATTGGCTGCCGGGCGGTGAAGGTGCCGTTGTGCTTCTGGCTCTCGCTTTGAAGATCGCCCCAGATCGAGGCGCGGAGGGTGTCGAGGAGCTCGGGGATGGTCAATGCTTCCTGGTCCGCCGGGATGCGGGCTTCGTTGTCGTAAACGCGTTCGAGGGTCTCGGGCCGCATCAGCATGGTGAGGACGGCTGCCTGGATGCCGAGGATGCGATCGTGGACCGGCCAAGCGGGATTTTCCATGAGGGTGGAGGGCATGGCGGAGTTATCCCACCACTTTTCAATGGTGAGGTGACGCAACAACTCGGGCGTCAGGCCATAGCTCGCTTCATCGAAGGTGTTGTGGACCACGAATTGCAAGGCTTCCCGTTGCGCGGCGGCGGGGACGGGTTCCAAGGGGTCGCGGCTGTTCGCGCCGTTCTTCTTGTCCCGGTAGACGAAGGTTCCACCGACCCAGTTTGCCATCATGGTCACGGCGGTGACTTGGGCTTGAAGAGTCAGTTCATAGCCGCGGCGAGCACGGGCCCAGCTTTCGCCATCCTTGACAAATTTGTCGAGGATCGCGGCGCGGTTTTTAGCGACCAAGCGCATTTGGTTCTGGGCATAGACCAGTGGGTTTTTGCCGAAGTCGTAGCGCCGGGCATAGGGGTCTGGACCCCAGGTATCTTCATCGGTGCCGAAGATCAGTTCCGGCTCGGTGGAACGGGCGAGGATCGGTTTGAGATCTTCTTGCGAGGTATAGCCGAACTCAATGGCCCAGAGATCGTAAGGGCCGACGCCGATCATGCCGTAATCGCCTTGGATCTCGCCGGTGGCGACGTTGATATTCACCGGTATATAATCCATGACGGAGCCCGTGAATGGCTTGTTGCCCTTGACCTTGGGGCTGTTGATTTCCTCCACGGTATAGACGGAGGAAGCCTTGAAGTTGTGCCGGAGGCCGAGGGTGTGGCCGACCTCGTGGGCCACCAAGTCCGCGAGCAGCGGGCCGACGAAGGATTCCGGGATGCCGTCGATCATCTGTTCGGCATTTTGGGCCTCCTTTTTCTTCTTCTCTTCCTCGGCCTTTTTCTTGGCTTCCTCGGAATCGGCGGGGGCGGGTGTGGGCGTTTCGCTGGCGGTGGCGGCTTCCGTCACTTCGGCGAGGCGGAGCATTTCGAGCATGGCGATGCCGTGGGATTTGCAGTTCGCGGCCATGCATAGCCCGTTCTTCTGGCTGAAGCGATGACCGAGGCCGGAAAGTTCGTGGGCGCCGAGGAGCTGACCCTTGGCGTCGGCCAGCGCATGGCCGCCGAGAGGGGGGAGGGGAGAGGTCACGCGGGCTTGGATGAGGGCGTCCCGTTCCGCCGGGGGGGCCAGACGCACCCGGGGGTCCCAGCGCGGATTCATTTGCAGCCAGGCCAACGTTTCCGGTGAGTAACCTTCCAGGGCAATGTTGCCGATGACCTCGTTATATTGCGACCAATAGTGCCGGATCCACCCGTCCGCGAGGATGATGTCGGCGTCGAGGATCTGGCCGGTATTGGGATCGACGCGGCTGGGGCCGATGGCGACGCCGACGCCGTTGCTCAACCAGCGGACGAAATTGTAGCGGACATCCTCGGGGTCTTTCTCCATGTGGGATTTGGTGGCGGCGTCTTGTTGGCGGACTTCGATGGCGTCGATGAGGCCGACGCGCTCGAACGCCTTGTTCCACATGAGAATGCCTTCGCGGACCCAGCGGCGATAGCGGATGGGCGTGGTGTGCTCGATATAAAAGACGAGCGGCTCTTTGGGTGGGCTGAGCTTGAGGGAGGAGTCCGCTTTTTGCAGTTGCCAACGGTTGATATAGCGGACGGCAGTTTCGTCTTCGCGGAATTTGCCATAATCGGCAAACGTGGTCGTGAAATAGCCGATCCTTTCATCCGCGATGCGAGGTTTGTATTCTTTGGACTCGGGGATGAGGCTGATGGAATAATGCCAAGTGCGGATTTGGCCGTCCGCGCTGGGGACTTCGAGACCGATTTCGATGTTTTCGGGGAAAGCCTTGGCGGTCTTGATGGAGGTGAGATCCTTCTTTAGGCCCTTGGCGCGGGCGCCGAAGAATTTCTCGGCGTGGTCGACGAGCAGTGCATCGAGATCGATCACCGGGCCGCCCTTGGGCACCATCGTGACGATCGGGATCTCGAGGAGGACTTTGTCCGTGAAGAGACGTTTCACGGAGGCTTTGGACTGGTCGTCGCCGGTGGAGCGGACCTCCATGGAGGGTTCAATGAGGGCGAGCTTTTTGTCATATTGGCGCCAATAGACATAGGCCTCGCCGGCTTGAAGGCCCGCGAATTCTTCGCCACCCGCGACCGTGAGGGCGAAATAGTGACGTTGCCTTCCAAAATCCTTGGGCAATTCCGCCAGCAATTGCTGATCTCGTTGGCGTCTCCAGACGGTATAGAAAGGTGGTTCCGCTTCGATCGAGGAGATTACCTTTTCATAGCCTTCAGTGACTTTCTCCAGTGGCGGAAAATTCGTTTCTGTCTTGGGCGGTTCCTGGGCGACGGCGCAGGCGAGGAGGGAGAGCAGAATCCCGGCGGAGTACGGAGATTTCATAAAGCGGGCGGTATTTAACGCGAAAAACCGCAACTTGGCCAATGCAATCGCGGGAAGATACTATGAAGCGACGTTGTCCGCGACCCACCGCAAATAGGTTTGTGCCCCTGTTTCCACCGGCAAGGCGATGATTTCGGGCACCTCGTAGGGATGAAGGCGCCGCAATGTTTCCTCCAACTTGGGGAACCCAGCCCGGGTGGTCTTGATGAACGCGGGGATTTCCGTAGCCTTCTCCACGGCCCCTTGCCATCGATAGATCGACTCCGCCCCAGGGAGCAAATTGACGCAGGCGGCGACTTGCTCCTCGACCAGGTTGGTGCCAATTTGACGCGCGGTCTCGAGATCGGGAAAGGTCGTGAGCACGATCAATACTTCGTCCATGAGGGGGAGGGTAACACGATGAAAGCAGGTTTCCTGGAAAAGCTCATCAAGCGGGTGGACCGGATCGAGCCTGGGGAGGTTCAGGGCTTTTTGATCCGGCTGATGCAGGAGAAAGGGTTCCTGGAGCGAGTGTTCGAAGCGTTGCAAGAGGGCGTCGTGATCACCGACGCCAAGGGGATCATCACGTACTTAAACAAAGCGACGGCGGATCTCTTTGGCCTGCGGCGGTCCGCATCGATCGGAGAGCCCGCCAGTCGGGTGTTTTCGGGGATTGATTGGGACGTGCTTGCGGGCCACAACAAGGTGGTAAGCCGGGATCTCGAGGTATTTTATCCGGCGAATCGATACCTGAACTTTTACGTGGCACCGATTGAGGATGGCGGGTTGATTCTGGGCCGGGTGATGATCATCCGGGATGTCACGCGGCATCGCCGGGTGGAGGCGGAGAAGATCGAATCCGAGACGCTCAATGTGCTCACCTTGCTGGCTGCGGGTGTGGCGCATGAGATCGGCAATCCGCTGAACTCCTTGAACATCCACCTGCAACTCGCGGAGCGGAAGCTCACCAAGGCACCGCCGAAGCTGCGAGAGGAGCTGCGCGGCATCCTGGCGATTTCCCGGGGTGAGATCAAGCGGCTGGATTCCATCGTAAAAAACTTCTTGGCGGCGATCCGTCCGACGAAGCCGAACCTGGAGAACCATGATTTGAACCGGCTGCTGCAGGATTCGCTCCGTGTCTTGGAGCCGGAAGTGGCGGATCGCAGCATTGAAGTGGTGTTGGAGTTGCACTCATCGTTGCCGGCCATGCGGATCGACGGGGATCAGGTGAAGCAGGCGTTCTACAACCTGATCCGGAACGCCTGCCAAGGGATTGGCACCGGGGGAATTTTGCGGATCCGTACGGACATGGACGACGACAATGTGTTCGTGCGATTCACCGACAACGGGGCTGGGATTTCGCCTCAGGATATGGCGAATCTTTTTAAGCCGTACTTCACCACGAAGGCGACTGGTTCGGGATTGGGGTTGCTGATTGTGCGGCGCATCATGCGGGAGCACGGGGGCGAGATTGAATTGGAGAGCGAGCCCGGGACGGGAACGACGGTGACCTGCTATTTCCCGAGGTTCGACCGGCGGATGCGGCTGTTGCAAGCGAAAGGCGATCGGGCAGCGGATGACGTCATTGATGTGTGATATCAAGGGAAATTGATTGTTTGTGATTTTTTATTGCAGCTATATCGGAAGCATGTCAGGATCGCGAAATGGCAACTCCTGTCAGCGGGCCCGATCGGCCGCACATACTGTTCGTGGGTCACGAGGCCTCGCGGACAGGTGCGCCGATCGGATTTTTGCGATTGATTCGCTGGCTGACCGAATCGGGCGCATTCCGAGCCAGCGTGTGGTTGCGACGAGGCGGGCCATTGGTGGAAGATCATCGAGCGGTGGCTGAAGCGGTGGTCGTGGGAGCAGATTTCGCTGGATTGGCTGGGCTTGGCTCTGAGTTTCACCTGGGCTACGTAAATACGGCTACGCTTGGGATGCAGGCAGAGGCGCTCAAGGCGGCGGGATTGCCTGTGCTCTGCCATGTCCACGAAATGGACTTCGAACTGGGATTGACGAGCAAGGCCAACCGGGAACGTTTGCGAAGGAGTGTCGACCGATTCATTGCCTGTTCGGAAGCCACCCGTGAGGCACTGATCCGGTGCCTGGGCTTACCAGGAGATTTGGTGACCGTTGTCCAGGAGTGTGTTGATATCGATCGAGTGCTGGGTAGCGCGGAGAGGCCGCTTCCCTTTGCGGTGAAGGCGCCTGGGCAGAAGCTGGTGGCGGGAATGGGTGTAGTGAGCTGGCGCAAAGGCGTGGATCTGTTCGTGCGGGTTTGCGCGGATCTGGTCGCCCGTGATCCGGCATGGCGCGGCCTGTGGATTGGTGACTTGGAGTCCGGGCCGGATGGAGAGCGCGTGCGTCATGAACTCCGCATCCTCGGCATGACGGACCGGATCCGTTTTACCGGATCTTTGCCTGAACCGCATGCCGTGTTGGCACAGGCCGATGTGTTTTGCTTGACCTCTCGCGAGGATCCTTACCCATTGGCCATGATTGAGGCTGCCGCCTTAGGACTACCGGTGGTAGGCTTCGCGGGAACGGGAGGAGTGGAGGAGTTCTGCCGCGAAGCCGGAGGCACCATTGTGGGGTACGCGGACACCTCGGCCATGGCGAACGCGGTGCAAGCCATGGAAACGGGCGAATCGGTCCCCGGCTGCGGGTTGGCGGCGGCGCGAGCTTTGTGCCATCCGGATGTCGTTGGGAATCAGGTAGAGAAATGGATCCGCAGGACGGCCTTGGTACGCCCGATGGCTTGGAGTCCGCAAATCGCTGCGTCGATCGCCTCAAGCGGAGGGGAAAACGTGCTGGTCTCCGTGATTGCGGAGTGTGGGGAACGTGAGCATAAAGTGGATTGGGAGGTTGCGGTCGTGGGCTCAGCGGAGGTCCGATTCGCTTTTTCAGATCCGCTCAGTGGAGCTCTGCGTCTCACGGTACAAACGGGGGCGGCCAATTTGGCACTGCATGACGTCGAGATTGGCTGGAGAAGTGTGACCGGGATGGAGGCGACGGTTATTCCCGAGGTGGCTACGGCGGGCCGGGCATGGTCGATCCAGAAAGGCGCGGCACCAATGTGGATCGTCCTGGAGGGCCGGGGACGCTTGATCCTTGATGCGGGGAACGTGCCGCCGTTGAGCGCGTTGAGCGTTCGATGGCGATCAAGTTCTGATGTGAAGGGAGTAGTGCGCTCCCTGGTAAAGGGCAGTCCTGCGCCCATCTGGCAAGGAATTATCGATCTGCTACCGGCGGCTGTCCGATCGGCCTCCCTCGGCAGCAGATTGCCGACGGGAAAAGCGATGCCGCCAGAACCTCGCGGTGCCGGTCCCCTTTGGTCCTGAGGAATGACCTCAAAAGAGCCCTCCGCAGAGCTCGGCAGGCTAGGGGCGGTCTTCCAATATGTTCGACAGCCCCCTCCGGATCACGGATATGCGACTTCGCAGGGTGTTAGGCGTTCGTGAGATACGGAAGTCGGCTCGCGGTCTGGTCCACGTTGGAGGCGCCTTCCAGCAATTCGCCAATAGGGTCCCAGCGGCCATTGACCAAGGCAGCGTGCGCGGTGTCTGGGATGTCCGCCGACAGTACCATTTTACCGTAGCGGACCTCCTTGGCCTGCACGTCGACAGTTACCTCGAGCGACGGATCGGCATCGACGGCTGCGGCAAGTTTCGCGAGATCGGCCTCGGCTAAGGTGACGCAGGGCATCGCCAAGGTGGTGCAGTTCCCAAAGAAGATTTCCGCGAAGCTGCCGGCGACGACGGCCCGGAAGCCGTGTCGGTAGAGAGCCTGGGGCGCGTGTTCCCGGGAGCTGCCGCAGCCGAAATTCATGCCGGAAATGAGGATCGAGGCGCCGGCGCGCTCGGGCGCATTCACGGGATGTGGCTTGGGCGTGCCATCTTGTTCGAAGCGGACGTCGTAAAACGCGTATTCGCCAAGACCCTCGAAGGTGACGCACTTCATAAATCGCGCTGGGATGATGCGGTCAGTATCGATGTCGTTTCCCGGAACGTGAACGGCCCGGCCGGAGACTTGGGTGATGGGTGGAAGCATGGAATGCGAATTGCGGAATGAGGGTTATTCGGCTGTTTCTAGATTCGTGGGGCAGGCGACCTCCCAAAGGTGGCCGTCGGGATCGGCGAAGGAGCCGGAGTAGCCGCCCCAGATGGCGACATGCGGCTGGGTCACGATGCGGGCCCCGGCTTTTGCGGCAGCTTGCAGAAGCGCCCGGACAGCGGGGTTATCGGACACGTTGTGGGAAAGGGTGATCTTGGTGAGGGGACCGTTCGCGGGTTTTGCATTGGCGTAGAGGCCAAACTGGAAGTCGCCGAAATCCATGACCACTAGATCTCCTTTGCGGCTGGAAACGGAGACACCGAGTCCGTCACGGTAAAAGGACAAAGCCTTTTCGAGATCGCGGACCCCAAGGGTGATGATGGACGCGTTCGAGTCCAAAGCGTTGGGTTAGACGAGCGCGAGATCAAACACTTCGCGCGCATCCGCCACCTTTCCTTCAATCGCGGCGGCCGCGACCATCACGGGACTCATGAGGATCGTCCGGCCGGTCGGACTGCCTTGGCGGCCCTTGAAGTTCCGGTTGCTGGAACTCGCGCACAGTTGATCTCCGATCAGCTTGTCCGGGTTCATGGCCAGGCACATGGAGCAACCGGCTTCCCGCCATTCCCAACCAGCGTCCGTGAACACTTGGTCAATCCCTTCGTTGCGGCAGAGCTGATCGACGATTTGGGACCCGGGGACGGCGATCGCTTTCACGCCCGGCGCGACCTTGGTCCCACGAATGTGAGCGGCGACTTCGCGGAAATCGGAAAGCCGACCGTTGGTGCAACTGCCGATAAAGCAGACATCGACGGGGATGCCTTTCACGGGAGTACCGGGGGCGAGCTTCATGTATTCCAATGCTTCTTTCAACGAGGCGGTCGCCGCGGCATCGAGACCCACGAACGTGGGAATGTTCTCATCGATAAATGCGCCCTGATCTGGACTGATGCCCCAGGTGACGCTCGGGGCGATGTCCTCGGCCCGGAAGACGACGTGGTCGTCGTAGGTGCAGTCCGGGTCGCTTGCGAATCCCTTCCAGCGCTCGACCGCTTCATCCCAAGCCGTGTCTTTGGGTGAGTAGGGGCGTCCCTTCAGGTAAGCGTAAGTCTTTTCGTCGGGGTTGACGTAGCCGCAGCGGGCGCCACCTTCGATCGACATGTTGCAAACGGTCATCCGCTCTTCCATGGACATCTTGTCGAAGACATCACCGCCGTATTCATAGGCGTAGCCGATTCCGCCGTTGGCACCAAGCTTCTTGATGATGTGGAGAATAACGTCCTTGGCGTAAACTCCTGGGCGGAGGGAGCCAGAGACCTCGATGCGGCGGACCTTAAGCTTGGAAAGAGCCATGGTCTGGGTGGCCAAAACGTCCCGGACCTGGGTGGTGCCGATCCCGAAAGCGATGGCTCCGAACGCGCCGTGGGTGGCGGTATGAGAATCACCGCAGGCAATCGTGGTGCCGGGTTGGGTGATGCCCTGTTCCGGTCCGACGACGTGGACGATGCCCTGACGGCCGCTGGCGAGATCGAAGTAGGTGATGCCGAATTCCTGGGCGTTGCGCCGGAGTTCCTTGATCATCCCGTCCGCCAAGGGGTCGGAGAATGGTTCCTGGCGTTGATCGGTCGGGACGATGTGATCGACGGTCGCGAAGGTGCGATGCGGGAACTTCACGGTGAGCCCGAGATCGCGCAACATGCCGAAGGCTTGCGGACTGGTCACCTCGTGGATGAGGTGGGTGCCGATGAGCAGTTGCGTTTGACCGTTGGACAAGCGGCGGACCGCGTGTGCTTCCCAGACCTTTTCAAAAAGACTTTTCCCCATAGGATGGCGCCCCGATACACGTGCGGGATGATGATGCTAGCACAAAAAATGAGTGGCGCTTCTGAAAAATGGACCGGAAGCCTAGAGAATACCCAGGTTTGAAAAGCAAAAGCATCGTTTTCGCTTTGGGATTCGCGTGGGCTCTGCTAGGATCAAATGCATGAAACTTACCAAATTCTTGGTCCTCGGTGGGGTGGCCCTGCTCGTGGTCAGCTGCTCCAAAGAAACCGGCACGGAAGAACCCGCTGCCAAGGCTGAAGCTGCGGTGGAAGCTCCCAAGGCACCAGTGAAGGAAGAAGTCAAGGAAGCCCCTGCGCCAACGCCGCCTCCCGCTCCGGAGCCAGCGCCCCAGCCAGTTCCTGTAACTCCTCCTCCGGCGCCTGCGGTTGAAGTCCAGCCTCCTGCTCCCGTCCCAGCTCCTCCGGCGCCCGCTCCGGCTCCAGTGCCTCCCGCTACAGAGTCACCTGCCCCGGCTCCGGCGCCTCCTGCTCCTGCCGCCCCAGCGGTCGAAGCTCCGGCTGCGCCAGCCGAGCCCGTTCCTGCGCCAGCCGCCCCGGCACCCTGAGCGCTCGATCAAGTGAGCGCATCTGCGCTTTGCTGAATTCACGGTGGCCCGGTGGCTTGGTGCTTCAAAGCCCGAGCCACCGGGATCCCCAGTCCAGAATCCACGGCATCGTTGCCAAGCTGCAAATCGTAGACGCCAAAACGATTTGAATGGCAGTCGCAGGGTGCCCTCCGTGCATCCGGGCCAAAATGATCGGGAACACGGCCGAAGGCATGGCTGCTTGCACCAATAGCACTTGCCTGATTTCCGTAGGAAGCGGCAAATATCGAGTCATCACCAGCATTACCAGCGGAATCGCCACCAAACGCATCACGCTTGAGCCCAGTACCGTCCGGGCCTCAAACTTCCACGGCTCCATTCTGGCTTGGGATGCGATCGCTGCTCCAATCGCGAAAAGCGCGATCGGTACCGCACAAGTCCCGAGCGAGCGAAATGTGCTGAGAATGGGCTGCGGGATCCAGTGTTCGCCACCGAGATAATGGAGCGTCAAACCAAGCACGACCGCGAGGCATGGGCCGTTCAACATCGACCGCCAACCTGCCTCCGAGACGCCGCACAGAACCATCACGCCAAGGGTCCACATGGCGAGTTCCACTCCCATTCCGTGCAAGAACAGCACACCGATCGGACCTTCCCCGTAGAGCGCCACCAATACTGGCAGGGCAATGAATCCATAATTCTGGATGGCCGTGACCACGGTGAAGGTGCGTTGGCCTTGCCCCGGTTGGAAGCGTAGCAAACGTGCCGCGGCTCCGCTAAGAATGAGACCGGCCGTGACGACGGCAAAGCCGCTGGCGATGGCCCAGGCGACGGTTCCGATTTCCTTGAGGACTGGGTCGCCTATTACTTTGCCCAGGATGAAGGCGGGGAAGAATAAATTCAGATTGAGCCGCATTAGGCCGGTCTCCACCGCTGGCTCTAGCCAGCCAAAGCGATGGAACGCCGCCCCAGTGACCACGATGAGGAACACCGGGATAATGGCTTGGAAGACTTGGGGGATCATGGGGCGGTGACCCGTTGAAGCCAGTGCTCAGGCGGCGAAGATCGCGTACTTGAGCCCAAGAATGCCAACGAGCAGAAAGACGCCTGTGCGCAACTTTGCTTGATCTGCGCGGGTCAGAAAATGCCCGCCGGCCACGATGCCGGCCAGAGTGGCAGGGGTGGTCCAGAGGAGCAGCTTCAGGACTTGTGTGTCGAAGAACCCGTTTGAGCCCATCAGCAACATCCGGTAGCCTGCGCCCGCGACGAAAACGACCTGGAGGGTCGCCACGATCTGGGACTTGCTCCAGCCCTGGCTGTAGGCGTAGGCAACCACGGGAGGCCCACCGATGTTAAAGGCGCCGCCGAAAAATCCGCCGGCCAAGCCGAACGGAACCGCAAGACGCTTGTGAATGGCGAAGATCGCGTCCTTTCGAATCGCCTGAACGAGGTCGAACGCTGAGAATATGACGAGGACCACGCCGAAGAGGCGGATGAACCATTGCCCTTCAAGGTTCGCCTTCATGAAGTGAAAGCCGAGATAGGTTCCAATGAGTGTCCCGAGAGTCAGTCCGAGCGCAGGGCGGATCGAGAATTCGCCACCGTGTCGCTTGAGTAGCACAAACGGAATGAGGATTGAGTTCACCGCGACCAGGGTGACGCACGATTTCCAGTCCTGGCTCAGCATCGGGAGAAAAGCCATGCCGACGATGGCAAAGCCGAATCCAGTGAGGCCCTGGATGAAGCCGGCGGCGGCGAGGACGACTCCAATCCCTACGACTTGGAATACATCGGCGCTCATCGGGCGAGGCTGGTCGTGCGTTTCCGGGCGGTGGTAAGGGAGTAGATACCCCAGGCCAAGAAGATGCCGATCAAATTGGCCAACGTATCCTCAAACTCGGAGCTTCGGAGCGGCACAAAGCTTTGGCCTATTTCCATTAGGATGCCCCAAGTGAAGAGAAACCCAGCGATGGCTCGGGGATGTCCGCGGAAAGCGAACATACCTGTGATCGCAAGAATGGTGTAGGCCGTAGCATGCTTGACCTTGTCCGACACGCCGGAAACAGGCGTGTGCGTGCCGCTAGCCAAGGACAACCACGTGAGCAGCGCAAGGCCGCACAGGAAGGCGGCTTTGAGCAGCAGGTCAGCCGTGGACTGCAATCTCGGGCCGGGCATAATCGGCACGACGCTGCACGCATTCCAGGCAGCCCGCAACTTGCATGTCCAGAGAGTCGCTTAATTCGGGCTGGGAGCCGCTGGCGTCGTGGGCGTATCGGCCAAGCGCGGGAGCGGATTGCGAGTCAGCTGAATCAAATCTTGAAGGGTGGTGATCGCTTCGCGCTTGACGTGATTCATCGCGTGAGGGGGCTCGAGGGCGCGCTCTTCCGCCGTCCGTTCCTTCCGGACGCCGGTGAACATGCCGCTGAGTTCCTGATCTGAAATTTCGGAGAGCAGGCGCAGCTTTTCGTTCGCGAGGTCGTCCAGTGTGAGGCTGTACACGGAAAACAGCCCCTTTTCCGATTCCCTGAGCTTGGTATACCGAGTCTTCATTTCCTCGGTTCGAGCCTTGGACTTGGCATCTTGCTCCTTGATTTCCGCGATGCGGACTTCCTTATTTAGCGAAAGGGAGTTCTGCTCCTTGCGCTTTTGGAACCGGGCGATCTCCTCTTTCACCCATTTGAAGTCTGGATCGGCGGCGACGCGCTCCTTAGAACGGCGAGCCAATTCCTCGATCGGCAGAGGCGTTTTTTCAAACAGCACGAAGTTCTGGCTTTTGATCTCATCGTAAGGGAGCGAATTCTTCATGGAGAGTTCGCCGATCTCCATCACTTCCGTGATCGACGGAAGATGGATGTCAGGGATCACTCCTTTGCCCTGGGTTGACCCGCCTGCAATCCGGTAAAATTTCTGAATGGTCAGCTTCAAAGCGCCTTCCTCGTTGTTGTTCCCACCTGGAATGAGAAGGTTGAATTGATTGGTCGTTACCGGAAGAAGCTGTTGCACCGTCCCTTTGCCGAAGGTCGATTGCTCGCCGACGATGACCGCGCGGTTGTAGTCCTGGAGGGCGGCGGCGAGGATCTCACTGGCAGAAGCACTTGATTTGCTCGTCAGCACCACCAGCGGACCTGAGTAAACCGGCTCTGGAGTGCGCGACGCCTTGACGTCCCGGTTTTCTCGGCTGTCCCGGGACTGCACCACGGGGCCACGAGGGATGAAAAGACCGGTCAGATTGATTGCCTCTTCCAGGGATCCACCGCCGTTCTGGGTCAGATCGAGAATTAAGCCGTCGATACCCTCCTTCATCAGGCGAGCCAAGAGCCGTTCCGTGTCCTTGGTCACGCTGGTTTGGCCAGTGTCCATGTCGCTATAGAAGGACGGAAGATCGATCCAGCCCAAGCGAAGCTGTTTGCCGTCCGCGTCCTTGGTCTCAATCAGTTCGGCTCGTGCCAAGCTTTCCTTCAGTTCCACGCGGTTCCGCTTGATTAGAATATCGACGGTTTCGGATGGATCTTTGCCGTTTGGAATGACTCGCAGCCGAACCACGGAGCCTCGCTTTCCGCGAATCAGATCGACGATCTTCTGCAGCTTCATGTGCAGGATGTCTTGCATCTCTCCGCTAGGGCCTTGGCCGACGTGCGTGATGCGGTCTCCGACCTGCAACTCGCCAGCAGTCTGTGCAGGACCTCCAACAACCAAGCCCTTGATTTCGGCGTGGCCGGTATCCGTCGTGCTCAGTAACGCGCCGATTCCGTCGAGCGACTTCTGCATGGAGATGCGGAAATTGTCATACTCCGACTGGGTGAAATACTCCGAGTGGGGGTCATAGGCGTGGGCCAATGCCTTGAGAAAGAAACCGACGATTTCTTCCGGGGAGTTCTCGTTGATTGACTCCAGAATGCGGTCGTAACGCTTGGCGACGATCTCCTTGGGGTTCTTCGGCGTGCCATCGGCATTCTTTTGTGATTCGTCTTCCGGTTCCTCCTCGGCGGCGGCATTCTTGTTCGGGATTTCCGCGCGCAGCACCTCTTGAAGAAGTTCGTTCTCGATCATGCGCGACCAAAGTTCGTCCGCAGCCGCCTCATCCGTCGGCCACTTCGCGTCTTTCCTGCTCACCTCGATTGTGGCCTTTGAGTCAAAGGTGAACTCCTTGGTCTTGATCAACTCCTGAACCTTGGCGACGCGGGCAGAGACTCGCTCTTTGTAGATGTTGTAGATGTCCTCAGCGGCCCCGACGTTTTGCATGAGCAGCAAGTCGTCCAGTTTGTCCCGATACTTCGTGTTGATCAGATCGATATCGCTCTGGAGGAAGTACATGCGTCCCATGTCCAGAAACTCCAAGTAGTTGTCGAGCATGTCGCTGGACACCTTGTCGTTGACCGGTTGGTCGTTGTAGTGTTCGTGCTGGAGGAGATTGGCGACTTTGGCGGCGACTTGGCCGAAGTTGGCGCCCTCGCGAGCACTGAGCCTTTCTGAAAGCAGCAGAGCTGGGCCAGCAAGGGCCAGGAGAAAGACGGTACGAAGGTGGAAAGGAAGGCTTCCGCGTTGCTTGGCCATGAGATCGTTCCTAGATGGAGTGGTTGAGGCGTTCTGGGGATGAAGGCCGGTGGAAAACCTACACGGCCGGTTCATGTTTGACACGCTTTTTCCGATTGAAATTCACGGATGGACGGCGGATGTCCCTCCATGGTGCGCGTTTACTCCCATTGTGGGGGATTCACTCAGACAAACGGATACGTCGTCGCCTCAGATTCTGGTGCATGCGTGGCGATTGATGCTCCAGGCGGGATGGCGGAGTGGTTGGCGGAGGATGGATTGCGCCCGACGCTGCTGCTTCTGACTCACGCGCATTTCGACCACGTTACGGAGGCGGCGCGAGTCAAAGTCGAGGCGGGCTGCCAGGTCCAGGCATTTGCCGCTCCGAATCCTGATTTGACTCTGGAAGCTGCCTATGCCGGCATGGGGATTCGGGTGGTTCCTTACGAAGTTGACGAACCGGTCACCGGCGGTGGCGTCATCCCTGTGGGGGATTTGCGCTTCGAGTGTTTCCATGTGCCCGGGCACTCACCGGACAGCATCTGCTTTTATCTTCCGCCGAGCGAGCCCAATAGCAGGCCGATGTTGTTTGGCGGAGACGTGCTCTTCCAGGGGAGCATCGGGCGAACCGACTTTCCGCATGGCGATCACGATTTGCTGCTCCAGGGAATTCGGGACCAGCTCTTCGGGTTGCCAGATGATACCGTCGTTTTCCCTGGGCACGGTCCCGCTACTTCGATCGGCATCGAGAAACAGACGAACCCTTACGTGAGGCTTCGCGGGTAAGAAGGCGGGGTTCCCGCGATCAGAATGGAATGTCGTCGCCCTCGTCGGGGAGGGGGCCAGGGCTGTGGCTCGGTGCGGGACGTGGGGGGGGCGAAGAATACGACTGACCACCGCCGCCTCCGCTATTGTAAGAGCCTCCGCCTCCGCCGTAGGAGCCTCCACCACCTCCATAAGATTCGCCGCCGCCACCGCCGCCTTCGTTGCGGCCTCCGAGGAACTGCATGGCTTCTCCGACCACGGTCAGCTTGTTGCGGTTTTGACCGGTGGTTTTGTCCTGCCAACTCTCCAACTGCAGGCGTCCTTCGATGAACACTGGGCGTCCCTTTTTCAGATATTGCCCGGCCAGCTCAGCGGTTTTGCCCCAAAGAGTGACATCGACAAACGTCGTTTCTTCCCGGCGGTCACCACCCTCGCCCCCCGAAACAATCCGGTTCACAGCCAAGCCGATTTCAGTCACGGCGGTCCCCTTTGGGGTGTAACGCACTTCCGGGTCCCTGGTCAGGTTCCCGATCAGCATCACTTTGTTCAACGAAGCCATTTCTCTACCTACCCCTTCTGGGCGGGGTTGGCTACTGTTTTGTTACAAAGTGAGGGCGGTTTGCCAGCTTGCGCGCCGTTTATTCGGCCACTCGCTGGTAGGATTGCAGGTAAATGTCTGGATTGATGCGGAGCCGTCCACGGACCTTGGCGATGGAGGTCGGCTCAGCCTTAAAGAAGTAGTTCACGTAGTAGCCAGACTTCTTTTTCCGGGCGTTGTAGGCGAAGTCCCGCTTTCCGATCCGGTCGATCTTTTCCAGCTTGGCGCCTTCTTCTTCCATCTCGCGGCCCACCGCGTTGATTTTCTCATCGATGCCTTCTTCACCTTGGAGGTTCAGCACGATGATTGCTTCGTAGTCTCTTTTCTGCTCACTCATGATCTTGGTTCTTGGTCTGATTGGTTGGTAAAGGATTCGCTTCCGGCACCGGCTTAGTGGCGGGTTCCGCTTTCGCGGGCTTCTTGGACGCGGGTTTGGGCTTGGCCGCCGTCTCTGGATCTTGGTTGAAGCGGTTCATGGCCACCCCCAATCCAGATTCGAGCACGCATCGTAGGGCGGTAACGGAATCGTGCAGCGTTTTTTCCAAGGTTTCCGCTTCGGCGCGCGAAAACTGCCCCAAGACGAAATCCGCCAGATCCGCCTCGGTCCGTTTGCCGTCGATGCCCACCTTGAGCCGGGGAAAATCCGGCGAGCCCAATTCGCTGATCATCGATTTGATGCCGTTGTGCCCGCCAGCACTGCCGGAGGCGCGGAGCCGGATCCGGCCCAGTGGCAGGGAGACATCGTCAAAGACGGCGAGAATCTCCGGGGACGCCATTTTGTAAAAGGAGGCCACTTTGGAGACGGAGCGGCCACTCAAATTCATAAAGGTCTGCGGCTTGATGAACCAGGCATCTCCGACTCGTGCGATGCGGCAGTCCCAGCGTTTTTCCGTGGACCAAGACTCCCCGGCGGCCGCCACAAAACGCTCCACGATCATGAAACCGACGTTGTGGCGGGTATCCACGTAGGCGGGGCCTGGGTTTCCGAGACCCGCCACCAGCCTGATTTTGGCGGCGCCGCTCTCGGCAACATGTTGGGATTCCCCGCCCACGGCGTGGATCAGGCGGCTCCGGCCTGCTTGGTCGTGCGGGTCTCAGCGATCAAGGCGATGACGACCTTGGCGCCAGTAGTGGGAGCCACACCGTTAGGGAACTTCACCTCACCGACGTGGAGGGCTTGGCCCATGGCCAGATCCGTGACGTCGAACGTGAGGCTTTCCGGAAGATCCTTGGGCAAGCAGCGGACTTCAAGCTGGTGGACTTGGTGGTCGAGGAGACCTCCCTGCTTGACCCCGACGGGCTCGCCCGAGAGATAGACCGGCACCGTTGCCCGGATTTCTTCGTCCTCGCGCACCGCTTGGAAGTCGATGTGGGTAATGGCCCGGCTAAGGGTGTTGTGCTGGACGGCTTGGATCAGGACCAGCTTGTTCTTGTCCTTGGCGCCTTCGACCACCAGGTCCACGAGCACGTTTTCGCTCGATGCGTGGGCCAAAAGATCGGTGATCTCCTTGGCGTTGACCTGCACTGGGTAATTCCGCTGGCCACCTCCGTAGATCACACCGGGGACGATGCCTTGGCGGCGCAATTTCTTCACCGTTGCTGAGCCGGTGCCTTCGCGAACTTCCGCTTTGAGCTTGAAATGAATGGACATGGAGCCGTGCAGTAAAAAGATTGAGGGGAGACGACGGGCGGGATGCCCCTACCTCCGCAAAAAGGGCGGGCAGATTATGCCTGGCCTCCAGAAATGTCAAAAAGAGAAGTTACGGATTGATTGCCCGCGATGCGATTGATCGCTTCCGCCAGCAGGTCGTCGATTCCAAGGGTCGTCACCTTGTCCCCTTTCGCCTGTGGGGTGCTGTCGGTGCAAATGAGTTCCTGCACCACGGACTTCGCCAAACGCTCCCGCCCGAGTTCCCCGAGAACGGCGTGAGAAACGACCGCCCGGATCTCTTGGGCGCCGTGCGCGCGCAACAGTTGCGCTGCTTGATCGATGGTCCCGAACGTCTCCGTAAGGTCATCCACGATGAGGATATTGCGGTCCTTGACGTCGCCGATCAGTTCGACTGCCTCGACTTCCGTCGCGCTGACGCGGCGTTTGCCGACGATCGCCATCGGGATTTCCAGGGCGCGAGAATAGGCATGGGTCATTTTGAGATTCCCCACGTCTGGCGAGACCACGACCCAGTTCTCCTTATTTAGATTCTGCTTCCGCAGATACTTCAGGACCACCGGCATGGCGTAGAGATGATCCACTGGGATGTCGAAGAAGCCTTGGATCTGGCCGGCGTGCAAATCCATCGTCAGGACGCGCTGGATTCCTGAGGCCACGAGAAGGTTGGCCACCAATTTGGCGGTGATCGGCACCCGCGGCTGGTCTTTGCGGTCCTGGCGGGCGTAGCCGAAGAATGGCAGCACTGCGGTGATCCGCTCGGCGCTGGCCCGGCGTGCGGCATCGACCATGATGAAAAGCTCCATCAAATGGTGGTTTGTCGGCGGGCTGGTCGGCTGAACGATGTAAACGTCACATCCCCGGATGTTTTCGTTAATCTTCACGAAGGTTTCTCCGTCGGGAAAGGTCGTGACCAAGACGTCCGTCCGGGAACTGCCGAGGCGGGCACAGATGCGATCGCAGAGGCCCGGGTGGGCGGATCCGCTGAGAATGCGTAGGTTCGAGGGATTTGCTTCCATCCAGGGGCGCGGTCCGAAGGCGGGCCGGAAGCCGATGAAAGAAGGGAGATTACCGGCTTCTGCAACGAATTTCGTGGATTGTCCCCAAGTTGCGGCCCTCCCGGCACTGTGGTAGGTGGCGATCATGGCCCGAGCCCCCCTCTGTTCCGTCCTACTGTTTGCCTTCGCGACCGTTTTGCTGGCGGCTCCTCCCGTGCCTCGGGAAGAGGCCTATGCCATGCTCGCCCCGCGACAGGCTCCCGGTGCGGGAACGGCGCCCGAAGGCATCGCCGGCCGGGTACTTTGCGGCTACCAAGGCTGGTTTCGTGCTGAGGGCGATGGCAGCGGGCTCGGATTCACTCATTACCAACGAGCGGGAAAGTTTGAGCCGGGCTTCTGTTCGATCGATCTTTGGCCGGATCTCACCGGGTTCGATGCGGACGAACTCTATCCGACGCCGTTCGTCTTTCCCGACGGCAGCCCCGCGCCGGTCTTCAGTTCGCTGCACCCCAAGACGGTGGACCGGCATTACCGGTGGATGAAGGAGTATGGCATTGATGGCGTTTTCGTGCAGCGATTCGCCACGCACGGAGCCAAGCCGCATTCGAATTTCGCCGGCGTGGCGGCGGACAATCGCAAGTTGCAGCTCTGCCGGGATGCGGCAAACGCCCACGGCCGTTGCTGGGCGCTGATGTATGATTTGAGCGGGCTCGCCTCGGAGGATTTTGAGCGCTTGGCGGGAGACTGGAAAGAGCTGCGCAGCCGGATGAAGTTAGGGACGGACCCGAACGACTCCTCCTATCTTCGGTATCAAGGCAAGCCTCTGGTGGCGGTTTGGGGAATCGGCTTCAACGATGGCCGGGCCTACAATCTGGAAAATTGCGAATGGTTTTTGCGCCTGCTCAGGCACAATCCGGAATGGGGCGGCATGAGCATCATGGTCGGTGTGCCCTACGGCTGGCGGACCTTGGATCGCGACTGCGCCCCGGACCCGCGTTTGCACGAGGTTTTGAAGCTGGCGGATGTGATCAGTCCTTGGGCGGTGGGACGATATGGGAAGATGGAACAAATCGACAAAATCGCGGCGCCGGCGATTCGCGAGGACCAAGCTTGGTGCGACGAGCGCAAGATCTCCTATCTCCCGGTGGTTTTTCCGGGATTCAGTTGGCATAACCTGAGGGCAGGAGAGGCTCCGCTCAATGCCATTCCCCGCGAGAACGGGCGTTTTCTGTGGAAACAATTCACTGCCGCAAAGGGTGCGGGAGCCAAAGGGGCTTATGTGGCGATGTTCGACGAGATCGATGAGGCCACGGCGATACTTCCCTGCCGCAGCGAAACCCCGGTGGGTGCCTCGCCGTTCGTCAGTTATCAAGGCTTGCCGGCGGACCACTATCTTTGGTTGTGCGGAGAAGGAGGGAGATTGCTGAGGGACGAGCTGCCTTCCCGCTGATCGGACGATGAACGCCTTCTCAATCTGGCTCTGTTTCTGCTTGGCTGGCGCGTTTGCGGCGGATGAACGGCGACCCAACATTCTCTGGATCACCGTGGAGGACATGAGCCCACATCTCGGTTGCTATGGAGATCACTATGCTCGCACGCCGAACATTGATCGGTTGGCAAAGGATAGCGTGCTCTACACGCAGGCGTTCGCTGCGTCGCCGGTTTGTTCGCCGTCGCGCTCCTGTTTGATCACGGGTCGTTATCCTGTCTCCACCGGCACGCATCCGATGCGCTCGGAATTTCCTCTGTCGGCGTCGGTGCATGGGTTTCCGTTTTACCTGCGCCAGGCTGGCTATTTTACGACGAACAATGTCAAAACGGATTACAACACCGCCGATGCCGCGCGGCTCATCGCCGAATCGTGGGATGTCTCCAGTGAAACCGCCCACTGGCGCGATGCGCGACGCCAGCCAGGGCAGCCGTTTTTTGCGGTGTTCAATGATATGACGACGCATCAATCGCGTTCGATGTCTTGGTCTTACGATGCGTTCGTGAAACACGTTCAATCCCAGCTCCGGCCGGAGGAAGTCCACAACCCGGCGCAAGCGGAAGTGCCGCCGTATTATCCCGACACCCCGGTGGTGCGGCGCACCTTGGCGCGGTATGCGGATTGCATTACGCTGATGGACCGGAACACGGGACGAATCCTAGCGGAACTGGAGGAAGATGGGCTGGCGGATGATACGATTGTGTTCTTTTTCTCAGACCACGGTGCTGGCTTGCCGCGCCACAAGCGCTTGCTGCACGACTCGGGGATGCGGGTGCCGTTGCTGGTGCGTTTTCCGGCGAAATATCAGGATCTGGCGCCGGCGGCTCCCGGGACTTCGACGGACCGGCTGGTGAGTTTTGTGGATTTCGCCCCCACGGTTCTTCACCTGGTGGGCATCGATCCTCCGGCGCAGTTTCAGGGAGGGCCTTTCGCCGGAGCGACTCCAAGCGCCCCGCGAGATTATGTCTACGGAAGCCGAGACCGCGTGGATGAAGCCTTCGAAATGATGCGAAGTCTCCGGGATCGTCAATATCTCTACCTCCGCCATTATCATCCGGGGACCAGTTTCAATCAGCCGGAAGCCTATTCCGATACCTCGGAGATCCGGCGGGACATCACGGAATTTGCCCGGCGGCAGCCCGAGGCGCTCACGGCAGCGCAGCGTGAATACGCGGGTCCGGGAAAACCAGCGGAGGCGCTTTATGACGTGACGGCCGATCCAGCGCAGATCGACAATTTGGTGGAGCGTCCTGAGCACGCCGACGTGTTGGGCCGCTTCCGGCGCGACTTTCGCCGATACCGGGCCGAGATCGGAGATCGCGGCGCGTTGACGGAGGATTCGCTGTGGCAGTTTGCCAAGCACGGCGAAGCGCCCAGCTCTGAGCGTCTTGCCGCAGCCTGGGAGGCTGCCGACTCGGTGGGATCGGCCGACGTGGCCTCGCTTTTGCCGTTGCTGGAGGCGGAGGAAGCGGATCGCCGTTTTTGGGCGTTGTCAGCCTTGCGCCACGCCGGGTTTACGGACGCGGCAAAGATCGCGCGATTGCTTGCCGATCCCGCTCCTCCGGTGCGGTTGGAGGCTGCTCGCTGGCTGGTGGAGGACGGGAGCCAAGCCGACCAGGCCGCGGCAGTCTCTGTTCTCCGGGAGGGGCTGCGGGAGGAGGGCTGGTGGAACGCGCTGCACGCTTGCCGTTGCCTGGAGCTGCTGGGGGATCGAGCCCGGGCCGCGCTCCCGGACATGCGAGCGTTGTATCAGCGGACGCGATGGAAGGACGGAGATGCGGAGCTGTTCCTGGCGTTCTCGTCGGGGGCTTGGCTCGACTCGATCGGGGAAAAGGTGACGCCGTGGGATTTTAGTCCAGAGGCTGGACCGTTCCGGGTGCCAGCGGACGTGAACGGACCGAGGTGACTGTCAGATGGCGGATGGCGCGGAAATCCACGCGGTCGTGATGCCGTCTCCGCTGGCCAAACCGAGCCGCATCTTCATTTGTCCGGCGAGCACGGCGGCGATGGTCAGGCCGAGGCCAAAGTGATCGTGACCTTTCGTGGTCATGAACGGCTTGAAGACTTGAGGCAGACGCTCTTCGGGAATCACCGTGCCGGAATTGCGCACGACGAGATCGACGCGGCCCTCGCTGGCGGGGCTAAGCTCGCCTGGAGCAAGCAGAAGGACCTCGACCTTCCCTCCTTTGCCGGCAGCTTCGGCCGCGTTGCGGACGAGTTCGAGCAAGGCTTCCTTGAAGCGCGACGAATCAGCGGTCACGGGTTGTGCTTTGGCGGAAAGGCTCATGGTGATGTTCGCTCCGCAGTTTTTGCAGATGTCGATGAACTTGCTTTCCATCAGCGGGAGGAAGTCCAGTAGATTGAGACTCTGTGGAGTGATCCGGGAACAACCGCCGGCGGCGAGCACGCGCTCACTCAGGGAGGTATTGTGCAGCGCGGAATTGCGCATTTGCTGCACGCTCTCCACCGTGTTCTCATCGAGATCGTCCGTCATCAGGATGAGGCTGGTGAAGCCTTGCACGACGGCCAGCGAGTTGTTGTTTTTGTGCGCCCACCCACGGAGCAGTTCCTTGTAGAAGTCGCGGGTCGGCGATTCCTCGAGCACCAAGTGGTCTGCGAAGAGGAAGTTTAGCTTTTGAGCGGGAGCCGAAGGGGTACGGGCCATGGGAGGCATGTTATGGGGCGACCGACTTTCGGCAAGATGAATCTATCGCCTACAGCAAATTTAAGGTTGAGGAGTCTACGGAAAATATCGAAACCATCTCAAAATGTGGATTCTAATCGCACTGTCTCCGCTGCCGCGATCGTTTCCACCCGTCCGCAGGCCGTCAGTTCGACCCGCATCTCCCCGTTCTCCGCGAACCCGATCAGCTTGCCTTCTTGCCACTTGCCTTGCTGGCTGAAGCGGATGTTGCGTCCCAAGAGCATGCTCCGGGCTGCCACTTCTTCTAGCACTTGAGGAAAGTCGCTTTCGCTCCGGGCGTAGACGGCCGTCAATTCGGCGAGAATCGCGCCTGCCAGGTGATTGCGGTCCACAGCGACGCCTCCATTCAAGCCGCGCACGGAAGTCAGTGTATGAAAAAGCTCCGCGGGAAACTCCTCCGGCAACGAATTGGCATTGATGCCAATTCCCAGAACTAAGTGGGGAGCGCTTCGGGAGCCTTTCAACTCCAGGAGAATCCCGGCGAGCTTACGGCCGTCCGCATAGACATCGTTGGGCCACTTCAGTTGAACCGGGATTCGCTCGCTCCAACCCTGCGCCGCTCGTGCCACCGCCAACCCGGCCACGTGGGCCAACCGCGGCCAGTGGGGGAGGGGCCAGAGCGGACGGAGCAGCACGGAGAACGTCAGATTCTTCCCCGTCGGCGCGCTCCAACGGTTTCCGCCGCGCCCACGCCCAGCCGTTTGTGTCTCCGCGAAAACGGCGCATCCTTCGGGAGCACCCGCCGCCCCCAGGGCATCGATCCGGTCGTTTGTGGAGCCGATCGATTCATGAATTTCAATCGAGCTGCCCAACCGGACCACTTCCGGCCCCAAGCGAAGGGAACGGCAACCCGCTTCCAGGGCATGGGTGATCGCGGAGGCGACGAGTGGATCCTTCATGCAGGCGTCGCGGCGGTGATTTCCAAGGAGACATCGACCGATGGCGCGGAATGCGTGAGCGCTCCGACGGACACGAAATCGACCCCAGTTTCGGCGATTCCGCGCACGGTCTGGAGATTCACCCCGCCGCTTGCTTCCAGCAACACGGCTGGATTGGCGGCATCGCGGAGTTTCACCGCTTCGCGCATCTGGTCGAGCGTCATGTTATCCAGAAGAATTACATCGACTCCGGTCAGCGCGAGGAAGGCATCGAGCTGTTTCAAGGTATCCACTTCCAGCTCGATTTTCATGCCTGGATACGCCTTCCGGACTCGCTCGATGCCAGCGCTCAACGCCGGAAGCCGGTGTTCCGCGACGAGGTGATTGTCCTTCACCATCACGGCATCGTAGAGTCCGAATCGATGGTTTGTGCCGCCGCCGTGCGCCACCGCGGCCTTTTCCAGCACGCGCCAGCCTGGAGTCGTTTTGCGGGTATCGAGAATCCGGCAAGAAGTTCCCGCCACGGCTTCCACGAAGCGCCGCGTCAGGCTGGCGACGCCGGAGAGGTGTTGCACGAAATTCAAGGCGGTTCGTTCCGCCGTGAGGATCGGGCCCAAGCGTCCTTCCACTTCCAGCACCGACACTCCGGGCGGGGCGGTGTCGCCATCGACGGCCAGCAAGCGGACTTGCAACGAGGGATCGACCCGCTTGAAGACTTGTCGAGCGATCTCCAGGCCTGAAAGCACGGTTCCTGGCTGCTTGGCGAACATCCGGGCGCGGCCCTTGGCATCTGGAGGGACAAACGAGTGGGTCGTGACGTCGCCGTGATCGCCCAAATCTTCCCGTAGCGCGGCTTCGATCAAGGGATCCGCCACATCCTTTACTGGCGCAGTCATGAAAGTCTGATAATGTTAAGTGTTCTCTTGCCCTAATCTAGCCGTGCCGCGCGATCCCAACGCACCCGATTTTGAACCCGTCTCCGATCCGTTCGCGACGCCACCGAAGTGGCTTCAGTCGGCGACACGTCATTTCCGGAATCTGATCCTTTTGGTGATTGGGTTGATCGTGGGGTTCTTGGGCGTGGTGCTCGGGTACTACTACCATCTGGCGGAAAAGGAGGACATCAGCTTGGTCGGGAAAATGCCCGAGCGCTCGATTGTTTACGATTGGAAAAAGCGTGAAATCGGCAGGCTGCACGGGGAGAACCGCACCCTGGTGACAAAAACCGAAGTGTCCACTTACTTTGTGGATGCGCTGCTGGCCCGGGAGGATTCGCGGTTTTATCACCACGGCGGGATCGACTGGCGGGGCGTGGCCCGTTCCATCTTGCGCAACATCAAAGACGGTGGGATGACGCAAGGCGCCAGTACGCTGACGATGCAGCTCGCGCGATGCAGTTTTGAGATCCGGGAGAAGACGCTGCACCGCAAGCTCCTTGAGGCGATGCTGGCATGGCGCATCGAGCGGACCTACGACAAAAACGAAATTCTCATCCACTACATGAACCGGATCTACTTCGGGTCCGGGGTCTACGGGGTGGAATTGGCCTCCCAGGCCTACTTCGGGAAGCCGGCCAAGGCGATGGGGCTTGGGGAGGCAGCGATGCTGGCCGGCATCATCCGGGGACCGAACCGTTTTTCCCCTTTCCGGCATTACGAAGACGCGGTGAAAGAGCGAAATACGGTGCTGGACCGGATGTTGATCCACGGCTTCGTCACCGTGGAGGAAGTGGCGGCGGCCAAAGCCGTGGAAGTGGCCGTGATGGACCCGCTCCACATCGCCGAGCCTCCCGTTTCCTATGCGATGGAGGTGGTTCGCCGGGACTTGGAATTGATTTTGGCGCAGCAAGAGACTGAGGAAGGCGGTCTGCGGATCATCACCTCGCTCGACATCGATTTGCAGCGCACTGCCGAGCAAAGCTTGGAGACCCGTCTCGCCGAGGTGGAGAGCCGTTCCGGATATGTGCATCAAACGCGCGCCGCCTACTTGGAGCAGAAACAGGCTGGGGTCGCGGTCTCGCCGCAATATCTACAGGGCGCCGTCGTGGTGATTGACAACGTGACGGGTGGGATCCGCGCCGTTGTGGGGGGACGTAGCTTTCAGGAAAGCCAGTTCAACCGGGCCACCATGTCCCAGCGGCAGATCGGCTCTCTCTTCAAACCGTTCGTCTACGCCAAGGCCTACGAACACGGATTGCTGCCCGGCACCTGGGTCAGCGATCAACCAATTCAGCCCGGGGAAATCGCCTGGACGCCGGGGCGCACCTGGAGTCCTGAAAACTCCGACAAAACCTTTCAAGACCGGTTTCCGGCGGAGGTTGGTCTGATCAAATCCCGCAACACCATGAGCGTCCGGGTGGGCGAGATTGCGGGGATTGACCAAATCACCGGTTTGGCTCGCCAAGCCGGATTTAGCGTGCCGACGGAAAAATCACCGCAGATCTATATCGGCAACCTCGGGGCAACGCTCCAAGCCGTCACCAGTGCCTACTCGGCCTTCGCTAACGAAGGGGCCTGGATGCGCTCCCACGTGATTCGTTCCGTGGAGGATCAGCGCGGGAACCAAATTTACCGCCAGCTCACTCCGCGGGTTCGCATCCTCTCGCCGGCCGTGAGCTGGTTGACCACCCGCACTCTGGAGAAGGTCATGGAGCCCGGTGGAACCGCGCACACTGCCCGGCTCCAGGGCTTCAAGGCGCCGGCTGGCGGCAAAACTGGCACGACCAACAATTACAACGACGCTTGGTTCGTCGGCTTCACTGGAGAGCTGAGCTGTGGGGTCTGGGTCGGACTGGATCAGCAAAAGAGCATCATCGACCGCGGTTACGGCGCCACCTTGGCGCTCCCGGTCTGGACGGACGTGATGGTCTTCGCAGAGAACAATGGCTACCAGCCCAAGCCGTTCCGATCCAGCGTCAACCTGACCCGCGTCGACGTCTGCCGCGTCAGTGGCGGATTGGCGACCTTGAATTGCAAGGCGGGCAAGCACGCTTACCAGCTCGAGATTCCCTACGAGCTGGCTCCGCGCGAGAGTTGCCGCGATCACGGGATGTTCAACTTGGCCCAACCCGGTAAGGGCGATGGCAAAGGGATCATCGGGAAGATCCGCGGCTGGTTCCGTTGAGCCGGCAGTGCCTCAGGGCATCCAAGCTTTCACGTAATCCACGCACTTGGTCACCTGGGGAAGAGACTCGTACCAATTGTATTCGTACTCGATCGAGATCGGGCCTTCGAATCCCTGAGCGAGGTATTCCTTGAGAATGGCGTTCACATCGCTTTGCCCGGTGCCGTAGGGCATGTCGTGGGCCACCATGGAGGCTTCGCTCAGGTCTTTGAGGTGGCTGCTGACGATCCGGCCTTTCAAGATTCGCACGCACTCCAGCGGGTTCAACCCGGAGCGCATCCAGTGACCCGTGTCCGCGCAGGCGCCGATTCGGGAATCCCGGTCCTTGACCAAGCTTAACACGAAGTTGGGATCCCAAAGTTTGTAATTTGGATCGTTTTCGCGTTTCGGATGCTCGTGGATACCGACCTTGATGCCGTATTCAATGGCCAGCTTCTCAAAGGTATCGATAGCGTCGATCGATTCCGTGTTGATGACCCGAATCCCGAGGGCTTTAGCGAACTCGAAGACTTTGCGGGACTCGGTCTCGTCCGGGCTCAGGCCGACCACTCCGTAGGCCACCGCGATCAATCCGTGCTCCTTTAGCTTGGCCTTGATCTTCTCGATCGTCTCCGGGGTGGCGTCGTGATGGAGCTTGAGGTCGGGAAGGTCCGCGGAGAGCTTCTGCCCGGGATAAAACTCGATGACCTTGGCGCCTGAGGCGGCCGTCTTTTCGATGGCCTCAAAGGCGGTGAACTTGTTGAACGT
This sequence comes from Akkermansia muciniphila, assembly GCA_945883495.1. Taxonomy (GTDB): domain Bacteria; phylum Verrucomicrobiota; class Verrucomicrobiia; order Verrucomicrobiales; family DEV007; genus V1-115. The sequence goes on from CAMCXS010000009.1 coordinate 75,844, forward strand.
GTAGGCCTGGCAACCGAGGGCGAAACCGTTGATGCGGTGTTCGGCCGGGATCGGTTCGGCGGCGGAGGCCAATGCAGTGGCGAGCGCCAAGATGGCAACGTTGAGACTGAGGGCTTTCATCGCAGAGGATGCTAGATGGGGCCCCGCATCCCGCAAGTACGAAGAATCCGTGCGCGCCTCAACTCGCGGGATCGTCGGCCCGGTATTCCAGCCCAACGGCCGCGGAGATCTCCTGATGCACCTGGAGAAAGCCGTTGTCCACCCAGGCGACCAGAGTGGACTCTTCCTGGTCCATGATCCGGATCCACGGCTCAATGGTATCGTCCGCGCGGTCATCCACTCGGCCCACTCCCAGGGCGTCTTTGGCCAATTCCATGAACTCAGAAGCGCCTCGGATGGCGTCGAGCAGTGAGTCATGTTTGGAGAAATGCGTCCACTCCCCAGGGATGCCATCCGCGATTCCGTCCACGTTAAACTCGACGGAGTAACGCCCGTTTGGGGACGCGGTCTCCCGGGCGTGCGCTTCTGGGTCGGAGTCAGATTGCGAAGATTCGAGCATGACGGCGGGGCATCCCGGGGGCCCGGCGGGCAGAGATAAACCCACTTGGACCAAATTACCAACTCGGAAAACGCGGAGTCTCCCCCAGCAGGGAAGGCAGCAAGAAGGCGTGCTGCTCCAGGAAGCTTGCCGCACCGTGCCAATCCAAATATTGCATCGTCCAAATCCCGATGCCGTAGGCCAGCCCAGCTGTCAGGATCAGAAAGCGGGGGACAAAATTACGCAGCGCTCCCTGGGGCCGTGCGTGAGGGAGGCGCTCCGCCCGGTAAACGGCCCAACCCGTGAGGATTCTGGCGGGCCAGAGAAGGACGATGAAGAAAAGCCCGGGTAGCCAGGCCAAGTCGTCTGGCGGCAACTCAATTCGCAAAAGATAAAGCGGCAATGCGGCGGCCAACGTGGCTAGCACGGCGACGAAGCAGGCCCAAGGAGCTTGGCGGAAAAGGAGCCGGTGCCGACTCCAGTCGAACAGATCGCCCCAGCGGCCACTGGCGGCAAAACGCGCTTGGACCAACGGCAGCCCCGTCGACACGGGCACCAGGAGGACGATGCCGGCGGCGGCCACCAGAATCGCCGCGTTGTTGGCAATGCGCGACGCCGCGATCAGCAGCAAGGCGGGCACGATGATCCACAAAAAGCTGCCGGTCCAACCCCGCAGCCCCAGCCAAAACAGCTTGGGCAAGCGCAGGTCCACGATGAAGGCGAGCAATCCGTCCCGCGCCCGGGCGAAGAACCGCCGCGGGGCGTCTTGGGTCTCTTGGCCCGCGTACCGGGAACCGGCCGACAAGAGTCCCAAAACCACCGCTACCGCCAATCCCGCGCTCAGCCAGGTGAGGAGATTGCTGGTGAACCGCATGGAGCCGGCGGAGCTTTCCCCCAGCAACGTCGCGTCCGTCCGCAAGCTGGAGATGAAGCGAATGGGCAACACCAGCAACCAGCCGGCCAGTGCCGCCGATCCCGCGATGCCCGCTTGGCGCACTCCGAAAACGCCATCCCGCCATCGGCCCGAATGAGCGGTGCGTCCCGCTGCCTCCAGGAGGTAGCCAAACGCTAGGAAATTGAGCACCGGCATCGAGGAAAGCACCGCCAGCCCGATCACGAGGCAAAGCCAACCGAATAGGCCGCTCCCTACGCGCCAGAGAAGTCGGGCCAGAGGTTTCATGCTTGGCGAGGCACCACGATGCCGCTAGTCTAAAGGCGTGGCTCGGGTCACGGCAATTCCCGTTTGGTTGCGCACTCTCCTTTTCCTGGTGGTGGCCTCTCTCGCCGTGGCCGGTAGTTTGGCGCTGCTCTGGCGGGCCCCGTTGGAAGCCGTCCATCCCGCCTCCATCGCTCCGCCTGAGCCGGAAATCGTGGCTGCCGCCCAACGTGTCGATGTCGAGTTCAGCGCCGCTTGGTCCGCCGCTGCGCAGACGTCGGCGCCCTTGGCCGATGACTTCACCGTCCTCAGAAGGCTGAGTCTGGCGCTGTTCGGCACCATCCCGTCCTTTGAGGAGATCCGCCTGGCCCGCCAAGTACCCGCGGAACGCCGGATCAGCTGGTGGCTCGATCGTGCCTTCCGCGACCCACGGTATGGCGACTACGTGGCGGAGCGCTTCGCGCGAGTTTGCGTGGGGACGGAATCCGGGCCGTTTCTCGTCTTCCGGCGCCGCCGCTTCGTCGATTGGTGGAGCGAGCAACTCCAGGCGAACCGGCCCTACGACAGCTTCGTGCGGAGTTTGATCGCATCCACGGGTTCCTGGACGACTTCGCCGGAAACGAATTTCGTGACCCGTGAAGTGGTGCCGAAGCACGGTCCCGACGAGGCGCGGTTGGCGGCCCGGGTGAGCCGGGGGTTCCTGGGGATCCGACTCGACTGCGTGGAATGCCACGACGATTTTCTCGAAGGGAATTGGAAGCAGACGGATTTTCACCGGTTGGCCTCGTTTTTCCGGGAAACGGACCTCGCGGTGACGGGGGTCTCGGATACGGCGAAAGCGGCTTATCAAGTGCGGATGCGCGGCGCGGCCGCCGAGACACCGGTGGAGGCGGGGGTTCCGTTTGGGGCGCAGTGGCTGCCGGCGGAGGGCAAGCTGCGGAGCCGTTTGGCCAGTTGGGTCACGCATCCGGAGAACGCCTCCTTCTCCCGCACCGCCGTGAACCGGATCTGGGCGCTGCTTTTTGGGCAACCACTCGTCGCTCCGGTGGATCGGATTCCCCTGCAGGGCGATTTGCCCCCGGGCCTGGACCTCCTGGCGCGGGACTTCGTGGCTCACGGTTACAATTTGCAGCGGCTCATCCGGGTCATTGCCCACACCGAGGTCTTCCGCCGTTCCAGCCTGTCGCCGACGGACGCCGCCACCGCCACCGCTTGGACCAGCTTTCCCATGACCCGGCTCAGGCCCGAACAAGTCGCCCGCAGCATGTACCAAGCCGCTTCCCTATCCACCGTCGATGCCTCCTCGCATATCCTTCTGCGCCTGCAGCGCTTTGGGGAGACCCGCGACTTCGTGAATCGCTACGGGGATCAAGGGGCGGAGGAGTTTGAGCCGGTAACCGCCACCGTGGCGCAACGTCTTTTGCTGATGAACGGCAAATTGGTCCGGGAGCATGCCAAGGAAAACATCATCATGAATGCCGCGACCCGCATTGGTGCCCTCGCGCGTGATGATGCTGCCGCCGTGGAAGCGGCTTTCCTCGCCGTGCTCACCCGGACGCCGTCCCCCCAGGAAATGGAGCATTTCAGCACACTCCTCCACGGGACCAAGCGCAGTGAGCGCGCCCGGCGGATGGAAGATCTGTATTGGAGCCTCTTTAACTCGACGGAGTTCTCATGGAATCATTGAACGGTCTCCGTCTCAGCCGTCGGCATCTGCTTTCGTGGCTCACGGTATTGGGTGATACGCTGGCGGTCCGGGCGGAAACGAGCCGCCAACCCGCGCAACACCTCATCCTGCTTTGGTTGGAAGGGGCACCCAGTCAGCTGGAGACCTTCGATCCCCACCCCGGCAGCCCGATCGCCTATGGTTCGACCGACATGGCCACTTCGGCGGCCGGGGTGCGGATCGGAAGCGGATTGGTCCACACGGCGGAGGTCATGGGTGAGGTCACGCTGATCCGTTCCATGGTCAGCCGGGAAGGAGATCATGAGCGGGCGGTCTACAACATGAAGACCGGTTACCGGCCCAATCCGGCGCTGATTCACCCGGCCATCGGAGCGATTTTTTGCCATGAGTTTCCGCGCAGTCCAGTGGAAATCCCCACCCACATTTCCATTCTCCCGAATCGCTGGGCGGCGCGAGGAGGATTCCTCGGGGGCGGCTTCGACGCCTTTCAACTCGGGGATCCCCAACTTCCCTTGCCCGACATGCGCGGCCCGGTCAGCGGGGAACGGGAGGCGCGACGGTTGGCCGGTTTGTCGGTGCTCGAAGACACCTTCTCCCGGGGGAGGGGAGAGCTCGATGCCAAGACGCTGCATCGTGTGAACTTGGAGCGTGCCCGGCGCATGATGAGCTCGGAACAGCTCCTGGCTTTCGACGTGACCGAAGAGCCCGCCGCCGTTCGCGCGGCTTACGGGGATTCGTCGTTCGGCCGCAGCTGTTTGGCGGCAAGGCGCTTGGTCGAGGCCGGGGTGCCATGCGTCGAGGTGACGCTTGATGGTTGGGACACTCACGTGAACAATCACGAACTCCAAGCCGCCCGGATCCAACTCCTCGATCCCGCCTTGGCCGCCCTGCTCCGCGACTTGCGGGAGCGCGAGCTCCTCGACCGTACGGTCGTCCTCTGTGGGGGAGAGTTTGGCCGCACGCCGAAGCTCAACGCCGTTGAAGGGCGCGACCATTGGCCTCACGGGTTCAGCGTCGCCCTCGCCGGCGGAGCTTTCCGCAAAGGTCACGTCTTCGGGGAAACCGACCCCACCGGAGCGGCTGGGCAACCGGCGAATCCGGTCCGAGTGGAAGACCTCCACGCCACCCTCCAAACCGCGCTCGGCATGGATCCGGAATTTGAAGTGATGACGCCAGTGGGCCGGCCGTTGGCCTGGAGTGACGGGCGGGTGATCCGGGACCTGCTGCGGGGCTAGCTCTTGGCTTCCCGCCCCGACCAATCTTGCCAAATCAACGGCCAAAGAGCTCCCGGAGCCGGTTGTGGCGCTCGTGCAATTCTCTGACCCGGCTTTGCCCAGGCTTGCGGAGGGTGGCATCGCCTGTCCAGTCATCCATCGTCGCGTCATTCGTGAGCAAGACTGGCGAGCGAAGGCGGGCGGCTCGGGAATCGACCGTTAAGGCGGGAGGCAGGGTCTCTTCAGCTCCAGGCAACGATGGGTGAATCCAAAAGGTTCGTCCATTCCATTCGACGAGTGCTTTGGAAGCCCCTTGGCCGTCCCCGTGCTCAATCTTGAGCAGCCGCATGGCACCGGAACCAGGAGCTTGGTCGCTGGACGAGTCGAGCACAAAGGTTTGGAACGTTTTGCTGTGAAAGGCCACGGCGATTTCTGAGCCTCCGGCTTCTCCCCAGCCAGCCAGCCGGAGGTCGATGGCGTCCGAATTTTCTTCCTGAGGAAAAGTCACCGGCATTTGGGGAGCCGAGGGCCGTGCGAAAAGGGGGGCTTCCCAGAGGACGGAATAGCGGGTCACGTCCGCTTTTTCCGCTACGACAGGCGGGGCTGCCGTAGCGCTCATCAGAAAAGCCAGCGCAGCGGAAATGGGAGCGACGGCAACCGTCCAAGTCGGGAGCGTCATGGCTTAGAAGGTTGTGGAGCGGCCTGCGCGATGACTTGGTAATGGCCAGAAGTCGCGCCAAGAGCGGATTGGAGGGTGGCTGCGTCCAAGGCGCTAGAGGTGCTCTCAACGGTCATCACGGGAAGGTCTCCCTCCGCCGCCTTACGGATCTTCACCGAAGTGACGCCGTCCACTTTGCTGATGCGATCCTTGACCACCTTGGAACAAGCACCGCAGACGACGCCGGCCACGGAGAAATGATAGGTGTAGATTTCCGGTTCACCCGCATGGGAGGCTGGCACACACGTCAGCGCGGCGGCAAGGGTGGCTAGAAGAGCTTTGAATTTCATGGAGAAACGGAATCGGGCGATGGGGCCGCCAAGAGCCGGGCTGCGTCAGCGCCAACTTGCCAGGCGGCTTCATTGCTGAGAAAGGGGTCTGGGTGGAAGACTTCGTAGCGTCCCCGGATGCGTCCCTCCTGGTCCACCAGCACCAAACGGAGGTCGTGTTCTTCTTCTTCCAATGGGTGGAGACGCTCTTCCGCTGGGATCAAGCGAGGCGGTTCCAAACCCAGTACGGTTTCCGTGAACCGGTTGACCTCATCTTTGCTGGCCGTGACGAACCACCAAGGATCTTCTTTTTTCGCGCCGGCCAGGTTGGCGAAGGTCTGGAAAAACTCAGGGGTTTCCCGCGGAGATGACGGCGAAACCGCCACCACGTGAAACTCGCCCGTTTCCGCGAAGGCATCGGTCAACCGTTTCATCGCGGCGAGCACCGCCTGGGAGCCATGCGGACAGAGGGTGTAAATGCGTCCGTAGACGGTGACTTTCCCCCGCAGCGATGACGCACTGACGCGAACGCCGGACCGTTCGACGCCCGCCAGCTGGTCCGACACGACGCCGAGAACGGGCAGCTGAGGTTCTTCTCCGCCAGATGGCAGCGGACCTTCCTGGATGCGGAGTACAGGTCTGGGCGGAGCCTGGCCGGTGCCGGCCGCGGAAACTTCCGCGTGGATGTCCGCGTAGCGCTGGGCTGCCGTCCAACCAATGATCCGCTGCGCTTTTTCCCGGACGAGCGAATGGCGGACCAGGGGATTGAGCTTTGCCCATCGGCCGGTGGCGTGATTGCCGACGATGAGCGTGGCGGCATGCTGGCTCGGGTCATTGTCGATGGCGGGATCTTTCTCGCGCATCCCGAGATGCCAGCGCAACTCGCGGATTTCATCCCTGTTTCCGGTGAGAAATTGCCAATCTGGCACATCGGGATCCGCTGACTCCACGGCGTGTTGCTTGGCATAGCGGGCCAGCACCTCCGGAGTGTCCTGATCCGGGTTCACGGTGATGGACAAGAACCGGACGCTCCGGCCAAACGAGGCGGTAAAGTCGCCGCGGAGGTTGCGGATGGTGACGTTGGTCAAGGGGCACGACCGCTCGCAATCCGCATAGAAGAAGTTAATGACGACGGCGTGCCCTTTGACCAAGTCGGTGAAGAAGCGGACGCGTTCCCCGCGATGATTGGTCAGGACGGGATCCGGCAGAGAGTCCGCAAACTCTTGCCGCATCAGCAGGAGGCCTTTGTTCTGAAGTCCTGTGTCCCCGGCCGCCGTCAAGTTCCCCGGCTGCGAGAGCAGACAAGAGAACAAGACGGACAGGCAGCGACGGTGCCAGTTGGCAGCGGCCATCATCAAGCGGGGTTGCTGGGGCAGGGAGGGTTTAGGCGAAGAACCGGTTCACGGGTTTGGCCCGGGCCGAAGCAGACTCCGCCACTTCAAATTGGAACATCATTTCCACGTCCTCGTGTTCGTTGTTGTGACAGTGGAACATGAACGGTCCTAGGAAGGTCCGGAAACGCATCCGGATGACGATGGAGGAGTTGGGTCCAAGCATCGTGACATCCTGTTTGAAGGAGTTGTGATACGCGGGTCGTGCTCCGGTGGTCAGGTTGCGCACTTGCTGGTGCGACTCAAGGTGGATGTGAATCGGGTGCCACCAGCCTCCCGAGCTGTTTTCCAGGGTCCACTCTTCCACGGAACCGAGCCGCGGCACCGCATTGGCGATGCGCTCATCGTAGAATTGGCCGTTGATGGCCCAGTGACCCTTCTTGCGCTCGAAGCGGAAGCTGCGCCGGATTTCCACTTCGCTCGCGGCGATCGGTTCATGCGGACGCAATTCCGTCTTGGCGGTGACGCTGGCGTTGGGGATCCCCGGCTTGGCGGCTACGACATCGAACCGCATCAGTTGGTGGATGAACTCCGGAGTTCCGGAAACCGTTGGGTTTTCGATCTCCTCCAGCTTGCCTTCAGGGCCCCGCTCATTGGTCTGCTCGAGGATGTTTTCAAGGAAGACCTGGGTGCCGGGTTTGTAGCGGGAGAAGTCGATGACGATGTCCACGCGTTTGCCGGGAGAAATGCCGAAGGCTTGGATTTCTTGCCCCTTCGGGAACAACCAGGCATCGTTGCCGATCCGAAGCATGCGGGAATTGTCGCTCAATCGGATCCGGCGGTGGCGCGCCGTGGAAGCTCCCAGGAAGCGGAAGCGATACTTGCGGGCCTCAACGGTAAAGCGTGGGTAGGCAGCACCGTTGATGGTCTCGACGTTCCCGAGGTAGCCGTTGTTGTTGTTGTTGTCGTACCACAGAACGCCGGAGCGGTGGAAGACCTTGTCGCCAAGGGCCAAATAGGTGTCGTAGGGATTGTTGTAAATCGTGTCCTCGTCCGACTGACCCGGGATTCCCGGGAGGACGTTGCGCTTGATGAGATCGAGCTCCAAGGCATCGAAACAGGGCGCCGTTCCTGCTAATCCGCGGGCGACGTGGGATGCGGTAATGTCGGCGGCGTGGTCGTGGTACCAGATGTTGGATGGTGATTCCGAAATATCGAACGTCCCATCTTTGCGGCGCGGAAGGACGTTCGGGTAAAAGTAATCGCGGGAGGCACCGGGGATCACGAGAAAGGATGCATGGCCATCGGAGTGACTTGGCCAGTGACCGCCGTGCATGTGGGTGCTGATTTCCTCCGGCAGTTGGTTGGTGGTCCGAACCACCACGGGACGGCCGATTTGATACCGGAGCTGGGGGCCTGGGCTGACCGCTTGGCCGACCGTGCCGTCAGAATTCACCATGGCGTAGCCCCAGAACGGCGTCCGCAAACCCATGGACGGGGGGAGAATGAACGCTTCACCCGCCTTGGCTACCATGGCGTAGTACTGGGTGTTCTGCATGTTCCAATCCGCCGGGGCGGTGTAGAACTCTGGAGCCACTTTGTGCAAAACATCTCCGACCATCTTCCCGCCGTAGGCCGCCGGAATTTGCCCGGTGGAGAGCGGCTTCACGGGCACTGGAAAGGGTAGAGTGTGCTCCCAGCGCGGCACCTTCTGGATCGAGCCATCAAACTGGCTGTCGATCTCTAAAGGCGAGTCAGCATGGGCAGTGCTGCCAATATGGAAAACCGAGCCCGCCGCGATTCCTGCGCTCGACTTTAGTAGATTTCTCCGCGTCTTCATGGTGATAACACATAGCGTTTATTAGAGTAAATCTAGTCGATTCTTAGGGAAGTTTGCGCGTTTTCTCGTACTTTGGTGGCAATTTTGTTTATTATCGACTCCGCATCATGGTTCAGACTGGGCGAATATCGGCCATGTTTGGGCCAAGCGTCGCTTTCCGGGAGCGGGCCGACGCCTATACCAGCAGATTCATCGCGCTCACCAGGGCGCGCAGCCCCGCCATTTCGATCGAGGAGTCAATCCCGCAGCCCCAGACGAGTTCGTCCGTGTTGGCGTTGCGGAGCTGCACAAACGCGGCGGAATCCGCATCGGAACCTCCGCGGACGGCGTGGGAGCGGTAGTCGGTCACGTTGAAGTTCTTCAATCCGGCGGCGTCCAGGGCATGCACGAAGGCGTTGATTGGGCCATTGCCCGTGCCGGAGAGGTTCAAGGTACTACCGTCCGAGCGCAAGGAAGCTTGGCAAAGCACCTCGCCTGGCTTGCCAGATGCGTGGTGATCGAGGTCGAAGTCGAGCAATTCGAATCGGGTGCGCAAGTTTACGAAATGGGCATGAAAATACTCGCGGATCTCATCGCTGGAAAGCTCGCGGCCCAGGCGATCCGCGTGGGTGTAGATCGCGTGTCCGACCTGATGATGCATCGTCTTGGGTAGATCGAGCCCATGATCCCGGTCCAAGACGTAGGCCACCCCACCGCGTCCGCTTTGGCTGTTGATGCGGATAATCGCCTCGTAACTCCGGCCGATGTCGCGCGGGTCAATCGTCAAATAAGGAACGCCCCAGGTTAGGTCTGGATCTTGCGCGAGCTCTTCGGTCCGCCGGTCGAAGCCTTTCTTGATGGCGTCTTGGTGACTGCCGGAAAAGGCGGTGAACACGAGTTCTCCCGCGTAGGGCTGCCGCTCGGGAACCGTCATCCGGGTGCAACGCTCGTAGACCGCGCGGATCGATGGCAGATCGGAGAAGTCAAGGCCGGTGGCGATCCCGTGGCTGTTCAAATTGAGCGCCACGACGACCAGGTCGAGGTTGCCAGTGCGTTCGCCGTTTCCGAACAAGGTCCCCTCGACTCGATCGGCTCCAGCCAGCAATCCCAATTCCGTGGCGGCAATCCCGGTGCCGCGGTCGTTGTGCGTGTGCAGGCTGATCACCACCGTGTCCCGGCCGCTGATGTGGCGGCAAAACCATTCAATCTGGTCGGCATGGACGTTGGGCGTGCTCCATTCCACCGTGGCGGGCAGATTCAGAATCATCGGCTGCTCGCGGGTCGGCTGCCAAATCGCCTTGACTGCCTCGCAAACTTCCAACGAGAAATCGGGTTCGGTGTCCGAGAAGCTTTCCGGGGAGTATTGAAAGTCGATCCGTTGCGATCCCGGAACCTGGCTGGCCAGCTCGCGCACCAAGGTCGTGCCTTCGACGGCGATCCGCTTGATTTCCTCCCGCGAGGCGTCCCGGAAGGTGATGCGCCGCTGCAAGGGCGACGTCGAATTGTAGAGGTGGACGATGGCGCGCGGAATGCCCTCGAGCGCCTCGAACGTGCGGCGGATCAGGTGTTCGCGGCACTGGACCAGCACTTGCACGGTGACGTCATCCGGGATCCGGTTTTCGTCCGCCAACCGGCGCAAAAAATTGAACTCCGTGTCCGCGGCGGAGGGGAACCCGACCTCGATCTGCTTGAAGCCGATGCGCACCAAGAGATCGAACATCTCGATCTTCTCTTCCACGCTCATGGGGATGGGGAGCGCTTGATTGCCGTCCCGTAGATCGACGCTGCACCAGATGGGGGCCCGTTCGAGAACGCGGTCCGGCCACGTGCGGTCGGGCAACGACACGGGCGGAAACGGCCGGTATTTGTGCAGCGAGTTGGAGTTCATAACGTGGGTGTAGCGGAAATCTGGATATGGGAGAGAGCCCGCCCGGCGGAGCCGGACATTCGCATCGGTCGGGACGGGCGGGAAAGCAAGAAACTACCGCGCGAGCCCGGCCGTCCGTCCAAGAAGGAGCAGGAGGCCGCGGTGGGTCAGCAGAAGAAAGAGTGGGAGCCGACGTTGCACGGAGTTTGCCGAAAGAAGTCCAGAGTAGCGTCCCTTCTGCCGCCTGGCAAGGGGGCAAAATCGCCGGGTGTGAATGGAACTGATGGTCAGAAAGGGCGGAATGCGTGGGCGATTCCGCTACGAGAATGAATCTGAGTAGCGGAATTCCCAAGAATTCCGTTCCAGCGTCCATCCATTCATGCACCCCAAATCGCCGGTTGATGGATTGATCCGTTGCGAGCCGGCCCCCCCACGAGTCTCTGGCCGGCGTGGGATGACATCATCTCCGATCCGGCCACCGGCTTGAGTTGGATCTGGATGCGGTTGCGAGAGGTCAACATTCGCGTCAACCGGCTTATTGCACGCGATAGGGCTTCCGGCCGCTCATTTTCGCGAAACCGCCGCTCTGCTAGTCGGCTTATTGCTGGCGGCACCTCATCCGCTCGCTCGCTTTTGAGATTCCGGGACAGTGTGAGGTCGCAACTCATTCCGCGAACCCATCCACACTCTCGCGCATGAGAAAACCATCCTCGCGCACGCGAACGGGAAACCGGAGGACCCACCTGCATTCTCGCGCATGCGAGCGGGCCTCTCGCGGACGCGAACGAAAAGTTCGCGGAACTCATCGTGATTTGCGTGGCTCTTGGTGGATGCGGCACGTCAAGGAAGGCCTCCACGCTTCGGCCAAGTGAGTTGGTGCGCTCCCCGAAACCAGCGGAAATCCCCAGCCAGAACGCCGGAAACGTTGACGGCCCCTCGAAGAATGTCTCAAATCATTCCACCGTGCCATCCTTCTCCCTCCGCTCATCCCTGGCATGCCTGCTTTGCACGGGTGCTCTCCACAGCGCTGAGGCGCGCCCGTCAGAGGAGACGGCCGCCTGGATCCAGGCGGTGACCCATGCATGCGGCGGCTCCTGGAGCCCCCGGGATATCGCCGCAGTCGATACGCTCGTCCGGGCGGTGCACAGCGATCCCATCCTGGAGGCAGCACAGCGGGCCCGCATCTTGCTCGTCGCCCCCTTCCGCGGCCCGAATGCCGCCAGCCGACGTGCCTGCCTCTACCATCCCCAGGGGGCGGCAGTGACCATGCTCGGGACGTTGGCCGATGCGGCCTATGCACAGGACGGCCTGCATGGCGACGGCCGTTCGTATGCCGACACGCTGTTCGATGGCGCCGGCCTGAGCAGCGACGATCTGTCGATTCTCCTCCATGGCCGGAGCTTCGAGACGCTGAATAGTGATGCGACCTGCTATCTACTCAGCGGCACCGGCACCCGCATAAACGGAGAGACCGGCATCATGCATCAGGACTGGAGTTCCCAGTTCATTATGGGCAGCACGCACCATCTAGCGCTCGGCGGCGAACTTCGCGGCCGGGCGGTCCCGAGCGGCGCCATCGGCTTCGTCAGCCAGAAGCTGGCCGATCCGCAGTACCGCTACTACGCTGATGACCGGCTGATGTCCTCGGGACCGTACCCTGAGCGGCGGCAGCACGGGCTGACCGGGCAAGAGACCTTCAAGCTGCTGTCCGACGGCGGCAAGCGCGCTTCGACGGCCGTCATCCACACCCTCGTCATCGCTCCGGCGCTTCCACCCAGCGGCTTCGCCCACCTGCGCTCGGCCGTGGCCGCAGCCAATGAGGACCGGATGATCTACGCTGGCGTGCCGGTCGTCACCTCTCCACGGCGAATCTGGATCTTCGCCGGCCAGAGCAACTGCGCTGGCGATCAGGTCAATGTGGCGAACCCCAGCAACCGCAGCGTGTTTCCGATCGACGAGCCGCATCCCAATGTGCTTCAGTGGATGCGCAGCGGGGCTCAGGCCGGAACGGCGGAGGCAGCCACTCACCCGCTCGACTTCGACGGCGGTGGCGCGCCGGTCGGCGTCGGTCCGGCCATGGCTTTCGCCAAACGGCTGCTCGAACAGGATCCTCAGCAGCAGATCCTCATCATCCCCGCCGCCGTAGGGGCGACCGGATTCTCCAGCAAGCACTGGAACCCGGGCGATCCGGTCTACGAGCGCATGGTCTCCATGGTCAACGCCGCTCTGCCGCACGGCGGAACGATCGCCGGCATGGTCTGGAACCAGGGCGAGGGGGACACAGAGCTGGATGCCACGGCCTATGCAGTTGCATGGGAGACCATGTTCCGCGACTTCTCGACCCGCATCCCGGGCGGCTGGCCTGAGCCGGCCGTCGTCGTCTACGGGGACCTCGCGAAGGGGACATTCTCCAACGTGACCAACGCCATCGAGAAGACCCTGGTCCCGGCCGGCAAGCAACGGGTGTTCGTCACTAAGAAGATGGCCGGCATCGACACCTTGACGGAGGAGGAGGTCTTCGATGACGCTTCAAAGATCCACTACTCGGCGCGGTCCCAGCGCCTGCTGGGCAGGGCCTATGCGGAGGCGGTGATCAGCCTTCGGGCAAAGCCGTAGCCCGGTTCCGCCTACACGACTTCGGAACGCCGCCCGGTCCGCGACGACACCCCGGTTCGATCGATGGCCGGGGTTCTGCCTATGCGCCGGTTGAATGTGTGGGTTAACGCGAAGCGCTCGTTTTGCACCTGGTGCCAGAAAATTCTTTCTATCAATTAACTCAACGCGCCAGGGCCGGAATCGTCGCGTCACCGGGTTCCGTGCCTTCGCCGAGCAGGCGGAAGGCCAGGAAACGGTGAACGATCTCGGTCACGGCAGGACTGAAGCCCTTGCCGTGCCCGCCGTCGGTCACGGTCAACAAGCTCACGGGGACTTTGGCGTCCGCGAGGGCTTGGCGGAAGTCTACGGATTGCTGGTAAGGCACCGTTGGATCGCCGGTGCCATGGACGATCAGGAACGGCGGGGCACCAGCGCTGACGTGGTGAAGGGGCGAAGCGGAACGGGCCTTGTCCGGCGCCTCCTTGACCGGCGCTCCGAGGAGCAGGCTCACCCGGGAATCGGCCTCTGCCTGGTCGTTCTCACTTTCGGGATGTTCGATGGTCAGGAGATCGGATGGTCCGAAGAAGTCGACCACACCTTGGACTGTCGAAGCTTGCTCCAAGTTGGGCCCGATCGTTCCTTCCAGCTCCTTGACCCCACCGGAGACGCCAAGCATGGAGACAAGGTGGCCGCCCGCCGAGGAGCCCCAGACCGCGATGCGGTTCGGATCGAGCCCGTGCTCGCTGGCGTGGGTGCGAATCCAGCGGATGGCCGCCTTGCAATCGTGGATCTGGGCGGGCCAGATCGCTTCGCCAGTGAGCCGGTAGCCGATCGAAACGCCCGCGTATTTGCCTGAGGCGGCCAGTTGGGCGACTTCGGAAGCCCTGGCCCGGTCTCCACCGCGCCAGCCGCCGCCGTGAATCCAGCAGACCACCGGAAGGGGGCCGGATGCCGCCGGTTTCTCCGGAAGGTAGAGATCGAGCATCTGCTTGGGATTGCCGGTGCCCGCGTAATCCAGGTTCTTGATCGTCTTCACACCAGCGACCGGGCGAGCACCGGGTTGGCCGCCCCGGCCCTTGCTGCGGAAGGCGGCGTCTTCTTCACGGCTGACAAATCCATCGCGATTTGCATCGACTCGATCGAAGTTTCTCCGGATGCCCTCCGGCACTTCCTCGCGGACCAGCCGTCCGTCCTTGTCTTGGTCCCAGGCATCGAAGCCTTTGCCGGGTTGTTGGGCGAAACCGTGAGTGGAGAGAAGGACGAGAGCCATGGCACAACGAACGCGCATGGAAGGGAAACCCTCCCGGCGATCAAGGGTTGCGCATTAAGCTTTGGCCGCCCATTCGAGAGGGTCTTCCCCCATGAAACCTACAGTGGCGGGCAAAGTGTGCCCCGAGGTTCTCATCCGCAGGGACCATCATTGAAAGAAGGAGTTCGAGTGGCTCCATTGTTCAGAAACGACGTCATGAGGTATTTTTGGTGCCAGGCTCAGCGTGCGTTGACTATCAGAAGCTATCAAATATTAAGGTGCATTTTACCTGGTACCACGCGACCTTTCTTCGAGACCGATCCCCCCGAATTCTTCGCCAACTACCAAGCCTGCACCCGGGTGATCCCACTTCCCCGCGGACGCCGGACCAAAGAAGAGCTCGCCGCCGAACGGGCCAAGGCCGGTGCCCGTGCCAAGACAGAGAACGGGACTGAGGCCGCCAGCAAAACCAGTGGCGAAGAGGCTGCCAACGCCGAAGCCGAAGAGTCAGCCGAGGCGACCTCCGAGGAGGTCAAGGCGGTGCTGGCGGAGGATGCCTTGGGAACCCGGGTCAACAGCGAAGCTGGAGCGGAGTTGGCTTCGTGACGCGAATCTTCGGGGTGCGGTGGGAAAGGTCATCTTCATGCATCCCGGGATGGTGAAGCAACCCTGAGCGACCGGATTCAGGAAGGTAGCCGGCAAACGGCGCAAAAGTTTTCAAAAAGAAGTTTGCGCGGATCCAGGCTCTAAGCTTTGGCTATCCGTAGCCTACCCTGCTGATGACTCCCAGCCTCACTCCGATCACACGTCTCTTGTGTTCCGTGGCGGTACTGGCCGCCGTTTGGTTCCCGGCCTTGGCCTTGACCCAGGATTCTCCGATGGAAGCACTGAACAGCGCGGAGTTTTTTAGCGCGGATGTGGAAACGATTGGGATCGCCTCGCTTCAAGACCTGACTCGTTACGTCCCCAACCAGTTCGCCACGGACTCTGGATCCCGTTCTTTCGGGGATGTCTTGAGCCTGCGGGGACTCACGAACACCAGGCTGCTCAGCTCGCCAAGCACCACGGTTTACGTCGATGACGTCCCGTTTGGGGAAACCTTCACCTACGCCCCCACGATCGCACCGATTCAAAGCATCGACGTCTTTCGCGGTCCGCAACCGCTCTTGGCCGGACGGAACTCCTACAGCGGCTCGATCCAGATCCGCACGCCTCGTCCCACGGACAAGTTGGAAGGTGGGTTCAATTACGGCTTCGGGACGTTTGATTCCCATGACGCGGACGGATGGATGATGGGTCCCATCATCCCCGGCGTGCTTGGGTTCCGTCTTGCCGGCGGTTACGACGCCACTGCGGGAAACCTTCTCAATCCAATCACCGGGGAAAGCGTCGACCGGCAAGAGCACCGCGGCATCAGCGGCGGCTTGTTTTTTACCCCCGCGCCGTTTTGGCAAATCGACATCACCGCTGGCTACGACGAGTTCAACGACGAAGCCTCCCGCTACACCTCGCTGTTCCGGACCACGGGCTTCTACACCGCGCCGGCGTCCCCTGGAGAGCAAGACCGGCGAGCCAGCCACCAGGCGATCCGGATCGCTTACGACAACGAACGCTACCGCTTCCTCAGCGTCACTTCTCATCGCAGCACGGAGCTGGATCCGTACGTCTTGCCTCAGGGGCTGCTGCCTTCCGGGTTTACTGATTATGGTGGGGCATCTACGCCTCTTATCGTTTCAGTATCAGGCGGCCCTTACCACTACTCAGCCTCGTCGGCGAGTTCCTTCAGCTTCGGCGCCGCCACCTTGACGCAGAACGAAGAGCTCTGGAGTCAGGAGTTCCGCCTTGGCGGCGTGGATCCGGATGCCGATTGGAACTGGAACGCAGGGGTCTACACTTCCAGCGGCCGTGTCCGCGGAAGCGTGAATAACGATGCGTCGTTTTTCAGTTCCACCTCCACCCTGACCGCGGAACAACGAACGGTCTCCATACCCGGTTTCGGGACGGTTCCCGCGCTCGAGCAGACCAACGCCTACTCGTCCACCTCCGGGTTCGGAACGGAGTCCATCGTGCACTCCATGGCAGATGAAACCCTGGCGACGTATGGAGGCGTGGATTATAAAGGCTTTGCTCCCGTCACCCTCCATGCGGGGGTGCGTTTGGATTGGATCCAGCGTTCCATGGTGCGGGATCAACGGATCACCGGACAAGGCACCCGCTATGACTCGTCATTGTCCCTGCTGTATCCGGAGGGATTTCCGTTCCCCCTATGGAACGGCTTTGATGTTTCATTCACCCCAACCTCTTTCAAGGCACGCCAGAAACGCATCACGGTCGATGATCAATGGTTTCACGCAACGCCTTCGGTGGGCCTTGATTGGGAACTCTGCGATCACGCCTTGACCTACATCAAGAGCTCCTATGCGTTCAAACCGGGAGGGTTCAGCCCTTACACCAGTGAGGTGGCGTTGGCGCGCTTTGAAGAAGAACGCGTCTGGGCATCTGAAGCCGGGCTGAAAACCACCTGGCTGGATGACAGATTGCAACTCAATGCCGCCACGTTCTACAACACCGTGGAAGATTACCAAGTCGAGATGCGCTCTTATCCCGGCTACAGGATCGCCAATGCCGATGAAGCGGAAATCTACGGATTGGAGTTCGACTCCCGTTTTGCCGTCCTGCCGATTCTTGATCTGATCGGTTCCATCGGCTGGACCCACGGTCGGCTCACCGATTTCACCGATCCATCTACGGGATCCTCTCTGCATGGCGTCACCCCGCCCTTTGTGCCCGAGTTTGATGCCGTGGTGGCCCTGGACGGTCATTTGGAGAACGGCCTCTTTGCCCGCGTCGAGTATCTGCTCACCGGGGAAACCAAATTTGATGTCTTTGATCAGACCATGTACCGCCAAGCAGCCTATGGTCTTCTCAACGGCTCCGTCGGCTGGCGCCACGATCAAATGAGCGTCGCCTTGTATGGCACGAACTTGTCCCAGGAAGACTATTACACCAACATGGTCTCCTCCAGCGGGATAGGCGCGGTGGGGAATCCCCGGGAATACGGCGTCCGGCTCGGAGTCCGCTTCTGACTGCGCTTTGCCCTGGGCCAATTCCCGCCCATCAACGATCAACCATCAACGGGCGCAATCAGCGCCCCACAGGCATCAGGCGGAGTTGGCCCCACTGCCGGAGGTTGGTCCGCTTGTTCTTCTCCCCGGCAAACCAGTCCTCATGATGGAAGTTCCCAAAGTTCCCCGTCCCCTTGGCCGGTTCATCCAAATCCCCAATCGCAAGGTTCAGGCCCATGATGACTTCCTGGTTCCCTGGCCGGAAAAATCTTCCGGGCGCCACTTCCAGACACGGACAAAACGCAATGCTCCATTCGATGACATATCCCTTGCCGGACGGTTTCGGCTGGGCCGCGGCGGTCATGGCGCCAGTGGCAATCCAATCTTGATAGGTCTGCCACGCCTCGGGACGGGAACGCGGCTCCCCCTCCAGCAAACCGCCAACCCCAACCCCGCCACGCCGCGACTTGGTGAGGTTGCACACCATCTGCCAACTCTGCCCGTCGCCCCGTGCATTCTCGTCGCCCGTCCAATGGTGAGACGCATTGATCAAGATCTCCATCTCATCGCCAAACCATGGCCAACCTTCCGGTGTCAGCTCGTGCGCTTTCGGATTCTTCTCAGGCAGCCAGCGCCCGGTATCGATGCCGTACAGGACGTCATCCGTCACGTCGAACGCAAAGTAGAGGCGTTCATCGTCATATTTCACCCACCCCTTGAGCGATAGATCGGCTGGGTCGGTCGTGGGAGTGAACTGCGGCGTCCAGTCCGCAACGCCTCCTAGCGTTTGTGCGTCGTCCCACTCCCCATGAGCCAGCGCCCCGTCGATCACGGGCGTGGTGCCGCGAAATGCCTTGAGCTCACGGGGCCACTCGCCAGCCTGAAGAATGCCCCAGGGAACGAACCAGAACCACACCAAAAGATGGAGGCTCCGGAGCAGAGAAATTTTGGTGCGCATGATGTGACCCGATTACGAAGCATTCCGGCCTGGAACGCAAGACTCAGCGATCCGGGGAGCCCGCCAAGAGTAGTACTCAGGATGGTCGACTCATTTAAGTATTCTTGACTAATTAGTATTTTGAATCTTCTCGGCGTCGAGTCGACTGGTCATCCGCATGCAGGAAATGGACACGCTTCGGGCGAAGCAAGCGAGAGCGCGGACCCGCTTGGGGATTGCCACGTGGCTGGTGGGCGCCTCTTTGGCTTCGGGACTCGGGATTTCCTGCCGTCCGAGGCTGATTCATACCGCTGAGGCGACAGGCGTCGTCGAAGCCGTCGAACTCGAAGCTGCCGCTTCCGATGTGACCGAGCCCAGCCTGGACGCAGAACTGGCGTCGACTGCCGACGGTTCCGTCGAAGCATCGTCGCAACCCGAAGCGAGCGTGAGCCCACCAACCGGAGAGCCGGCGGAGTTCACGATTCAAGAATCAACACCCGTTCCTGTTGATGAAGGTGCCAGCACGGCGGACGCGGTCGGTCGTGGGCTGCTGTCCGTGCGCGGCCTCCCGGACGTTGGCGAACCGGAGCCGACCGTGGGTACCATGGGCGCTGGAGTTTGGGTCGAGCCAACGCCGCTTGCGCCGTCGTCGCCGGATACGATGCAACCTCCGCCAATTGGATTGGTGGAACACGAAGTCCAACCGGGCGAGACGCTGTTCAGGATTGGCCGGACGCATGGGGTCTCTGCGGAATGGATTGTCCGGGAAAATCAGATCTCTGATCCCACGCGCATTCGTCCCGGGCAACGACTGCGGATCCCGAAGGAGCCTGGAGACGGGTGGAGGAGGGTATCCTCAAATCCCGACCGAGCGGCTGAAGGGGCGGGATCGGGTTCTGCCCGGGTGAAGACCTTCGTGGAAGAGCCACGAGGGCCTGACCGGGCTCCGATGGAAAATGATCCGGGAGCGCCGGTTGAATTTGATTGGGACGGTCCGGCGGTTCAGTCCCGCTCTACGCCTCAATCTCGGGTCGTCGAAAACCAGCGGCCGATCCAGACCCAGATCCAGACCCAGACCCAAATTCAAAGCCCGGCGCCGAGCCAAAGCCAAAACCAAAGCCAGTCCCGGAAAGAGCGTTTTCCAATCCGGCTCACTCCGGTCTCTTCTCCCGTGATCTTGCCGCCAGAGCACCGTGGAGCCACGGAGGCGGGTGCCTTTTGCCGGATTCGCTACACCGTACAACCGGCCGATACCCTCGCCTCCATTGCCCAGGCGCACGGCACCACGGAAGAGGAAGTGGTGCGCTGGAATGGAGGCTATGAGGTTCATCCAGGCCAAATCTTGATCCTTCCGGTTGCATCGTGGATCGCTGGCAACGAACGCGATTGAAGCCTTGGATTCCTGATGAAGCTGAATGGCGGAACGCGATTCTCCGCTCATTTTTGCTTGAGATTGGGCAATGAAAAGCCCCTGCACGCCGCTGAAACCTGTGGCTGATGGGGAAACTTAAGTTAGGGTGCGACGTGAAAACGTCGTCGGTCAGCGTCACGCTCACACGGAACGTGGTCCGCTATGCGGCAGTGAGGGGCGTTGAGGATCGCGTTTTGTGCACGGCGGCCGGGATCGCTCCGGCGTTGCTCTCTTGCCCGGATGAGAAGATCAGCGGCGAGCAGTCGCGTCGGCTCTGGGATGAGGCGGTGCGCTTGACCGGGGACGCCAATTTCGGCCTTCATCTCGGCTTGCTGAGCCGTCCGACGAACCTTGGGTTGGTCGGATTTGCCATGTTGAGCGCACCGGACTTTGGAAGTGCCCTCGAACGGCTCATCCGCTATACCAACCTCTTGACCGACGGCGTCCACGGCAGGCTCTTCAGGGAGCGGGGCTTCGCCTGCTTCGAGATCGCGCCAACGTCGGGAATGCGGAACTTTCTGTTGGAAACGCCTCGGCAGCAGATCGAATGCTCGATGGCGTCGATTGTCACCGTGGCGGAGGCGCTGACCAACCGGCGCTTGCCCGTCAGCGGGGTGACGTTTCGCCATCCGGCTCCGTCCGAATTGTCGGAGCACCGGCGAGTGTTCCGCGGAGAAGTGCGGTTCGGAGCCAAGCACAACCGGCTGCGCTTCGACGCGGAGGCCTTGGCCTGGCCGCTGGTGGATGCGAATCCCCAATTGCTAGGGGTTTTCGATCTGCGGGCCGGCGAGGCGCTCCGGGAGTCCGAAGGGGAGGTGACTTGGTCCGAAAAGACGCGCCGAACCGTGGTGGAGTTGTTGACGGGGGCTTCTCCTGGCCTGGACCAAGCGGCGGCCCGTTTGGGGGTGGGCGCGAGGCAGCTCCAGCGGTTGTTGGCGGCTGAGGGATCGAGCTACCGGCAGGTTTTGGATTCCGCCCGGGGGGAATTGGCTCGGGCACATCTGGAACGGGGAGACCTCAGCTTAGGCGAGATCTCTTACCTTCTCGGATTTGGCGAGCCTTCGGCGTTTCACCGGGCGTTCAAACGCTGGACCGGCTCGACCCCGCGAAGGCTTCGGCAATCGGCCCCGCCGTCGGACGTGGATGCCGGCGGAGGAGGGTGATGCCGGTGACGATCATCCAGATGGAAAGCACGATGAAGCCGGCCGGGGTCAGGAACGCGAGAAACCCTGGATCGAAGGGGATGACCGTCGCAAACCCTTCCGAAAGTCCAAGGGTGATGAGCAGGGCGGCAACCAAAGCGAGCCCAAATTGCCAGCGCGGAATCCACCCGGCGCCGGCCAGCGCTCGCGCTTCAAGAACGGTCCAGACGGCGGTTGCCAATTGGCCGAGATGCTCGCCGATCGCCACGCCCCCGAACCGGTGAATCGTGTCGAAGATGAGGGCGATCGCCTCGCGAGTAGCGGCGGATGTCTCCGGGGAATGCCAGGCGGAGGATAAGGCGGGGACGACGAAGACCCAGCGCAACAGTCCGACCGCCTGGAGAATCCCCGCTAGCGTGCCGGCGAGCATCGCGGCCATGCCCGGATTGCGTTGCGTGTGGAGGGATGCAACAAGCCACGAAACCGGGAGCAGGGCCAGAGCGGCGAGGGCGAAGGCATACCAGGTGAAGATCAGCGCCGCGCCGCCCTCGGCAAAGCGATCGAGGATGTCTCCAGTGGGAAATCGCAGAATTTGTGGATAGGAGAAGGTGGCGGAAAGGATGCCGAACGGGATGTTGAGAAAGACCCCTAGAAAAATCAGCGCTCCTCCAGCTGCGCGAGGGTTTGCAACGGGCTGCTCGTTCATGATGTCTGTTGGGCAAGTTGGTGAATGTGTGCTTCGGCCCCGCTGAGGCGTGCGAGGCCCACGAGGGCGGTGCGCAGCAGGTGCTGGAGTCCGCCAGGGAGCCCGGGCACGTTGAAGTCCGCGAGATGGATCATGACCACGGCTTCGAGGAGGCTTTTGGGCATCCCGGAGGGGGAGGCGAGGCCCTGGATGGCCAGCTGGTAGTGGGCCCGCATGAATACCTCAAAGTCCGCCCCTGGACTCACGGTGCAGAGAAACTCGACAGGCTCTGGACCGGGGTTCCAAAAGCGATGCAGGGCCGGGGGCGTCACGGTAATCGATTGTCCCGCCGTCAGGTGAATGGGCATGGAGGGATCCCCGTGGATCATGGCGAGCGTTCCGCTCTGAACGGCAAAGGTTTCCGTGATGCCACGATGAAAGTGCAACGGCGAGCCGGTCGAGGCGGGCGGCAAGGTGAAGGCGAACTCGACAAGATCTCCAGAGCTCCGCAGGATCCGCATGGCATCCCCAGTGACCGGGTTGAGAATTTGGCCGTTCATGCTCCGGTGAAGGTTTGAGATTTTTGGGTCGTGCTCACCTGGTGACCGATCACTGGAGGACGATATCGGGGAATTCACCCCGGCAAAGTGACCAGACACGACGAAGTCTTGACCCGTTGCGACAGGCGAACCGCAGCTCGGGGCTTGAATGGTGGGCGGGCCGCACTGGAACCGGGGGCTATGCGCAGTCCTTCCCGATGTTCTCTGACGCCAGCGCGGAGGAGTGAGGGAGGGCGGTGCGATCGCGCGCGGCGCTTGGGCGGACGGCGACGAACCTGAGAAGGAAAATGCGGCGCTTGGGGGAGCAAGCGCCTGAACCACCCGGAACCTACTCGGCGGACGGAACCACTTGGAAGCGAAGCTGCGGCACTTTTTTGCGCCGGATGGCTTCGGCGACGGCCATGCGCAACACCGCGGCAGAGCCGGCGAGTCCTTCTTCTGCTTGCTTCAGCCGTTCGGGCGTGGCGTGACGCAGACCAAAGGTCACCACGAGGTTCGCCCCCGCCGGATCGACCCAACAAGCGGTGAAGTCGTCGAAGATCGGATCGCCACAATCACAAAGGATGGCGGCGTCGATCGCATGACGGGCTTGCTTGCAGAGCTGAAAGGCGTGGTAGTTCGGTTTGCCGCGATGGCGGCTGCCCTGACCCGCATGGCGCGAGGCAAGGTGAGGGGGAACGCCGTCGTCCTCAGGATCGAGAGGGCGTCCGTGATGCGAAGATGAATGCAAAGGTGTGATTCACAAAGGCTGACGAGAAAGACAATGGCCGTGCTTCCGGAACATACCAGAAAGCGCGGCTCCGCAGTGGAGTCAGGGCGGCAAGTCAAGCCGGAGACCGAATGTCGAGTCCCAATCGAAGCGGCTCAATCAAGCCGGTGGGACATGCGGACGGTCAACTCGCTTGGCCAGCCGCGCGGGGCACACCAAGGAGTGCGTAGGCAGAGAACGGGTGCTGGAGCGGATGAGTCATCATGGCGTCCTCCCGGTTCGGTTCGACACCAAAATGATAGACGCGAGATGGGACGGCGCAAGCGCTTTTGGCGGCGCGCTTGTGGGATGGCGGCGAACGTCTGAGGGCGGCTTGCCCCTGCACGGGCGCGGATCCGCGCGTGTTGAGTTGCCATTCGCACCGGGAGAAATCACACGCGCT
>CAMCXS010000010.1 GCA_945883495.1 Akkermansia muciniphila
TCGGTCCTGCAACCCGCCGTGAAAGCGAACCTGGAAAAGCACGCGATCAAACCCACGACCACCACTTGGGAGGCGATCAAGGGCGCGGAACACATCGGCGCCGTCTACGAAGTCGATCAATCGCCCATCGGCAAGACCAGCCGTTCCACGCCGGGGACCTACATCAAGGTCTTCGACGAGATTCGCAAGCTCTACGCCCAGGTTCCCGATTCCCGGGCCCGGGGTTACACCGCCGGCCGGTTCAGCTTCAATAGCGCCGGGGGCCGCTGCGAAACCTGCCAAGGCAACGGCCAAATCAAGCTGGAGATGAGCTTCCTCCCGACGGCGTATGTCCCTTGCGACGATTGCCAAGGCATGCGCTACAACGCTGCGACTCTGGAGATTCTCTACCAAGGCAAGAACATCGGCGAAGTCATGCAAATGAGCATCGACGAAGCCGCCACCTTCTTCGAGGCCAGCCCGCGCATCGCCCGCTGCCTCGGTCTCTTGCGCGACACCGGTCTCGGCTATCTCCAAATCGGCCAGCCCAGCCCGACTCTCTCCGGAGGCGAGGCGCAGCGCATCAAGCTCGTCAGCGAATTGACCCGCGGGGTGAACCGGTTCCAAAACGCCCGGCTTCGGCAAAACCGGATCGAGAAATCCCACCTCTACCTCATTGAAGAACCGTCCATCGGCCTCCACAAAGCCGACGTCGTGCGGCTCCTCGACGTGCTCCACCGGCTGGTCGACGACGGCGCCACGGTCGTGGTCATCGAGCACAACCTGGAGATTCTCGCCGAAGCGGATTTCGTGATCGAAATCGGCCCGGAAGCGGGCTCGGCCGGGGGGCAACTGGTGGCGGACGGGACGCCGGAAGCCTTGATCAAGGTCAAAGGGAGCCGGACCGGGCCGTTCTTGAAGGGGACGTTGCGGGGAAAATCGACCTAGAAGTCGATCCGGAACGCAACCGTCATCGCACGACCATCCCAGTGAACGGCGGAGAATAGGCCTGCAAGAACACGAGCAATCCCAGGAGCCCAGCCAGGGCCAAGCTGTGCCAGAAGACGAAACGCAAGATCGCGCCTTCGTGCCCGTACCAATTCGTGGCGGTGCTGGCGACGACGATGCTCTGGGCATCGACCATTTTGCCCATGACGCCGCCGGAACTGTTGGCAGCGCCCATGAGCACTGGACTGATGCCGAGTTGTTCCGACGTGATCCTCTGCAGACTTCCAAACAGTACGTTGGAAGCGGTATCGGACCCGGTCAGCGCAACGCCGAGCCAGCCAAGCAACGTCCCAAAGAACGGATAGAGCCAGCCGGTGCGAGCAAGCGCCAGTCCGAGGGTGGCATCGGTCCCCGAATACTTGGTGACGTTCCCCAAAGCCAGCATGGCCGCGATCGTGAGCAGCGACCAGCGGACCCGCCAGATCGTCCGAGCGTAGGTGCACAGCATCGCTTTGGGCCCGCATCCCATGACCAACCCGGCGAGCAACGCGGCGGCGAGGATGCCGGTTCCCGTCGCGGAGAGAGAATTCAGTTTGAATTCGGCGGCTTCGGGCGCGGCCCCAACCGGCGCCACTGGCGGCATTCGTTGCACGCGTTGATGGAGACGCGGGACTGAAAACTTCGGCGAGTGGATTTGATCCAAAGCAGACTTCGTTTGCGGTAAGCCCCAAGTCAGGATGAAGGCGGTCAGGATGATCCATGGCATCCAAGCCCGCCGCACAGCTCCCGGCGCCGGAGCTTCGATTTGCAGCCCAACCACCTCACCTGAAGCCACGACGCGAAGCTCCCCATCCTCCCCCAGAAGCATCATCCGCCGCGGACGCCATACCCGCAAAAGCAACACCGTGGAGGCAATGGCGCAGCCACCGGCCACGATATCGACGAGCCAGGGACCATGCAGATTGGAAACCAGGAACTGAGGCACGGCGAAGGCCAGACCCGCCGTGAGCGCCGCTGGCCAGACATCGCCCAACCCGCGCCACCCGGCGAAGGTGACCACCAGCCAGAACGGAATCATGACCGAGAAGATCGGAAGCTGACGCCCTACCATGGCGGATACCTGGCGCACATCCAAGCCCGTTACCTGTTCCAGCGTGGTGATGGGAATTCCCAAGGAACCAAAGGCCACCGGCGCGGTGTTTGCGATGAGCGCCAGCCCAGAAGCATGGAGTGGCTTGAACCCGAGCTGAATGAGAATCGCCGCCGTGATCGCCACCGGCGCCCCGAACCCGGCCATCCCTTCGAGGAACGATCCGAAGGCAAACGCGATCAGAATGAGCTGGACCCGCGCATCCGGGGCCACCCGCGCCAGGCTGTCCCGCAGCACATCGAACAGACCGCGATCCACCGTAAGCTGGTAGAGAAACATCACATTCAGAATGATCCAGCCGATCGGAAACAACCCGAACGCCGCTCCGTAAAGGGCCGTGGCCGCCGCGGCATCGCCAGGCATGCCATTGGTGCCGATCGCCAACCCCAGGGCGAGCGTCAACCCCAGCAAGGCCGCCACATGGGTGCGGAGGTGAAGGATCGCGATCGCCCCCAAAACGACCACCACTGGGACCGCCGCCACGATGGTGGAAACGACGGGGTTGCCGAAGGGATCATAGTTCTGCGCCCAAGGGTTCATCGAGCCCGGATGCTAGGTGCAACAGAGGGAGCGTGGCGACGGAAAAAGTGGGCAAGATACCGGCGCGGACCCCTCGCGACTCCGAGCCGCAGCTAGAAGAGGATGGAACCTCCCGAAGACGAAAGGCCCCCGGAGCACCATCCCATCGACCAAGACCGGATCGACGAAGCCATGAAGGAACCGTTCCCGGCCAGCGATCCACCTTCCTGAACCGCCGGACGCGAAAACGTGCCTCCGGAATCCCCGGAGGCCGAGCCCGATTGAACCCCAAGCAGAGCCGTTCCGGTCGATTAATGGGATTGGCAGAAGTTCTCGAACCGGTCGAGGCCCTTCTTGATCACGTCAAGGCTGGTCGCGTAGCTCAAGCGGACGCTGTAGTCATGACCAAACGCCACTCCGGGAACAGCCGCCACCTGGTAGCGGCTGAGGAGCTTCTCCGTGAGGTTGATCGACTTGATGCCCATCGGGCTGGTATCGACCAAGAAGTAGAACGCGCCATTCGGCTCCATGACCCGGACGTTCGAGATCGAGCGGAGGCGCTGCAGCATGTAATTGCGGCGCATGTCGAACTCGTCCCGCATGTCGCTCACGAACCCCTGGTCGGCCGTAATCGCCGCCAACGCCCCGTATTGGGCGAACGTGGTCGGGTTCGAAGTGGTGTGGCTCTGGAAATTGTCGATGGCGTTGGCGATCGGGAGCGGCGCGGCGAGGTATCCCAAACGCCATCCGGTCATCGAGTAGGCCTTGCTAAAGCCGTTCACCGTGATCGTGAGCTCCTTGATGTGGGGATTGAGCGACGCGATGCTGATGTGCTCCTTTTCGTTGTAGATCAGCTTCTCGTAAATCTCATCGGAAAGGACCAGAATGTCCTCCGCAACGGCGATTTCGGCGATCGCTTCGAGTTCTTCCCGTGTGTAAACCGAACCCGTCGGGTTGTTCGGGCTATTGATGATGACCATCTTGGTCCGCCCGCTCATGTGGTTGTCGAAGTCTTCGGCGGTCAGCTTCCAGCCGTTCTCAAACTTCGTATCGACGAACACCGGCACCGCGCCCACGGACTTCACCATTTCCGGGTAGCTCGTCCAATACGGCGCAGGGATGAGGACTTCGTCGCCAGGATTACAGACCGCCGCGATGGCGTTGAACACACTTTGCTTGGCACCGCAGCTGACGATGACCTGCTCCTTGGTGACCTCGAAGTGGTTTTCCAGCAGCAACTTGTCCGCGATCGCCTGACGCAGCTCGGGGATGCCAGAGGAAGCGGTGTATTTCGTCTTTCCCTGCTCCAATGCAGCGATCGCGGCCGCCTTGATGAAATCCGGCGTATCGAAGTCCGGCTCTCCGGCTCCAAAGCTGGCGATGTCGATCCCTTCGGCCTGCATCTTCTTGGCTTGGGCCGTCATGGCCAAGGTCATGGAAGGAGAGAGCGAGCGAATGGTGTCCGCGATGGCGTCCTGAGCGGTGGGATTGGCGAGCGTTTTCAAAGGGCTAGGGAATTGAAGTCAGTCGAGTCGAGTTGGGCCGCAAAATCGTTGGGTTCCCGGACGGAATCTCGCAGGCGCTCCGTCCATCGCGCGAGGCAAAATCGCGGATAAGGCCGGGGGCCGGTTAGGTCGTCCGTTCCCCGCGGGCCTTGGGGGGAACTACTGCGGATGCGAGGTCCAATCCGAAACCGACGGGGATCATTTCATTAGCCCGAATGCTCCGACGCGCAAGGAATAATGGAACTCAGTTCAAGTCTACTGCGCCACCACAAGCCGGAGCGTGGTCCAGGGACCAGCATCGACCCGCGAATCCAGCCGTAGCCCCGATGCCTCCGCCGCCTCTATCACGGCCGCTGCTTGCTCGCCCAAAATTCCGGACAAAATCACCACTCCCTCCTCGCGCACCGAACGCCGGATCCCCGGCATCGCCTGCCGTAGAATCTCGCTGAAGAGATTCCCCAACACCAAGTCGTAGGTCTTTTCCGGTTCCCAAGCGAGAACGTCTGCTTCGGCCCAAGTGACCGCCTCGCCCCCAGGCGCCCCGTTGCTCTCCCAATAGCGATGCGCCGCCGCCACCGCCAAGGGGTCGTTGTCCAATCCATCGACCCGGGTTGCCCCCAGCTTGGCCGCGGCGATCCCCAGAATCCCGGTGCCACAGCCCAAATCGAGCACATCCTTGCCCGCCACCCCGCCGTTCTCCGCTTCCGCGACCAGAAGGTCCAAACAAGTGGCAGTGGTCGCATGATCCCCGGTACCAAAGGCTACGCCCGGGGGGAAAATCAGCAGCTCGCGGCCCGGATGAGACGCCTGCAACGCTTCCAAGAACTCCGGACGCTCATCCAACGTGAGAACGAACCGCTCCCGGATCGGCAAAACATAGCCAAGCCATTCCCGGGCGGCCACGGCCACCCAATCCTGATCACCGATCTCATCGAGTTGCCCTCCCCAGAGTTCGACGAGGCGTTGCGCCTGCTCGCCGTCTTGAAGAAAGGCTTCGATGCGAACTTCCTCGCGTCCGGGCTGCTCATGGAAACAGGCGAAGATTTCCGCCATGGCGAACATCGCCTCCCATTGCTCCTCCTCCGGCGCGGCAATCTCCTTGGACCAACGGAACATGCCGACTGAAATCAACGAACCAACTTGCAAAAGAGGAGCCTAACGGCTCCGGGGAAGAGAGAGCGGGTGATGAGATTCGAACTCACGACATCAACCTTGGCAAGGTTGCGCTCTACCCCTGAGCTACACCCGCGTGAGACGGTCAGTGAACCGACCGGACTGTTACTATCTAGCGAAGGTCCTTTTTGGCAAGTTCATTTCTGAAAAAATTCCCTTCCGGTCCCGCCCCGCCGGGTGCAGTTTCCGCCCATGGCCCTCCACGACCGGCTCCGGCAAATCCTCGAAACCAAGAAAAGCGAAGTCGCCCGCCTCAAATCCAAGGCCGATCTCCTCAAGGCCGCCTCCGCCGAGCGCAACGACTTCCGTTCCCTCGAAGCAACTCTCACCGCCGACCGGGAATCGCTCGCCTTGATCGCCGAAGTCAAAAAAGCCTCCCCTTCCGCCGGGGTCATCGCCGCGGAGTTCGATCCCGTGGTCATCGGCAAAGCCTACGAAGCCGCCGGTGCCAGCGCCATCTCCGTGCTCACGGATGAGCAGTATTTTCAAGGCCACCTCAGTTACATGACCCGCGTCCGCCAGGAGGTCTCCATTCCGGTTCTGCGCAAAGACTTCATCATCGACGAGGTCCAAATTTACGAAGCGGTGGTCGCCGGGGCCGATGCCATCCTCTTGATCGTCGCCGCCCTCGACCAAGCCCAACTCATTGATCTCCTCGATACCGCCAGCGCTTACCAGCTCGATGCCCTGGTCGAAGTCCACGACCTCGCGGAAATGGAACGCGCCCTCGATACCGAGGCCCGCATCATCGGCGTGAATAACCGGAATCTCCACACCTTTGAAGTCGATCTCCGCACTACGGAACTCCTGAGCCAAGAATTGCCTCCTGATATCGTCCTCGTCAGCGAAAGTGGGATCAAGTCCCGGAGCGATGCCGAGAAAGTCCGCTCCTGGGGCGCCGACGCCATTCTGGTGGGAGAAGCGCTCATGCGGTCTGGCGATGTCGCGGCGATGGTTCGGGAATTAGCGGTGCTCTAGGGAAAATTTTGTTTTTTTGAAAGAGTGAATTTCGGCGTGACGCACTGCCTAAATTCTTGACCAAGCGTTCAAGATAGGCTCTTAAGGGCGTAAGATACACGGCAAGGCCCAATCTGGCTGAATTCTTCTGGTATTCCCTCACCAGAGGCCTCGTGCTCGAACTAGCCTTTTTGTGAACGATTACAACCCCCAGCCTTCTTCATTCAAACCTCCCGAGCCTAGCGAAAGGGGGCCCAAGGTGGAAACTATCTTCCAGGAGGCGCTCGATGAGCTTGTGCAATTGGCGGCCACCACTTGTGAGGTTCCGGCCGTCGCCGTCACCCGGCTGGACGAAGACTGGGTTTGGCTTTGTTCGAAAGTCGGATTGAGCGCCGACCGGCTCCCGCGATCGGGGTCCTTTTGCGAAGCGACGGCAGAACAGGGGGATCTTCTGATGATCCCCGATCTCACGAAAGATGCGCGATTCGCGAGGCATCCCCTTGTGGCCGAAGCACCCAAGCTCAGGTTCTACGCCGCCATGCCCTTACACGGGGCTGGCCGGCAAGTATTTGGCACGCTTTGCCTCCTGGATCCGAAACCGCGGTCACTCTCGCCCGTTCAGGAGCAGACTCTGCGAGTTCTGAGCCGGCAAGTGTCCGCGCAATTCGAGCTCGAGCAACTGCACAACAAAGCCCTGTTGGAAAGTGAAACGTGGCGGCGAGCCCTGACCGACTCCGCCTTGGACGCCGTCATCACCATTGACCACCTGGAACAGATCATTGAATTCAATCCAGCCGCGGAGCGGCTTTTTGGATGGTCGCATGACGAAGTCATCGGTCAAAACATGCCTGACTGTTTGATTCCCGAGGCGCAGCGGCAAGGTTGCCGACGGGGCATCGCCCGATTCCTCGACACCCACGCCTCGAAAGTGCTGGGCCGCCGTCTTGAACTGCAGGCCTTGCGGCGCGACGGGATCGAGGTTCCAGTGGAGCTTACCGTGATGCAGATGGGCCAGCATTGGCCCCCTCGATTCACGGCATTCCTTCGCGATCTCACGGATAGAAAAGCCGCTGAAGCGGAGCTGGCCGAAGCGGCTCGATTTTCTGAAGAGGTCATCAATTCGCTCCGCAAAAGCGAAGAACGCTACCGCGCGTTATTTGAACGCGCGCCGGATGGAATCCTCATCGGCACGCCAGACAGCCGCTATCTGGACGGCAATCCCAGCATCTGCCGCATGCTGGGGTATACTCACGAAGAACTCCTCACCCTCAGCGCGCAGGACATCATCGTCGAGAACGAAATGCCACAAATCCAACCCGTTTTCGATGCCATTCACCACGGCGTGGAGCATCATCGGGAGTGGCATTTCCGCCGCAAGGACGGTTCTGTGTTCCCGGTCGAAATCATCGCCACGCAGACCCCGGACGGCAACCTGCTCGGCATGATCCGCGATATCACGGAACGCAAACAATTGGAGGCGCAATTCCTCCGCGCGCAACGCTTGGAAAGCATCGGAACACTGGCCGGTGGCATCGCGCACGATCTGAACAACTCCCTCAGCCCGATCTTGATGGCGCTGACTCTTCTCGCACGCCGCTTCACCGATCCGGCGAGTACGGAGTTGATCTCATTGATTCAGGAAAGCGCCAATCATGGCGCCAATATGGTCAAGCAGGTGCTTTCGTTCTCCCGGCGCATCGAGGGGCAGCGAATCGGCTTGCAGCTCTCCCACCTCATCCACGAGGTAGAGAAGTTCGCCAACGATACCTTCCTGAAGGACATTGTTGTGAGCACGCAAATCGATCCTTCTCTTTGGATTGTCAGAGGGGATCCCACCCAGCTTCACCAGGTGCTGATGAACCTCTGCGTCAACTCCCGCGACGCGATGCCGACCGGAGGCAAACTCACGCTTTCCGCCGATAATTTTACCGTGGACGAGCACTATGCGGCCCTTGCGATAGAGGCCAAGGCCGGACCTTACGTTGTCCTGACCGTGGAGGATACTGGGGCGGGCATGTCGCCGGAGGTGGCTACCAGAATCTTTGACCCTTTTTTCACCACAAAGGAGGTAGGAAAAGGTACCGGGCTCGGCCTATCGACGACGCTCACCATTATCAAAAGCCACGGAGGGTTTGTCCGCGTTCACAGCACCCCGGAGCAGGGCAGCAAATTCGAGATCTTTCTTCCCGCAGCACCGGACGTTCCCGAAGCGGGCCCCCCCCCGGTTGACCTCGGTGGGCCAGAAGGCCATGGGGAACTCATCCTGGTCGTGGACGACGAGCTAGCGGTCCGCAAAATCACTCAACAGACGCTCGAGGCCTTTGGATACCGGGTCCTGCTGGCGGGTGATGGCGCGGAGGCCCTGGCCGTATTCGCCAAGCACAGCGAGGAGATCGCCGCCGTCTTTACGGATATGACCATGCCGGTGATGGGCGGCGCTGCGGAAATCCAAATTCTCCGGAAGATGAAGCCCACCCTGCCGATTGTTGCGACCAGTGGACTCGATGCAAACGGTCCGCAGTCTCGTGCGGCCGAGCTAAAGCGCCTCGGAGTCGATTTCTTTCTGGAGAAGCCGTTCGGGGCAAATCTACTGCTGCGCACCCTCAAAGAGGCGATTGCCCGCTCAACATCCGGCACGTCCAACGCCGAATTTCGATAATTTCGTAACAGTTTCTCGCTTGCCCGAACCGCCGCAAGTGGCCGATCGTGGCAAATGAAGGAGATCCTGAGGCCAGGGGATCGCGTGGTTTGGAAGCGCGGCGGAGAGCATCGAGTCAAGGCGGAGGTGGTTGGGCATTGCCTGCACATGGTCAAAATCCGCGTCTGGCGGATGGGGTTTTACGGTGATCGGGAAGAAGTCCTGAAGACCGTCAACCGTAGGGACCTAACCAAGTTTACGGAAGAGAGCATCGAGTCCGATGCGTCGAACGGTCTGGGCGTTTGAGCTGCGCCAGACTTTTCTTCTCCATTACTCCGCGGCCAAGGCCGACTCCCGGTCCCGGGCAGCGTGAGAGGCAGCGTTCCAAACGAGCGCAAAGGATTGGAGGGACTCCGCCTCCAGGCGGCCCTGATCGAGCTCGCGGACGACTTGTTCAAAAATGGCGACCAAGCGGCGCCGGACGTCCTGAATCTGTTGCTGCGTCGTGGCCTCAACCGCTTGCCGCATCAGGGCGGTGAGCTCGAGATTGTGTTCATCGGCCCGGTTACGGCGGGCGCGTTCCAAACTTCGCTTTAAGCTCCAGAGCCAGGAAGCGACGCCTAGGACAACCGTCAAAACAAGCGCCAGGACGTCAGCGTTGGCCTGGAGAAACCCTGGCTTCTCCCGGTCGTAGTAGCGGCGTGCGCCTTCGTGCAGCGCCACCACGGAGGGTTGCTCGGGAGACGGCGCGGCAATGTAACTCGCCAAGGGCATGCGATCGACCAATGCGTGGCGCAGCTCAAATAGGGCGGCCGTCAACTCGCGCACCGAGGCGGGATCGGTTCGGACATCCGCCAAGAGCAGGCGCGGAGCGGAAAGCGTCGGTAAATCCTCCGCGGGCACCGGCGGCTCGCCTTGATACGCTCCTTTCGGAATCGTCGAACATTCGAGCGCAAACTGCTCCAGCGTGATGGCTTCGCCTTGATCGATCGCAATCAGGATGCCGCGCCCTTCCCGGATCAGCCGTTGCACCGCCGGATTGCGTGGCGGACGCACCCGGAACGCCGCATCGATCTCTCCGCGGAGAAACTGAGCGTCGATTTCGCTGTCCTTGGCCTCGATCACTTCGAGGTCGTGCGTCGCGAGTCCATAGTGGCGGGCCACTTCCCAAAACGAGGCATTTTGTCCGCTTCCCGCCGGAGCCAAGCCGACGCGCCGCCCCTTCAAGTCGGCCACTCCGGAAATCGCGGACGCAGAACTTGCCACCAGTTGGAACTGCTCCGGAAACATGCGGGCCACGAGACGGGCGGAACGGCCTGGTTTGGTATCGGCCTGTGTCAGGATGAGGTCGGCATGGCCCTCCTCCATCAAAGTCATGCTGTCCGCCGAACCTGCGGTCTCGACGAGGCGGATGTCGATGCGGCCAAGAAGCCGCATCACATCCCGGAGCGCGGAGGCGAGCTGATAGCTCTCGGAGCCGGGGCTACCTGCGGCCAAACTCACCGTGGGAACTTGGCGCCGCTGGGTCACCACCGTAACCGCGACCGTTAGCAGGACGGCGCCTAGGACCAGGGCGGCAATCAGAAGTTTCCGGGGCATCTGCGTTGGTGTCGATAGGGTCCTGATCGCGGCCGTCTCACTTCGCCATGCCTCCGCAGATTCTCAGACGTTCGCCAACAGCTTCCGGTAATCCTCAAACTCGTTCTTCCAATCCCCGTAACAGGCCGTGAGGCGGCAGCCCGGGCAACGGCAGCCGATGTAAATCCAACGCACGTCCTCCCGGGCATCATAGAGCGCAATGCCAACGGTCACTTCAAAAACCGCGGAGCCACAGGGACACTCGCACTCTTCAAGCGCCGCCTCGTCTAAATACTCCGCGCTGTCCGCGATCGGGTGCCGCTCCATGCACGCGGCGCACTCCCGGACCGCCGCCCCGTCGTTGTCGTCCAGGAAGAGCCGGAACTGCCGGTGCCCGCACGTGCAAACCGCATCCGCGAAATGCGTAGCCGGGTATCCGATGCTGCAAGCGTAGGCGGCGAGTTCGGCCCGGGTGTCCTCCTGGGAGTCCCCGTAACAGTATTGTCCGTTTCTCGTCAGCGCCATCTCGCCGCACCGGTTATGAGTTCATCCCCGCAGAATCCCCCGATTCACCAAATTGTTCAGGCGGTGGGCCACGTCCGCCAATCCATCACAAACCGCTTGGCTGTAGGTCCGCCCGTCCGTGGTATCGATCCCATGACGCGGATCCAACGCACGCAATCCAGCCAGAGCCGGGTCTTCATGGTGGAAAAGCTCCACCAGGACGACTTCGAGCTTCCCGGTCGCCGCGCAAGCCGTGAGCAGATTGCCGATCCAGCCATCGTCCGTGGAAAGGCAACCGCGGGTCGTCTTCGCCGACGCGTGGAACATGCTGAACCCGCCGTGCTCCGCCATTTCCTTCACGATCGCGGCGTTTTCTTCCATGGACAGCGTGGAATCGCCACAATGCGCCGCGTCCACCAGCACCTTGAAGAAGGGGCGCCCGATTTCAAGATTCGCCGCCTTCACGAAGGTCCACGCCTTGCCGACATCGGTGAAGGTTTGGAACTCAACCCCGCGAAGGAACTCAATGTGCCACGCTTTGATCCCACTGCCTTCGATCCCGGCTTCCCGATAGGCACGGGCGTGAACCCGGACGTTTTGGGCGACGGCGGCGTCAAAGGCGGCTCCGGTGAGCGGGGTAGCCCCGGGCTTCATCCATTCCTCGATCGAGGTGGAGGAGACGTGCTCAATCCCAAATTGTTTGGCGATTTGCAGCCCGTTGACCAGCATGGCCACCACGGTATCCTCGTCCGCCGGATCCATTGGGTTGCCGCCCGCCACCATCATGATCATGTGCGGCTTCATCCCGATCGCCTTTATGCCGCCGAAGAGATCCTCCACGTCGTTCGGGTCCATTCCTGGGAACACCGGCACTTGCGCCGAGGTGATCGTCACCGGGGAAACTTGACGCAAACGGGCCAGTTCGGCCACGGAAAGCAGCCGACCATCCTCGCCCCGCGGAAGCCTTCCAGTCCCGTCAGGCACCAGCCCTCCGACGAATTTGATGTGGGTGGGCACGACGCCCAGCTCGAGGTTCGGTTTGAGGGTAATGGTGGACATGGTTTGTTGACTGTCTCCCTACCGTGCCCGGTTCGGGGATTCAAGGGCGGATTTCGCGGACCGGACCAAGGAAAACCCTGGGACCGATCCGCCGCCATCCGTTCCCAGCGCCGCGTCAAGCCGCGCCGAGCATGCCGTGCGGGTCGATGATAAATTTCTTCGCCGCGCCTTTATCGAAGTCTTGGTAACCCTGCGGGGCGTCGTCCAAACCGATCACCGTCACGTTCGTGGCGATCGAGGGCGAGGTTTTGCCCCAAAGGATCGCCTGCATCAGTTGGCGATGGTAACGCATCACCGGGCATTGACCGGTGGTGAAGTGCAGGCTCTTGGCCCAGCCCAAACCAATCCGCAGCGAGAGGTTGCCGGTCTTGGCCGCTTCGTCCACGCCGCCCGGGTCATCGGTCACGTAGAGTCCGGGAATTCCGACTCCGCCCGCCACGCGGGTCACTTCCATCATCTGGTTCAGCACCGTGGCGGGACGTTCCACCGCCGCCTGGGCACCGTGGCCGCGCGCTTCGAAGCCGACGCAATCGACCGCACAATCCACTTGCGGTTCGCCGACGATTTCCGCGATCCGCTCTGGCAAGCTGCCGCCCTGTTTCAAATCGATGGTTTCACAGCCGAACTTCCGGGCTTGGGCCAACCTCTCTTCAATGAGGTCACCGACGATCACGCAGGCCGCGCCGAGCAGGTGAGCCGAGGCCGCGCACGCCAAACCGACGGGACCCGCGCCGGCGATATACACCGTACTGCCGGGGCCGACGCCCGCCGTGACCGCGCCATGATAACCGGTCGGGAAGATGTCGGAGAGCAACGCGAGGTCGCGAATTTTCTCCAGTGCTTGGTCGCGATCGGGAAATTTCAAGAGGTTGAAGTCGGCATACGGCACCATCACGTAGCGGGCTTGACCGCCGATCCAGCCGCCCATGTCCACGTAGCCATACGCGGCGCCGGGACGGGCGGGATTCACGTTCAGGCAGACGCCGGTGTGCCCGGCTTTGCAACTCCGGCAGCGGCCGCACGCGATGTTGAACGGCACGGAAACGAGATCGCCGATTTCCAGGAACTCAACATCGCGGCCTTTTTCCACGACTTGGCCGGTGATTTCATGACCGAGCACCAAGCCCGCCGGGGCCGTGGTCCGGCCGCGCACCATGTGCTGGTCAGATCCGCAGATGTTCGTGGCGACGACTTTGAGGATGACGCCGTGTTGGCAGATCCGGTTGTTTCCGGGGTGCTTCAGCTCCAGCTTGGCATCTTCCAGGTCTTGGATTTCGACTTTGCCGGGACCGACGTAGACCACGCCGCGATTCTTATCAGACATAGGGGCAACAGGGTTTGGGGGTTAGAACACAGTTAAGGGTGGACCGGACCCTACGAAATTCCCCAGCGGCAGGGCAATAGAAAAATACGCGTTGACCTCACCGCGACCGCTCCCAATGATGCCGCCATCATGTTCCGCACAACCCTCAGTTTCGCCCTCGGGCTCCTCGCGATGGATGCCCACTGCCAAGTCGCCTACGAATTGGCTCCCAACTGGCTCACGCCTCCGCCCGGCATGGAGCACATCGGGAATTCGCACGGGGAGATCGCCGTCGATTCCAAAGGCAATGTCTACGTCAGCGTCGAAGGCGAGAAAGCCGGCATTCAGGTCTACACCCCAGACGGCAAATACTCCCACAACGTCCCCGGTCTGCCCGGCTCGCTCCACGGATTCGTCATCAAAAACGACTTCATTTATGCCTCCGTCCTCACGCAACAGAAGGTCATCAAGACCCAGCTCGACGGCAAGGTCCTCCTCGAAATTCCCAAGGAGTCGTTCCCGGAAGACAAACGCAAAAAGGCCGATGGCACCCCGCGCGGTTTGGCCCTCACCAGCGTCGATGTGGCCCCGAACGGCGATATCTACGTTGTCGATGGCTATGGCGAGGACTGGATCTTCCAGTTCGACAAGGACGGGAAATTCAAAACCGTCTTCGGTGGCCGCGTCGCCCCGTGGAACCTGAAGAACTGCCACAAAATCTTCATCGATCCCCGTTACGACGCGCCTCGCATTCTCTGCTGTGACCGGATGAATCACCGCCTGCTCCACCTCGCGCTGGACGGCACCGTCATCGGTGAATACGCCACCGGCCTCCGCCGCCCCAGCTCCGCTTCCTTCCATGGCGAGTATGTCGCGATCGCGGAAATCGCCGGCCGCGTCTCGGTCATCGACAAGGCTGGCAAGACTGTCGCCACCCTTGGCCAAAACGATACCGCCGGGGAAAACAACACCAACGGAGTCGAGCCCGCCAAGTGGCGTGAAGGCATCTGCACCGGCCCGCACGGCATCACCTTCGACGCCCAGGGCAACGTGCTCATGGCGGAATGGAACAAGTGGGGCCGCGTCCTCCGCTGGAATCTCAAGAAGTGAAGTGAGGCCCTTCCTCCTGGCCCTGGCGTTGCCGCTCTTGAGCCTGCCGCGTGAGGCGCTGGCCCACGGGTCCGAATACGTCTATGCGCGGCTTGTCCTCGGAGACCGGCCGCGGCTGGAAGTCAGTCTGGAATTCAACGACAATCCGGTCGTCGATTCCGTGGAGCAGGCGCGCTCCATTTTGGAACGCGAGCTCTTGCTCCGCTCCGCCGGTCACGAAACGGATTTGGCCAGCCTCGCCCCACGCACCGTCTGGGGCGAGGTGAAGGTCTTCCCCCAGTCAGCCCCCGTGCCGGTGCCGTTGCCAAACGATGGCGTGGATCACCGCCTCCTCACCGTTTCCGTGGAAATTGAGGGGCCGTTCCAGCTCTCGCTCAAGCCAGGCAGCGAACAAGCCGTCATTTATTGGGTCGAAGAAGCCGGATCCGAACCCTTGGAAACGCCGCCACGCTGGAAGATTCTCCTCGCTGGTGATACGTCTCCAGAAGTGATTTTCCCGTGACTCACCGATTTTTAGCGCTCGCCCCTTCCGCCTCTCCCCGCGTCAAGCTCTGCGGGTTCACCTCCGCGCAGTCCGCTGCGGCGGCGATCGATGCTGGAGCCGACGCCGTGGGCATCAATTTTTGGCCAGGCTCGAAGCGCTTTATTGCGCCAGCAGACGCTGCGCCTTGGCTCGGAGCCTTGGCGGGCCAGGTCTGCAGGGTTGGCCTTTTCGTGAACCCATCCATGGAGGAGATCGAGGCGGCGGTCGATCTCGGCATGCTCGATGCCCTGCAACTCCACGGCATCGCGGACCCCGGTTTCATCGAGGAAGCCGCTACCTTCGGGCTGCCAGTGATCCAGGCGATCGGCGTGGGGGCGCATGGTCCGCTCGCGGAGCCGGCGCTCTTCCCCACTCCTTGGATTCTCCTTGATGCTCATGTCCCTGGCGCTTTCGGGGGGACGGGTCAAACCTTTTCCTGGCAGCAGTTCCACGAAGTCGCCGCCGCGCATCCGGACCAACACTTCCTCCTCGCCGGCGGCCTCACCCCGGAAAACGTCGCCGACGCCATCCAGATCGCGCAACCGTTCGCGGTCGATACCGCCAGCGGCGTCGAATCGAGTCCCGGAGTGAAAGACCCCGCTCGGATGCGGGCTTTCGTTGCGGCAGTCCGTTGAGCCGGTTTCGTGAATGGACGAGCGCGTCTCTTCAAGGGACGAGCGCGTCACCTCAATGGACGACCGCGTCACCTCAATGGACGACCGCGTCACCTCAACGGACGACCGCTTCACCTCAATGGACGACCGCGCCGAAGCTGCATTTATGAACATTCATACCCTCCATCTCGCCTTTCGTTCACGCGCCGCCGGGGTTCTGCTTCCAACAGTTAAGCGGGATGACTGTTGTTTGCTCGTGTCCCTGGCGCTTTCGGGGGGACGGGCCAAACCTTTTCCTGGCAGCAGTTCAACGAAGTCGCCGCCGAGCATCCGGACCAGTAATTCCTCCTCGCCGACGGCCTTACCCCGGAAAACGTCGCCGACGCCATCCGGATCGCTCAACCGTTTGCGGTCGACACTGCCAGCGTCGTCGAATCGAGTCCCGGGGTGAAAGATCCGGAGCGGATGCGAGCGTTCCTCGCCGCGGTCCGCCCCTCCCCGCTCCTCCGCCCCTGAACGAAATGGGGCTTGGGACACCAGGCATCCGCCCCTGACGTCTTCCGTTGTCGAGACTACTGCCCGGTTGCTTTTCGTGGCTCCTTCACTACCCTATCTTTGGCACCCGGACTGGCGGGCGCCTCGTAAGATCAACCAGATAACCCAACCACACTATGGCTCACGAACTTCCATCCCTGCCTTATGCCTTCAACGCCCTGGAGCCGCACATCGATGCGCGCACCATGGAAATCCACCACGGCAAACACCACGCGACCTACGTCGCCAAGCTCAACGAAGCCATCGCCGGCACCGAGATGGAGGGCTTGAGCCTCGAAGAACTTTGCGCCAAGCATTCCGACAAGCCGGCGGTCCGAAACAACGGGGGCGGTCACTGGAATCACTCGCTGTTCTGGACCATCATGGCTCCAGGCAAAGGCGGCACGCCCACCGGTGAACTCGCCGCCGCGATCGACGCCGCGTTCGGCAACTTCGAGGAATTCAAGGCCAAGTTTGGCCAAGCGGCCCTCACCCGCTTCGGTTCCGGCTGGGCTTGGCTCTCCGTAAAGTCCGATGGCACTTTGTCCATCTCCTCCACCGCAAACCAGGACAACCCTCTCATGCCCGGCACGCCCGATTTTGGAGCCAAGCCGATCCTTGGTCTCGACGTTTGGGAGCACGCCTATTACCTGAATTACCAGAACCGCCGCCCCGACTACGTCTCCGCCTTCTGGAACGTCGTCGATTGGGATGCCGTGGCCGCGCGCTTCCAAGCCGCCAAGTAAGATTGCCCTTTTTCGCGCCACTCGGGGATGTTCAACTCCCCGAGTGGACAACGCACGCTTGCGTACCGCGAATTTGAGGGTTTGCTAGGCGCATCGACCTGTTCTACCAGATCCCCACCAAGCTTCCTTCGGACTTCCGGGTGCTCCACACGGCGGATTGGCACCTCGGCAAAACACTGGGCGATCTCTCCCGCCACGAGGAACACCGGCGATTCCTCGCCTTTCTCGTCGATGCGGTGCGCGGCCACGATATCGACGCCATCGTGGTCTCTGGCGATGTCTTCGATTCCGCTTATCCGCCGCAAAGCGCGCTCAGCCTCTACTACGAGTTCCTTTCCGAACTCCGCCGCCGCACCAAGGCCGCAATGATCCTTACGGCGGGAAATCACGACTCCCCCGCCGTCCTCGAAGCCCCCCGCGGCCTGCTGTCCGCGATGGGCGTCCACGTCATCGGAAGGTTGCCAAAGAAGCTCAAGGAAATCGTCATTCCGCTGCCCAATGCCCACGCGCCCCAAGTCATCGTGGTGGCGCTCCCGTTCCTTCGCGACCGGGAACTGCGGGAAGGCGCGATCGGCCAAAGCGCGGACGACATCCGCAAGAACCTGACGGAGGGCATCCGCCGGGTCCACCAACAAGCAGCCCAACAAACCTTGGAGTGGCGCAAGCGCGGCGTCCCCGTCTTGGCCATGGGACATCTCACCGCGGCAGGTGGCTCCGTCTGCCCGGAGAGCGAACGGGAAATCCACATCGGCGGCCTCGGCGCGGTGGGAGAAGACGCCTTCCCGGCGGAGTTTGACTACGTCGCCCTAGGGCACCTGCATCGTCCGCAACGGGTCGGGCAAAGCGACCGCATCCGGTATTCCGGTTCCCCGATCGCCCTCAGCTTCAGCGAAGC
Source organism: Akkermansia muciniphila (assembly GCA_945883495.1). Classification (GTDB taxonomy): domain Bacteria; phylum Verrucomicrobiota; class Verrucomicrobiia; order Verrucomicrobiales; family DEV007; genus V1-115. The sequence continues at coordinate 17,736 of CAMCXS010000010.1, forward strand.
CAGCGATGTGAAGGAATTGCGCGTCGTCGATTTTGGCGAAGGCCGGCGGGTGGGTTGTCATGCCTTGCGCCTTGATGTGGAACGGCGCTTGGCCCAGTGGCGCATTCCGTTTGATCAATTGGCGTTGCACCTCCGGGAAAAGCAGCCGCCCCGCTCCCCGCTGACGCCGTGGATCGAGGTCATTGTGGAAAACGCCCCGGGCGGTGAACCGATCTTCCAGCTGGTCCAGGACCTGGCGCGGGACCGGCCGTATGAAGTGGTCCGCGTCCTGAACCAACGGCCCTTGCATTCGCCGCAGATGCAACTCGCCGAAGGCGCCGGCCTCATCGACGCGACGAGCATGTTGGAATCCCCGGAGCGGGTCTTCGACTGCCGCCTCTCCGCGGAACCCGGCCTCTCCGATGACGACCGCGTCTCCCTGGAAACCGCATTCCGAGAGCTGCTGGAGCTGCATCACGACCGCACTCGCGAGGCGGAGAACGATGAATTGACGGTGGCCTGACCGACTGAAATGAAGATTCTCCGGATTCATCTCAAGAACCTCAACTCCCTGCGCGGGGCTCACGAGGTCGATTTCGAGGACGAACGCATCGCCCGCGCGGGGCTTTTCGCGATTACGGGGCCGACCGGAGCGGGGAAGTCGACGCTGCTCGACGCCATCACCCTGGCGCTCTACGGCCGGGCGGCGCGCTACGGAAAACAGGCGAATCCGGAGGACATGATGAGCCGCCACGAGGCGGAATGCCAAGCCGAGGTCGATTTCGAGGTCGCTCAAGGCCGCTACCGCGCCGTGTGGCATCTGCGCCGTGCCCGGGGCGTGGCCGATGGGAATTTGCAGCCCGCCAAGCGGTATCTCTACGACGCCGACGGCCAGGTCCTCGCCTCGAAAATCAACGAAGTTTCCGAGCTCGTCGAGGAGCTGAGCGGGCTCGATTACGACCGGTTCACCCGATCCGTGCTTCTGGCTCAGGGCGAGTTCGCCAAGTTCCTCAAAGCGAGCGATGACGAACGGGCCGCCTTGCTCGAAAGCCTGACCCGCACCGCGATTTACTCCGATCTCGGCCGCCTGGTTTACGAGGAAGTCCAGAGCCGCGAGAAGCTCCTCACCTCCGCCGAGGAGTCGCTCGCCCTGATTCCGATCCTCAGCCCCGAGGATTTGGCCGGCTTGCAGGGAGAAATTTCCCGTGGGGAAACGGACCTGACCAGGCATCGGCAGGCCCACGAGCAAAATCTCCAGGCCCTGGGACTGGCCCGGCAATGGATCGACTTGACCGGCCGCAAGACCCGCCTGGAAACCGAACGGGACGCTTGGCAGCGCGAACGTGAGACGGCGGCGGCTCAGTTCGCCCGTTTGCTCCGGCACCGCGCCGCGCAACCGCACATTCCGGAGCTCACTCGTTGGACGGAAGCCCTCAAACACGAGGAAACCGTTTCGCGTTCTCTCGACGAAGCGGAAGCCGCCTGCACCCGCGCCCAGTTGCTCTGGCAAGCGCGTTGGCAGGAGTCCACCGGCAGCACCGAAGTCCCGGCGGGCGACGACACGGCCTTGGATGGAGCGCTCGGCGCGATCGAAGCCAGTCTCGCCTTGTTGGACGATGCCGCTAGCCGGTTCCGCGAGCTCGCCGCCCCAGATCCCATCCCGGACCCGGCCTCGTTGCAAAACGAACTCGCCTCCCTTCTCGCCCTGGGCGGGGAAGCGGGATTGCAAAGCCGGGCGGACGAAGAGGCTCGGCGCGAACTCCGCTTGGAACAGCTCGGCGGCCTCCTCGATCAACGGGCCCAGATCGCGGAACGCAAAGACGCCGCAAAAAGTGCTCACGAGCAAATCACGGCGGATCTGGAGACCGCCCGCCCCCGGCTGACCACGGCATCCGAGCGGCTCAAGCTCGCGGCCGATCTGGCGACCTCCCGCGAAGAGCTGCTCCAAGCCGCCCGCCGCATCGCCAGCTTGGAATCCCATCGCGCTCGTCTCGTTCAGGGCGAGCCGTGCCCACTTTGCGGATCCTTGGAACATCCCTGGCACGATGGCCAGGCACCGGATGATCTCGCGGGCCGCGAAGGCGCTCTCCGCGAGGCGCAAGCGCAACGCCGTGTCGCCGAGGACGAACGCAACGAAGCGGACCGGGGCGTCGCGGCCCTCCAGGCCAAGTTGCAGACCCTCGCCGGCTCCGTGGAATCCACCGGCGCCGAATTCGCGGCCATCGAAGAGCGAGTATCGACCGCCGCACGGGAAATGGGACTGGGCACCGCCGTCAAGGAAGAAGTCGAAGCCGCTCGGCAAACCGCCCGGGCCGCCGCCGCGGAAGCGCGACGCCTCTGCGCCCGCTTTTTGGCGTTGCGGCAAGCGGAAGAATGGTTGCGCCGCCGTGAACGCGTCGAACAGGAACAGGGACGGCTCCGGACCCTCCTGGGGCCTCACGGAGTGACCTTGCCTGCCTCCTTGGAAACCGGTACTCTGCTGGGCAAACTTTCCGGCCGCGCCAAGGCTTATCGGGAATTCGAGACCGCTCGCCGCGATCGCGCCGCCCTCTTCGCGTTGCGGGAGACCGCGCGCACCGCCCGGGAGGCCGCGGGCACCACCTTGGCGACCAGTCTGGAAGGCAGCGGATTCGCTACCGCCGAGACCTTGCGCGAAGCCGTCCTTCCCACCGCGGAAGCCGAACGGATTGCGACTTGGGAGACGCAACTTGGCGATCAGGGCAAGGAACTCGACGTCCGCTGGCGGGATTGCGTGGACTCGCTGACCGCGTTGCAATCCGCCGGTTGCCAACCGGTCAGCGATTTGCAACCACTCGAAGCCGCCGTGCAACAATCCGAGGAAGCCATTGGCGCCATCCGCACCCGCCTCGGCGCCGTCCGGCAACGGCTTGCGGAGGATGTCGAGAACCGCCAGACGCACGCCGCCCGTTCCGCTCGTCTGGAGGAGGAAAAGGCCCAACTCGCCACCTGGCGCCGTCTCCGGCATCTCATCGGTGACGCTAGTGGCAAAAAGTTCCGGACCTTCGCCCAGGGCATTTCCCTGGATCTCATGGTGCGTCATGCGAATCGCCACCTGGCCCGGCTCACCTCGCGTTACCAATTGCGCCGCACGCCGGGCAGCGAGCTCGGGTTGGAGATCGAGGACAACTTCCAAGCCGGCGTCCGCCGCCCCACCGCCAGCCTTTCGGGCGGAGAAAGCTTCCTCGCCAGCCTGGCCATGGCTCTCGGTCTCGCGGGCTTGGCGGGCCGCAATGTCCGGATCGACTCTCTCTTCATCGACGAAGGCTTCGGGTCGTTGGACGCGGAGGCTCTGGAGATCGCCCTAGCGGCCTTGGAAAGCCTGCGACAAGAAGACAAATTAGTCGGCATCATCTCCCACGTCGGCCTCCTCCAGGAACGCATCGGCGCCCAAATCATCGTCGAAAAACGCGCTGATGGCACGAGCACGCTGATGGCGTCGGTGGATGGTTGATTCTAAGTCCGGACAGTGGCCGGGGAAGCCCCGCCGCTACGACGCTTCGCACATCGGGATCGGGCTGCTCTCGCATCTGCTTCGCCGTCACCAGCTTGCCGGCCGCCGAAGGATGGAATACAGGAGCAGCGCCCTGGAGCGGCAAAGTCGCGGTTCTAGTAACATCGCTCAACGAGGACGCATTTCCCGTCCTATGCATGCCTGGGCTTTATCGCGAGCGCATCAAGCTCTGCCACACTTGCTGCGAAGCTTGTACCCACTTGCTGATCGTAGTTGGAACGAAACTGGTGCTCGAGCGACGCAAGGTCGGCATGGACGACAGTGATGAGCAAGAGCCAAGGGAGAATCGTTCTGGGGTGCATTGGGCAATGGAAAGAACCTATTCGGGGTAGTTGACACTGCCAATCAGATTTTGGGTTCCTTGGTAGATCGGGCTTGCCCGGTTCCCGAAGAGCACCCATCGTCCCACCATGTCCTCGCCCAGTTCCAGCGGCATGCCATGGGAACCGCCTAGTCCGGAGGAACTGCATCGATTGCTGCCGCAGTACGAGATCAGCCGGCTTCTGGGGCGCGGTGGGATGGGTGCCGTCTACCAGGGCCGTCAAACTCGCCTTCAGCGGGACGTGGCCATCAAGCTGTTGCCCGCCTCGCTGGCGAATGATCCCGACGGGGCGAATTTCGCGGCACGGTTTGAGCGCGAGGCTCGCGCGATGGCCAAGTTGGATCACCCTTCAATTGTTTCGGTTTACGACTTTGGCCAAACGATCGAGGGGCAGCTCTATTTTGTGATGGAGTATGTGGACGGGATGGACATTCACCGTTTCCTGCGCCACCACGGAGGCTGGCTTTCCCAGGGGGACGCGCTCGCCATCATCGCTCATGTTCTGGATGCCTTGGTTTATGCCCATGGCCAGGGGATCATCCACCGGGACATCAAACCGGAAAATATTCTTCTTAGCTCTACGGGCCAAGTAAAGATCGCGGATTTTGGTCTGGCCAAGGTGGTTTCGACTCCGGGCCAGGAGGCTGACCCCGCCTTGACGGCCACGGAAGTCGTGTTGGGGACGCTGGCGTTCATCGCGCCCGAGGTTTTGGAAGGCCGGAAGACCGTGGATCAACGGGCCGATCTCTACGCCGTGGGGGTGATGCTCTATCAGATGCTCACCGGCCGGGTGCCGCACGGGCGTTTCAAGCTGCCGAGTCAGCTTCGTCGCGAACTGGATCCCCGCCTCGACGCCATTATCGTGAAGGCCACCGAGGCGGATCCCGAGCATCGCTATCCCACCGCGTCCGCGATTCGAGCCGATGTGGACAAAGTGCTCAGCGTGCCCTTGCCGGTTGAAACCATTCCCGTGGCGAGGCGAGTCGTGGCCAAAAAGGGGCGAAGCCGTCCGGAAAATGCCCAATCCAAGGCCCTGGTCTATCTCGGCGTTAGCCTGGGATGCGTTGCGGTGGTGGCGGTGATTGCCGTGTTGTTGACCCAGGCAACACGGAGCGTTCAGATTCCGCCGGCAACCCCGCCCGTGCCGGCCAGCCCTGAGCCAAAGTCCTCCGAGATTGTCGCAGCGGTGACCCCGCCGGAAATCAAACCACCCGCTCCGGTGGTGACGGCACCCGTTCTCGCGGTCACGCCGCCGCCACCGCCGCCGTCCGCGGACTCAGTCACCATCGTTCCCTCCAAACCGAGTTCTCCAGCCAGCTCCAGCCCTAGTCCAATCACTCTTCCAGGTCTCAAAGTCCGTGTGGAGCGATATCTCGATGCTCGTCGCGCCCAGATCGATGAGTTGGCGGCCAAGTACCAACGCGCGGTTGACAAGAAACTTGGCGAAGCCGCGAACGCCGGGGATCTCAAACTGGCCACCGCCTACCGGGAGGAAAAGTCGTCCTTGGAGAACTTCCGGAAAGCCATCGCGCAGGTAGCCGTTGATCCTTTGGAGACGGTTTTCGAATCCACCGATCTGCCAGCATTGTCTCCGGAAGCCCCGCCGTTGTTGAGAACCCTGCGGTCCACCTGGGACGTGGAGCAACAGAAAATTCGCGATGCCGTGGACGCTCAGCTCCGGCAATCACTGAAGGCGTTGGAGACGGAACTGACCAAGGCGCAGGATCTTGCCAACGCCGAAGCGGTGCTCGCGGTCCGGGAAAGCTTGGGGCCGGTCGCCACCAGGGATCAGCCTTTCGAGAACCATCTCGGCATGAGGTTCGTGCCGGTGCCCATCATCGGCGGACGGACGGATGGGAAGACCGTCCTGTTCAGCGTGTGGGAGACGCGGGTGAAGGATTACGTCCGCTTCGCGAACGAAGCGGGGCGGGTGAGACGGAAGACCGGGTTTCCGCAAGGGGAGGATCATCCGGCGGCATATATCAGTTGGGAGGATGCCGTGGCATTCTGCGAATGGCTCACAAAGGTGGAAGTCAGGGAGGGAAAAATCGGCCCTGCGGATGTCTATCGGCTGCCCACGGACCACGAGTGGAGCTGCGCGATTGGTATCGGGAAGGACGAGGATCCCGAAGCGCCTCCGATGGCGAAAAGTCTGGTGCTGCCTGGGTATCCCTGGGGAGAGGCATTTCCCCCGCCGGAAAGTGCGGGGAATTACAATGGGGAGGAGTCGTCCCAAAAACGGATCACTGGCTATACCGACGCATTTGAGTTCACGGCTCCCGTGGGGAGCTTTCGGCCTAATGAGTTTGGCCTCTATGATCTAGGTGGAAATGTAGAGGAGTGGTGCTTGGATCGGGCGCATTCTCAGAATTCGGGTCCGAGAGTTTTTCGGGGAGGATCATGGGGCCGCACCAGCAAGAGCAGCCTGCAATCATCGAGTCGTGGGCAACCCGGGTCGATCGATCGCGAACCCGAAGTCGGCTTCCGCGTGGTGCTAGTCCCAGGACGGATGGCGAAGCCGGTCACTTCTTTCACCGCCTCCAGGAACAAGCCCTTCGAAAACCATGTCGGCATGAAGTTCGTGCCCGTACCGATCACCGGAGGTCCTTCGGACGGGAAGGTGATATTGGCCAGCATTTGGGAGACCCGGGTCCAGGATTATGACGTCTTTATCACGGACTCGACGAGGGACTGGCCAGCTCCGAATTATCCGCAAGAAGAGGATCACCCGGCGGTTAACGTGAACTGGGAGGATGCCGTGGCGTTTTGCGTGTGGATGACAAATGAGGATCGGCGGAGCGGACGGATCGGACCCAATGACAGTTACCGCCTCCCAACGGATCACGAATGGAGCTGCGCCGTCGGTATTGGTAGGGACGAGAATGCGGCAGCCACTCCGGGGTCGAAAATTGGGAAAGTGCCTGGATATCCGTGGGGCGCCACCTTTCCACCGCCTAGCGGTGCCGGGAATTTCTTCGGCGAAGAGACGAAGCGGAACCCCTATCCGAATTGGAAACCGATATCTGGTTATGATGATGGCTACGACCGGACGGCGCCGGTTGGCCGGTTCACTCCAAGTGCGTCCGGTCTGTTTGATCTCAGCGGAAACGTCTATGAGTGGTGCCAGGATCGCACCGATCCTGCTTTCGACGTTTGCGTCTTGCGCGGAGGTTCGTGGTTTATCAGTGTAAACTACGCTCTTCGATCGTCGTATCGTGTCGAGACGCCCTCGGAGCGCAGCTGGAATTTTGGGTTTCGCACGGTGCTTGAAATCGGGAGCGGCTCACCTTACCTCACTGCGGAACTCTTCGAAAACCGCCTCGGCATGAAGTTCCTTCCGGTGCCGATCACCGGTGGACCGTCCCAAGGCAGGACCATTCTCTTCAGCATTTGGGAAACGCGGGTGCAAGATTACCGGGCGTTTTTCAACGACACCACACCGACCAGATCGCAGCCGGATTTCGCTCAGGATGGCGATCATCCCATGGTGAACGTGCGCTGGAAGGACGCGATGGCATTTTGCGCCTGGCTCACCGAAAGGGAACGAGCCAAAGGCAAGATCGGCCCGGGCGACGTGTATCGCCTCCCGACGGATCACGAATGGAGTTGCGCCGTCGGCCTGGGGAGAGAAGAGGATGCCAACAAGTCCCCTTACGCGAAGAATTCCTTCACCCATCCGCCCGATCCTGGCTCCATTGAGCGGTTTCCTTGGGGCGAGACGTATCCGCCTCCCGCCATGGCCGGCAATTATTACGGAGAGGAGACGAACCGGAATCCCCTACCCAAATACGTTGCACTGAAAGGCTACAACGACGGTTTTGTCCGGACGGCTCCGGTGGGAAGCTTCGGCGCAAATCCCCTCGGGCTCCACGATCTGGGCGGGAATGTCTCGGAGTGGTGTCTGGACCTGTATGATCCCGGCAAGGTGTCCGAGCCGAGGCGAATCTTGAGAGGGGCATCCTGGAGCTTCCAATTTGTGCCCGACCTTCGGTCCGCCGCTCGTTACGATGTCGAGCCTGAATTTTGGAACCCCAGCGCGGGTTTTCGCGTTTTCCTCGAGGTGGGCGGCGAGTGAACGCGAAATTCATCCCACCGCCTGCAACAAGAACGCGTCCAAATTCCCAGTGTGCTTGACCGGGAGGCTGGCGGGGACCCCATTCGCCTCCGCGCCAAGGCGACGGAACGTTTCTGGGCTGACCGCCACTTGGCCCGCCTGGGCGCAGTCGCAATAGCGGGTCGCCAAGTTCACCGTCTCCCCAATGACCGTGAACTCAAGGCGGTCGGCCGCGCCGATGAACCCATGGAGCACTTCCCCGGAATGAACGCCGATGCCAAGCTCGCAGCGGACCAAACCTTTCCGGAGGCGGCGGGCGTTGATTTGGCTGACGGATTCCTGCATGGCCAGGGCGCACCGGGCGGCGTTGCGGGCATGGTCCGGGTCGGGTTCCGGACTGCCGAACACCGCAAGAATGGCATCCCCGATGAACTTGTCGATCGTGCCGCCGTGCGCGAAGACGACTTCCGCGAGGCTCGAGAAGTAATCGTTGAGCATCTGGACGACGAACTCCGGAGCCATCCCGGCGGTAGTCTTTGTAAAACCACGGAAATCGGAAAGGAGGATGGTCACCTCGCTGGTTTCGCCTCCAGGTTGCAGCTTGCCCTGACGGGCGCGATCGAGCAACGTTTGGCGGACTTTCGGGGAGAAGTTGGTGAGCAGGTGGCCGAGGGTGCGGTTGTTCTCCGCGATTTCGTCCACCAACATGAGGTTCGCCATCGCCGCCGCCGCGTAGTTCGCCACCGCGTTGAGAAAAGCAAGGTCGTCCGGCCCAAAGGCCTTGCCCTGCGCGGGATTGTCCACGCCGATGACGCCGACGACTTTGCCCCGCCAGAGCAGGGGGGAATACATCCCGCCGTGAATCCGGTGCCGCACCATGCTATCGGTCACGCTGCCCTGGTGCGCTTCGTCCATGATCCAGATAAAGCCCTCCTGTTCATAGGCCGCGCGGCGGATTAAGGTCCGGCTGATGGGGGGCTGATCCTCGGGGATTGACGCCCGCAGGGCAAGCTTGCCGGAGGCCGGTTCAAAGGTCAATAGGGCACCGCGAACCGCTCCGTCGATGACTCCCATGACGCTCTCCAGGATCGCTTGGCAAAGCCGTTCCAAATCCGTTTCCCGGGCGAACTGGAGGGGCAGGTCGTAGAGCAAGGAGAGTCGACGATAGGTTCGATCCGTGATCCCGTCTGGAGTGATGGGATTGGCCCCTTCCGGGCTGGCGCGGTGGGTGATGGCGGTTTGGTCATTCCCTTCCAAGTCTACCTCGATCCGCACCCGGCCGAGTTGCAGCGTTTGAGGGAGGACGAAGGTTTCCCGCGCGTCCAGCAGTACCCCATCCACCGCCGTCCCTGCGGTGCTGCCCAAATCCTCCACAGTGATCTCGTTTTCCGAGAGCACCAGCCGGGCGTGCCGACGGGAAACGTCTTCGGCTTCGGCCAGAATCTGGCAGGTTTCGGGATCGCGCCCAGCCAGGTATTCTCCGGCTTCAAGCCGGAACGCCTGTGCCGAGCCGTCCGCTTCATAAAGGTTGAGAAGGTAATGAACAGGCATGGCGGGTCATTTCGGTTGGGCGGCTCCCTTGTCTAGCTCACGCCAAAAATCGGCGGCGGGGCGGTAGGGCGCTGGTGCGATCTCGGCGGAAAGCATTCGGAGCGAAGGATGACGGCGGAGCGGTGCCAGAGTTGCGGCATCCTCTAAGATGCGCAGCCTTTCGAGCTTGGGCAATCGCAGGATCGGTTCCACGCTATCCAGCGGAACGCCGCCGATCGCGATCAGCTCGGTGATGGGAGCGTTGTCCAGCGGACTCAGGTCGCGCACTCGGGTGCCGGTGAGATCCAGCGTCTTAAGTCCCATCCCGCGCAAAGGTTCCAGGTTCGCGACCGCGGTGTTGGTCAAGATGAGCCGGTGGATCTGAAGCCCTCGGAGCACCTCCAGATCCTGAATCGGCAGGTCCCGCAGATCGAGGGTGATGTCTCCAAAGCTATCGGCCCGGATGGCGATCCGGGTGGTTCCGACGCCGGCCAGAGGCGAGAGTCGCTTCTTGAGGAGATCGAGGTTCCGTTCGTAATCATCCAACGTGGTGCCGGCGGCGATCGCCTGAGTTTCCAATTCCTTCCAGACCTCCGCCACGGGCCGCATCGGGCCGAATTGATATTGGGCGATGTATTTGAGCTTGGGATGCTTGCGCAAGGGTAGGAGGCGGAGCAACGGGACGCCTACCTTAATGCGTTCCAGCTTGGGCATAGCCAGCATGGGCGTGAAATCTTCCAACTGAATCCCGTCGATTCTGAGGTTTTCAATCGGCGTCCCGCGCAACGGGCTAAAGTCCCGGACTGGATTGGAGCCCGTCATCTCAAGCGATTTCAAGGGTTTGCCGCGGAGTGGCGAGAGGTCGGAAATGTAGTTCCCATCGAGGATGAGCGTTTCGACGGGAGATTCCGTCAAGAAATCGATGCTCCGGAGGTTGCACCCTGCAAGGTCAACGAATTGAAGCGGCACCCCTCGCAGTGGGGAAACATCTGGGATTTTTAGTTGGCGCCCCCAGAACCGCTTTAGGAGCGTGCCTCGAAGCACGGTCAAATCCGTGACGTCAGTCTCGTTGATGGCCAGACTCTCCAGTGGCATTCCCAGCAAGGGCGAGAGGTCTGCCACTTTTGTCCCACCCATTTCCACCACCCTAAGACGCATACCCCGCAGTGGTTCAAGGCTGGAGATCCGAGTGGAATTGGACACATTCAATTCATCCAACGGAAGGCCGCGCAACAGCTCCAAAGTATCGACGCTTAGTCTGTCCAGATTTGCGCGTACGCGAGATCGGTTCACGATTGCAGCTCGACTTTCGTATCCCGGTCCCAACCACTCTTTCAGCCGGTCGGCCACCAGCTTACGGCGCGGTTCGGCTTGAAGTTGGAGCTTGGACGCCAGGGCCAGTTGTGCGGGAGTGGTGTCCGGGGTGGTTTCCAAAAAGTCGATCAAGGTATCGATCCGATCCTTGGACCAGCGCGTCTCTTCGGGCTCCTTGGCCATGGCTTCCAGCGTCGGGGCGATCGCCCCCCGGCTTGCGTTCGCGGGATCCTTGGCTTGCGCGACTCGCAAGGCTTCCGCCGCCTCCGTCCATCGTTGCATCGCCACAAACAACCAGGCCCGCTGCCACCAACCCTCCGGATCGTTCGGAGCCAGGCCCAGCGCCGCGTCCAGCTTCTCCATGGCGCTGTCGAACCTTTGGAAGGTGGCCTCGCTTTGCGCGAGTGCCCGCAGAGCCGGAGCGGTCCGCCTCAACGCCGTCAAAGCCCGTTCCGCCCGAATCCCTTCGAGGATCGCTCTGGTTCCAAACACCCCGCCAACCGTAAGCAACAGAGTGAGGCTGATCACGAACGTGCGATGCCGGGCCACGAACAAGCCGATTTGCCGGAAGGGGCCCGCTTTCTCCGCGGAGGTGGCAAAGCCGTTCTGGTAGGCCTCCACGTCGGCGGCCAACGCCGCCGCGGACGGGTGGCGGTCCCAGCTGTTCGCGGAGAGCGCTTTCATGGCCACCGCGGAGAGCGCCTTCGGGGCCCGCCCGCCTGGGCAGTGGCGCAATGGCGCTCCGATGTCTTTCAACGGAGAGACCACGCGAGGCCGCTTCGAACCAGATCGGCGGCGCATCGTGCCGTATGCCGTGGGCGAAAGGATGGTCGCTCTGGCGGCCTTCGCCAGGGCTTCCTTCACCGTGGCTCCGCCGATGGGAGGACGCAGGGTCAAAATCGAGTAGAGAATGCCGCCAAGAGCAAAGACATCGGTGCTTTCGTTTTGATCCGCGATGCGTCCTTGGGCCTGCTCCGGGGCCATGTAGCGGGGGGATCCCATGATTTCCCCATGAAGCGTGCTTCCGGCGGGCGCCGATCGCTGCGTGCCGGGTGCTGCCAACTGGTAAACGAAGGAGTCGTTGCGATCTTTGGCCAAGCCCCAGTCCATCACCTGGACTTCGCCGAACTCGCCCACCATGATGTTTTCCGGCTTTAGATCGCGATGAATAATGCCCTCGCTGTGGGCAAAGGACACGGCATCGCAGACCTTGCGAAAAATCGTGAGCAGACGGTCCAATCCGTAGTCGCGCAAGGTCGCGTCTTCCGCGTAGCAAAGGCCTTTCAGGATTTCCTCTAAGGTCCGCCCTCGAACCAGTTTCATCGCGTAGAACGGCGTCCCTTCATCATCATAGCCGATGTCGTGAATCGGAACGATATTGGGGTGAGCCAGCTTCGCCAAGACGGCCGCCTCCCGCAGAAAGCGATCGCGATCACTCGGGAGCTCGTCATCGGTGAGCATCACTTTTACGGCCACTTCCCGTCCGAGCCAGAGGTCTTTAGCCTCCCAAATCCGGCCCATGCCGCCCCGGGCAATTTCCCGGCCAAATTCGTAGCGGGCACGCAGATCAGGGGACGGGGGCGTATTCATCGGTCCTTCTCAACCAACGAAAGGACCTTCATTCCACCGCAAACTAGCGGACTGCAACTCTCCACTGGATGTTTCGCCCGGCCGTAAGCCTAAATGCGGAGATGGAATGCCTCGCGGTAGAGCCGCAGAGAGCGCGGAGAATCATAGCGGACAGTGGCTAGGGTTAAGATTCTCCCGTCACCTTCCCGATGATGAAGGATGAACGGGAAATCCGTCAGACCTTCGCGTCTTGGCGTCTTGAGCGAAGCGGGCGTGACACCCTTTCCAACACGGAGGCAAACTACGGATAAACAATAATCATCCCGCTTACCTGTTGGAAGTAGCGCATCGCAGCAGGCGAACGGAAGGCAAGGAGTGCTGCAAGACCCGTTGGCGACGCTCAGCCTAGGCTAACTTGGCCGAGGGTGTTCATCATGGCTCAGAAAAGCGCTAGAAGACGGCCTAAGTGTCCACGGATCTCCCCATAGTCCCGCACCTTTCAGGGCGGAGCGCCTGTCGTGGCGTTTCCCAGGGCTGCGGTCGCTGAAAGCTCCCTGCGCCCTGGGCTACCCTATCCCGGCCCGTGGGGCCTTTTTGAATCGCTTCCAGCGGCTACCCAACCGTGGCGGCGCGAGCGGTGCAGACGTCGCGATGCCGGTTGTACGATCACGAGACGTCATTGAAGCGAGTCAGCTCTGAATTGAAAGAGACCGGATCGTCATTGCAGAAACCATGGAAGTCATTGAAGACACGAGAGCTATCATTGATAAGACACGACATCTCATTGCAGAGAGCAGAGATGCGTTCGCGTGTACGAGAGGAAGCGTTGTACGCGCAGGAGCGCGAGTTGATGGTTGAGGGTTGATGGTTGAGGGGATTGTGGATTTTGGGGCGCCCGGCGCAGTTCACCGCATCCGCAAGAACTCTTCGATGAGCTTGTCCGGCAGGCGAATCATTCTCGCTCCGGCCTTGGGGTAACGCCGCTCCGCGTTTCCCGTGAACACCTCGCGCAACTCGGCATCGGTGCGGCGTTCGAAGACGCCTTCGAGCGCCGGGGGCAGGAATTCTTCGCGGTCCAAGGCGTAGGGACTGATGGCGCCGAAGTAGGGTTCCCGCGCCAATTCCGGGCCGCCGCGTCCTTCCAGGGAATGGCAGCCGTAGCAATCCATCCGGGTGAGCCATTCATCGAGCGTGACGGACGTTTCCGCCAGGGCCAAGCCTTGCAGCGCCAGGGTGATGGCGGTGCGTTGCAGAGGGCTGAGGTAATAATAAGGCACCGCCCCAGCCAGCGGCTCGTCTTGCAGGCATCCCCGGTTTTCCGGTCGTAACTCCAGGAGCGGACGTGCTTTGCGCAGCGGCATCGGCCCGTCGCCGGTGTCGTGACAATTCGCGCAGCCTTTGCTGGCGAAGAGTTCCCGGCCCCGCGCCGCCAAGGCTGGGTCCGCCGATTCCTGAAGCAAGGCCGGATCCGGCTCCTCACGCATCGGGGAGGATTGCAGATACGCCGCCAAATCCGCCGCCTCGATTTCAGTGAGCCCATGCGCCGGCATCCGGCCCGAGGGATGATACTTCACCGGATCGAGCAGAAATCGTGTCAGGTAATCCGTGGTCCAAAACAAAGCGATCCGCACCGGCTGCGACGCCATGGCCGGGGCCTCGACCGTGGCGTCCTTGGGCAAAGCCGGCGGGAAGTATTCGGTATCCGGCGCATGACAGGCGATGCAGCCGATCGAGTGATACAATTCCCGCCCCCGGTCGATATTGCCCAGCAAAAGCGGTTCACCCGGCGGCTGCCGCAAGGAAACGAGATAGGCATAGAGCGCCGCCAATTCCTCCTCGTCCCGGTCCGGCCCGGCGAAGAGGCTGGGCATGGAGGTGGAGCGTTTCAGCATGCGCGGATTGCGGAGGAGGATTTGCAGGACGGACTCGTCCCCAAACCGCGACCCCACGCCGGAAAGCCGAGGACCGGCGACGCCCGAAAATCGTGCCCGCAGCGGTTCGGGCGGTTCGTGACAGCCGGTGCAGTTCAGCTCATTGAGGAGGAGCTCCCCGCCTTTGGCCAAGTATTCCGGAGCGTCTTCCTCCGCGTGAAAGCGATTGAACCCGGTCACCAGCGGATAATTCACCTCCTCGGCGTGCGCGGGATGCGCCCGGACCCACGACGGGACGGCAAACACCAGAACTGCGGCGACAACGAAGCGGGCCATGCCCTTACCTTTCCGCCACCAAGGCGCCGCCCTCAACCAAGCTCTGGCGCCAAGCCATCCAGGCCCAACTGCCCACGAGCAGCGCCATCACGAGCAAGGTCCAAAGCGGCCAGTTTAAGTCATGCTCGGAGTGACGCTGCACCAACTGGCGCTCCACGCCGGAGACATCGTCCCGGCTCGCCGACTTGCGGAAATCGCCCTCGCGGGCATCGGCGAAGTAGGTCACGCCCTGGAGCAGAGGGACCTCGCCTTGAGCGATCGAGAGAAACCCAATTTTGAGGGGCGCCCTGAGGTCCGCGAGCGGGAGATCGCGTCGCCAGTCCTCCGAGCTATCCCACGAGGTGAAGCGAGCTTCCACCGTGCCCAAGGACGCATCCGCGACGGGCACTTTCAACGGTTGCCCGGTTTCCAAAATGCGGCGTTCGAGCACCGGTTTGTCGAGCCGGATCGATTCCGCGAACCTGTGGATTGCCAGAACGAAGGCGGGCAGCTGATCTGCGTTCGAAGTGGCCACATCGAACCCGAAGAGCAACTGCCGCGAACCATCGGGGTGGCGCCGCAGCAGGATGAGTGGCTTGTCCTCCCGCCAGACGAGCACGCGATCGTTCTCGGTTTGGGGAATCCCAAAGCTCTGCTGATGAATCAACGGCTCCCAATTCAAGTTCGCCACCAGCTCATGATCCTCCGCGAGAATCCGCCCCGCCACCGGCTTCGCCGACGCCGAGGGCCGGTCCAGAAAGACGACCGCGTTCCCCGATGGCAGCGCCGGATTCAAGGGATCATACCCCGCGAACGCCAAATCCGCCGCCGGCCCACCCGCCTCAGCCAGCCGAGCCCCGTCAATCGAAGCCACGACTTTCTCCGTCAACGAGGTCAACCGTGTCGAACTCAGATTGCTCACAAACAAAACCCGCGGCTCCGGACGCAGCAGCGGCAAGACATCGTCCACGGCAAACCCGTCCGGCTCCAACTGCAACCGGAGCCTCTCCCCGCCCGCCGGAAAGCCGCCTTCCAAAACCCGGACCTCGCCGGGCTCCAACCGGATCTTCTGGGCAGGTGACCGCTGCTCCCCCGCCGCGAGTGTCCAGCTGCGTTCCACGGCGGACTCGCCGAAGTTGCGCAGCAGTGCCCGCCAGCGCGCCTTGCCGCCCTCCTCCCGCACTTCCAAGCCCGTAAAGCCCGCGTTGTCGATCGACCGGCCCACGGCGAGGAGCCGGGCATCGAACGGCAGCTCCGGGACGACGTGATCCGTCACCAGAATGACCACGCCCGATGGCCCCACCGCACTGCGCGCCACCCGCAGCGCCGGGGTGAACTCGTGTTCTCCCAGCAACGGCTCCCAAGCGGCCAAAACGCCCTGAACGCCTTTCAACTCGGTGCCGCGATAGTAGTTCCGCCCCGCCAACCCGCTTCCGACGACGTAGTACTCCGTGCGCCCCGAAGCCGAGCCCATGCCGCTGAGGACGCGGATCAATTCCTTGGCCGCCTCCTCACGAAACGCGGACATCGAGGCCGACTCATCCAGGACGACCGCCACCGGCTGCACTGATTCTGGCCGAAGCCAGCGCGGTTGCGCCAGAATCCACGTCAGCAAGAGGACCATCAACAACTGCAACCAGAGCGGCACCGATGCGCGGATTCGATCGATTTTCCGCCCTTCGCTGCTCTCCCGTTGGATCTGTTGCAGCAGAAACAAAGTCGAAATGGTGACCGGCTGGCTTTGGCGTTGCAGCAAATGGATCAGCAACACGGCGGGAATACCGAGGAGCGCCCAAAGTCCGGCGGGGTTGCCCAAAATCCATTCCATACGTCAACCCAGCTCCACGCTCCCCGCTGTCACCGCTTCCATCCGCAACGCTTGGGCGAAGTCCCCTTCCGCCGGCACGCGCACCACGGAGACATCGTAACGCCGCCCCTGCTGTTTCCAGCCCTCAAAATGGCGACGGTAGGCCGTCCGGTACTTTTGCAGCAGCTCCAACTGCACCCGCCGCTGATGCCGCGTCCCGTCTTCGGCATCGATAAACTCGTAGTTCCCGGACCACGCTGGCTCCGCTTCCTCGCGCGAGAACGGAGCGAAGATCGATCCAAAGCCGCGCTGGCTTGCCAACTGCCGCAGCATCGGATCGCCGTCCCCGTGAAACAGCAGGTCGCTCAGGACGATCCGCATCGACTGGGCGCGGAAGGGAATCGCCTCCAACCTCGGCGGGGTGGAAGCCGGCCCGCCCGGCAACGACTTGAGCGGCTCCATCCAGGCGTGCCCGGTCAGAGCTTCCGTCCGCAACGGCGTGCTGCCCCCCGGACTGGCCAAGTAAAACCGGCCACTGGCCCCGGACTTGAGCACCGCGTGGACCAGAAAGTAGAGAAGCTCCACGGTGCGCAGCGACTTCGCGTCCCCGAGGAACATCGACGGTGAGGCATCGATCACAAGATCCACCAAGGGCCGGACCTCCTCCCGGTAGAGCTTCATCGTGTAGTTGCCGCTCCGGGCGTATGCCTGCCAGTTGATGTGGCGCGGGTCATCGCCCGGGATGTAGCTGCGGTGATCCTGGAAATCGAGCGATGAGCCGGTCCCGGAGCCTTGGTGATCGCCGGTCGCGCCTTTCCAAACCCGTTTGCCGAACGGCAGCCGGAAGACTTCCGCCCACCCTTGAGCCCGGGCGCTGGCAGCCCGGAAATCGATGCTCTCGAGGGCCGCCCAACTCATAGAACCCAATCCTTCATGCCCTGCCGCAGCCGCTTCCACTTCCAAATTACCACCGCGATGGAGAAGAGCAGGACGCAAACTTGAATCCCTTCGGCGAGCAGAACGGCCTCCACATCCAGGGCGTCATTCAGAG
Source organism: Akkermansia muciniphila (assembly GCA_945883495.1). Lineage (GTDB taxonomy): Bacteria > Verrucomicrobiota > Verrucomicrobiia > Verrucomicrobiales > DEV007 > V1-115. The sequence continues at coordinate 35,080 of CAMCXS010000010.1, forward strand.
CGGCATAAGTCGAAACCGGCGGCAAAACCATCCCTAGCCAGGCCAGGGCCGGAACTTCGCCACGTTCCACGAACGGGATCAGCGTCGCCGAGATCGTGCCCATGAAGATCGCAATCAGGCAGTAAGAAACGATCGGCTGCGGATGCGCGGGCCGCGTGAGCAACATAATCGCCAACGGCAAAAGGGCCGATGCCGTGAATCCGAGAATCAAACTGACTCCGTGCCCTTCCGAGCTGATGCCGGAATTCGTCCAGACATCCGGCAAAAGCACCGCGGCCGATGCGAACAACACGGAGAGCAGAAGCACAAACCACATCCCGCTGAACCAGCCGGGGGCCAGAAAGTTTTCCAGAACCCGGCCCAGCGGAATGCGGCGAAACGGCGCGTAGACGGAAGGCACCGTCGGCGGATGTTCGCTGAGCGCATCCAACGCCAGCAGGGTGAAAAAGAAGAATGGATAAAACAGGTAAGCCGATATCCCTTGGAGATGCGCAATCGCCAGCGCTACCAAGAACGCGACAAAACCGGCGAGACGACGCCGGGTCACGTAATTAACCGCTTCCGGCGCGATCCGGCTGGCCGCCATATCGAGCAAATAGTAGCCGAGGAAGATCGCCGCCGGGACAATCGCCGCCCAGCCCAACGCGCCGAGATGGAACGGCGCCACGCCATCTCCACGGGTCACACGGTCCACCGAGGCCCACATAAACTGCATCGTGAGGATCACCACCGGCACGGTGAAGAAGCAGCGGATCAGGAAGTTCGACACCACGGAAAGTCCCACCATCAACGCCGTGAGAAGCCCGGAAAGGCCGATCACCACGAAGAGAAGGACGATTTCCGCCAAGACGTTCATCCCGCCAAAGAAGTAACGCAGGACGATGTAGGGCAACACCGCGACCGCCAGGAGCACCGACTGACTCATGAGCGCTAGCCACTTCCCAGCGGTAATCCGCCAAGCCGACATCCGGGTCAAGGAGATCAGCTCCATCGTGTTCAGCCGGACCTCCGAATTCAACGCGTTCAGCCCGCGCAAAGGCATGACGAACAACAAGGTGACCTGCAACAGCACCCAGAACGATCCCGCGGTGGCCCGGCTGTCGCTGTACTCCGAGAAGCCGGACATCATGAAAAGCAGCAGCAGCGCCTGCACGATGACAAACGCCCAAGTAAAGGCACGGGTCCGCAAGCCTTGGCGCAGCTCCTTGACCACCATCGGGCCAATGGAATCGCTGAAGTCGACCAACGAGGTTTCGGAGGATTTCATCTCACTCATTTGGCGGCGGCTTCGCGATCCAGTTTGCCCACCATTTCAATGAAGGCATCCTCCAAGTTGCGCTCCTCGCGACGGAATTCCGTAACGACGAGTCCATCCATGATCATGCGGCGCAGCACGCCACCCACTGCCTCCGGGGAGCCGTCTTCGATCTCGATCTTCCCGCCGCTCTTGGTCGCCTGGAGGAATTCGACCTGGGGAGAGGTGATCGCCCATTGCTCCAGCTTGGCCGGGTCGCCGTGGATCGTGACGTTGACCACCGCTGTCTCCAGCCCATGGCGCTTCATGCTCTCCGCGGTGCCGTGATGGACCACCTTCCCGGCGTTGATGAAGATGAGGGTATCGCACATTTCTCCAAGTTCGGAGAGGATGTGCGAGCTGATGAGAATCGTCTTGCCCTCCTGAGCGAGGATGCGGATGAGATGGCGCAACTCCACCCGGGCTTTCGGGTCCAACCCGGCCGCCGGCTCGTCGAGAATGAGGACCTGGGGATCGTGAATCAACGCCCGCCCCAAACAAAGCCGCTGGCCCTGCCCTTTCGAAAGCTTGTTGATCAGCCGGTCGTGCAGCTTGTTCAGCTCCGTGAATTCCATGACCTCCGCAACCCGGTCCCGTCGCTCCTGCCCTTTGTAACCGAGCGCCCGGGCGAAGAAGTCTAGGTACTCATTGACCGTCATGTTGTCGTAGGTCCCGAACGTGTCGGGCATCCAGCCCAGCACTTCGCGCACCTTGCCGGGATAATCCATGACGTTGACGCCCATGATTTCCGCCACTCCAGAACTCGGATACTCCAAGGTCGCCAAAATCCGCATCGTGGTCGTCTTCCCCGCTCCGTTGGCCCCGATGAACCCAGCCACTTGGCCCTGGGCGATGGAAAAACTCAAGCCGTCCACGGCCCGGATCTGGCCAAATTGACGGCAGAGATTGTGAACCCGTATCGCCGGGACCGTCTGCGGTTCGGGTTCTGGCAGTGGAGGAGGATTCATGGCGCGGTGGCGGAACGGTTGACGGGTTCACCCGCGACGAACAGGCGGTCATCCCGCCAACGGATCGAGCGCAACGAAGGAATCAACAGCGCCCCGGGATCGTCCGCCTCGGCCAGGAATTGGTTTGGCTCCGAGCTGAGCTTGGAAAACTTAAAGTCCCACGTCTTGCTGAAGGAGGCATAGGTCTTTTCCCAAGCCAGTTTGTATTCCTTGGCGGGGATTGGCTCCAACTCGATCGGCTTGCCACTGGGAACGGGCGCTCCGCTGCGCCAATATTTGCCGGACGCATCCTGGTAGTAGAAGCTCTTCAGCCCGTAGCCCAGACTGTTGAAGAGTTGCGGCGGCTGCGCATCGGCCCCGGGAGCGATGACCTCGATGCGCGCCCGCGTCGGCGTCGCGGCCCGCACGAGCTGCATCTGCTCGCTCCGGCTGCGAAACCAATCACCGCCGATCTGGCCATCGGCCTGTTGGAAATTCGCCTCCATCGCGTAGGGATCATCGAAGTGGGTCCACCGCGATCGTTTCATCACGACCGGGCTGAGCCAACTGGTCTCGGAGGCGGCGAATTGGCGCCCGCCGAGCACGCCGGTCCGGGAGATCTGTTCTTGGATCAAGTGCGCCAGCCGTTCCTCCGGCTGCGAGCGCAGCAGCATGAAGCCCACACGACGTCCCGATCCGCCAAAACCATCTCCCAGGAGAATGATCACGAGGAGGATCAAGCTGGCGGCCAGGGAGATGAGCGGCGTCGTAATGAAGAGCCGGTGCCGCTGCCCCGGTTTGGCCCAGACCTGCAAATTGACCGGCCCCACCACCACGGCGAAGGCGGCGAGGATCAGGAAAACGAGCAACGGGTTGAAGTCCTTTTCCCCGAATGCCGACTGCAACGGGTTAGTCTGGTAATCCTCCCGTAGCGACTTGATGAGACTCGGCGAGGTGTCCAACTCGGGAGCGAGCTGGTCCACCGGAAGCTTCAACCCGTCCCACGGCCAGTTCGAAATGTGGCCCATCCCCAGTTGTTTTGCAGATGGAGCTGCTTCCGTCCCAAACAGATGCAGCTGACCTCCCAGGCGCACCCAGCTGGAAAAGGTCTCACGTAGAGCCGGTTCCAAGGCGTCCCATTCCCTGCGGCTCATCAGGATCGAATCAAACCCGGTCAAGGCGCGCCAATCCACGGGCACTTCCGCCGGTGCAAAGGTCGCCGCCAGGGGTTGACCGAGGGACGCAAGTGATCCTCGAGCATCCACCGCTTTGGTCAATTCCTCCAAATTGTTGAGGCCGGCCAATCCCTTGCTGAACGCTACCGAACGCCAATCCGTGGTCAGCATGCCGGGATGGTTGCCTTGTGCCTCAAACCTTCCGCTGCGCACGCTGATCTGGAGTTCCCCTTCCACGCTTCGATCCAACTTGCTGACCAACGGGACCAAGAATGCGTGCTCCGTCTCGGAACTGGCTGGCGTCGTCACCGGATACGACGAGACAAAGCGCAGCCCTTCTCCATATTGCGGCTGAGATCGGAACGTCACCGTCCAACTCCGCGGCTGGTCAAAGCCGTTGCGGATGATAATCTTCACCGGAATGAAACCGCGAGGCGGGACGCGCTCGAACGGCGAAGTGGCGCGCACCTCGGTCCCCGTCAGCACATCCACGTCCCGCTTGAAGATCTCAAATTCCGCCGTGGCCGGACGAGGGTGGAGCCAGACGAGCGCCACCCAAAGCAAAAGCAATCCGCTGGACCTCACGCGGTAACGGCGGGTTGAGATTCTTTCAGGGTCTTGGGCACGGCCAGCGATTGCACCGGCACCTCGGCCAAGAGATCGCCGACCACTCCCGCGTTGGTCTTTCCATCGATCCGCGCGTTGTAGTCGAGAATGATCCGGTGCTGCAACACTGGCACCGCGACGGCCTGGACGTCTTCAAACGAGGCATTGATCCGGCCCGCCATGAGTCCGCGCGCCTTGGCCGCCGAAGCCAAACTGAGCGCCGCCCGCGGGCTGGCACCATATTTGATCGACGCCGAAGCCTTGGATTGCCCCGGATGCGTCGCGTCCACGAGGCGGGCGATGTAGTTCGCGACCACTTCGGGCAAGTAAATCGTCCGGACCGCGTCCATGATGCCGAGCAAGGCCTCCCGGCTCATGACCGGCTTGAGTTCCGGCTCCACGCCGAGTTCACGATTTTCTACGATGCGCTGCAAGGTGGCGACGTCGTTGCGGCGTACATCCAGCTTGAAGAGAAAGCGGTCGAGCTGCGCTTCCGGCAGCGGATACGTCCCCTCCAACTCGATCGGGTTTTGCGTGGCCAACACGAAAAAGGGCTGCGGCAGCGTGTGCGTTTCGCCCAGCACGGTGACGCGGCGTTCCTGCATCGCTTCCAAGAGCGCGGATTGCGTCTTTGGCGAGGCCCGGTTGATTTCGTCTGCCAAACAAAGGTTGGCGAAGAGCGGCCCGGGCTGGAAGACAAATTCGCGCCGTCCGTTTGCTTCCTGGAGGACCGGGTTGCCCGTGATGTCCCCCGGCAACAGATCCGGAGTAAACTGAATCCGCTTCGTGCTCAGCTCCAACGCCTTGGCCAAGCCTTTGACCAATTCCGTTTTGCCCAGCCCCGGCAAACCTTCGAGCAAGATGTGGCCTCGCGCCAAAATTCCCGTGACCACCAGTTCCACGAGCCGCTCCTGCCCGAAAAGGACACCATTGAGCGCATCTAGGAGCCGGCGAACCTCGGCGGTGTGGATGGCGAGATCAGCTTCGGTCGGGTGAGGCATAAAGGGTTACTTGTAAAATCGGTTGAGGACGGCTTTCTCGTCCGGAAGAAGGTCGGATTCCCAGACGCGGCCTCCGCCTTTTCCCGTGGAATTGATGGAGCCACCGGCCTGGACGTTGTCCGGGGATTTGTCGAGTTGATGCTCCGCTTCCGCCAGGCCCACCACGTCTCCGGGCGCCGCGCGGCTGAGATCCAGGTTCTCCGCCCGCTGCAAATTCTTCGTGGCGAGATTGCTCTCCTCGTCCTCGTGAAACATCGGTGCATCGCCGCGGCCCCGAGCGACGCCGCCCTGGCCGGGTCCATCCTTGCCCGGCAACTCACCGAGCATCCGCAAAATCGCCGCCTCGCTCAGTAGCCCTTCCTTGTCTCCCTCTCCGGGCTTCTTGCATTGGCAAAGCATCCGTTGCAGCGCCTCGCGGTTCTGACTCAGCTTTTGCGCCAACTCCTGGGCCGCTTTCGGGTCCATTTTCTTCAAGCCCTCCGGTGTCAGCTTGCGCAACTCCCCCATCAACGCTTGATCCATCGGCATCGATCCGGTTTCCAAACCGTGAAGGGCTTCGGCGAACTCCTTGGCGAGGCGTTCCGCCGTTTCAGGGCTCAATTCGCTGCCAAACTTCGCCATCGCGGAAAGCGTCATCCCCGCTTCCGCCGTGTTCCGCTCCAACTCGGACATGGAGCGTTCCAAGGACTCGTGCAACGAATCCGTCGCCTCCAAATTGCTGTGGCTGAACCACTGTTCCGGCGGGTTCTCCCGGAGCGCTTCGATCTGCCTGGCAACTTCCTCGAGCTTTTCCGGCTCGGCGATCTTCTCTTCCTCCAAATCCTCGAGCCATTTCTCCATCTCCTGCCACGCCATCGGCTCATTGGGCCGCACCGTGACGCCTTCGGCCGGCCGGATCGGAATAAAAAACGGCACCGCGATCAATCCCGCCGAAACCACCGGTGGCCCGAGCAATCGCGGCCAGTTCCACGTCCATCCGTCCACGACTTTGTTCGCCTCTGGAGCCGGTGGCCACTCCGTCAAGCCCCGCGATGCCGCCGTCAACGCATTGTCGAGCCGCAGTTGCGCTTCCAACCGCACCATCGCCTGCTCGTCGGTCAAAAAACGGCGCCGCGCCAACAGCCAAGTCGCCGCCAGCACGAGCAAAATCACTCCACCCGCCGCATAGGCCATCCAGGGGGCCGACTTATCCCAACTCGTGGAGCGCAGGTAGAGCACCGCGCACGCACCCACCACGCCCGCCAGCAACAAGGCCGGGCCGAGCCATTCCAACCACCACCCGAGATTCACCCGGCGCCGCGTCCGCGCAATCGTCCGTCTCCAGAACTGAATGTCAGGCGGTGAGGGTTGGCTCATGACCGGTGGATACTAACGTGCTTCTTTGCTGGGCACAAGACGGACTTCGACCGCTTCGCACAGCTCTCTCCAACCCGGAAATCTCCACTCGTTGGGGAAGCCCCGGCACTGCTCCGGTTTGGCGGCCTGAATCCGGCAATCGATCCCGTCCAAAAACTCGCAACTCCCGTCTTCCCGAGCCAGCAGGGTGAGACCTTGCCGATTGCGGCGCAACGCCGTGTGCCGGGCCACAAATTCGTAAGGCGAGAGCCCCAGATGCGCGGCGATCCGCAGGGTATCTTCTTCGGTGAGCACGACTTCGCCCGGCCAGCGGCAGCAATTGGCGCAGCGCTGGCAGGCATAATAGACATCGTTGGGCCGTTCGGGCATCATGGACCAGGAAATTGCCCGGGAAGTTCCAGGAGACGCTTGGCTTCGCCCAAAAGAAAAGCGGTGTCCAGGAATGGTTTCCAACTGACATCGATCCACCGGATGCGGCCAGCGCCATCGAGCAGCACGGTGGCATGGAGCGGATCGTCCTCAAAGTCATCATACGCCCGGAAGGCGCGAAATGCTTGCAGGCTGGGATCGCAGAGAAATTCCATAGAAACCGCTCCGGCGGGCGGCAGGACGTCCTCAATCCGCGCCGCCTCTGCCACGGACTCGGTGCTGATGGCGTGCACGTTGAGCCCGGCGGACGCAAACTCGGGAGCCGCTTTGGCAAATGCGTGGAGCTGCTCCACGCAATGCTGGCATCCGGCGCCCAAATAGAAGAGGAGCACCCGCGGCTTGCCTTTGAGGGAATTCCCGGAGACAACCGCGCCATCCAGCCCAGTCGCCTGCCATTCCGGCGCTTGCGGCGGCGCCCAAAACTTTCTTCCCAGTGTTTCCAACGCCGGCCGGGGTCCAAGATCTTCGCGCACCGGCGCCGCCGGCCGCCAGTCACTCCCCGGCTCGAACTTCCGGTTCCATTCCAACATTCGATGCGTCACCGGCAAATCGGGATCGATCGCAAAGGCCACCTTCCGCGCCGCGAGAAACGCTTCCTTGGCTTCCATCTCCTGCCCACAGGCCAAAAGGACCTCCGTCTTCGCCGACAACCCCGCCAAGTCCTCAGGAAACTTTTTTGCCAATTCGGCCGCCTTCGCGGGCTGATCGAGCCGCAACCAGCATCGCGCCCGGGCCACGGCGGACATTTTCACCCCGGCTTGCTCCAACAACGCTGGCGCCCCGGCCGGATTCACCAGCACCGCTTCCAGCGCGCGCAGCTCCGCGATCGCCGCTTCTGCTGGTCCTGGTTTTTTCTCGTCTTTTTTGGGGTCGGACTTTTCGGACTTTTCGGACTTTTCCTGTTCCTTCCGCTGGATCTCTCCCAGGCCCCGCAGCGCCGCGCCGATTCGCTCCGGCTGGGCCAGCGCGAACGCCGCCACTCCCGAAGCCCGCAATCGCACCACCTCAGGCGCCGCTTGCGTCACCGGCCCGATCCAAACGGAATCCACCGCCGCGGCGAGGTCTTCCCAAAGCTCCCATTTCTCCATCGTCTCCAAGAGCCGGGTCCGGCCAAAGCCCGCTGAGGTGTCGTTCTTATTGAGCGCGTTGAAATCGGGATGCCGCGGAATGGCGATCAAGTTGGCCGCCAACGCCATCGCCTCCCTGGCACGCCCCAACTCGTTCCAGGTCCGCACCAGCCACTCTTGGTTGTGCGCGTAATTGTGAATTTGATCGGGCAAGAGAAAGGTCTCCGCGAGATGCGCATGATCGACCCGCGCGGAGGCTTCTTGCTGCCAAGCGGCATCGTCGAAGCGTTTCAACTTGGAATAGGTATGCCCCGGCATGTGCCAGAGGTGGGCGATCCCCCGAGCCGTCGGCCCACACGCAGCCGCGGATCGCACCGCGCGGATCGGCTTCGCATCGTCCCAAAGATGGATGCGGTAGTGATGCGCCGGATGATCGGGACGCACCACGAAAACTTGGTCGAGCAGCGCATCGACGGCTTGGCGACTGGAAATCGGCGCATCGGAACGGACGTGCCAAATTTTCCAGGCCAGAAAGGCTTTGGCTTCCACGTCGCCGGGATGCTCCTGGACGATCGTTTCCAAATCGTGGATGAAATCCAGAGCGCGCCTATTTTTGTCCCGTGGATCTTCCCGGTAAAAGTTTTCGAGCGCGGCGATCCAAAGTTTTTCCCGAGGAGAAGCGGATCCCTTGAGCGTGGTGGCCTTGGCAAGAAGGCCTTTGGCCCGCTTTTCGTTGTTCACGTTGGCCATCGACATCCCCCAGTAGGCCATGGCGCAGGAGGGATCGAGAGCGGCGACTTGGCGGAAGGAACGCTCCGCCTCGAAGTACCAGAAGCCGTGGAGCTGGGCCACGCCCTGATTGAAAAACGCCTGCGCCTCCGGGTTGGCTGTGGTCACCGGGAATTCGATCAGGCCCATCCCGGGCAGCAAAACGGCAGCTTGGCGCGGCCCCTCGTTGAACGATTCCCCGTGGGCGGAATGTCCAGGCAACGGTTCCGCCGCCGGCAAGGCACCGAGGAGAAGGAGGGCGATCAATGCGCGCATTTGATGATTCTACTCATTCCCGTTGCTTGGAATCCATCCAGATTGTCACCGGACCGTCATTGATCAAACTGACTTGCATGTCCGCGCCGAATTCTCCGCAGGCCACGGGACGGCCCAATTCCGCCGCCAAGGTTTCCAAGAACAGCTCGTAGAGCGGCTCCGCATGCTCCGGCCGAGCCGCCTGGGCGAAACTCGGCCGGTTCCCTTTCTTCGTGCTCGCGTGGAGGGTGAACTGACTCACGACCAAAATCGATCCGCCCACGTCCGCGCAGGCGAGATTGAACTTCCCGTCCCCGTCCGCGAAAATCCGCATCCGGGCGATTTTTCCCACCAGCCAAGCGACGTCTTCGGCGCTGTCCGCTCCCTCGATGCCGAGCAGCACCAACAAGCCCTGCCCAATCTCGCCACGGATTTCCCCGCCGATCCTCACGGCAGCTTCCCGGACACGCTGCACCACGACACGCATGAACCTCCCCTGCCCCGGGGCTCCACGCCTGTCAACCGCCCGTTCCCTAGGTGAAATCTCCGGCCTGTCATTGTTTCCGGGTTGGCAAGCGCCCGGAAACCGGTAGTGTGGAGAGCATCCCCTAGGCGGGTTCGGGTTTGGTTCGCATGGAAGATTGTCCAAAAAAACGCGTCGCCAGGGCTCTCATTGACTCCTACCACGAGGTCGGCGGGATCAATCGGATCGATTGCTCCAATCTCCCCTCGAAGCGCGCCGTGGCCACGATGTGCGAAGATTTGCTTCGTCTCCTTTTCCCCGGCTTTCACGACGAAGAGCCGATCGCCTCGGAGGAGATCGATGCGCTCACGGAACGCCGGATCTATGAATTCGTGAGCCGGCTCGTCCCCGAAATTGGCAAAAGCCTCAGTTTCTCGGAACAACGTGGCGGCGTTCACGACCAAACCGCCGAAGAGCTGGTTTGCGAGTTCCTCGCGAGCTTGCCAGAAATCCGCCGACTCCTCAGCACCGACGTCGAAGCCGCCTATGAAGGCGATCCCGCGGCCACCAGCGTCGAGGTGATCATCGTGTCTTACCCCGCCATTGAGGCGATCGCCATCCAACGCGCTTCCCACGTCCTCTTCGGCAAAGGCGTTCCCCTCATCCCCCGGATGATGACGGAATGGGCCCACGGCCGCACTGGGATCGATATCCACCCCGGCGCGCAGATCGGTTCCCATTTCTTTATCGATCACGGCACCGGCGTAGTCATCGGAGAAACCTGCCGCATCGGAAATTACGTGAAGCTTTACCACGGGGTGACGCTCGGCGCCCGCAGCTTCCCCAAAGACGCCGAAGGCCGCGTCCTCAAAGGCTCCAAACGCCACCCGGACGTCGAGGACAACGTCACGATCTATCCCAACGCAACCATTTTGGGTGGCAAAACCGTGATCGGCCAAGGCTCGACCATCGGCGCCAACGTCTTTCTCCGCGACAGCGTGCCCCCCGCCACCTTGGTGACCACCGAGGGCGCTTCGCAAAGATTTCTCAATAAGGAAACCGGCCAGGAACTCGAAACACAACCCCCAGAAGCTCTTCCTGCGACATTGCCGTGAGCCGAAATCAACCTGTTTCCCGTCAACAACTCGAACTCTTTTTCCCAGCGCCGGAGGCCCCCACGTCCAGCGCGGAGTCTCTCCCTCCGCTGCCATCCGGGGAAGATCCCGAGTTGATCGCCATCAGCCGCAGCCTCATCAACGCTTTGGGCCTTCCCGATTTGGCGAAACGGGTCGTCGTGCGCTGGAATGCCAGGCTGCGCACCACCGCCGGCCGGGCGTACCGTTCCAACGCGATCGTGGAACTCAACCCCCACCTCGTCCACATCTCCCAGGAAGAGATTGACCGAACCTTGCGTCACGAACTCGCCCACCTCGTGGCGGCGCATCGCGCGGGGCGGCGCCGCATTCCTGCCCATGGCCGCGACTGGCGGCGCGCTTGTTCCGAACTCGGCATCCCCGGTGAATCGCGTTGCCACGATCTCCCCTTTCAACGTCGTACCCAGCGGAGAAAATTCGTCTACGTCTGCCCGTCCTGCGACCACCGATTGCTCCGAGTCCGCCGGATCAAGCGAGCCGCCGCCTGTTACCACTGCTGCCAGACGCACAGTCAAGGCCGGTTCGACGCTCGATTCCAGCTCGTGGAAGGACGTCTGGAGGATCCTTCAGTTGCATCTCGGCGAGGCTAAACTATTGGTCGAACTTAATGAACTCTGATTTCGACCCGACCGAGATGAATCCCAGCGCCAGCTCGTCCCAGCCGGCCAGCCACGTCATGAGCGCCGATCTGGAGGACGACTTTGCGGACGAAGTGCTCGGTGAGCGCCAAGGCAGCGCCTGCTCCATGGAGCCGGGCTGCACGTCCTGCGAGTGAGGAGGACGACCTCTTCTTGAGGCGAAGGAAATTGGAAATCAAAAAGGCGCCATCCCACTCGGGAGGCGCCTTTTCGTTGTTTGCGTCACAATGAAAACACGATGCTAGCACAGGCGTCCGGTCCGCCAGGATTTCGGAACCCCACGTCTCGCCTCAGGCATGCAGGAGACCGGCCGCCTTCAGAGTTTTAGCGGCCCTGCATGAGCAGATCGCTGAGCTGATCGAGAGAAGTCGCAGCCTCAGGCGCAGCCTGGGAATCCATTTTCGACATCGTCTCGGCGATGTTCAGAGCGATGCCGTCCCGCATGCGACCGACCAGATCCATACCCTTGCGGGTGATTTGGACCATGACCTTGCGGCGGTCATCAGCAGCGTGAAGACGCTGGACGTAGCCCAGCTTTTCCAGGCGATCCACTAGGCCTGTCGCGGCGGCGGTGGAATGGCCCATCTTGTTGGAAATTTCCGTCATCGTGAGATGCTCCTCTTTGGCGAGATACCCAAGGAGGAAGAACTGGGCATAAGAAATGTTGCCCTTGTTCAGTTCCTTGGAGAGATCCAAGAGGAATGAGCGCTGCGTGAACATAATGAAGTCGGCCAGGCGACCGGCTTCAGCGCTCGGGGTGGTGTCATTATCGTTGGCTACCTGCATACCGTCGAACTCTTAATGGTTTAATAATCGTGGGGACTTAAAGGATACGCGCTCTCAGACAGTCTGTAAACACCGCATTCAAATTATCCATAATTTTCATACGATATCCCGGACCTGAAGATAGTGTAATCGACCGGATCACATCCCGCAAGCTGCATTTTATAAATTTTAAATGTCAAAGCTCCGTTATTTTTCAAAGTTGAGATTCGCGTCTCTCAATCCGTTGACTATCTGATGGTCTACTCTAGCAGAATATTCAGCAATCTTGATTGAATTCGCACTCATGCGCTTCCCATGAGATACGCCTCCACCGCCAAGCCGGCTTCCAATCGCTGTCCGGCCCCGACCCGGACCAGGGCATTGGCCCGGCTCAATCCGTAAAGCGCGTGAGACTGCTGCAATCCTACGCTCCGAAACGCCCCGTCCTTGGCACTCCAAACTCCGCGCACGTAATGCGGCCGGTCCCCTTCATTCCGTAGCTCTGCCTCCAAAAATGCTCGGACCAGCGGTAAGCTCGGAGTCGAAGGATCGATCGTCCTCCCGGTGTAGCGCTGCAGCGCACTGACCACGAAAAGCAAAAAGGTCACCCAGCTGGAAACGGGATTCCCCGGAAGCCCGAAGACGACTTTTCCCTCCAGCTCGGCGAAGAAAAACGGCTTGCCCGGTTTGACCCGCACCCGCCAAAAACCACCTCGTGCCCCCAAATCCGCCAGGACTGCTTTGACGTAATCCTTCTCCCCCACGGAGACCCCGCCCGCGATCACGCAAAAATCGGCCTCCTCCAGAGCCATTTCCAGGACGGCGCGCATTTGCACGGGGTCATCCGGGGCGTGCAGCGCTCGCACCTGCGAAACGCCGAACGACCGGAGACCAGAGGCAAGCATAACTCCGTTGCTGTTAAAGATCTGCCCGGGCAATAATCCGGCACCAGCCCCGGGCTCAATCAATTCGTCCCCAGTGGTCACCACCACGGCGCGCGGAGCGGGGCGGACACAAACTCCGGAACACCCCTGGGACGCGAGCAAAGCCAGCCGGGCCGGGGTTAGCACGTCCCCCTCTTGCAAGATGAACTGACCTTCGCAAAGATCTGCCCCCCGCCGCCGGACGAATTCATCCGGCATCGCACCGACCCGGAGCCGGATCCCATCGCCGCAAAGTTCGACATCCTCCTGCATGATCACCGCGTCAGCCCCACGCGGCAGCGGCGCGCCAGTGAATACGCGAACCGCGGTCCCGGACTCGACCTGGAAACTTCCATCCTCGCGCCCGGCAAATTGCTGGCCCACCACGCGGAGGACGTTGCCCGGCATCGCCTCCGCGGAGCGCAGCGCATAGCCGTCCATCTGAGAGTTGTCAAAACCAGGCAGCGGAACGGTCGCCCGGAGCGTTTCGGCGGCCGAGGCACCCAGAGCCTCCAACAGCGAAACTTGGCAAATGGTTCCCAGGGGCGTGGCCTCGATCAACCTACGCCGGGCCTCGCTCTCCTCCAACATGAGCGGATCGGCTCGGCTTATTCCAAAACCTGATACTCCGCTACTGTCGCGGCTCCAGCGCTCGGAAGCAGGACCACGATGTCTCCCGCCAGCGGTTCCCCGGAAGATACGTCGGCCACCAAAAAGGTGCCTTTCCGCTCCTTGCTCAACGAAAGCTCGACGGGGCGGGGCTGACCATCCTTGCCCAAGGTGGTGACCCGGGTTCCGGCGGGCAGATCCATTTTGATGGGGGTATAGATGAGCACAAAATTATCGTAGGCGAACCGGACGGTGCCAATCACTTGTTCAGGCGAGACTGGGGCAGCAGCCGTGGGCTCCGCGGCGGCCTTTTCCTTGGCGCGCTCAGCCTTTTTCTCCTCCCCGAACGGGAACAATCCGCCGACAAACCGGGCTGCCGTGACAAATGGGGAGACCAGATGCGAAAATTCGAAGGCGGATGATGGCGTCACCGACGCGCAAAAAAACGCGCCAACGCAAGCAAAAACCCGAAGCTTCATTTGAAAACTTTGCCCTCGATCCGCTAGGAACGCAAGCACAGATCTCCAAGCTTTCACTTGCCCTCAGCCGTCCGCTCGGTTTGAATCTCTCCGTGAACAAAGGTTGTGCAATCGCCGGTGGAGCCACGCTCGTCCTCCTCATTCTCTGTTGCGGTGGAGGAGGGTTTATGATTTACCAAAACCTCGGCCCAGCCATTCTCATCGCGGTGCAGACGGACGTGGACGATTTCCGCAAAAGGCACCCCGAAGTCGCCGTTGAACCGACCAACGAAGCCTGGACCAAAGCCCTCACCAATCCGGAGAACGGCTTAGAGAATCAACAAGCTTGGGTCCAGCTGGCGCAGGCCGGCCAGGGAGAGCTGGTGGACATCCCTTATCTAAACCCACTCCGTTTCGTCCCCCAGCCGGATGGCTCCGTTTTGGTCGTCTCCAACGGCAAGGATGGCCTGCCGGACACCGAGGACGACGAATCTTCCGTCACCGCCCGGGCGAAATTCCAAAAGTAAACTTCCGGCATTCCCCGTCCGAAAACACGATTTATGCTTCACGATCTCATCCACACTTGGTTCGCCTGGGTCGAGCACGGCGGTTATTGGGCCATTGTCGTTCTCATGGCCATGGAAAGCTCCATTTTCCCGGTCCCCAGCGAGGTCGTGATGCCGCCAGCCGCCTTCCTGGCCGCTCAGGGCAAGATGAATCTTTGGGGCGTCATCCTCGCCGGAACGTTCGGTTCTTGGCTCGGCTCGGCGATCACCTACGGCGTGGCCCGGGGCCTTGAACAGGTGTTCTTCAAGAAGTGGGGCAAGCTCTTCTTCATCACTCCAGAGAAGATCAAACGCGCCGAGCATTTCGTGCACCGCTACGAGGCCGGTGGCATTTTCTTCGCCCGGCTGCTCCCCGTTGTCCGCCACCTCATTTCCATCCCGGCCGGCATTCTCCGGATCAACTTCGCGATGTTCAGCTTGATGACGACTCTGGGCGCTCTTGTCTGGTGCACCATCCTCTCCTGGTACGGTCACGGAGTCTTCCAGCGCAATCCCGAACTCATGGAAGATCCCGCCAAGCTTGTGCACGCCATCAAGCACGAATCCATCTGGATCGTCGGCGGTGTCCTCCTGATCGGCGGTCTTTACTTCCTCATGCTCAAGCTCACCGCTGGCAAGGAAGAGGGTGCTGCCACACCCGCTGAGAGTTAATGGTTGATCGCTAAGAGGTAAGGAATCGCTTCGCTTTCGCGCAGGTCCTCCTCACCACGACTCCAGCACTCCAGCTCACCGCCCCAACGCTGCGCTGATGATCTGGGCGAGTGCTCGCCCCGCTCCAGGGCGGAAGCCGCTTTGGGACCAAACGATTTCCCCTTTGGCGTCGATCACGACAGTGTGCGGGATCCCTTCGACGCCATAGAGCGCTTTGACCGTTTCCCGGTCATCCAAGGCCACCGGAAACTTCCAGCCATTTCGTTCCAGGTAGGGCCCGATCACACCGGCTGGCTCGCCGACATTGATGGAAACGAACTGAACCTGCCCGGGATCGAAAGACTTCAGCATCTCGACGTATTCGCCAAAAGCCGCGCGGCACGGACCGCACCACGACGCCCAGAATTCCAAGACCAGAACCCGGCCACGAGCCGTTTCCGCGTTAAATCTTCCACCTCCGAGCAGTGAAAGCTCAAATCCTGGGGCATCTCCTTTGCTACTCATCCCACCCAGTTTGGATTCATTGTTACCTGCTCCCGGAATGACGGGTTCCGGCGCTGGCACCGGTGTCCAATTTGCGTGCAAGACCTCGTCCGGCAACGCCACCGCTGATCCAACGCGCAGCTGACGGATGGACGGGAGGGGAACTTTGCACGCGCCCAACAACGGAGACTCTCCCAGCAGGAATTGTTCATTGACCTCATTGGTTTGTAGACGAATGGCGGAGCCTTCCGCCAGAAAAAGATAACTTTCTCCTTCCGGTAACGGACCTTCCGCCAGTTCATCACCTTGTCCTTCCTTCGTGAGGTGAACCAAGCCGATCACGCGTTCCCTCGGGAACGGGACGATCTCCCCTTGAACATCAAACCGGATCCCCTCCGGACTCACCTCCACCAACTTCCCGCGCATCACGTCTCCGTTGGCCGCCACGAGGCAGTGCGTCGGAGGATCCTCTTTCATGCGCCGCGGAATCATCAACGTCTTCTCCTTCACCTGGGGATCTACCCGGAAGGAAGCGATCAGTCCATTCGAGGAGCGGAGTTGGAAGTCGCTCACCCGGACGGGCGCCAGAATCGTTTCCGCGTTGAACCAGGGGCCGCCAAATTCAAACCTCAAACCTGCTCCGGAGCGCTCTGCATTAGAAAAAACGCAATCGACCAGTTCCTGGCCATCCACGGAGACGACCATCTGATCTTCGCGGAAAGCGATTTTGGCCGAAAGCTTGCCGCCGGCCACCATGATGTCGTCCCCATCAATCATCCGGTTGCCACCTGGCTGACTGGCCGCGACCCAAATCCGGGGACCCCAACGGCTGAAACTCACTTGAATGGGCGCTGCATAGGTGGGGCCCGGGCCGGCAAACAGCCCCACGGTTACCGCTCCTTGCCCCTCGCCTTCCCATTCCAACGTGAAATGGACTTCATCCGCCCGGAGAATGCCTGGATGCCCATACCCGCCACCGCGCAACACCATCCGTCCCGGAGCCAATTCGTTGCCTATGCCGCCCCCTTCCAATGGCCGCCAAGATGGATCATCGAACCCCGTGAGACGCAGCGATTTCTGCCCAAACTCCACTGCGCGCACCTGGGAAGCGGGGAGCTGCGTCATCGTGGTCAGCGGGCTGGAAAAGAAGATGACTCCGTCCCGGATCGCTTCCACCCGGCACGCCAGAATCTCCCGGCTCACCAGAAACATTCGGTCCGCCGCCAGGTGGGTGATGCTCGGCCCTTTTCGCCGGATCACATCCGCATCCAACCCCTGACGCAACGTCACTGCCTTGGCGGCTCCCAGCGGCCGCCACGAAATCCGCCCCCCCGGTTGCAAGCCCGACAACGTACCGTGGAGAATGTCTCCACTGACCCGCAGCTCATCCGGAGCTTCCGTGACCTCCGGGCCGTTGCGGTGCGCGAACTCCAAGGAAGTGAGGTCGGCCAAGGAACAAAGAAGAGGCGCCTCCGAATAACCGGTGTTCACGACCACGCTTTCCGGACTGGTTCTCACCAAGTTTCCGCTGATTCGGGTTCCGTCCCCATAGGTGAGTTGCACCGTCCGCCCCGCGTCGAGTTCCGTGGCCCGTTCATCGAACACCATGGTCTCCAGGTCCGATAACGGAACGCTGCGTCCCCCCTCCAAAAGCAAAGCCCTGGCCGTAGTGTCGTAACCGATCGCCTTTTCCCGAAGCGCACTGCCGTCGATTCGTTGAATGCGGGCCCCTTCAATCGATTGCAGTTCGGGCTGATCGCCGCGCCATTCCGCGACCCGAAGCCGGGCCAATTCCAGATCCAAGCCCTTGTTGCGCAGAGCGATCCCGGAGTTTCCGCGGAAGTCCGGACTCACCGGAACTTGCCGGCTTCCGAGGACACGGCCGGAGGCATCAAACACCGTGAAATCCTCGGACAGTTGATCCCAGAAAATGTGCAGATGAACCTGGCGCTGCTCAGGAGTCACCTTGAGGAGCGGCTGAAAATCACTTCCCGAGTGGACGAGCACCACTTCATCGTCCCAAGTCTCCAAACGCAGCACGTCTCCCCGAAACGCCTGCAGCGCCAGGGAAAACTCCGGGCGGCGAGACGACGCGACCTTCACCTCGATCGCCACCCGCTGCGGCAACTCGAAGCGATGGAAAAGTCCAGCGCCCCAGCGTCGGGTGGCAATGCCGCCACCGGGCACGCCGTCCCAGTAACTCTGTTCGCGCCCCGGCCCGTTCTGGATCCATCCCTCCACGCTGACGGGCCCAGAATAGCGCAACGCCGGATTGTCGAGCCGGTTCACACTGCGGAGCGCACTGTTCAACAGACGCGTGCGGCCATGCCGGGGGCTCTCCATCTCAACAAACCCGCTGCCGATGCGGACCAAATCTCCGTGGACGACGTCGCCATTGCGCAAAAGCGCCCGGAACGAAGCGGGGCTCGCGAGTGCCGGAGCCCGCTCCAAAGTGAGACGCTTGAGGAACACCGGATCAAACTCCAAGGCGTCCTCAAACCACTTGCTGCGCCAGCGGATCACATCCCCTTCCCCGGGCTCCAAGGAACCTTCCAACAAGTCACCGTTGGCGAACTCGAGCACCGAACCCGGCGTTGCCGCGGACGTCAGCCCCATCAAAAGAAGCCAACCGGCCAAAATAGTGCCTCGGATCATTCGTTTCACCGTTCGTAGATCGGAAGAAAGCGGTAGTTCAGGGCCAGCGCCAACAGGGACATCGCCGTCCCGTAAGCCTCGCCGCGGCTCCCTTCAAAACTCCCATCGGGCGCTTGGCGCTCGTCCAGAATCCGCACCAGCGTCCGGTTCCAGGTTTTCCAAGCCTCGAAATCTCCCTGAAATAGCG
This sequence comes from Akkermansia muciniphila, assembly GCA_945883495.1. Taxonomy (GTDB): domain Bacteria; phylum Verrucomicrobiota; class Verrucomicrobiia; order Verrucomicrobiales; family DEV007; genus V1-115. The sequence continues at coordinate 53,530 of CAMCXS010000010.1, forward strand.
CCTGTGCCATATAGTACTGGAAATACAGTGGATGGGCCGTCTCCTCGTGATCAAGCCGTCCCGAAATATACGCCAGCGTCGCCGTGTATTCCTTCCAATCTTTCTTGCCGCCCACGGAGTAAACCAGCGTTGCGATAGCCGAACGATTCATCGATTCCCCGATGCCCGCCAGGCCACCGGTGTAGGCCACCATGCCATTGGCGCCGGTGCTCGATTTAAAGTAGGCCAACGCTCCTTGCACGGCTTCATCCGAGACCGCCATGCCCGCGTTCTTAGCCGCCAAAAGCCCCATCAGCACCGCGCCTGAAACAGACGTATCCGCGTCATTGGAGTCAGGGTTGTAACGCCAGCCGCGCCAGCGATTCCCCTTTTGCGCAGCTTCCGCCAAGCCCACCGCTGCTTGCAGAGCCTCTCCAATCGTGCGTCCGGTCGCCCCGGAACCAACCCAGAGCAATTCGTCGTCCACCGTGCCATAGGCTTCCGCCAGCGAGAGCATTCCGAAACCGTGATGATACATGCTCTGGCCCAGATACCCCGTCTCGGCGTTCTGCTCGGAAATCATATGCCGCAGGCCGCGCCGGATCGAAGTGGCGTAACGCCCAAAATTCGGGTCCTCCCCGCTCGCCAGCATCGCCATGACGCAGAGCCCCGTCACGCCAGCTCCGCGATCTCCCTCCCAATACCCTTCAGCGCTTTGCGTCCGCACCAGGGACTCCAACCCCTTGGCGTAAATCTGATCCACCTCGGGTGGCACCTCGTCTCCGTAGCGAATCGCCCCAGATCCCGCTTGTCCCCAAACAACCACCGGAGCGCAGCCCAGCAGGACGGCCCCCAAACCAAAGGCGAACTTCAGGTCAACCCTCATCGCGTCGCGGGCATCCCCGGGAGGTTACGGATCGATTGCCAAGCTCCGTCGAAGCGTTCGAAAAACTGATCCCAACTCTTCCGCTGCGCTTCGTTGAGAACTCGGTCGCGGTCAGCGGGCGGCACCGCCCCGAGCAAAGCCCCGAGCTGATGATACGGCAAATTTTCTTCGTCTCCGGCCCAAGCCTCCAGCCGATCCCAATGAGTCGATGCGGCCACGGTCAGCACCGCGAGAAGTTCGCCACGTTGCTTTTCGGAAAGCCGCAGGGTCCGGTCCAAATCCGCGACCAACGCGCGGGCCATCGATTCATACTTAAAGGCCAGCCGCTCCCGCATGTCGTCATCATAAGCCTTGCGCTGAGTCTCGTTGAGAACCGAGGAGAGCGTCATCGCCCAAATTTCCTGATGTTCGGGCTCCCAAGTCCGGGCAGTATCCCCGAAGCGGACGGAGCCCACTCCGGCCAGGAACTGCTCAATGTCCCCTTGCACATTGCGCGCCTTGTCCCGCACCCAATTCTCCATGTTGGCCCGCCAACGATTCAGACCCGAATCCACCGCTCCTTTGGCGGCCAAGTGGAGCCGTTCACGTTGCGCATCGCTCAACGCACAGACCCGGTCGATGTCGGTTACCAGCGAGGTCATCTTTTCCGTCCACTCGGTTCGTTCCGACTCCGCCAAGTTCTGCAAGTACTCGTTGACCCGCTCATCGGTGTTCGCCGTGGCCCCAGCCCCTTCGTCCTGAACGATCTCCACTTGAACCTGAGCCGCGATTTCCTCCACCACGAGCAGGGAGCATGCCCAAAGGGCAACTGGCCACCAAAACGTTCGCTTCATTTTGAATCCTTCTCCAGCGTATTGAAATATTGGTCGAGCCCACGCCGGAATTCTTCGGGCAATTCACGCCCGCCTTTCCCGGTAGACTGATCGACGCTCCGTCCTTGAGGAACGGAAGGCTCATCCGCTCCAGGCCCCAAACTATTGATCCCCTGCTGCTCGGGACCGGCGGACTGCGAGGAACTTTGCGAGCCCCCTCCGCCCTGCGGTGGGTTGCGGCGGGCTTGCAGCAGCAACTCGATCGCCTCTGTCTCCGCCGCGATCGCTTCCGGACCAGTATCGGGCCGCCCCAAAATGTTCCGGGCTTCCCCCAGAATCTTCGAAACGGCGGAGAGCAATTCCACCTCGCGCTGGAAAATCTCAGCGCCCTGCGGCATGTCCTGAATCGTTTTCACCACGGCATAGGACCGGTCCCGCAACCCTTTTTGCTTCTCTTCAAGCCCTTTGGCCCGGTCCGCGAAGTCTTCACCCGTCAGCGCCGGTTTGGCTTTCTCCGCCTCCCGCGTTTCGTCCCGGAGATCGATCTCGTCCCGCAGAATCTTCATCACCTCCAAGACCAGCTTGGGCGGCAAGCCCGGCGATTCCCCGGATTGCCCCTGTTGATTGCCTCCGGATTGCGCCGCTTCGACTAATTCCTCCGCCCAGCGGTCCAGGGTATCCGCCCAGAATTCCGACTCTGTCACCGAGCGGCCGTTCTGATTCGCCTCCAGGGATTCCGCAATGCCACGGATCTTTGAAGCCACCTCGCTATCCTGCATCTGCTCCAGCAACCGCTTGAAGGGCGCCATCTGGCGGCGCTGGTAAAACGCCTCCAGATCCCCGCGAATCTGATGCATGATCTCGCTTTGCCGGACTTGACGCTGCGCCGCCGCTTTGGCGATCGCAATCGCGTCCTGGCTCAATTGCGCTGCTCCGACCCCAAACTCCGATGCCAAGGTCTTGCCCAAATCCCCGGCGATCCCCAACTGTTCCCGCGATGCCGCCTTGAGGCGCCGCACAAACGTGCTCGTCTGCAAATCCCCCAACAGCTCACGCATCTCGTCGTTGATCGCGGCCAACTCGGCGAGCAGGCCGGTCTGCTCGACAATCGCTTGTTCCGACTTTTCTTGAGCGGGCGAATCCGGTGCCTGGTCCCCCGCAGCGCCCTGAAGCGTGGTCGACGGTAGGTTCGCCGCCGGGCTCTGCGGGGAGGACGGGGACGGCGATGCCGGACTGCCTGGCTTCTGCTGACTCAGCGACTTCAAATCCTGATCCGGGGGAGTCGATGGCGCGTCCGGAGATTTCGAGGCTCCTCCGGCCTGTTGCTGCTGCTGCTGCGGCTGTGGTTGTGGTTGCTGCTCTCTGGACTGCGGATCGCCCGGCTTCTGCGACTCCCCACTTTTTGCCGTCTGCGGCGCTGAGGACGAAGGCTGGTTGGCTCCGGGCTCAGATTCCGCCGCCTCTTTGAGCAGATCCGCTACGGAAGGCATCCGCTGCTTGGCAATATCGCCTAATTTCTCCAGGGCCTTGGCAAATGCATCCAACCGCTTCGCCTCGAACCCGTCGTTGCGGCTCGCTTCCTCCGCCAGCCTGCGCCCCGAGGCGGCCAGTTGATCGACCCGGCGGGCATTCGCAGTTTCCTCCTGTGCCTGTTCCTTCAATCGTTCCCGATTCGACTCTTGATCCAATTCTTCTGGACTCAAGCCACGCAGGGCACGGTTCTCGACGTGCAACTGCTTCTCCCGGTCATAAATCTCTTCCGCTCGGCGCAGCCATGATGCCATTTCATCAGAAAGCCAACGCAGATGCTCGTCCGCGCTCAAAATCCGCAGCGTGAACGGCTTGGAATACACCGAAGACCTCCCCGGCCGGTAGTCGATCACGTAGGCCATCAAGCGAATCGTCTGTGGCTCGACCCGCTCCCGCTCCGCGCAAAACGTGGCTCGCACGCTGGTCGATATCTGTTCGGGCGCGCCAGCCGCCGCGATCTTGGAACCGACTTTGTCTCCTTCCCACCGCAAGCCGATCTCGCGCACGCCGTAGTCATCCGTGGCGTCCACCTCAATCGTCACCACCTCCGTCGAAAGGATGGTGCGTTCCGGCCCCTCCAGCTTCGCCGAAATCTTCGGGGCCGCATCCTCGCGCCCGACGACCCGAAATCTCAATGCCTCCCGGGGCGACAACCCCAAAGCGTCTCGCCAAATGACACTGTGTTCCGCCACGCCGGCAACGGCCCATGGCCCGGCCCGCATTGTGTCCCCGTTCCACTCGACGGCGGCTCCGTCCATCTCCGCGGACGCGATCGGCCGGCTCGTGCGCATCTCCACCCGCACCTCGCTTCCCTCCACGGCGGAGATCGTGCCGTCCTGTGCCTCGATCTCCAGCGGACGCGAATAGCGCAGATAATCAGGCAGCTTGACAAATGCCCTCAACCCGCTGAGTTCCGGCCTCGCCGCCGGGATCACCGTGGTGCGCACCCGGTCATCCCCGACCGAAACTCGGAAAATCCCCTCCTGTTTGCGGCCCGGGAGGGAAAACGCGAATTTGCCCTCCGCGTCCCGCTGCGCCCGGGTCACCGTCTCGTTGCGGCCGTCCGTGTCTTCCACCACCGCCTTGCCCCAGAGCGGGCGCCAACGAGAGCTAGCGGAGAGCCCAACCGAGAACTGGTACGGCTCGCCATAAGGCACGATGATCCTGTCCGGCACAGCCCCGACATCCGCGAAGGTGTAGCGATCCACCGGGGCCCACGGAGTCGCCCACCGCGCCCAGGCGCTCTGTCCCGCTTCGCGCGAAATGAAGAAAAGCACCGCCACGATCAGCACACCGCCGCACAAGAGACCGCCCCACAGCATCCTTCGGGTCCCCGGAAGTGCTTCCCGGAGATCCATTTCCGCCGCCTTGCGGTCCGCCTGGGCCATCGCGGCCCGGATCAACGCCGGGGAACCGCTAGCGTGCCCCGCGAGTTGCACGGTGCCAAGCAGCTGATCCCCAAATCTCGGCATCTTCCGCCGGATCAAACGCGCCGCCGCCTCCAGCCCGCGCATCCGCAACGACCAACGCTCCCAGGTCAACGGCAGCCCCATCCCGAAAATCGCAAACCCGGCCAGAAACAGCATCGACCGGAACCCCGGGCTGGTGTCCGTGAAGCGATCGATGACGAAGACCGCCAAGTAGGACGCCAGCAGGCCCAAGCTGCCCGCCAGCAAAATTTCAAAAAGCTTGAGCTGCCAAGTTTGGCGACGAAACGCCTCCAGCCGACCCCGCAATCCGGGCGGTAACTCGATTTGGGGCATGCCTGCTCCCGGATGATTCGTCTCTGAGGCCATTGAGGCTGAATCGGCAAGATAGAGAGGTTTGCTCCGGTTGGCTAGCGCAAGTTCCCGAATTGCCCCGGCCGTACGTCAGCGCGGGTAGAAAGCGGCGCGGAGTTTCCAGTTGAGAACCCATCCCCACGCCCGATACGTTCCCTTCAAAATGAATGCCCTCCGCCATCCCTGGCTCAATTTTATTTTGCTCGGTTCCCTTCTCCTCCTCGTCGCGCTTTCGTTCCGCGACCCCGCGCAGGCCCAGCTCCCCGCTCCAGCCCCTTCCGTGCCTCGGGCCGACGTCCAACCCGCCGAACCGCTCCCCCCGAGCCTCCCAACCGGCCTTTCTCCCGACGAACTCAGCAACATCAATATCTTTGAGACCAGTTCGCCCTCCGTTGTTCACATTCAAAGCACCGCTACCGTCCGCCGCGACATGTTCTCCATGAACGTGACCCGCATCCCCGCCGGCTCCGGCACGGGCTTCATCTGGGATCAACAGGGCCACGTCGTGACCAATTTCCACGTGGTTCAACAGCAGATCGAGGACGCACGCTTCTCCCTCGAGGTCATCCTCAACGACCAATCCTCCTGGCCCGCCGAAGTCGTGGGCCATGAACCCGACAAGGACGTTGCCGTCCTCAAAATCAAGGCTCCCGCCGAGAAACTCCGGCCCCTCAAACTCGGCACGTCCACCGATCTCCGCGTCGGCCAACGCGTCCTCGCCATCGGGAACCCCTTCGGTCTCGACCAAACCCTCACCACCGGCGTCATCAGCGGGCTCGGCCGGGAAATCGAAAGCGTCTCCGGCCGCACCATCCAAGGCGTGATCCAGACCGACGCCGCCATCAACCCCGGGAACTCCGGCGGTCCGCTCCTCGATAGCTCCGGCCGCTTGATCGGCGTCAACACCGCCATCTACAGCCCTTCGGGCGCCTACGCAGGGGTCGGGTTCGCCGTCCCTGCGGATGAAGTGAACCGCGTCGTTCCCCAACTTATTGAGTTCGGCCGGGTCATCCGTCCCGTCCTCGGCATCACCTTAGCGGACGACGCCATCCTCCGCCGCATCGGAGGCGAAGGCGCCCTGGTCATCAGCGTCCAAGCCGGAAGTGGCGCCCAAAAGGCCGGCCTCCTACCGACCACCCGGGACAACCGCGGCCGAGTCAATCTCGGCGACATCATCGTGCGCGTGGATACCAAAGAAATCTCCGATTCCAACGACCTCTTCACCGTGCTCGATCGCAAAGCCATCGGGGATACCGTAAACGTCACCGTCATCCGCCGCGGCAAGGAAGTGACCGTGCCCATCACGCTGTCAGCCTCGAAGTGACTTCGTCCGGCCAACCGCCACTTGCCAGAACCGGGCCAGTGGAGCGATGATCGGCGGCGCGGCGAATGACGATCGAACGGGATGAAAATGGGCGGCCTTACTTTGGCCGTTGGGAAACGGCGATTCAGGTCCTGATCGTCCTGAATTTGGTCACATTCGCCCTGGAGACGCTTCCTGACCTGAGCCACCAGGCGACGCGCCTCCTCAACGGTTTCGAGCTCTTCTCCGTCACGATCTTCCTGGCGGAGTACGCTCTCCGAGTCCGCTTCTCGCGGCCCCATCAAGGCTATGTCTTTTCGTTTTTCGGCATCATCGACCTGCTCTCGATCTTGCCGTCCCTCCTCGCGCTGAACGTCGATCTGCGCTCCATCCGAATCTTCCGGCTGTTGCGTCTATTCCGGATTCTCAAATTAGCCCGCTATGGTCCAACCGTCCGGCGCCTCCAACGCGCGTTCGAGATCGCCCGGGACGAACTGGTCGTTTTTGGAGCGGTATCGGTCATCTTTCTCTACCTTGCCGCCGTCGGCATCTACCACTTCGAGCACGACGCGCAGCCGGAAGTCTTCTCCTCCGTGTTCCACAGCCTCTGGTGGGCGACGACGACGTTCACCACCGTTGGCTACGGGGATGCCTATCCGGTCACGGTTGGCGGCCGGTTGTTCACCTTCGTCGTCTTGGTATTTGGGCTCGGTATCGTGGCGGTACCAACTGGATTGATTGCCGCCGCCTTGACGAAGGCCCGCGAAGAGGAGCGCCAAGCCGCTGCCTCCGCCCCCGCGCGCAAACGGCGAGTCAAACAGCCATAAGCCAACAATCCAGCTCCCTTCACCCCACCACTTCGATGTGGCCAGGTAGCTCGCTAGGCCATTCCCGGAAGGAGAAGTCCCACTCCCGCTGAATGCGGTCCACGGTGGCTCGTGGCATTCGGTGCTTGTTGCGTTCGTAATTCTGAAGGCTGTCGGCGTAGGGATCGATTTTGGCGAACGCCTCGGCCTGATTCGGAAGCTTCAGGTAGTCGTAAATGCGCCGGATCTCCTCGTGGGGAGTCGCGGTGATCGCCTCGTAGGTGGTTTCCACCAAGTCCGCGGAGGGAATGGCGGGCCGTTGCTCCAGATACCCCGTGAGCAGGCGACGGTATTTGTGAAAGACCATCTCCTCGAAGTTGATGTCGTGGAAATCTTGCCAGGCGAAGGCCTGCATCAGCCGGAAGTAGCGGTTTAGGCTGGACGCGTAAACCTCATACGGATTGCGATGGATGTAGATGAACCGGGCCCCCGGGAACAATTCCTTAAGTAGCTGGATTCTCGCCGTGGAAGGCGGATTTTTGAAGAGCAGCTGCTTGCCACCGTGCGCCAAACTCAGCTTTTTGACCAACGTAAGGTAGGCTTGCTTGAAGCCCTCGAGCTCCTCGACCGTGACCCCCTCAAAAAACACCGTGCGAGCGAAATGGCGCAGCATGTTTTGGGGGAAGTAATAGGCCGCATAGTAACCGAGCGGATTCAAACTCCCCAGTGCCATTTCCTCCTCTTGCGGGGTGTCGATCGTCAGTTCCACGTTGTCATAGCCGCGCTTCTTCGGCAGCACGCTGGCCACGAGATCCCGGGCCATTCCTTTGGTGCCGCCCCCCAGAAGGTTGTGCGGCAGCGCCGTCTGCCCGAAGTCCAAAAAGCGGAACTGCGGATCTTGGCTGAGCACATTGTGCAAGTGCGTCGTCCCGCTGCGCCAATGCCCCACGATGAACACCGGATCCACCGGGATCTGATGCCTCTGCACCCTTGCCCCCCACCGGAGCTTCTCCATGCAGCTGAACGGGTGACGCGCCAATACAGATAGCACCGCGATGACCCGCTGCGGCCGGCTCCGGCTGCTAAAGCCCGAATTTTGGGAAAGGTGCGCCAAGAACGTATCTACATCGCACCCGCCGAGCGGATGGAGAATCGGGGGACGCTCTTTGAGAGCCCGTTCCACCGACCATCGGGTTCCTTCACCAGTTCCACTCATCCGGCCAACCTATTCACCCCGGGAGCTTTGAAAAAAAAGTGTTTTCACCATGATTTTTCACCTACGTTCAAGATCGCAGGAAGACCGTTACCTGATAAGCTCCCGTCAACGCGATTAGACCCGCCGCCACGCTGCCTCCCGCGTTGAGTGCTGCCAGCCCGATGTGTCCATGCCGCCACATCTGGAAGGTGTCGCCGCTCAAAGTGGAAAAGGTCGTCAAGCTCCCTAGAAATCCGGTCACCACCAGCAAGCGCACCTCATCCGAGATCCAGCGCGTCTGCTCCGTCAGGGCGATTACGATGCCCATCATGGCGCATCCAACCATGTTCACCACAAAGATCCCCCACGGAAAGCCAGCCCCCGCCCATCTGGTAATGCACCCAGCCACACCGTAGCGAGCCAATGCCCCAGCGATTCCCCCCAAACTCACGAGCAAACACGCTTTCACCGGCTCGCAGCCAAGCCTGATTCTCGGAAGGTGCCAACTGCCATTCCACTTTGTTTTTGCCCGACGTGGCCAGCACACGCGCAGCAGTCTGTAGACGGAAACAGGGGAAGGAAAACCTAGTCGCCACTCACGGCCTCCGACACCACACGGAGACGCGCTCGACAAACCAGGCACGAAGGCGTGGAGACGGAGTTTCATTTCATCTCAATGGGCGCCCTCGACGGCCGCCGGGACCGTCTCTGGCAACCGAAATACCTCTTCCACGTCACCATCCGGAACAAACATGAAGCAGAGCGCCACGATCAGGGTTGGGATGATTGCGCCCAAGGCCAAGTAGAGAGGCTGCACGCCGTCTCCAAAAAAGCGTCCTAGAATGGCTTGCCCAGCCGGGTTCGGCGCGTTCGCGATCACGGTCAAGCCGCCCCCCGTCACCGCGCCGGCCAGCACCGCATACTTGATTTCCGCGCTCAATCCCTCCACTTGGCTCGCCAGGTACGTGATCGCCGCGTTGTCGTTGAACGAGGTCAAGATCGTCGCCCCGATGAACATCGGCCACTTCGTCAAGCTCGCCAGGATCGGGCCGAGCCACCAGCCCTGCAGGCCTCCGTGAATCACCAAGCTCGCGAGGAAAAACCCGACAAGGATCGGCCCGCGCAGATTGATTTCGCTCTGGTGGTGGGCAGTGGCTTGCGAGAACGCCAGGAAGAAGAGAAACGCCCCCACGAAGAGCGGCGGGTAATGGGAAAACATCACCGTCCACGCCATGAACCCGAGATGAGTCACGGTCACGAACAACGGGATCGGCCGCTCCACGAACTTCACGTCGCCCAAGCCGTCCCCATCATGGTCCTCCGCGCGGTGCATCATTGCCTCCAGTTCATTCCGGAAAATGAAGAAGTAAGCCATCGCTGAAATGACAATCCCGGTCAGAGCTTTGGCTCCGAAGTGTGCAAACATCTCCGGCGTAGTGAGGTCCCAAGCGCGGGCCACCATGAGCACCGGCGGTGCGGCGAAGTTCGTCATCACGCCCCCAACGGAAACATTCACGAACAACAACCCCAAGGTTCCATAGGCGAAGAGCTGAGAAGGCTTCAGCACGTAAAATTTCCGCGCCAGCAACATCGCGGAAATCGTCATCGCCCCCGGCTCGGTGATCAACGACCCAAGCAGCGGCCCGGCCATCATGATCGAGAGCCACCAAGCGGCTGGCGTCTCTTTTCCCGCCTTGGCGAAGAGACTCAGGCAACGCTCCGCGAACTGCAGAATGGGACGGGTGGAGGCCAACGCCATGATGATGACCACAAACAACGGCTCCGTGAAGTTCACATGATCCATCAGGTAGGTCTTCATCGACTCAACGCTGTGGAAGGCCGACATCGCCACGAGAAGCACGACCACCCAAATCCCAAAGATCGCTTCCACCTCACCGAAGAAGTGGAGAATGGTGCCCCGGAAGCTGACGAGGTCCGTGGCATAGGTGGATTCCCCGCGGGCGGCCCGTTCCCGCCGGACGTTGGCTTCATGGTCGTGCTGCACCTTGTGGGCCAGCTTGGTGATGTTGACCGCCGCGAAGGTGTGTAGAATCGCCAGCAAGAAAATGATCGAAGCCACCACCAAGAACGGCTCCGCCTTGGCCCGGTAAGCCAATTTGGCCCCAGTCTCGATGATTCCCGCCTTCGCCTCCTCACCCGGGAATTCCTTCATCCGGGTGATGAACTCCGGAGTGTGCGCGTGATGATGCGGATCCGCGGCCGCCGTGGCAAACGATGTCCATCCCAGACCGAGAAAAACGATCAGGAACCAGCAGGAAGATTGGGGGAACCTCATGGGCAGGAACTTCTACGAGCCTGCGCTCACTGTTTCGCTCAAGCAAGGGAAAAGAGCCTAGCCTTTCTCCGGGTATCGACGTTGTGCCCTTGCTTTCTCCCGTTCGAATTCATTCGCCAGATCGCCGTCCCACGCTACGCTAGGGGCGCCCGTATCCCCCGGCGGAGAGCCTTGCGTCCCCTCCTATGCGCTGGTTGCGACTGTGTTTTTATTGCCTTCCCCTGCTCCTCATCGTGGCCGCCCAGTATTTCCTGGCCAGCTTGGGGCACAAGGAGCAAGCCGCCGCCGAGTCGATCACGTTCGCAATCACCACCGAACCCCTCGGCATCGACCCGCTCACCGAGCAGGATCCAGTGTCCGAGGAGATCGAAAGCCTTCTCTTCGATACGTTGGTTGGCCGCGACCCGTCGCTGAAGCTGGAAGGCCGACTCGCGGAATCGTGGAACTTTTCCTCCCGCGCCCGCCTCTTTTGCATCTCAGAACGCTTCGCCATCCAAGCCTGGGCGGAAGTCGAGAAGAGCCGCGACCGCTGGCCGGAATGGGGCATCGTCCACGCCAGCCGGATCAAGGATGAGATCCGCCTGGAACTGGGTCATCACAATGCCTCCGCCGCGCCCCAACGCATCCTCGAACTGATCCCGGAAGACCTCCGTGCTCCGGTGAACGTTTGGCACATCTATGCCGGGCAGTTTCCTGTCGAGTCGTTCCACAACTTCCGCAAACAGGCCGTCGAGGGGTGGCAGGCCCGTCGCACGTGGTCAGGGGACGCGGAGTATGTCGAGGTCTGCTCGGCCGGGCACGAGTCGAACTTCGAGCGCGAACTGCGTCTCTACTACCAGTCCAACCCGCAGTTGAACCCGCGGATTGAGAAGCAGCCAGCACTGCCATACCTGTTCGAACCGGCGATGACGATGTTTCTGCGTCCTGGCGTGCGCTGGCACGATGGCCGCCCGCTCACAGTGGAAGACGTGCTTCACTCGATCGAACTGGCGCGGGAAAGCCGCAACCACCCGGCCCTCTCCTCCGCCATCCGCTCCATGCTCTCCTTGGAACCGGCGGGGCCCCTCGCTTTCAAGGTCACCTACCGGCAACCTTTCGCCCCGGCCCTGGAGGTTTGGGAACAGATCCGCATCCTCCCCAAACACGCTTGGCACGCCTACTCCCCGCAGATGCCCGAGCTCCGCCTCACCGGCACTGGCCCGTTTACGATCCGCGACTGGCGCCCCGGAGGCCCGATCGTTCTCGACCGGTTCCCAGGCTACTTCCGCAATCCGCCAGAGAACCATCACCTCGTCTACAAGCGGGTGCTGGAGAACCGCCTCCGCCGCATCTTGTTTGAAATCGAAGCCATCGATTCCTACGAAGCTCATCCCGCCACCTACAGCCGCCTTGAGAAAAACCCCGACTTCGACCTCGTCCGCGGCCCGGCCACGCTGCACACCTACGTAGCCTGGAATCTCGATCACGAAGCGTTTCGCAATCCGGCGGTTCGCCAAGCGCTTGCCCAAGCGATCGATCCGCGCCAACTCATCGGCGAACTCCTGGCCGGTCAAGGCAAGCCAGTGAATCAGTTGTTTCATCCCAACGCCGCTTTCTCCCCCGGCCCAATTCCCGGCACGCTCAGTTACAACCCCCAAGCCGCCCGCAAGGCCCTGGCCAGCGCGGGGTACGAAAACCGGCTCCGGTTCACCCTCACCGTCGTCGCCGGGGACGATTACCAGCGCGACGTGGCCCGCTACCTGCAACGGCAATGGCGCCGCATCGGTGTCCTCGTCCAGCTCCGCTTGGTTTCCTACGGCAAAATGTCCGGCATCCGCTCCGGAAATACCAGTTACGAGGCGGCCCTGCTCATTGACCCCCTGCCCCACCACATCGATCAGTTCAGCCGCTGGCACTCCTCGGAGATCGGCGAAGGACTGGGCAATTTCACACGGCTCCGCGAACCCGGGATCGACGGCCTCCTTGAAGGAATCCGCACCGCCTATGATCCGGCGCGGCAATCGGAACTCGCCGGTCAACTGCAGAAGCAACTCTACGAGCTCCAGCCCTGCCTGCATCTCGCCCTTCGCGATACCGCGCGAGTGTTTCACCCAGGCCGCGCGGAAGTCGTGGACAAAGGCCGGGCCGGAGCGGCCCAATCGCGTCCGATCGGCTCCAGCCTGCTTTCCCTGACCCACGATTTGGCCTGGTGGGCGGAACGGTCAACCCAGCCGGAGGACTCCTCCCCGTGACATGATCCACCTCTTCGCCAAACACTTCTTACTCACCGCCGGCCGGCTGCTGGTGCTCTGCGTGGCGATTTTCCTGATCCTGCGCTCGGCGGAAACCTACTACGACCGGGATCTTTCGTTTGTGGAATTCATCCAGGCAGTCTTTTCCGGCCGGTTGGTACGGGCACCTGGATTAACCGGCCTGCCGACGCTCACCACCGCCTTTCTCTACAGCATGACCACGCTACTCATTTCCCTGGTCTTGAGCTACGGATTTGGCGGGCCGCTGGGCATCCTCCTTGGACGCTACCGGATGGGTTGGCTCCAGGTCCTCGGACACATCGTCATTAGCGTGGCCTTGGCCATTCCCGCCTTTCTGGTTGCCTATGCCGTGCTCTACGTGAGCATCTCCGATTGGGGAATCTTCGTTGGCGGCGAGTCCGCCCTTGTCGCGGGAAGCAGCCCTCGCGCGTTCGCCGGCCAGTGCCTCCTTTTGGCGGTCCCCCTCTCGCTTCCCGGGATCGGGTTGATCGCCCGCCAAGTATCGCAAACCGTCTTCAACGCATTCCCCGAAGGCTCTTTGCGCGCTTTCCGCTCCCTGGGAATCACACAACGCGCCCTGTTCGACACCGTGATCGCCTCTGCGATCTGGGCTCCCTTGCTGCGCGCCCTTCCCTTCCTGCTTTCTCTCTACCTGAGCGTCCTGATCGTCACGGAAACGGCCTTCTTCATTCCCGGGTTCGGGTATTCTATTTTCAAAGCAGCCAAGGAATCCGATCTCCAAAGTCTTGCCGTTCTCAGCCTCTGGTCCAGCACTGCCCTGCTCCTCGCCAACTCATTCGTCGATGCCATGGTGGAATGGCTCGACAGCCGAACCCCGTCTCTTGCCGATACGAAATGAGGTTATCCTTGACCACGTTCTTCCTTCTGGCTGCCTTGGCGCTCGCTTGCCTGGCTCCGTTGACAGCGCAGCCCGCCCCCGGCGAAGTCCTGGTCACCTCGCCGGAAGACCTGCCCGCCCCGGTGGAACAGCCGCGGAGCGTCGAGCCGGTGCGGGACGTCCAGCAAGCAGCGGCGAATTCAATTCTAACCAGCTTGGTCGTAGCTGTAATCACGTATTCCCTGGCCCTGGCTCATGCCTTCAGCGTTCTTTACTTTGGGAATTGGACCCGGCGCATCCTGCAGTTCTCGCTGAGCACACTGCTCTCCGTTTCCCCGATGGTTCTGCTCCTGGTGATCTACGCCGCGAAGAACGACGTCGGCCTTCTCATCGTGCTTTTCCTAGCCATTGCCGTTTATCCGCTGACGGCGCGGCTTCTCCTCAACCGCATTCACGATGCCGCGCCAGATTTTCACTTCCTTCAGGCCAAGATTCTTGGCCACGGCCCGCTCGGCGTGTTCTTTGGTTACGCTTGGCCGCGATTCCTGCCACTGACCTTGCCGTTCTTTTTCCTCGGCTTCATTTACTCGTTGCTCATGGAGTCAATGTTCAGTTCACTCGGCTTGGTCAGCTTTCCCCACGGCGAAACCTGGGGCAGCCTGATCCATCGAGGGCTGGATGAACTGTTGGATCACCCCGGAGCGGTCTTCGCACCAGGAATTGCCATCATGGGCACCACCCTGGCCGCCTATGCCTGCATCCCAGTCTTCGACAAATTACTCGCCGTCCCAGCGGAGCTGAATTGAGCTGATCTCGATGAGTGGCCCCATTCTCCAAGTCAAATCGCTTAAGCTCACGCTCAACCCGAGCTTCCTCGCGGACCGGCCCAAGGAAGTTCTGCGCTCGGTGTCCTTCGAGTTGGAGCGCGGCCGGTCTCTCGCCATCCTCGGGCAGACGGCGAGTGGGAAATCCCTGCTCCTCCGCGCCTTAAGCCGCTTCTTTCATGGCTTGCCGATCCGTGAGGTCGAAGGCCAAGTGATCTTCGAAGGCAAGAACCTGCTGCGCACCAACCAATCCAAACTCCTCGCCCTGCGCGGCCCACGGATCGCCCACGTCCTTCAAGACGCCCACGCCCTGTTCAATCCACGTCTCAGCATTCAACAGCACTTCTCGATGATCCTGCGGATCAAGCAGCGAAAGCTCAAGAACCCGCTGGAGCACACCATTCAGCACCTCTACAACGTCGGCATCGTCGAACCTGAGGCGCTCCTGCTTAACCATATCTACCCAGAAGAGCTGGATACAGCAACCCGTCAAAAGCTCATGATCGCCTCCGCTCTCGTGTGCGAGCCCGACCTCCTCATCGCCGATGAACCCACCGCGGAGTTCGACAGCGGGGCCGTCGCGCGCCTTGTGGAACTCCTGGAGCAGCTCAAAAAGGAATCCGGCCTCGCCGTCGTCGTCGCCACCGGACGGGTGCGCCGCGCTGAGCAATTTGGCGACCGCATCGCCATTCTCGATCAGGGCGAACTTGTGGAATGCTCCACCCCTCGCGAGCTGTTCGACCAAGCCAAACACGAGTCGACTCAAGCCTTTGTCGAAGGCACCCTGCTGGCCGGTTCAGGCCGGGAGCGGCTCTTAGCCCATCGTTACAAATCCTAAACGACCGCAAAGACTCTCATGCAATCCGCTGCGACGATTCAGCAAGTCGGCATCATCACGGTTTCCGACCGCGCCAGCGCCGGAGAATATCAAGACCTTGGCGGTCCGGCCCTGCGCGCGGAATGCCTGGAGCGTGGTTGGGAGGTCCTCGCCGAGGCCATCGTCCCAGATGACATCGACCGCATCCAGCAAGCCATCCGCTCATTCAGCGCCCAGGGCTGCGGCCTCATTCTGACGACCGGCGGCACCGGCATCGCCCTGCGCGACGTCACCCCGGAAGCCATCCGGGGCATCATGCGGGTGGAGATTCCCGGTTTCGGCGAACTGATGCGGATGCGCTCCGTGGAACTCACCCCAAACGCCATCCTGACCCGCGGCTTGGCCGCCATCGTGGACCAAAGCCTCGTCATCGCGCTGCCCGGCAAACCACAGGGCGCCGTCGATTGCCTGCGATTCGTCGTAGGCGCCATCGATCACACCGTGAAAATCGCTCGTCGCCAGCCCACCAGTTGCTGATTGCTGACGGCCGCTTCACGAAACTGGACGAAATTGCAGTTCTGCGATACAATCCGGCGAATTCCCGTACGCGCACCGGGCTTGCTCGCACTCGCATGAATCGCCTTCCCTCCGTTTCTTCAGCCGTCGTGGCTCTGGCCTTCGCTGCCATGGTTCCCTCGGGTTGGGCGCAAACGACTCGCTCTCAGATGCTTGAGTCGGCGAACACCGCCCGGATGCAGGCGAAGATGGAACAAGCCACTGGCTATCCCGCGCCAGAAGCCCCGTTGCGGTCGCGCGCCACTTCGTATGCCCCGGAATCGTCGTATTCCACGTTCTCATCGAACCGCGATTTCGACCGCCGGGAAGAAGACGCCGCCCTCAGCCGGGCGCGGAGAATGAAGGAAGCGATGCGAGATTCCACCAGCTCTCTGCCCTCCCTGGAACGGCGCAAAGAGCCGGTCAGTACCGGAATCACGGACGGGAATTGGCAGTCCGAACGGCTGGATCGGATCCGCGCCAGCTACTCCGGAGTGCGCGAGGAAGAACCACGCGGCGTGCTGGCCAAAATGGGCAGCGCCATCGATTCCGTCGCCTCCAAAGAAGAGGACTACATCCGCCGCCGCCGCGCTGGAGAGCTGGATGACGGCTTTCACCCACTGGAGCGGCTCAGCCCCGACCATCGCCAAGAATTGAGCCGGTCCATCGATCGCGAGCGGGAGCGGGACGAACCCGGTTTGCTGCAAAAAATCCCCCAAGCCGCCGGAGCCGTCACTGGCAGCCTGACCGCCGCCGCCGGAGGAATTGGTGCCGCTGCTGGCCGATTGGTCCCGGACGTCCGTCCTGGAGGAGATTCCGGAGAACGCGCCCGGGTAGAAGCCGCATCCGCTGGGCAAGAGGCCTCCAGCGCGCCCGTCATCGTCGGATCGCCCTCCTCAGCGCCGAAATCGGCCCCGGCACCGAAAGCAGCTTCCGCCCCCGTGAATGCACCGGCGTCCCCTGGCCCACAAGTCGCCGCTGCGGAGCCTGAGGCGAAGTCCGGCGGAGTCGGGGGCTTCTCCCTTCCCTGGAACCGCGCCAAGAGCCCCACGGCCGGGTTGCAACAGGCGGACACCACCATTCCGACTCCGGAACCAGCCTCCGCCCCGAAAGATCAGCCTCCCGCGAAGGCCAAGCCAGAACAACCGAGAAATTCTCGCGTCACCATCGCTGGCCTGGGACGCGGTCAAGGTGGATCGAAAGTTCCGGATGGCCCCCTCGCCCCCCAACAATTCCAAGTGGTTCAGAATCCCGCCGGAACCGAGTTCTATCCCTACGATAGCCCGACTCCCGTCCCCAAAGTTCTCCCCGAAGGAGGTTTGGTCGAAGTCATCAAGCCGGGCGACGAGTGGTCCGGCATCGTTTTGCCCGATGGCAGCGAAGGCATCGTCCGCACGAGCATGCTGCGCCGCGCCCGCATCAGCGAAATGCCGCGGGAGGCATTCGAGGAGCCAACCATCGCCATGCCGCCCCAAAAAGCGGTCAACTACGAGGCTTCCGCCAATCTCACCCTTCCCGATCTCCCGGCCCCGGACGATACCAGCATGCCCTTGGGGCAAGGTCTCCTTCCGCCGCTCCAGCAGGAAAACTGATTTGTGATCGAGGAAGCTCTCGCCCTCCGTCTCGATCCAGCCACCTGGGTCGCCATCGCGTCCGCCTGCATTGCTCTGGTTTCCGCCATTGTCGCCTTGCGCGCGGCCGCCCGCTCCAGCCAAGCACCCTTGACTCCCCCCGCCCCGGTGGCCCTCGTCCCGCCCCCGGCCGCGGTTCTGACGTCGGCTTCGGAAAATTCGCCCGCCTGGGCCGGCCCCTATTTTGAAAGCGTCCTGCGTTGGGCGGATCAAGCCTGCCGCGAACTCGCCCTCGCCATTCATCTCGCCGAATCCTCTCCCGAGCCGAGCCGGGAAAAGCAGCAAAAGTTCTCCGAAATCCGCGTCTCGCTCGCCCACCTCATTGATACCGGCCGCTGGTACTTCCCGAACGCCACAAATCCGGACGCACCGGTCGATCGAGACCACCCTCCCGCGTACCGCGGTTTGCGTCACCCGGCGCTCGACTTGCTCGTCGCGGCCCGGGAACTCGTCGGAAAAACCGATCCCATCGGCATCGCCGCCCTGGTCCGGGCCAAGCGCGAGTTCGTCTCTCACATCCAAATCCTCGTCAATCCACGCCAACGGGAAGAAGGCATCGCCAGCGTGCTCCAGCGTTTCGCGGGGGTCGGCGAGGAACCGGGGCAACTCGGTTGATCTTCCGCTGATTCCTGGTTCTAGTCCCGGCGAAATGAAACTCTGGGCCGCCGTCCTCACCGCCATCGTGCTCTGCGCGGGGATGTATTTGCCCTACCTCGGCTCGATCGAACTGCGCGGAGAAGAGCCGCGGCGCATTTTGCCCGCTCATCAGATGATCGAGAGCGGAGACTGGATCGTTCCCAAGATCGGCGGCTCGGTCTACCGGAAGAAGCCTCCATTGATCAACTGGTCAATCGCGGCCGCATTCCTGGCCACCGGAACCCGGAGCGATTGGGCGGCGCGACTCCCTTCGGTGCTGTGGCTCACCGGTTTTGCCGTGACCGCGACCTTGGCCTTGCGGCGTCGCTTGGGCGACTGGGGCGCGCTCTCGACCGGACTGTTCTTCGTCTCAACCATCGCGATGATGGACAAGGGACGCACCGCCGAGATCGAGGCGATGTACGCGGCGCAAACTGGCATCGCCTTCGTCCTCTGGGCGGCTTGGTGGAGCGAGGGCAAACGATGGGCGGCCTTCACGATTCCCTGGCTGTTTCTCGGTTTGGGGATGCTCACCAAGGGACCGGTCCACCTCGCCTTGCTTTACCTGCTGGTGATCCCGGCGTTGGTGTTCTCCAAGCGGCTCAAGGACCTTTGGTCGCTCCCGCACCTCACCGGCTTGGTTTTGATGTCCGCCGTGTTTCTCCCGTGGATGGTCCTGAACCTGCAACTCACCGGAGACCACACCAAGACCACCGGCGTCTGGGCCGGGGAAGCGGCGGAACGGATTCGCTTCGCGGATATCAATTTCAAGTCCTGGCTCATCCGCCCGCTTCAAGTGGCGATTGATCTCTTGCCCTGGACCCCGCTGCTGGTGGTGGCCTGGTGGCGAAACCGGCCACTCCCGGCGACCAACGCCCCCAGCGCCGAGCAGGAACGATGGGATCACGTCGTCCGGGGAACTCGCTGGGGCCTGCTGGCCGGTTTGGCGGTCCTCATGCTGTTGCCCCACGGAACGGCCCGCTACTGCCAACCGCTCTTCCCGGCGTTATTCGTCTTATTGGTGGATCATTGGGGCCGGCTTCACGAAGCCTTGCGGGCGGATCTCACCCGGCGCTGGGAGCTGTCGAATCGCACCTTCGGCTGGGTGGCGGCGCTGGTGGCGGGGCTCATGGCCGCGTTGGTTCCGATGTATTTGGGCGGCGGCTGGGCTCTGGGCGCAGTGGCCGCTTCCGTGGCACTTGTGGTGGCCTTCCTGCCCCAAATCTGCGCCCGACGGAACATCCGGCTGGCACCCATCATTCACACCTGCATCGTCATGTCCGCCTTCGCCGCTGCGGGCCTGCTCCATGCGGGCACCTACATGGATCAGAAGGGCGATCTCCGCCAAAACAGCCGCACCATGGCCGCCCTCTTCCCCGATCCGGCACGCCCCTTGATTTTCTACCGGACCAGCTACTTCCGCTCCCTGCATTACGTGCGGCGCCCTTACCAAGAAATCGACGCCGGCTCCAAACTGCGCCCGGGCCCCGCCTACTTGGTGATGCCCGAGAAGGAACTCACCTCCAAGGCCATCAAAGCCTTGTTGCGAAGCCACCAAACCACCGAACTGGCCCGGCCCACCTGGGAAGAACGCAAGTTCGTGATTCTTCGAATCGATCCCGCCTCCCGATGACCTCGTTGCTCCTCAAACGCGACCTCCGGGCCAGCTGGATCCTGACCAGCGGGTTTCTCCGCCGTCACAAACTCGCGGTCGGCATCAGCCTTCTCCTCACCGCTTTGTTCGCCATCTTCATTGGTTTTCCCAATGATCCAAGCTGGTTTCGCTGGCTCGGCGCGGGCAAAGACAAGCAGATCCGCGAGATCGCCCACCAGATCGGCGCCGCCGGGAGCTTGGCGCAATACAATATTGTCATCGTCGTTGCCCTCTGGCTCGTGGGAAGGCTCCGGCGCTCCCGATACCTGCAAAAGCTCGCCGTCGTCACCTTCATGACCACGGTGATCGCCGGAGCATTCTGCAACCTACTCCGCTTCCCAGTCGGCCGCGCCCGCCCTCACACCAAGGAATCTCACCTCACCTTCAAGGGCCCTCAGTTCCAAGCCAAATACCACGGCTTCCCCTCCGGCCACACGTCCACCGCTTTCGGCACCGCCATCCCTTTGCTCATCGCGGTCCCGGAAGTGGGTGTCCCCGCCACCGCCTTCGCCGCCGCCATGGCCTGGGCCCGGGTCTACGACAAACAGCATTACCCCACCGATGTCACCGTCGGCGCCATCATCGGCATCATCGCCGGAATCGCCGGAGGATGGCCCATGCTTAAGCTGCGCCGCCGGCTGAAACGCGGACCGTAGCCTAGCCTCATGCCTTCGCGCCTTCTGCTCAATCTCGCGCAACGCCTTTTCCCCGGCGAACCCGAGCGCAACGCGTTCCTGCAAAGCCTGGAAACTCCGGCCCCGGAGCGGCGCGCCGTGATCTGGACCGGATCCCCAGATCCCACTTGGCGTAGCGCCCACACCACCCCACCTCCCCCAGAGCTGTCGGATTGGCCTTGGCCCCGCTGGCTCGACATCGTGACGCCGGGAGTCAGGCCCGGGCAAGACGATTTGCACGAAGCCGGCGCTTTCTACTCGCTCGATGTCTCCTCGATTTGGGCCGCCTCGCCGCTTTGGATCATCGAAACCCCTCCGTCGCCACGAGTGCTCGACGTCTGCGCCGCGCCGGGCGGGAAATCCATCTTCGCAAGCCGCGCCCTCGCCCCGGGATTACTGTTGTCTAACGAAGTCATCGGCAAACGCCTCGGCATCCTGCGTCATAACTTGGCCCGATGCGGCATCCCGCACGCGTTCACCCAGCGGCTCGACCCGGCGGATCTGGGCGCCCAGCTGCCCGAAGCGTTCGATGTCGTCCTCGTGGATGCACCGTGCTCGGGACAATCCCTGCTCACCAAGGGGATCGACAACCCCGGCTGCTTTCACACCACGGTGGTTCAGCACAACTCCCGCCGCCAACGCCGCATCCTTGCCGAAGCAGCCCGTACCGTGACCCCAGGCGGCCATCTGCTCTACACCACCTGCACCTTCTCCCCGGAGGAAAATGAGAAAGTCATCGGCTGGTTCCTCCAGCGCACTCCGGAGTTCCGCGCCATTGAGGTTCCCCACCTCGCCCCCTGGCGGAGCCGGCTGCGGGACGATCCTGCCTACCGTCTCTTCCCTCATCAAGGGCTCGGCGCCGGAGGGTTTGCCTGCCTCTTGCGGCGGGAGGGTAGCGGACCCGCCAGCACGGGGATCGCCCCAGAGGTTCTCGGCTACCCGGTGGAGCGGAACCGCCCGGATTCGCACTGAGGCCGCAGGCGCGGGTTTTCGCAGCCGGGTTCTAGTTAATCCATGATGATCTCGTCTGGGTGAGAAGAGCATTGCAATCCCTTCGCGGTCTTCGTAATGTGACGAAAATGTCACATAAACCAACTTGCGACAGTGAATGACCCCTTCATTCGGGCTCTCTGCGCCACCATGGCAAGCGGTTCGGCTTTGTTCGCACTCGCAGGCATGGGATCGGTTCAGGCTGAAATCGTCATTCAAGTTTATCCCAAGATCCAGCATCTCCCCGCTGAGCAAATCTTGAGCGAATCCGGGATTGGGATGACCAGATGGGGGCAAGCCTTGCAGCGGCTGCCGAACCAGCGCAAACTTTTAACCATCCCAGGTCAACCGGCGGCTGCGCAACGCACCCGCCACTTAAAAATCGCCTATCTGTATGTCGCCGCCACCTCGGCATCGCATACGGCTGGACGCGGGGACAACACGCAGACCGGAGCGATCACAGCCGACACGCAGGCCGACGCCGCCCGGCACGAGCTCTGGCACATTGAAGTAGCGCGCGCCGCGGCCGCCAAGGCGAACGAATTGGAGACCAAATTACTAGCGGTCGCGTTTCCGGGATCGGGATCGGGATCGAGTGCGGCCCCTTGCCATCTGCAGATGAAGGACGATGCCGACACGATGAGCCGCATCGATCAAGCCGTTCTCAAGCGTTTTCAGGCGCTAAAGGAAAAGTACAACACCAAGCTTCACGCTATCAGTTTCGCGGGGGTGGTGAACGGCGTGTGGCGAGACAATCCCGCTGAGGACACTTCGTCCCAGGTTCTAGCGCTGCTCGCGGACCTTAACGCCGAGCCGATTGAAGAAGAAGTTACCTTGGCTGAGAACAAGACCAGCTGAAGGGACGGGAAGGGTCTGAGCCGCAACGCGCGAACTGGTAGATCCGCTGCGATCATCCCGATGCCGGTGCCCTATTTGCAGCGCATTCCGAAAACGATTCCGGTCGATACCGGCCGTCAGCGCTTCGTCGACGACTTTCTCATTGAGCAGCCCCCCCTGACCCGGACGTTCCACACGGCGGAGAAGTTCACGGGAAATCCGCACTCAGGATCTACCCTCGGCGGCAAACTGATCGTCCAAGCGGAAAAATCAAAGGGGTCAAGCTTCTGAATCCGACCACTCCCTATTGCGCTGCCGAAACGAATAGATTTCTTCCAAACGAAGGAGAAACGGCTTGCCCGGGTCTGTGACCAACATCACGAAGTCCATTGAGGGGCAGACCGATCGTTCCATATGCAAGTTCCAACACTTCCTCGTCCGAGAGATCTGCAGTCACTTGCACCAGTGATCTTGGTGTTGTTTCCCGGCGCTTCTCCCTTTCACAATATGTAACGCACGACCAGTCAGAATTCACGCCCCTCAGGGGCCAAATGCGGTCATTCCGAGAGACGATCGGCCTCGGGCGCCTTCTTCCCCTTTTTTTTCGCCTTGCGATCGGGATCGCCATTCCAACGTTGGTCCTCCCAGCGCGGCGGCATCATTTGCTCGTTCCAGGCGTCCCACTTGGCCTGGAGGGCGGCGAACTTCTCCGGTTCGGTTTTGGAGAGGTCGTTTTGTTCGCCCCGGTCGCTGGAGATGTTGACCAGCATGGGCTCCATCGCCTTGCTGGCTTTGACCAGCTTCCAATCGCCTTCGCGGATCGCGTATTGGACGCCGAAGCGCCAATACAGGGTATCGCGTTCGAGCCGGGCGGCCTCGCCTTTCAGGAGCGGGAGCAGGTCGACGCCATCAAGTTGCCATTCGGGATCGATCTCCCTCTCGGCGGCGGCGAGGGCGGTGGGCAGCACATCGAGCTGAATGACTGGCTCGTCGATGACCTTTCCGGCAGGGATCTGCGCGGGCCACTGCACGAGCCAGGAGACGCGGATGCCGCCCTCCCAGAGGAACCATTTGCTGCCACGCAGACCTTCGTAGTTGGCGTGCGGCGAGGAACCCCCATTGTCGCTGATACAGAAGACCAGGGTGTTCTCCTCCAGGCCGAGCTCGCGCAGCCTGCCCATGACGCTGCCGATGGCTTCGTCGGCTTCCGAAAGGCTGGCGGCGTAGGCTCGTTCGTGGCGGCTGAGGTGCGAGAAGCGGGCGAGCACTCCGTCGCTGGCGACGTTGGGATTGTGGACGGCGTTGAACGCGAGATACAAAAGGAATCGCCCGTCTTTGCTGCGTTCGATGAAGTCGCAAGCCTCCTTGGCATAAACGGGCGACGTGATGGGTGCCCCAGGGAGCTCGTTGAGACGCTCACTCCCCCGGAAGAAGCCTTCCTCGCCCAGGTTGCCGATGCTGCCGACGGAGAAATCGAAACCGCGGGCGGCGGGGAGGTAATCAGGTTCCCCGCCGAGGTGCCATTTGCCGACGATGCCCGTGGCGTAGCCGGCAGCCTTTAGCCGCTCGGCGATTGTGGTCTCGCTGAGGAGGAATTCGGTGCCGGGGCGCTTGGCGCCGTTGGAGTCGTTCCCGGTGCGGGCCTGGTAACGGCCGGTCAACAGTCCGACGCGGCTGGGATTGCAGACGCAGGCGGAGACATAGCCCTGGGTGAAACGCACGCCCTTGGCGGCGATGGCGTCCATGTTTGGGGTCGGCGCAAGCTTGCCGCCGTAACAGGCGGGATCGCCGTAGGCCAGGTCGTCAAGGTAGAAGAGGACGACGTTGGGATAAGTAGTCCCAGCGCCATGCGAAAGGGCGGCGGAGGTGAGAAGAAGCAGAGCGGCGAGAGTTCTCATGGCGCCTGGAGGGAACCCCGCGAACGCCGAGAAGTTGCCCGGAGGCTCGGAAAGCGGTGAGCTTGGCACATTCCGCCAGAGGCGTGCGGCCGCGTGCACCTGAAGGCATGGCTGTTTGTGGGGCATAGGCCATCTACTTCTTTTCCCGCGATTGGGGCCTTGATTTCGGGCGCCCAGGTGCGTTGAGAGCTGGCTGAGGGGAATGGCTGGATGTCAGCGAATTCACGGGGGAGCGCATGCCCCCGATTGATCGAGCCATTGCGAATTGGTGGACGAGCAGCCATCCAGAATCGAAGTTCCGGCGCAATTTGATTTTGGCAAGAGCGGGTCTGGATGGGGTGCGACGAAGCTTGTTGAACCTGGAACTGACCTTGCAGAAGCCGGGTGCGGAAGCGCAGAGGATTCCGATCACATCGCAGACTGAGATGAAGGAGATCCTGGCTGGCGAGTTTTTGATTCCGCGAGCGGACATTGCGCCTGACCTTTTTGAGAAAGTGCGGTTATTTTGAGCGGCGGGGTGGCCTGCATCCGTCCTTGCTGGTCTTGCAGATGGCAAGTCCACATGGTAGCCAAGATTTTCGACTTGATCTTACTCTTGCTCATTCTGCACGACATGAGGCTGCTCCGGAAGCGTGTTTTCGGCGCTGGTTGATCCTAGGGCTCGGGCCACTAGGATCGTTGCTCTCTCTTGGCTTTGCGGACGTTGGCCACCTGGCGCTTGGTGGCCTCGTGCGGCTCAAGTTGGGTGAGGGAGGCAAAGCCGTTGTCCTCGGTCGAGTAGGCGAGAATGTCGCCGGTTTCCATGAGGTAGACCCAGGCATGCAACGTCAACTCACCTCGCTGGAGCTTTACCGCGACGGCGGGATGGGTTTGCAGATTCTCGATTTGCACCAGCACATGCTCCCGAATGGCCACGTCCAGAAGAGCCGCGCCAGTGAGCTGTGAGTAGTTTTCCTCCATGATCCGTCGCGTGGCTTCGGCGTGGTTCAGCCAGCTCTTCACCAGGGGCAGCTTCGCCATGGTCGCCGGATTCAACATTGCCTGAAGCGCCCCGCAGCCGCTGTGGCCGCAGATGACGATGTCCCGCACGCCCAGAGCGGAAACTGCATACTCGATGGTGGCCGGCTCGCCTCCGTTGGACGCGCCGTAGCAGGGGACGATGTTCCCGGCGTTGCGCAGCACGAAGAGCTCTCCGAGATTTGATTGCGTGATGATGGTGGGATCGACCCGGGAGTCGGAGCAGCCGATGAAGAGGGTTCTTGGACTCTGGCCCGCGACGAGATTGGAGTAAAAATCCTTCTCGCGGTGGAAGACCTGGGCGCGGAACTGATAGATGCCGGAGAGAAGTTCTTCCATCATGGGGATGACACTGTGAGGTCGGTGCTTCGGGACACGGTCCATGCGGGATGGTCCGCGCTACGTCGTGAGATCTTGGCTCCAAGCCGCTTCTCCCGCAAGTGCAGCGGCGTCATGATTCTCCACGATCCAGAGGACTGGGCTTCCGGGGGACTGGGTGCGTGATGACGCCGCCGACTCGTGCCCCACATCCGGCTTCACTCCCCCCCCCTGTGGGGGATCGACCAGCCAGCCCGTGGAGGTGGTGACGCGGAAGGGAGTGATTGGCCCCCACTGATCACTGCAGCGGGCCCAAGTCCGTCACCCACACGCCCACGTCCATGGTCGCTCCCGGCGGGCCCAGAAAGGATCCAGATACGGGGGGAATGGAGTCGGGCAGCCTGGCGACCGCTACCGGAATGTGATGCGGTCCGGCCAGCTCTCCGGTGGTGGGATCGAATCCCTTCCATCCGGCCCCGGGCAGGTAAACCTCCGCCCAGGCATGGGTGGCTCCGAAATCTGCTGATGACGGCTCCGCGTTGAGATACCCGCTGACAAATCGGGCCGCCAACCCGAGCCGCCGCGCCGCCGCCAGGAACAACGCCGCAAAGTCCCGGCAGGAACCCGATCGCAGCGACAGCGTGCGCTCCGGGGATTGCACCCCAGGTGCCTCGCGCACCGTGTAACGGAAGGTTTGCTGAATCGCAGTGGACAGCCGTTGCAGCAAAGCCACGGTGCCCATCCGCTGACCGGGCTTCCATTGGTCTCCGAGCCACTGGCTTAACAAAACACCACCGCCAGATTCCGCAAGATGGAGGTAGGGCGAGAGGAGAATCGCGTCTTCCGGATGATAGTCGAATGGATAATGAGCAGCCTCGTCCGCCAGCAAGAAATCGAGCGGTGATTGGTTGAACTGCTGGATCACCACCTCGCTGACAATGGCCAGTTGAGACGCCGCTGCGGGGAAGGTGGCGATGGCGACGGCATTGTCTTCTGCATCCCGATGCCATCGGACCGTAGCCGCGGGTGTGATTTCCAAGAGGGAGGACTCAATGCGTAATTCCGGTCCCTCCCGGGGACGAAGCCGCAGTTGATGCGATTGCAGCCGGACGAGGCCGGAAAAGTTGTAATAGGTCCGGTGAAGGATTTTGTATCGCTGCATCAAGTGTTCCGGGTTAAGGCGTCCAACAGATCGTCCAAGGATACGCTGGCGATCGCGGACGCTCGATCACTCACGGCGAACGGCAGAATGACCTCCCTGGCATGGAGCAGGGAGCCACAACTGTAGACGACGTTGGGCACATACCCTTCACGCTCGGTTCCCTCCGGCCGGAGCAGTGGCTCCGGGAGACGGCCGATCACCTTCGCCGGATTGTCCAAATCAAGAAGCATCGCGCCGATGCAATACTTCCGCATCGGGCCCACTCCGTGAGTGATGACCAGCCATCCGGCTTCCGTCTCAATCGGCGAACCGCAGTTCCCCACCTTGACGGACTCCCACATGGCTGCGGGGCGATAGATAATCTTGGGATCGCTCCAGTGATGCGGACTGTGGGAGAACATGATCAGGATATTCTCATCGTCCTGCCGCGAGAGCATGGCATAACGTCCGTGGATGCGACGGGGAAACAGAGCCATTCCCTTGTTCTGCACCGCGTCGCCGTTGAGGGTAAGGACCCGAAAGTGGAGAAAATCTTCCGTGATGATCAGTTGGGGAAGAATGTGGCGCCCGTTGTATGCGGTGTAGGTCGCATAGTACGTGACCGATCCATCGTCGTCGGTAAACCGGACAAAGCGGGCGTCTTCGATCCCGTTGCTCTCATTCGGAGATACCGGGAAGATAATCCGCTCACTGATCGCCAAGGTTTCCGGAAAGCGCAGTTCGTAATTGGAATCCGCCAGCCACTGAATGGACTCCAAGGTCCGGACCAGATCGTGGGTGGCGGGTTGCGTTTCGTGCCGGACCGTGCCCACACTCTTGTTCAGATCGCTCCGGGTGAATCGATCTCCGAGGGGGGCCATGACGGCCTCGGCGTGGTGATCCCCAAACCCCATTTCGCGTAATTTGGTTTGAAAGCTTTTCTTCTCATAGCTCGGATCGGGGATGATATTCGGAGCCGTTACATAGCGTGAAACCGGATCGAGTTCGATGTGCCCTTTCTCGCTGATGGTCCCAGCCCGGAATTCGATTGAGGAAATATGTCCTTCACCCGTCGCCCGAAGGCTCATCACAAAACGGATGCCACCCGGAGGCGCGTGGCTTTGATCCGGGTGCAGCACCATGGAGGGATTGAAGATTGCGGCGGATTCCAATGCATATTCCCCAGAGAAAAGCGCCCCAATGAGCAACTGCCGCGCCTCGGAGAGCGGCCGGTGGGTGAACACATACTTGCGCACCTTCTCGAAGTGCCCCTGGAGAATCGAAGCCACATCAAAGTGCCGGTCATCAAACTCGTTCAGCACGCCGCAGAGCTGCCTATCGACTTCCTCTTCCGTAAGGGCTAGCGCCCGACCGATGATCGTCGTGATGCGGTATGTTTCGGTGGGAATGAAGGGCCGGATAATCACCCGGGCGCTCTCAGGAAGCAGAGTCACCTCATGCCGACGGATGCGAATCAGATTCATGGGTTAGGAAGGACAGCAACGCCGGTGGGGCCAAAGGTGATCCACTGTTCCGCGCCCTTCATTTCAGCGAGCGCGAGGTGAAAGGCGAGGGTCGACTCCGCCCCGTGGTTTTCGTTGAGACGATCGGCGTGAAGGCCATCGCTGCAGCCACCGGTCGCAAAATCGTAGAGAGGAACCGCCAGATCGTTACGCCCAAGAAACCACTCAAATGCCCGTTTGGCCTCATTGCGCCACAGAGGTTCCCGGGTGGCACGGTCCGCTTCAAGGCAAGCCGAGACCATCGCCTGGGCTTCGACCGGCTGCTGATCAAAGTCTGCCCGGGCTCCGCCGCGCGGGTAGAATCCGTTGCTGCCGATCGGCCGGAAATTGCGCGCCTGCGTGGTCTGCAAAGAGGCCAACCAGCGCAACGATGCCAACCCAGCGTCGAAGGCTTCGGGGTGTGGCATCCATTGGCCGCTCAAAATGCACGCCTGACAGATCCGAGCGTTTTCGTAGGTAAGACTCTCTTCAAACCAAAGCCAGTCCTCCGATGCGCAAGCACGAAAACCATCAAGAAGTCTCTCGGTTAGCTCCGCCCGCACTTTGGCCAAGGATTCCGTCAGCGGAAAGCGCCGCAAGTACTCGTGGATGCCGATCAGCGTGAAGGCCCAGGCCCGGGGGGAAGTGAACGATTCCACCGCAACGACCCCTCTCTCAAAAAGCATCGCCGCCAGCTTGCGGTGCCCCACATCCCGGGCCCGGCCCGCCCCGGTCCCGGCCGCCCACAAGGCTCGCCCATGGCTATCCTCGCTCCCGGCGGCTTCCAGCCACTCCCGTCCATAGCTCATGAAATTGCGAAACCGTCCACTGACGGGGTCCTGAGCCGCCGACAAGAAGGCCAGATACGTCGTGGCGAGCCGCTTCAAGCCGACCGATGGCGGTTGGTCTCCGATTTCATCGAGCAGGTCGCAGAGGATGAACGCCCGGGCGTTGTCATCGGTGCAGTAGCCTTCCCGGAAGTTCGGGACGTTGAAGATCGCATGCTGGAAGATCCCGGTCGCATCGCTCATCCGGATCACATGGTCCAGGCGGGATGGAGGCAGAGGCTGGGGACGGCTTTCCAGCGTCCACTTCGCGAAGGCGGCACGGGGGATCGAATCCCGGTCGGCACGAGCATGTTGAAACGATTCGAGGTAGCGCCGCGCCACCGCCGGCCAGATCATCTCCCGGCCGATCGCGTAGGCCTCCCGCCGGATCCTTTCCATCCATGCGGGTGCGTCCAGCAGTGCGCAGACACCGTCGCTGATCGCCTTCGCATCCCGGAAGGGAACCAGGACTCCGCGTCCATCGGCGAGCAACTCCTGGGCGTGCCAATAGGGAGTAGAAACCACCACCTTTCCAGCCCCAAATACATAAGCCAATGTGCCAGAGGTAACCTGGGCCTCATTGAGATATGGCGTGAGGTAAATATCGGTCGCGCCAATGAACTCCTTGAGGTCGTCCAGCGAGAGGAATCTCTTGTGGAAAATAATATTCCGCTTCACTCCAAGAGCCTCAGCTTGACGCTCCAGGCTCAACCGGTACCGCTCCCCTTCCCGCGCGACGAGATGCGGATGGGTCGCGCCCAGCACGAGGTAAACCACATCGGGATGATCCTTCACAATCCCAGGCAGCGCCTCGATCACATTCTCGATCCCTTTGCCCGGACCAATCAGTCCGAACGTCAGCATCACTTGACGCCCCGCCACCCCAAACTGCTTCTTGTAGTCACTGGACGCCGTGAAGGTCCAGTCGGGAATCCCATGAGCGATGATATCGACCTTCTCGTCCGGAACCCGGTAAACCTCGCGAAGGATTTCGGCGCCCTTCCGGGCCATAACGATGAGGCGATCGCTACGGGCCGCCAACTCTTCCATCACCTTGCGCTGCCCAGAGTCCGGTTCCGTGAGGACCGTGTGGAGCGTCGTCACCACCGGCATGCGCACTTCCTTGAGCAAAGCGAGCAAATGGCTGCCAGCCGGCCCGCCGTAAATCCCAAACTCATGTTGGACGCAGAGCACGTCCGTATTGTGGAAGTTCAGGAAGTCTGCGGCCCGCCGGTAGGAATCGAATTCCTTCTCCTGCAGTTCAAATTTGACCCGGGGTGGATAGTGGTATCCCTCGGGGGAGTCATTGATGGCCCCAGCGAAACAGTCGGAGCCCGGTGCCGCACCCGCCACAGCCTCACACAAATCGTGGGTGAAGGTCGCGATGCCACACAATCGAGGCAAATAATTCCCCAGAAAACCGATTCGCTGCGGCGCAGCAGGATCGCTCAAACGAATCCTCTCTCACCGATTGACATGGTGCAAAGAACGGGAGGTTGCCGCGCAAAGCAACAAGTAGATCGCAAAACCTCTGCCCGGCACTCGGCGGAGCTGAAGCCTATCCCTAGTAAATAGCGGCCAAAGGGATCCGGAAATCGATCGAGGGCAGTCCACCATGCCGCCCGCTTCCACGTTTCCTGGCCCCAGCCGGTGGCCCACGTAATTCAAGGCCTTCGGCGCGGCCGGATTCTGATCGATGACCAGCCAATCCTCCAGGGAGGAGAGGTGCTGGTAGACCATGAACCTCTCCACATGATCCCGACGGAAATCATGAAGGGCTCCTGGGCACCTGGCGGTTTCGTCATCCTCCACCTGGACACTTTTGTAGCGATCCTCCCAAACCGGGCCCTTACGGCCGACTCGGCGGTCGTGCCAGTGGCACTACCCGAGCAGGACGGAGGAACCGCGCAGAGGTGCCTGACCTGGATCCTCGATCAGGCCTTTCTCACGCTCCCACGCTCTCCGCCTCTCACGCTCTTCTGATTGGCGACTTACCCCTGTTTGGGAAGAATGTTGAGCGTCACAAGAATGGACTCCGTAATCTTGCGAGCGGTGATCCCAGAAGGATTCTCGCCCCCGGTGATGCGGGTGGCGAAAAGATAAAGTCCCGACGGGGTGGTAACGCTGCCGATGAACCAACCGAGGACCGGGCCGTTCTTCTTCGCGTCGAACGCACTTCCGGTCTTGCCTCGGAAGACCGTCTGTCCGGCTCGCGAGAGCGTCATGATGTCGAGCACTGTGTCCACACTCGTGGCCGCGAATGGCAACTCCCGAGCGTGCATGCGGCGGAGAAACTCTACCTGCTCGTCCGGCGAAATGGTCAGAGAGCTCTGAAGCCAAAATTGGGTCACGCCGCCCGTCAGGTCATGGTTGCCGTAACCGGCTTTAGGAATCATTTGCTGGTAGCGTTCCAGACCGATGCGCGTTGCCAAAGCCTGATAATACCAAACGCAGGAAGTGGCAAAGGCGCTCCGCAACGTCTGGTCGTGATTCCAAGACGCAATGGAACGGCGAGTGCCATCCCAAGGGAGACGGAAATCAGCGCCGCTGGCCACACCGGTCTCTAAAGCTATCAGTGAGTTGAGCACCTTGAAGGTCGAGCACGGGGAAGTGCGGGTGCGGCATTGTTCTGGCTGGTAGCGGAGCCAGCGCTGCTGCGCCTCATCGTAGAGCACGAAGCCACCGGAGTAAGAACCGAACTCTGCCGAAAGGTCGTGCTCCACGGAAGTCTCGGCGGCGAACGCGCGCCCCAAGAGAAGCACCAATACGTTAAGAATGTAACTCAGTTTCACGGGAGACATCCGAAGTTGCCGAACGATCCATAGTCAGTCACGCCGAGCTGGCGAATCGAAATTCAAACCAGACCCCGTCGAGGCGTTGCGCTGTAGCGGCTGGTTCGGACGTGACACTATTTCAGTTCGGTGCTGTTGCAAATTTGTATAGCAACACACCGTGCCCCGGAATCGCCAGCGGAAGGGAATCCTTCGCGGTATCCAGCGTGGCTATGTTCTGCTGCCTCCAGAGGTCGCGGATGGTTTGCTTGCCGGATAACTGAAGTTTGGTGAAGTCCTTGAACTCCAACCTCACCGGCTCGGTGCCGAGGTTGAAGAAGCCGATTGCGCGACCGCCGTCGGCCAGTTCCTTTTCATAGACGCGCACATCGGCGACCATGCCGCCGGTCTCGCTGACCTTGATCGCGCACGTCGCCTGTTTGCCGAGTTCGTCCTGATCGACCGCCAGCACTTCGTCATTCGTCAAGAGGCTCAGGGTGAAGTCATCCAGCTTGGTCATGTCACTCCCGATCAGCAAGGGTGCGGCGAGCAGGCACCAGAGGCTGATGTGGGTGTATTGCTCATCCGGCGTGAGGCTCGTCGGATGCGGCTTGCCCCAGCCGACCCAGCCGACGATGAGCATGTCGGGGTCGGTCCAGTTGCCTGGCTTCGCGACGGGTGCGGCCTTGTCCTGATAGAAGCCAATCTCCTTGACGCTACGCCATGAGTCGTTGACGTCGCCGGTGGTGCGCCAGCAACTGCCTTGGACCGAGGCGCCCCATTTCCACACGTCATGGCCGCCATATTGGCAGAGGCTGAAAATGATGTCGCGGGGCTGGTCGCGCAGGAAGCCGCCCATCACCTTGAAGGGATGAATCGCGTAGTCGTTGTCGCTGGAGTTCTTCCGGACCGGAACGTTCAACGGGTTCGCAACCGCTCCATCCACGACGGAGCCATAGCTGCACCAGTCATATTTTAAGTAATCGAAGCCCCACTGGGCATAGGTCCGGGCATCCTGCTCCTCGTGCAGCCAGCTCCCGGCGCATTTCCCACACGTCGTCGGACCAGGCGAGGAATAGAGGCCGATTTTCAAGCCCAGGTCGTGAACGTAATCCGCCAGCCCCTTCATGTCGGGAAAGCGGGCATTCGAGACGATGAAACCCTTGTCGTCGCGGAAAGGCTTTACCAAGTCCTGCACGTCCTTTTGGTCCGTCGGAAGGTGGTTCTGCCAGTAATCGTCGATGTTGATATACGTCCAACCGTGGTTGATGAGGCCGCTCCTGACCATCGCGTCCGCCGCGCCTTTCACTTTCTCGGCGGAGACCGCGTGCGCAAAGCAGTTCCAGCTATTCCAGCCCATCGGTGGTGTCATCGCGATGGTGTCGCCGCAGACGATGCGGAATCGTTTCTCCGCCGAGCCGAGCGCATTCTTGGCACCGAGCGTGACGATGAACTCCCCCTTGGATTGCAGGGTCCCCGTGATGCGGCCGGTCTTTTTGTCCACGGTTAAGCCGTTTGGCAGATTCGTTGCCGAAAACTCCATCGGCCGGTCGCCGGTTGCCGGGATGGTGAAGAGGAATGGCGAACCGGGGCGCACGCCAAAGACATTCGCGCCGTTGATGCGCGGAGTGTGCGGAGGAGCGGGAGTGAGAATATAGGGCGCGACCATCGCGGGGACCGGTTCACGACTGGTTTCAAAAGTCTTCGCCGTCTTCGTCTCGAACTTCGCATCCGCCCAGTCGCCGAAGTCGTCATTGTTGCCGTCGTCCGCATCGCCGACCTTCAAGAGGAGCCGCTTCACTCCAGCGACGCTGACTTCAAACGCCTTGGCCGCTTCGTTGGTACGCATCACGCCGCTGCTCCAGAGCAACCGGCCATCGCCGATGACGAAGAATTCGATGCTCGTTCTTAATGAGCCACGCTTGCAGTCATCCGCGCCCACCTGGGCGGAAAATGTGCTGGCCTCGCCGTTCAGATGGACGACCAAAACGCTTTCCGCGACCGTGCCGACGCCGCGTTCAAATCGTTTCGTGCTGATGGTCAGAGGCTTGCCATCCCCTGGGTTCTTGGCCGCGCTTTTGTTCTTCTGAGGCCTGCCCCAGCCTTGGCTGATTGGAGCCAAGTTCAGATCATCGAGCCAGACCGTTTCGGCGGACACTCTGGAGGGGGCAAATCCGGCCAGAAGAAGGCAAAGTCCAATCGCAGCGGGGTAATTGAGGGAGGAGAACATAAGTGATCGGATTTTTCTTTTCGAGCGTGGGTGGTTTTATGGGGCGCATTGCTGTACTGGTCGGCTTTGCTGCGAAACGTCCTCCCGAAGTTGGCCTTACGGCACCCATTTGAAATCGCCAAAGATCACCTTGTTCAAATCCGATCCTTGCTTGGGGAGATGAACCCCCACCATACCCGGGCCGACGGCGACTCGATGGCCGCCGGGTTCAAAAAGGAAAATCCTTTCAGTAGTTCAGTTTGCAGTCACGCTACCTTCTCTCGTGGCTAAGGCCGATCCGCATGTTCACTGGTTGAACCCGTTGTGGTTCATGAATTCCCAGATGCGTCCCATCCAGGTATAACTGCCCGTGCCCGGGGCGGCGGCCCTTTGGAAGCAGTGACCGCGTCCGACCAGCGTGTGGAGATCGGACTGGATTCCCATCCGGCGAAGCTGCTCCCAGCATTTCACCGAATTCATCGCCGCCCAACCGTCCTCGTCGCCGTGGATGAACAGCATCGGACAAGTCGCAAGGTCGAAGGAGAACTCAGGGACGGCCCTCGCGTCGTCCTCGTTGCCGCCCTTCGCATTCGGGGATTCCGCGCCGTCCGTGAGCGCATACGCCGGATAGATCGCAACCGCCCACTGCACGTTGCAGGGAAGCTTGTCGAGGTCGTCAATCGGCGCATAGGACCGGCGTTTCGAGCTGGTCGCGCCCATGAGCGTGAGGTGTCCACCGGCCGAGGAGCCCATGATGCCGATGCGGTCGGGATCTAGGCCCTTCGTGGCGGCCTTGCTGCGGACGATCCGGACGGTGCGCTGCAGGTCCTGCCAGGCCGTCGTGTGCTTGGCCAGTCCGCCTTGCGGGCGCGGCGTGCGGTATTTCATCGTCACGACCGTCATCCCCTTTTCGTTCAGGTAGCGCCGCGTCGGCGCGACTTCGAATCCGTCGGGATTATTGCCCATGTAGCCTCCGCCCGAGTAGATGATCTGGATCGCCTTCGTCTTGAGTTCCTTCGGCGTGTGCCACTCGAGATAAGGCTGGCACTGGTTCGCCTGCACATCCGGCATTTTGCCTTCCGGCCAGACCGGCTCCTTGCTGGTTTCACCACGCGCATCGTTGTCCGGATAGCGGGTCATCAGATCGACTTCCGCACCGAGACTCCCGTCAAAATTCATCTGGCGGAGGAACTCCGCGACACGGTCAAGCCAGTGGTCGTAGGCGGTGCCGTCCTCGCCTTTGCCCGGGTCGCCCATGAACCCGTGGGGGCGGTCTGCGAAGAGATGGATCTCAGCCGGGATTTTCATCCTGCGGAGCTGGCGGTAGATCTGTGTGGAGCCGTTGGGAGAATACATGTCCGTCCCGCCGTGGAAGAGCGCCATCGGACACGTCTTCGCGTCGAACTTGAAGACGTCCGAGAGCTTCACATCGATCGCGTCGCCATCGCGCGTGTTGGGGCCGTTGAGTCCGTCCGTAAGCGCGTAGGCCGTGTAGATCGGCACCGCCCAGTTGACGTGGCACGGAAGCTGGTCGAGTCCGTCGACCTGCCCATACGCCGGTGTGAGTGCACTCGTCGCGAGCAGGACCGTCAGGTGCGCGCCTGCGGAGAACCCGAACGCACCGATCTTCTCCGGGTCGAAGCCGCGCTTCGTCGCATCGTTGCGGACGAGACGGACGGCGCGTTGCCCGTCCTCCCACGCACTCTGATAGATCGGCAACCCTTGCGGACGCGGCGTGCGGTAAGTGAGACTCACGCAGACGAACCCAAGTTCGGTGAACTTCTTCGCGACCCGGTCAATCCACTCCCCGTCGCAGCAATTCTGATAACCGCCGCCGGAAATGAGCAACATGCATCCACCGTTTTTCGTCGCTGGCGCCTCGTACCAGTCGAGATACGGCATCGTGTGTTCCGCCGCCTTGAATCCCGGCGCGTTCACCTCCTGGGTGGTCGCCGCGATCTGCTGGGGCTGGAAATCCGGAATCTTTCCTCCCGGCCACAACTCGGCCCGCTCCCCGGCGGCCGCCAGAACAGCGACTAGCAACCAAGAACCCAAAATCATCGTCTTTTTCATCATCAATTTCATCGTTCCGCTCCCTGGGTTTTTCCATTTGCACCGCAGCGCTGTGATCCACTTCGTCACAAGCCCTTACCGATGTGACGGAGTGGTGTCTTGTAGCAAATGATTCCGCCAAACGTCTGGGGGGGGGGCGGTCGAATGGGTCAGGCCTGCCCCTACAAGCCACGATCCCCTACTTTGATTCTTTCAGGGGCCTCCCTCAACTGAACGAAATGCCTGGCACAATGAACAGGGGATGGTAGGGGTTCATCTCCTCCGGGCCGCCGATCGCTCCCCACCTTTCTTCCATCCGAGTCGCAGTCAAATCCCACTCAGCGTCAACCGGAAGAACGCCGCCTCACCGCCCAGGGCCTCGCGAGGCACGCGGAGAACGACCGTCCCGTCCAGTTGATCCTCCAACTCCGCGTGGCCGGTAACGTCTTGCCAGGATCCCGGTGCCAGGGTGGTGCTTCCTTCGACCACGACCAGCAGATCACTCCGTCCCTGCGCGGGAAGGCGGGCTTCGAAATGGGTCGCGGTCATCACCGGCAGCCGAAAGGCATCACTCACCGCCGGATCGGTCCCGAGGGCGTATTCCACCAGATCGATCAAGCCATCTTCATCGAGATCCCCGGTGTCGATCCCACTGGTTCCCGGCGTTTGCCGCTGCCAGTGCTCCCGGGGCGTGAGGGCGGCCGTGGCGGCGCCGGCGTAAAGGTAGAGAATTCGCGATCCGTTGTGCCGGGTCCCGCCGGTGAACGACGCGCGATCGGCTGTCAGCGTGGTGCCTCCGCGGGTTTCGGTGACCAAGTTCGCATAATGGCGCGTCTGATTCACGGTGCCGTCGTATTCCCCGATCCCGGTGAGCGTGGCGTGGGCATCGCTGATCTCAAACATCGGCGCGGCATCGTCCGTGGTGAGATCGACGCGGTAGATCAACCCGCCCCAGACTTCGCTCCAGCCCCCATTGCGGGCGTGCAGCACGGTGCCGTATTTCTCCGTCTTCAACCCGAGAATCCAGAGCGTGGAAGCGTCATTGACGATTTTGGTCCCCGCGCCCTCAGCATTGAAGGAGCGCGCCCAAATGCGCTGCGCGGGATGGGTGAAGCTGTGATCTCCGCCCACGCAGTCCTCCACAAAGAAATCGCCACGCCCGCGCCCTTCGCAGCGGACGCCGGTGGTGTTGACGACGGCCACGGTGCGTTTGCTGGCGTGCTCCAGGACGAATTGGCTGGAAAACCCGCTCAGCCGCTCAATCCGCAACAAAGGCGCATCGCTCTCCCCGCCATCGACAACGCGCAATCGTCCCACACCATTGTTCCCCAGCACCCGGCCTTTGGTGCCGATGATGCGGCGCACCGGACCGCTGATCTCCACGGTGCCGGTGAGGAGAAAAGATTTCCCTCCGGGAAGCACGAGCGTGGTTTTGCCGAAGTTCGCGCCGCCGGGTTTCATGGAATCGACCGCAGCCTGGAGCCCTGCAGAGTCATCGGTCACGCCGTCCCCGTTGGCGAAGTCCGCGGCGTTCACCCAGGTGGCGGGATCGTCCCAAGGCACGTCCGGGGTTTCCAGAACTTCCAGCCCGGACATGTTCATCGGATTCCCTGCAAACTGACGCGCCTCCAGCAGTGCGGTATTCGCGGTGGCGTGGCTCTTGAGCCAACGATCGATACCAGGCCCGCTCAGCGGCACATTGGCTGCGGGCAGCCCTGTATAATTGGCGAAACGGGCTTGCGCGGCGTTAGCATAACCGGAAATCGCGACGCGATACGCCGCCACATTGCCGACCGAAGAAATAGCGTGAGCTCCCCCGCCCGCCGCCGTGCAAGTGAATTCACTATCCAGCAGCGTGAGGAGCCCGAACCAATGTCCCGCGGAATTGAAGGAATCGCCATTGATCACCGCGGGAATGGGGAGCGATTGCACGCTGACGAGGTTCCGGGCGGTGACAACTTGTTGCACGTTGTAGAGGCCGCAAAAGCTTTGGCCGCGCACCGTGCAATGCTCCAGGATGGCACTGTTGATGGCATTCCCGGTCTGGATACCGATGCGAAAGCCCTCCACGATCACGTCTTTGATGAGGAGCGGACCGTTCAAGCCGTTGTTGAGCTGCAAGCCCACGCCCAAAGTATTTTGCGAGCTCAGAATACGCACGCGGCGGATCCCACCCTGGTTGTTGCTGATCCAACGCACGCCCAGCGCACTAGGATTGTCCGTGCCGGTATCCAGCGTCAGGTTGTAGAGTTCGTTTTGAAAGCGGTCCGCGCTGGAGCCGGGAGCAATATCGAGCATCGGTTTGGGGGTGGCGACTCCGTTCTCAAAACCGGCTGAGCCCGGCAACAAACGCAAGACCGTGCCATCGCGCGATTGCCCCTGCAGGGTGTTGAAACGCTGGTTGCCTCCGATTTCCAGGGTGTCGCTGAGGTGGTAGACACCGTTGCGCAACCAGAGCACGCGGTTTTGGTCGGCATAATCGTTGAGCGCCTGCTGCAAGCCCGCCGTGTCGTCGATTCCGTCGTCTGGAATCACGGTGGGGTAGAGCGCGACCACGTCGATGACCGTTCCGGCCGGGAAACGCAGGTTCTCGGTGCCGGGGGCAGGGGGAGGTTCGTCATTGTCCAGGATCGTGAGCGTGGCGCTGGCATTCGCGGCCGCGTCGTAAGCCAAAGTGGGCACCACCGCCAGCGTCAGAGTCTCCGCGGGCTCGATCTCCGCGTCATCGAAGAGACTGACCGTGAAACTGGCGCTCGCGCTGCCGGCCGGGATCGCCCGGTTCAGGGAAAAGTCCGCGTAATCGACGCCCAGGGCCGCATCCCCGGTCACGGACAGCGAAACGTTCAGGGCTGCCGCGGTGTCTCCGGTGCGGGCGAGGGTCACGGTGAGCGGCGTGGCCGTCCCTTCCACCGCGCTGGTGGGGGAAAAGGTCACGCCCACCTGCGGCTTGGCCGCGCCATCGTCATCGGCGATGGTGACGGTGCCGGAAACGTTGGAACCAAGAGTGTAGCCGGCGCCGCTTTGCAAGGTGAGCGTGACCGTTTCCGCGCCTTCCATGGCCGCATCATCCAACGGGGTGATGACGATGCTGACGCTGCTCTGCCCGTCCGGAAGAGTCACGCTGCCACTCAGGGTGGCAAAATCCGCGCCGGGCGTGGCGGTCCCGCCGATTTGATACCCGATGGTCACCGCGCCGCTCGTCTGCGTCCCGCGGGTGACGGTGAAACTGCCGGGATCGAGCCCCGCCTCCGCCGCGTTGGCGTCCGAGACCACCAGCGAAACCTCGCTGCCCGCTACCCCGGCCGGTTTGATCACCGTCAGATACATGCGCGACTGCGCGGTTCCACCGTTCGGGCCCAGCTCGACCAGTTGACCGCTGCTGAAGCTCTTGCGGAACAAGCGCAGGACCGAAGGTGCGGAGAAGAGCGTGTTGCCGGTGCTGACGGGGAGATCGAGACCGGTATCGGTCCAAGAGGAAAGCCACGCCGGTTTGGTGAGGATCGCGTTGTGATGGGCGATGTAGACGTCCGCGTCCCGGGTGAGGTTGAAACTCAGCAAGGTGGCGCCGGTGTAACTCGCCGCGCCTTCCATGGGCCGGATCCACTCGGCGCCGGTGACCTCGGAAGGCACGCTGTAAACCGCGGAGCCGTGGGCCGCGACGTAACAGAAGTCCGCCGTCTGCAAGTTCCCGCACACCTTCCAAGCCGCCTCGCCGCTGGTGCCTCCGCTTTGATCGGAAGGGTGGATGGCGTTGTTCGCCGGATCAAAGATCTGGAGATTGGCCACCGACGTGGGCAGCACCACCGTCTGCGGCGGGATGTCAAACGGCTGCGCCACGACATACGCCGCCCAGGCTTGGGCACTCGCCTGGTCCGGCAGCCAGATCGCCTTGGCGCGTTCTCCTGCGTAGGTCGCGTAAGGAGCGACTTCCTTCGTGATGAGATGTCCGAGCCAGCCAGTGGTGACGTCGATGGTTTGCAACACGGGCGGTTGCGTCGCCACCCAGTTCGCGGCGGGCAGGCGGCGCTGCAACATCCCTTCCAGAATCGTCGTCGCCAGCGCCGCGGGCATCGCGGTTCCGGTATGCGCGGTATTCGGCTCCGTGATCACGCCCCAAGGGGCATCGCCTCCGCGCCGGCCCACAAGGCAGTTCTCCGTGGGCATGATGAAGCCGCTGAGGTTGTCCCTCTCCCCGGCCAGAAAGATGGCGGGCACGGGAAACGCCGGGGTGAAATCAAACAGCGTGTCTGCCGCCACGGAGCCATCGAGCCGGTTGAAGTTGAAGCCATCGTTCCCGGTCATGAACATGCGACCGGGATGATGAGAAAGGATCGCGGCACAACGCCCCGGATTGGCCACTGCCGTCTGCATGGCGCGCCGCCCGTTGGAGGAGAGCCCATACGGAACGTAAGGAGCCACCGCCACCTCCGGACGGCCAGTCGTCGCCGCCAGGGAGGCGAGGGAACCTTGCGGACTGTGCCCCGTGGTGGCCAGAAGAGTCGAGGTCCGCTGGGCAAAGGCCTGCCACGTCGAGTCCGTCAACGCCGTCGTCTCCACGGACACGACCGCCCGGACGAAGGTGGTCGATGGAGCGAGGTAATAGGATTGCGCCCAGGCCGGGAGCGCCGCAGTGAGGAAGAGGAGGGAGGCGAGCCGTGCGTTCATGGTATTACGAAGTCGAACTATCTGATCGAGGCATGATGGATCTGGAAAAACGGAGAGAAAAGAAATTCAGTGCGGTGCGGGAGAACGGCGGGCCGCCTTCTTGGCCGGTTTGGGGTCGGGAGGAGCGGAACGGGCGGTTTCCAGGTAGCCGTCCATGTTCGCGAGCACGCGGGAGAGCAGCGTGCGCAGTTGCAAGGCCTCCTCTGGGGAGAGTCCATCGTGCAGAATCTCCAGGACGCGCTCGTGCCGTTGTTGCATGCGCTGGCGTAGGGATTTCCCTTGAGGGGTGAGGTAAACTTGCCAGGCGCGGCCATCGTTCGGGTCGGGCAGGCGCTGGATCAAGCCGCCCTTTTCCATGCCGTCCAAGAGACCGGTGAGCGTGCCATTGGGAATGCCCAGCGTCTCCACTAGGTGCTTCACGGGGCAGCCGTCCGCCTTCAGAAGCGTGTAGTAAATGGCCCCCATGCCCGGCCGGATCGTGTCCGTCAACCCCGCCTCCGCCAGCGTCGCATCGGCAAACGCACGGAACGCATGAGTGGTCCGGACCACCAGAAACGGGAGCTCGGGAAGATCGTCCAGCACGATATTACGATGCCGAACTACTTTCGCGATGTCAATGGCCAATGCGGGGGTCCGGGATAGGGCCGCCCGGCCCGAAGGCCGGACGACGCCCCCCACAGAACCGGACGAGCACGATTAGCGCATCCGGTTCCTCGGGTTGTGGATTCGTTACATTACTGAGTGCACCACACGTGCCGGGGTCAGAGG
Source organism: Akkermansia muciniphila (assembly GCA_945883495.1). Taxonomy (GTDB): domain Bacteria; phylum Verrucomicrobiota; class Verrucomicrobiia; order Verrucomicrobiales; family DEV007; genus V1-115. The sequence goes on from CAMCXS010000010.1 coordinate 94,994, forward strand.
AAATGCCCG
>CAMCXS010000011.1 GCA_945883495.1 Akkermansia muciniphila
TCATTCTCGTTTTGATCCAGGGCGAGGTAGAAGGGCTCGATGGTCGCGAAATCGGACCAGCCGCGCCAATGGCCGATCAGGCCGTAGATCCAACGATCATCGATCGGCTCGTCCCAGCCGAAGAGGTCACGTTGCAATGGCTGCACGGCGAGAAGGTCGGTGCTCCAGTCGTTCGCGTCTTGGCCGAGCGCTCCGCGGAAGCCGAGGAAGGTGTTGGCGGTGTTGCGCCACTGGTTGTTCGCGAGGAGGCGCCGATCGAGGAATTCGAAATTCTGGATGCCGTAACGCAGGCTGAGCGGACGATCATTCCCCAGAGGATCCGAGCGCAGCGCATCCTTGAAGAAGAGTTCAGCTTGCAGCCGGGTGATGGCGAACTCGTTCACATCACGGTCGTCGAGCGGATACTTGCCGTCGTCCCGGCGCGAATCCTGCATCTCCACGGCGAAGCGGAACGGATCGAGGACGTCGTGAACGCCCAGGTAAACCCGGGTGCGGTGCAACAAGGGATCATCCAAACCGGCCAAGGGGCGGCGAATGTCATCTTCGCGATACTCGTAGCGGAAACGATAGTCCATGCCGATGTCCAGCCAAGTGGCGGACTGAAGGAAATCGTAGGAGGTCCGGGATGCCGGTTTCACGTATTTCGGCGGATCGGGATCGCGCGTTGTGCTGTAACTTTGGGGCGCGCGGTAAAACGTGGCCGGAGGGGTGCTGTTCTTCGGTTCGGCCCATCCCCAAGGGGAGACGATGAGTAGCGAGAGGAAGATGATTCGGTGGTAATGCATCGTGCGAAGGGGCGTCCGGTTGTCCGGTGGCTCTAACTCTGGCTAGGAATGCTCTAAGATGTACGGAGGAGTGGAATGGATCACGGCACAAAAAAAGACCAGCCGGGGCGTCAGAAAGCGGACGGGGGAAAGCGCTCGCCGACGGCGAAGATAGCTCGGGACCCGCACTCCGCTTTCCTCCGGTGGTCCGGTCGGTCTCAAGGTGCGCTCAATCCCTAGTAGTAGAAACAATACTGTGCAACTAGGAATTAGAAAAAAGTGCAGGCTAGGGCTGTGGATGAGCCCCCGCTTCAGACGCTTTCCGGAGGATTTCCTTGATCCGCCGGGGCGGGCGCATCGGAAAGAAAGGCCAAGAAGCCTTCACCCGGATCCAGCTTGCGACGAGTTGCCTCCGCCGGCATTTGGGGACGCCCTCCGGCTCGGTTGCTGATTTCGCGTTGGCCGCTGAAAGGGATCGGCAGATTGTCCCGCCGGAGTTTGCGCAACGTCACCTCGACGACCTGGGCCAACGTGTAGCGGTCGAGAATGTTCGAGATGGCATTGCGGACATCGACCATGATCATCCGCAGGCCGCAGTGTTGCTCGTCGTCACAGGTGCACGGCTGGTAGAAGCACTCGCTGGCGCACGGAATCGGGGCGAGCATGCCGTCGAAGAGCCGGACCATGTCGCCCATGCGGATTTGCGTGGGGTCTTTCTCCAGGTAGTAGCCCCCGAACTTGCCCCGGCGCGTGCCGATGATGCCTTCTTGGCGGAGGTCGGCGAGGATCTGCTCAATGAACTTCAGGGGGAGACGCTCGATCTCCGCGAGTTCCGAAGCGGAAACGACCTCGCGATTCACCTTTCGGGCAATGCCCAACTTGATCAAGGTGCGAAGGCCATACTCACCGCGCTTCGAGAGCTTCATTCGGCTATATGTCCAAGCCGAATGTTGATTTCGCAAGTCAAATTGGAATCAGACGCTCACGACGGACCGCCGTCATCACCTTTGGCCGGCTGGCCGTGGAGCATGCGGACTTTTTCCAGACGTCGATAGTAGCGAATCCTCGGTGAACTGCGCTCTAAAAATCACTCGTAGACCGGGCAAAAGGTGTTGAAGGCCGCTTCGCAGAAGAATCCGGGGTCGTTGTAACGCCGGTTGCGGTTGAGCGAGGAAATCGCCGCCATTTCTTCCTCCGTAAGATTGAAGTCGAAGATGGCCAGGTTCTCGCGGAGGCGCGCCGGATTGGCGGTTTTGGGCACGACGGAGGTTCCGCGTTGCACGCCCCAGCGGAGCAGGATTTGCGCGGGGGTCTTCCCGGTGCGTTGCGCGGCCCGCATCACCGCTGGTTCCAGCAAAACGGACTCATTTGCCGAAGCCATTCCCAAGCTGACGTAGGAGAGGGAGCCGAAGGGCGAGAACGCGGTGAAGGCGATTTTCTCCTGCTGACAGTAACGCAAGAGCTTGTCCTGAGTGAGGTAGGGATGTGCCTCCACTTGCAACACCGAGGGCCGGATGTCCGCGTAGGTGAGGAGATCGCGAATCATGCCCGTGGTCAAGTTGCATACGCCGATGTTACGGACCAAGCCGGAGCGGGCCAATTCCTCCATGGCGCGCCAGGTCTCGTGGAATGGCACCTTGGCGAACTCCATCTTGGGGGACGCCGCGGCCGGGTCGTGAAACCAACCCGGCGGGTAACGCTCCGAGAAGGGGACGTAGGCCAACGGGATCGGGAAATGGACTAAGTAAAGATCGAGGTAATCGACGCCCAAGTCGTTCAGTGTCCGCTCGCAGGCAGGATAGACGTGCTCGCCGGAGTGATACGTGTTCCATAGCTTGGAGGTGATCCAGAGGTCATCCCGCTTGCAGAGCCCGGATTGAAAAGCGACTTTGAATCCGGCGCCTGCTTCCGCTTCGTTGCCATAATCACAGGCCGCATCGAAATGGCGGTAGCCAGAGGCGATCGCATCCTGAATCACTTTGGGGGCATCGGCAGGAGCGATCTTCCAAAGGCCGAGGCCGACCGCGGGAATCTGGTCACCGGAGGGGAGGGCGAAACTTGGGATCATCGGCAAGCATTCCAGGCCAGGGCGAGCCGGGTGACAAGCGCTGGTTTGCGAAAAGTTTGGGGATGGGCTCAATACGCCGAAGGGATCGGCTCAGCCCGGGCGTGTGCTTCGGTGACGAAGTCGACTACGGTAGACCGAGGTGCCAGATTCCCTTCAATTACCTCCGGTGGGGCGCTCTGTCCATCGCACAATCTTGACTTGGTCGTTGAACGACAGGGCGAATCCGTCCGAGCCCCAGCGCAGCGCTTGCGAGGGTGAGCTGCTCAATGGTTCCGGGAAGACGAACTCCCCGGCAAGGCTGCCGTCGCTTAGCGCGAAGGCTTTGATCGATGTCGAACTCACCAAGTAGGCCCGGGACGTCGTGAGATCGACGCATGGGGCCGGAAAACCCGAGGCGCCAAGATCCGCGATGGGACTCAGGGTCTGGGAGTCCACCAGTTTGCCGGAGCTGGAGAGGAGGTAGTTTCCTCTGCCCTCAATTGGGCCAGGGTTGGTGAAGAGACCCGCCACGGGCGCGGTGGCGGTGCAGCCCTCGGAATCGATATTGATCTTGAAAACGCCCTGCCGCCGCAGGCCAATGAATTCATTCGGAGACGCCGTCGGTTCCATCACGATGCCGTGCCAACAATTCCGTTGGGTCCCGCCACACTTTCCACCGTTCCCTCAGTCGTCAGATAGGCTTGAACCCGAACGGCGCGGGCTGCGTTCGCTCCTTGATTGGATACTTGAAGGGAGGCGGTGCATGGCTGTCCCACGGAGGCTGGCGCCGGGGCGAGTCCGACCGTGACGGAAAGATCCGTGGCGGGATCGCTTGGAACGAACCCACCATCGCGAAACAACTAGGTTTGCCCTCCTGCCGAGTAGGCCAAGTCATGTGCTCCCCAGCGGAGGAATCCGACTGGGTCGTAGCCCGTGCCGGGGACGGAAATTTGGGTCAGGATCTCATGGCTGCTGCGATCAACTGCCATGATCCAATAAAAGGAGCTCGAATCAGCAGCAAGGAAGTAGATTCGCCCTGCCGCCTGGTCCTGAGCAGGTCCCAACAGACTACGATCCAAGAAAGATAGTTGTCCTGCCTGCGTCAAGGGCGACGAACCCTCAGCCTGGAGAACGCCGCGTCGCAATCGGAACCGCTCCAGCGTTTGGGGCTAGTGTCGGCTGCGACAAACACATCAGGAGCGTCCGTGGCGTCTATGGACGAGAAGAAGCTGCCCTCCGGGTTGAGGCTGCGGATTGATCGTCCCCTCCGGTAAAGGTCGATGGCTCCGTCCCGGGGGGGGGCGTTGCTATCGGACCCCCTAATGACGAAGAGAAGTTCGGGGGCCCCAGGCACGGGGCATAGATCGAGGATTACCGTCGAGTTATCGCGACCGCGGGCGGCGAGGGGGAATCTCGAGTGAAGGGACATCGTCGATGGGGTTAGGCGCGAAATGGCTGCGTTGCCGCCGTTGATTGCGACATAGAGAGCTTTGCTACGCTGCGTCAGGGCCAGGCGACCGGGCTTGCCAGGGAGATCGATGGTCCGCGATACCTCCAGCGATTCTGGATTCAGGGCAAGCACTTGGCTTTGGAAGCGGTCTGGGTCAGGTTCGGGCACACTGGCGTAGATTCGACCTCTGATTGAGTCCCAGGCCATGTCCGAGGCGGCGAATTCGAGGGCATGGATGCCATCCTCCGCGCCGGGGGCACGAGAGACTCCGACCCACTTTACCGTCTCGTTGTTGTCCCGGCGCCGTTCCCGGGCGGCGGACGCAACCTCAATCGAAAGACCAACCACGGAACCGGATTTGTTCGGCGTGGTGAGGACCGTCAGAGTCACCGATCTTCGGGCCGCGATGGTCCCGGTTGCCAGCGTCAGTTTGGAGTCCTGCACCGCGATCGGGCCTGTGGCGATCGTGGCGGAAACGAGGTTCTGTGGACCCTTGAGCGTTATCGAGATCAAGCCGTCTGGGGCTGGACTTCGGCCGAGGTTCGTCACCCGAACGGTGTAGGTTAACGGCTCTCCGGCCGTAGCCACTCTTGGCGAGGCGGAAATCGTCATGCTTGAATCAGTTCCGGGGGCGGAGGGAATGGCGTGCGGGTTTTGGAGAAAGCTGACGGAACCGAACTCACCGACAGCCAATCCATTGTTCCCCCAACGCCAAACGAGCCCTGCCCGGTAAGGCTCACGCCTTCTGTGCCACGCAAATGACGCTCTGCGTCAGGAGTTCATCCGCCTCGAAACCGGGACACCTTCCTAGAATGGCAGGGGTGAGCCGCTCCGCTCCTTCGTCCACCGTGGAGAGGGTGGTCTGCCATAGCTCGATCTCGAAGTGCTTTTCCACCAGCGTGCGGAGGTCGTGGAGCCGAATCCGATTTTGCTTTTTGGTGATCTTGTCGGGCCAATCGCTTCGCGGAACGAGGTGGCGCCAATCGATGTACTTTTCTTGCTCCGCGTCACCCGGCACGATCTCACGGATGGTGCGGGGTTTCATGTGGTGGCCGCCCCAACAATAGTAATTGGGATGACGGAAAACAATTCTCCCACCGGGCCGGATCAAGGATGCGAACTCCGCGAAGGCTTCCTCGATCTGCATGAGGTGTTCCGTGACATTGTGCATCGCCAGAACGTCGAACTTCGAGCCTGGCGGGAGATCCGAAGTTAGACCTTGTACCAGGCGGGTACTGGGCAAAATCCGTTCCAGGTCGCGTGGTGTCCAGGCGGACTCTGAAAACCGGCCGTGCAAAGGGCGGGAATCCTTGGTGACGTTGGAATCTGGGTCAAGGACTGGATCGACTCCGGTGTAGCTCTTGACCCCGGCGAACCAGAAGCCAACTGAGTAGAGACTGCGGCCGCAGCCGACGTCGAGCACGTCGCGACCGCGGAGGTAATTCGCCACCATTCGAGGCCAATTCACGTTCTTGCGCTGGATGGCCTCGTTGAGCAACGGCGTAGAGAAGCCGTGCCAGGCCCGCGGGTGCAGGCCGCGGTTTCTCTGAAATTCGGGGAACCACTTGTCGATCCGCCAAACGGATTTCAGATCGATGGGGTCACTAAGGTGCGCGGAAGGCATCGTGCGCATTCTGGCACGGATCTTCAGAGGTGCATCCCGATCCTGCTATCGTTCCAAGCTTTTTGTGGGCTCCTGTTGCCCTGGACATCCGAGCTTGGTTGAGAGATCGGCAGCATGAGCCTTCACGAATTGCGCGATGGTGGGAAGGTTTGCTTCCGTGACCCGATCCGACGGTCCGCTGATCCAGAGTGCAGCGATCGGGTGGTGATGACGATCGAAAATGGGGGCGGCGGCGCAGGCAAAGGTTTCGCTTTCTTCTCCACGATCAAAGGCGAAGCCGAGTTCTCGGACCTGCTCCAGCTCCCTGCGGTAAGACTGGGCGCTGGTCAAGGTGTGGCGTGTCTTTCGGGTAAAAGTCGTGCTGGCGATCAGTGCGTCCTGCCGATCCACGGGCAAATAGGCGATGATGGCTTTCGCGGGCGCGGCCGTGTGGAGGGGAAAGGAGTGGCCGATCTCCACGACGACTTTGACCGGATGGGAGGATGGGACCTGATCCAGCACCACGCCTTGCTGGCCCGAGAGGGTTCCCAACAACGCGGTTTCTCCGGTGATGTCGCGGAGCGAGGTGAGAATGGGAGCGGCCAAGGAGGTGATGCGTTCCGCCCCGCTGGCTTGGTGGGCCAGGGAAAGGAGTTTCGGGCTGAGGCGATAGGCCTTGGATCCTTCGTCGCGCTCGGCGTATCCACGCAGGGTTAGGGTGGTTGCAATGCGAAAGACGCTGTTCTTCGGCATCCCCAGCCGCTCCGTCATGGCCGTGAGCGTGAGTCCTTCGGGGTGCTGAGCCAAAAGTTCGAGTAATTCCAGGGCGCGATCGAGAATCGGGACGCGGTAGCGGTCGTCGGCGGCCATTTGTGTTTGTCCTTTCAAAATAGAGTTGAAATCACAAACCGCAACATCGAGCATCGTCTCATGGGATCGACGGCACTGACTGGGCAATCCGTGGTGGTCACTGGGGGATCTCGGGGCTACGGGGAAGGAATTGCGGAGGCGTTTGCGGAGGCGGGTGCGAAGGTTTGGATCACCGGTCGCAATCCAGAGCGGCTAAAGGCTACCGCGCAGCGTCTCGGAGTTTCCTATCGGGTGGCTGATGTGGCGGATGGCGCGGGTTGGGATGGACTGTTCGCGGAAGTTCTGGAGACGACGGGGCGTCTGGACCTGCTGGTGAACAATGCTGGTGAAGGGGTTCAGATCGGGCCTGCCAGTGAACAGACAGATGAAGCCATCGCGCAGAGCATCGCCAGCAATCTCACCGGGGCGATCCTGGGTTGCCGCCGGGCTGCCGCGATCATGCAGCGTCAGGGGAGTGGTCTGATCGTGAACATCGGGAGTGCCTGCTCCACGCATGCTTGGGGCGGATGGGGAGTCTACTCGGCGGCCAAGGCGGGCTTGCTATTGTTTACCCGGTGTTTGCTGACCGAGTTGCGTCCTTACGGGGTGCGCGTCACCTCGGTGTTGCCATCTTGGGGGCAAACGGACTTCACCGAAGGGGCGAACCTGCCGCCTCGGGACCCTGAGATTTTGGCGAAGTGCATTTCTCCGGCGGACCTTGGAAAACTGATCCGGCAGATCGCCGAGATGGAGCCGCACCTCGTCACCGAGGAAATCAAGCTGTGGCCGATGGTTCAGCCGATGACGCAACTATGAGAACGTGGCTCTGCCTGCTGTGGGCCGTCCCAGTGCTTCTCGGGGCGGAAGTGATCGAAGCGGATCTTCTCATTTGTGGGGGCGATGAGTCGGGCTGCGCGGCGGCGGTGCAGGCGGCCCGGCTTGGCGTGAAGCGGATCGTCCTCGCAAACGACATCGATTGGCTGGGCGGCCAATTTTCCACGCAGGGGATTGGACCGATCGATGAGTGGACGACGGTGGAAGGGAAGCGAGTCGAGTTCCCGGCGAGCGGCGCGTTTCTAGAGATTTTGGAACGGATCGAAGCGCACAATCGACAAGTTTACGGGATCGCGCACCCGGGGAACGGCTGGTGCGGGCGGCACACGATTGAGCCGGTGGCGGCGGCGAAGATATTTGAGGAGTGGCTCGCCCCGTATGCGGGCCAAATCACGATTCTGCGACACCTCCATCCAGACCGGGTGTTCCGGGAAGGAAAACGCGTCACCGGAGTGGTCTTTCGGAATCAGGACGGTACCGAACTGGCGATTCATGCCGGTCTCACGCTCGACTCCACGGATTGGGGCGATGTGATTCGCCTGAGCGGAGCGGCCTATATGGCGGGCCCAGATCTGCGGTCCAAGTTTCAAGAACCGAGCGCTCCGGAGAAGTTGGAGGCGGACGGAGAGCAGGAGATGAACCCCATTTCCTGGTGTCCTTTGCTTCGGGAGACGGGTCAAGAAAGTACCTTGGAGAAACCAGATCGATACGACGAACGATCTTTTTCGGACTGGCGGAACGCGCCGCCTTGGGTGGATTGGGATGGAAGCGGTGGGATCTATCATATGGCGGGCTGGTGTATTTATACGCACCGCCGGATGGTGGATCGTTATCACAACAATCTGCCGGTTGGTACGGAAGCGGTGATTCTGAACTGGCCGGCTCACGATTATCCCTTGGGATCGCTTTCGAAGCACGTCCTGGAAGCCTTGGAAGCCAGCGAACCAGGGGCGTCGCGGAAGAACATCGTGAATCTCACTCGCGCGCAACGGGAGATCATTTTTGCGGATGCGAAAGACCGCGCCTTGGAGTTTGTCTATTGGCTCCAGACTGCCGCCCATGAACGGGTAGGAGATTATCCTCAATCGTTCCGCTATATGAAACTAGCGGACGACTATGGCACTGCGGATCGACTCCCGCCCAAGCCCTATATTCGGGAGGGCTTGAGGCTTGAGGCGCTGTATGTGCTGCGCGAGCAAGACGTCCGGACTGCCTCGGAGACTCCGCTCTGGGCCAAGGCCATGGTGCCGGATGGAGTCTTCGGGTATCAGTTCAACATCGATTTTCATCCGACTCGGCGGAAGTTTGTGGATGACGATCCCTCTCAACCGTGGCAGCCCAAGTTCTTCGGAAAGCGCGACTGGAATGCGCACACAGATCGGGCGATGTTTCCCTTGCGTGGCTTGGTGCCGGTGGAGATGGACGGGCTGCTGGGTTGCTCCAAGAACATTGGGGTGACCAGTTTGGTGCAGGCCTCGCTTCGGCTGCATGGGCAGATGATGCACGTGGGGACCGCAGCAGGGACGGTGGCGGCGCTGGCGTTGCGGGAGGGGATTGCTCCTCGGGCGATCGCGTCCTCGCCGCAACGGATTCGGGAGGTGCAGCGCACGTTGGTGCGGGGCAGCGAGGGGCCAGGGATGCTGATTTGGCCCTGGCATGACGTTAGGTCGGAGGAGGCGCATTTCGAAGCGGCGAATCTGCTGACAATCGCGGGTATTTGGAGAGCGGGTGCGGACACTGTCTTCTTCGAACCAAGGAAGGTGGTGACGCGGAGGGAACTTGCGGGAGCCTTGGTGCGTTTGCGGCGGTCGTTGCCTGAGTCCCCGGACTGGCCGGAGTTTGCGGCGGCGTCGCGGTATTCTGACGTGCCGGTGGATGATCCTGACCGGGCTTTCATTGAAGCGATGATCGCCTGGGGGGAGTTTGGAAGCCAACCTGCCACCTTTTCGCCCGATGCACCGGTGACTTGGGCAACGCTCCACCGTTGGCTCGTGGCATTGAAGCTGCCGTCCTTTCCAGCGCTAGCCCATGAGAAGACTGCGGTGTCTCTGCTGACGCGCGCTGAATGTACCGACTTTCTGTATCGGATTCTGAGGCAGAGCGGTGAAATTCACGCGGCGGACGGGGCCTGGCTGCAGCCCGGTGGAGATGACGACGGGGACGGGCGGAAGGATTACGACGACGCCCTTCCGTTCGACCGGGATAACAACAATGTGCCCGACCGGCTCCAGCCTCCCAATCTGATGCAAGCCATCCACCCCTTTGGGCGCCGGGTGTTGGTCAGCGACTACGGTGGCGACAAGGTGGCGATTGTCGATCCGGACGGACGCGTGGAGTGGGAGTTTCCGGCGGAGAAGCCGCAAGATGTTTGGATGCTGGCAAATGGAAATGTGCTGTTCAGCCATTTGCGTGGGGCGCGGGAGGTGACCATGCAGCGGAAGACTGTTTGGGAATACACAAGCCCGCCGGGGACGGAAGTTCACGGATGCCAGCCGTTACCTGGCGGGCGCGTGCTCGTGGTCGAGTGCGGGACCAAGCGGCTGGTGGAGGTGGACCGAGACGGCGAGATCGCCCGTGAGATCGCGGTGCCAATTGTCACCCGCAATCCGCATGATCAAATGAGGGGATGCCGTCGCACTCTGGATGGGAGATACCTTATCAGCGCCAAGGGAGATCGCGCGGTTCTGGAGCTCGATGCCTCAGGGAAGCTGGTCCGCTCCATCAAGACGCCGGGGGATCCGCACGAAGTCCGCGAGTTACCCAACGGGCATCTCTTGATTGCTTGTGGCGAAGGCGAGGCGATCCTTGAACTCGACCGAGAGCGCAGCGTCGTATGGAAGTTGGGGACGGAAGAGGTGCCGAACAATCCTCTTCGACTGATCAGCGGATTTCAACGTCTTCCGGATGGGCACACGGTGGTAGTGAATTGGCTCGGCCACGGTTACCTCGCGACCACAGCGCAGTTCTTCGAGTTGGATGAGGGCAAAAAGATCGTTCGGCAATTCGTGGATCACGGGCGCTTCGTGAGCATCAATAAAGTGCAGGTGCTTGATGTGCCGGGCGATCCGGTGAACGATGAGGTTTGGCGATGAGTCCCGGCGGACCTCCGATTCGAGCCATCAGCCCGATTTGCGCCAGAATCGCCTGGCGAACAACACCGCGCAAACCGTAAGGCCAATCGTCAGTCCCCACCAGATGCCCTGGACACCTGTGCCCTGACGAAAGGCAAGCCACCAGCCTAGCGGGAGACCGATCAACCAGTGTGCTGCGAACGCCGCTCGCGCCGGGAACTGAACATCTTCCAGTCCCCGCAGTGCGCCCATGGAAATGACTTGGACGGCGTCGCTGGCCTGGAAAACGGCGGAGATGAGGAGCAGCCCGGCCGCCAGTTCCAACGTGGCTGAATCCGTGATGAACCAGCCGGCGATCACGTGTCGGCCGCCTGCGATGACGCCGAAGGTGGGCAACGTAAACAGCGCGGCGACGAGGAGAGCGCCACCGAGGATCCGTCGAGGCCCGCTCCGGTCACCGGCGCCGCGGGCGGCTCCAGTGCGCACGGTCACAGCCATCGAGAGACCGAGAGGAATCATGAAGACGGAGGCTGCGCAGACCAGGGCGACCTGATGGGCGGCCAGCGGCTCGCCACCGAGTGTCCCCACGAGGAAACCGGCGGCGACGAAAGCGCTGACCTCCGCCAGCATTTGCATGGCCGATGGCAGACCGAGCCGGGCCAGGGAAGCGAAAGGGCGCCAAGAGGGGCGGCGGAGCCAGTGAGCTGGGATCCAGTCCCTCAGATCTCTGGACGATCGGCACCAAGCAACGAGACCCACGAACACCGCGACTCGAGCGATACAGGTGGCGATCCCCGCACCGGCCAAACCGAGAGTGGGGAATCCCGCGTTTCCGTAGATTAGGAGCCAGTTGAGAACGACATTGAGAAACACTCCGCCCAGGGTGATCCAAAACGGTGGCCAGGGATGATCCATGGCGTCCGCATGATTCTTCACGGCGATGCCAAGAAACGCTGGAACCATCGAAAGCGCGATCCACTCCAGAAGTGGGGGAGTAATCGCCACCACAGCGGGGGCTTGGCGGAAGTTCCCCAGCTGGGGAAGGAGGACTGAGGCTCCCAGCAGGGTGGAGATCCCCAGGAGGAGCGCCAGCCACATCCCGTGGCGCAGAGCAGCGCGCGCTCTCTCTGGGTGGGCGGCTCCACGTGCTTGGGAGACCCGGACGGAGATGGCGGTGAGCAGACCGATCCCGAACACCAGGGGGACGTGACTGAGATTCGTGACGAGGGCGGCTGCCGCCAAGGGGGTGGTTCCAAGTCGGCCGATCATCGCGGTATCGACCACGCCCATGAGCATTTGGCTCAACTGTCCCGCAATCAGTGGCGTTGCCAAACGGAGGGTCACCTTGGCATCGGTGAACAGGTCCGCGAGCCTCATGAGGTGGCAAAGATGCGGACGGTCATGACTTCAGATACACCGTTGCCGTTCTGTCGGCAATCATTCGGAATTCAGGGGATTTCCGCTTCCCCTTCTTGCAACCCGAAGGTGCTTCTAGTAAGGAGAGGGACGACACGCGCAGCCATGGACCCTCTATTCTACAAGATTCTTCACTTGGCCGGTATCATGACGCTGTTCACCGGGCTCGCCGTGCTTTTGATTCAAGGCAAGGACGGTCCGCTGCGTAAGCAGGCGCTCATGTTCCACGGCGTGGGGCTCTTTTTGATGCTTCTCAGCGGTTTTGGACTCATGGCGAAGCTCCACCTTTCTTACACGGCGGGCTGGTTCTTTCTCAAGCTCGGCATCTGGCTGTTCTTCGGAGCGGTCGTAGCGCTGGCGAAGAATGGAGTGCTCAAGGGATTGACTGGCTGGGTCGTTTGCATCGTGGTTGGCGTTGTCGCTGCCTGGACTGGTCTCGTCAAACCTTTCTGACCGGCCCCAATCCACTTGCCTCCGGTCGCTCAAGTCGTCGCGGTTCTTTGGCTTTTGCAGGTTCTCTACGGACCTTTCAAGGCCTTGATTTCTCACTCGCTGCTGCGCCGGCAACGCCGTCTCTTCGCTGACTCCATTCCAGAGCGTTATCGCCGCGCCCTGCTCATCGTCCCCGCCAAGGGAGCCGGACCTGATTTTCCCGGTTTCCTCAATCTGGTAATGCATCAGGATTACGCGGAGTACCGGATCATTCTGGTGACGGAAAGCGCCGAGGATCCCGCGGCCGTGCAGGGGAGGGCCTTTTTGGGCCTTGGCCCGGGAGAATACGTGTGGAGGTCAAATCGTGCCCCTGGGGAGGAGGCTCGGGAAGTAGAGTTCGTCGTGGCTGGCCTTTCGGAGAATGAAGGGCAAAAGGTCCACAACCAACGCGCCGCCCTGGCTCAGCTGCGTTCCGATGATGAAATCGTCGCTTTTGCGGATGCGGATATCGTTGGCAGCCGGGATTGGTTGCGTCAGCTGTTCGCTCCACTCAACCTCAACCGGGCGGATGTGAGTTCCGGATACCGCTGGTTGATCCCATCCCGGCCGAGTGCGATCACCTGGATCGCCTCCAATTTGAATGGAGACATCGCGTTCCTGGGCGGCCCGTCCTGGTGTACGTTGCTTTGGGGCGGCTCGATGGCGATGACTCGGGAGGTTTACGATGAGTTGGATGTCCTGGGGGCGTTGCGGGGCAGTCTCAACGACGACCTGCAGTTGACGCGATTGGCCCGGGAGGCCCGTAAACGCTTGGTCTTCGTGCGCAGTCTCATGGCGCCCTCGCCGGTCGACTACGATTGGAGCCGGTTTTGGGAGTTCGCTCGTCGTCAGTACTTTCAGGTGCGGGTTTACGTGCCATTTTTCTGGTGGTTGGCGTTCGTCTTTAACTCGCTCTGGTTGGCTGGGGTGGCGGTTACATGGTGGGGGGCGTTCCGTGGGTATGCGGGGTGTTACGTCTTCATCGCGACCGGAACGATGAGCGTTTTGCTCACACACTGGCTTCGTCAGCGCTATCTCAGGGAGCTGTTCGCGACGGAAATGCGGGAGAGAATTCGCGCGGCGCGGTCCATTGCGTGGTTCACGACCACGCTGAATTTTCTGGTGCACTGGCTCATCGTCGTGAGCGTAATCCCGATGCGAGGTATCACCTGGGCGGGCATTCGCTACCGGGTGCGCGGGAGGCAGCGGGTCGAAGTGCTAAGTCGCCACGCGTAGCACCAGTTCCTCCAAGGCTTCGATGCCGAAGCGAAACCCATCGACCGGGATGCGTTCGTCATCTCCGTGGAAAAGGGAGGAAAACTGAAGGTCGGCCGGGAGCGGCAAGGGATAGAACCCGTAGCAGATGGTGCCGAGCTTGGCGTAGTTCCGGGAATCCGTGGCGCCAAAAACTGGGTAGGGCAGGACTTCGGAACCGGGGTCCTTTTCTTGAATGAGCCGCTTCATTTCCGCGAACACCGGGGTGTCGGGCGAAAAAGCGGTCGGGGCTTCCTCGTGGAGCAGCTCAATGATCGGGTCCGGTCCAATCAAGGCCCTGGTCTCGGCCACAAGTTCGGCGGCGCTGCTTCCAGGGACGATCCGGCCGTCTACATAGATGACCACCTCAGAGGGCACGACGTTGATGGCCTCGCCCGCCCGGATCACCGTGGGATTGACGGTATTCGAGAGAATGGTTTGCAAGGCGAGGCGTCTCTCACCCGGGGGCACCACGTGGTGGAGCAAGAGTTTTCCCAGAGCAGGATGGCGCAGACCGGAGAGCACGGCTGCCTCAAGCGGCCGACTGAGGCGGATCATCCCTTCCAAAAAATGCCGGGCAGGCTCATTCCAATGATGAGGCAAACGCGCATGCGCCAGACGGTCCAGCACCTGCGCCGCGCGGGCCACGCTGCCGTCCGGGCATGGTTTGGCACCGTGACCAGGCTGACCGGAGACCCGAATGCGTAACCTGGCTAAGCCACGCTCGGCGATTTGGATCAGATAACAGCGTGTCCCGTGTAGGTCGAAGGAGAAGCCTCCCACCTCGTTGATGCAGTACTCGGCCCGCACCAGATCAGGATGCTCCCGGACTAGGTAAGCCGATCCGAATTCGCACTCCCGTTCCTCATCGGCCACCGCGGCGAAGATCACATCCCGCTTCAACCGGACGCCCGCGCGGCGCAAACGGCGAACCACCGTCAACGCCATAATCGCGAATCCCTTCATATCAATCGCACCGCGGCCCCAGAGAAAGCCATCCTGCTCGATTCCCGCGAAAGGAGGGTGGGTCCAGCGGGCGGGATCCGCCGGGACGGTGTCCAGGTGGCTGCTCAGGAGCAGGGGAAGCGCGGAGCCATCACCTTGGAGGCGGCCGACAAGATTTACCCGCCCGGGTGCGGGCTCAACCAATCTGACCGGGATGTCATCCTGGCTCAATGCCGATTGGAGTAACTCGGCGGCAGGGCGCTCATTCCCGGGAGGATTCGAGGTGTCGATCCGCAGGAGTGCCTGCAGGAGCTCCTTCGCTTCGCGGAATTCAGCCTCGGACAGGGCCATCCTGGGCGATCAGGAAGCCGCTGGAAGGTGATCGACGTCGAAGACTTCGGGAGAGAAGTTCTTGGTCTTGAAATCGCGGAAGCTGAGAATGGTGGTCTTGGGGGTGCCGAGCATCTCTACGACTTCGAGCTTGGAGAGAAAAGGAAGCTCCTTGCCTCCAATGGTAATTTTGGAGTCGTGCTTGAAGGTGGCCGTGCGGATGAGCTTGCCAGTCTTGGTGTAAAACTCTGCTTTGCGGGAGACGCGGTCGGTGTTGGAGACCCAAAGGAGCACCTTGTCGTAGGATGCGGTGGTTCCCGGACGCGCGTTCAATTCAAACTGGGTGCAGGATTCACCGTTCAAGGTGGCCTTGTGAGCGGCGGAAGGGGAGTATTCCTGGAGGAAGCTGATCGAGGCAATGTCGCCAATCGCGGCATCACCGGCCACTTGCTGACGGCGAGGGACGAGGACGGCCCGTTTGGTTCCAGGGCGGTAAAAATACATTTGCCCGCCGGTCAGGAGGTACTTTTTGCCGGCGGAGGTGGTGGGTTCCACGACTTCGGCGGCGGCTTTGCCTCCTTGGGTCCGCACGATCAGCGTGGCATTGGCGTCCTCCTTGGGGGACTGGCTGCCGGCGTTGACGGTCCATTGCATTCCTGACGAGAAACGTACGCCGCGACGGATTTCGGCGTCATCGAGCAACGACTGCTGGCTCGAAGTGATTTCCGCCGATAATGGGGCGGACAACACCACTCCGAGAACGAGGAGGGTGAGGGCGGATAGCTTGGTCATGAGAGGGATTCTGTTAAACGTGGCCGAGTGCTTCCACAATCCCTTGGCTGGAGGCCTTCCGGGCGGGAAGGATGGCAGCGGCCAATGTCAAGACGATCAGGAAGACGGAAGTCATCAAGAGATACTCCGGAACCAGTTGGATTTCCAGTGGCACTTTCCGGCCAATAGTAGGAGGCGTCCACATTGGGGCCTGAACCTTGATGGTCGCCCAAACGATCACGCTCAGGAGAAGGCCCGCCATGGCTCCCCCAATCCCGATCAGCGTCCCTTCCATGGCAAACAATTGAATGACCCCGGCTCGCCGCAATCCGAGGGCGCGCAGGGTGCCGATTTCCGTGGTTCGCTCAATGATTGCCATGGCCATCGTGTTCATGACGCTCATGCTCACGATCACGATGAGGATGAAAAACACGATGCCGAAGATCATGTTGAACATCTTCTTCGTGAGCTGATACAACTCGGACTCCTCGTCCCAACGCTTCACCTCATAGCCGCCGCCCTCGGCCTCCAGAAATTCCCGCAGCGCCTGCTCTACCGCAGGGAGGTCGTGACGATGCTTGAGAAGGATCGCGATCCGGCCCACGCCCTCAGTCTGCACCAAATCTTGAGCGAGTTTCAGCGGCAACACGATCAGCTTTTCGTCCAGCTCCGAGCTTGGACTCGCAAAGGTGTTCCGGACGACGGCATCCACCACGTTGATTTGGCCGTCGACGGTGCGGGCCATCAAGGCCACGTCCGACTCCAGCCCAAGGCCGAGAATCCGCTCCACGCCGTGCGCAATTCCGATCTCATTTGGATTCTCATCAGAGAGCGAATCCCCGGTGTCGAGGAAGGATGCGCCGCGCCCTAGAGTTTTCGATTCTTTGAAAAAGACATCGCGGTGCGACGGCTGAAACGCCTTGGCGACAAAGATGTTGGCCCGGTCCCCAGCGTCGAGCTGACCGGTCAGCTCCATCGTTCCGGCCACGAGGAGAATGCGGTCATCCTTTTCCGGAAGATGGGTGAGGCGATCATAGACATCACCGGGGACGAGATAGCCGCCCGGATCCGTGGTTGCGTTTTCCTTGTAGCCGGTCCGGTAGACTTGAAGGTGGCCGTTGCCGCCGGCGTAGATGAATCCATCCCGCAGATTATCAAACATGTAGGCGGTAAACCCGCCAAACACGTTCACTGCGGCGAAGCCGAAAGCAGCGGCGAGAATGGTCACGGCGGAGCGGCGACGGTTGCGCAGCAGGTTGCGCGCGGCAAAGACGAACCAGTTCATGCGGGAGTGACGCGGACGTCTTCAGTGATCAAGCCATCCTGCAGATGGACCTTGCGATCCACGCTGGCCAGAAGCCGCTCGTCGTGGGTGGAAAAGACAAAGGAGGTGCGAAACTCGCGATTCAAGCTGCGCATCAAATCGATGATTCTCTGCGCATTTTCGGAGTCGAGGTTCGCGGTTGGTTCATCGGCCACGATGACCACCGGCCGATTGATCAAGGCGCGAGCAATCGCGACGCGTTGACGTTGCCCGCCGGAAAGCTTCTTGGGCCAGTGCGACGCGTGATCCGCGAGGCCCACTTTCTCCAGCATCTCAAGCGCTAGTTTGCGGCTGCCTGAGTCCGTCACCCCGAGCATTTGCAAGGGCAACTGCACGTTCTCCAAGGCGGAAAGCACCGGGACCAAATTGAAGTTCTGGAACACGAAGCCGATCTTCCGGTTTCGCAAGTCGCTCCGGGCATCATCGGAGAGGGAAAGGACATCCACTCCATCGAACTCAACCCGCCCTGCCGTAGGCTGATCGATGACGCCGATGAGATGGCAAAGGGTGGACTTCCCGGAGCCCGAGGGGCCCCAGACGGCGACGAATTCACCCTCAGCGATCGTGAGATCGACTCCCCGAAGGGCTTCGATCCACGTGTCGCCTAAGGGATAAGTCTTTCGAGCGCTAAGGACGTTGACGAGGGACAAAGCGACGGGGCGATGGTTCGGGCGACCATGCTAGCCGGACGCCGCATTCGGGCAAGAAGATTGTGGATGATTGAGGGCTTCCTCTGAATCCGTTGGGGACTCAGGCGGAAAGCATCTCGGAACCGAGTGGCTCCGGGGTGTGATCGACCGTGACCGTGAGGCGGCGCGCCCCAGGCGTGGCTTCACGGAAGGCCTCGTCACGATTCACCTCAAAGGCGATCGCGATCGAATCGCTGAGATTGGCAATGGCTTCCGCCTCGCTCTCGGCTTCCGCGACGATTCCCGGAATTTCCGCGCAACTTGCTACAAATCCCCCGTCCTCGGATCGGGAAACAACCGCAGTGAATTCTCCATGCATGTTGGCATCGTAACGAAACCGACACATTGCGCAAGCGACGAAAGCCTAAAAATTTAGACCTGTTAGTATTCTGGGGACAACATGTGAATAACTGGCGGGCGGCCGATCTCGTCGCAAAGCGGCCCTTGGCAGAGCTGGCCGTTCACGCGAGGTGAGGCCGAAAATTCTTTCGCAATGTCTCCTCACGCGTGAGCGCGCCTCCGAACAACTTTCGCCGGTGCGGTCCATCGATGAGTGCGGGTCCGAACAACTTTCGCAGGTGCGGTTCATCGATGAGCGCGGGTCCGAACAACTTTCGCCGGTGCGGTTCATCGATGAGCGCGGGTCCGAACAACTTTCGCGAGTGCGGTTCATCGATGAGTGCACGTCCGAAAAACTTTCGCGAGTGCGGTTCATCGATGAGTGCACGTCCGAAAAACTTTTCGGAGGTCTTCTCACGCGTGTGTGCACGTTTCCAACAGCGGGCGTCGAGCTGGGGGCCAAGCCGATAGATGTTTAGCCGATGACTTCCCGGATCGGGTCGGCTCCTTCAACGCCGACGAGCTTTTGATCGAGACCGCCGTAGAAATAGCTCAAGCCGTCCGGGTCCAGGCCGAGAAGGGTCAGGATCGTCGAGTGCAGATGCTTGACGTGATAGCGGTT
Organism: Akkermansia muciniphila; assembly: GCA_945883495.1. Classification (GTDB taxonomy): domain Bacteria; phylum Verrucomicrobiota; class Verrucomicrobiia; order Verrucomicrobiales; family DEV007; genus V1-115. Next base: position 18,780 of record CAMCXS010000011.1, read on the forward strand.
TTCCACCGCCGCGCTGCCAAGCTCATCGGTGGCTCCCACGGAGACCCCGCCTTTGACGCCGCCGCCGGCCATCCACATGGTGAACCCGTAGGCGTTGTGGTCGCGGCCGGTGCCTTTTTCGTATTCCGCCGTCGGTTGGCGTCCGAATTCACCGCCCCAAACGACAAGCGTTTCTTCGAGCAGGCCGCGCCGTTTCAAATCTTGGAGGAGGCCGGCGATGGCTTTGTCGGTGGCGCCGGCGTGGTGGGTGTGGTTCTTCTCCAGATCCCCGTGGGCGTCCCAGTTGTCATCGTTGTGGGCGCCGCCGGAGTAAATCTGGATGAAGCGCACGCCGCGTTCCACCAAGCGCCGCGCAAGGAGGCATTTGCGGCCGAAATCCTCGGTTTGCGGCTGGTCGATCCCGTAAAGGCGCTTCGTTTCCTCGCTTTCCTGGTTGAGATCGATCGCTTCCGGCGCGCTGACTTGCATGCGATACGCCAACTCGTAACTGGCGATCCGCGCCGCGAGGTTGCTGTTGTCCGGCCGCGCGGCGAGGTGGGATTGGTTCAGCTGGTTCAACGAATCGATGACCATGCGTTGCCCGGTTCGCTCCATGCCGGCGGCGTTGGAGAGGTTGAGGATCGGCTCGCCATGGGAGCGGAAGACGGTGCCTTGGTAACCGGCCGGCATGAAGCCCGAGGTCCAGTTCTTGGCGCCGGAGATCGGGCCACCGGATTGATCGAGCATGACCACGTAACCCGGAAGGTTCTCGTTTGCGGAGCCGAGTCCGTAGTTCACCCAGGAACCGAGCGATGGTTTGCCGCTGATGACCGACCCGCAGTTCATCATGAGCAACGCGGAGCCGTGGATTGGCGAATCCGCGGTCATCGAGTGGATGAACGCGATGTCGTCGACGCATTGACCGACGTGGGGAAAGAGGTCGCTGACCCATTTTCCGCACTGCCCGTATTGTTTGAACTTCCACTTGGGCTCGACGATGCGCCCCTGGTTGCGTTTGCCGCCGCGGCCGAAGGTTTTGACGTCGATGGTTTTGCCGTCCATCCCGTACATCCCCGGCTTGTAGTCGAAGGTGTCGATGTGGCTCGGGCCACCGTACATAAATAGGAAGATGACATTCTTGGCCTTGGCCGGGATCATCGGAGGCTTCACCGCCAAGGGATTGGCCGCCGCCGTGGCCGCGTTGACGGAACCGAAGAAGCCGTCTTGGGACAGCAGGCCCGCCAGCGCAAGGGCTGGGAAGCCGGCTCCGGCGGTGTGGAGGAATTCGCGGCGGCGCAGGTTTCCGCAAAAGCTGCCTTTGGGTTTGCTCGAAGGGTTCATGAGTTGAGGCTCAGTCGAGGTAGACAAATTCGTTCAAATTCAGGGCGAGGAGGGCGAGGCGATTCAAGGCTTGTTTCTCGTCGAGGCCGCCCTCGGTTTGGAGACGGTGGAGCAGAGCGGTGGCGACCCGTTCATCAGCTTCGGCCGGATCGCGTTGGGTGACTAAGTAGAAGGCGGCACGGACCTGATGAGCGAGATCGGGTTGCTCCTTGCGCAACCGTTCGCCGAGCAGGGCGGCTTGCTCGTTGGTGAAGCCGGAGTTCAACATCGCCAAGGCCTGGGTGGGCACGGTGGTGGCAAATCGCACCGCGCAGGGGCTATCCGTGTCCGCTTGGTCGAAGTCCGCCAGGAACGGATGCCGCAAGCTGCGTTTCACGTGGATGTAAAGCGAGCGGCGGACATGGTCTGCCGGATCGGGCGAGACGGGCCAGACTGCTCCGGGGCGGGACGCGGTGGCGAGCACCTCGGCGGGCAGCGGCGGGAAAACCCAGGGACCCCCGGTTCTGGCGGCGTTGAGGGTGCCAGTGACGGCGAGGATGGAATCGCGAATTTCTTCCGCGGTGAGGCGTCGCATGTTGGCTCGCCAAAATAGGTCGTTCGCCGGATCGCGCGCCAAACCTTCCTCCGTCCCCGCACTCGACATTTGCGCTGCCGCGCTGGAGAGGATGAGGCGGTGCATCGCCTTGACGCTCCAACCAGTGGCAATGAACTCGCTCGCGAGGTAATCCAGGAGTTCCGGGTGGGTGGGGGACTCGCCCAATTGACCGAAGTCGTTGCTGCTCGGGACAATGCCGCGACCGAAGTGATGCTGCCAAATCCGGTTCACCATGACGCGGGCGGTGAGCGGGTTGTTGGAGTTCGCGATCCACCGGGCCAGCGCCAGGCGACGGCCGGACGAAACCACGCCTTTACGGTTCACGCTTTCCGCCGCTACGGGCACCGGCTCCGAACCGTCCAGGGAGGCCAAAACCGCCGGGAATCCGGGAACGACCGGGGCCCCCAAGGCGTGAGCGGAACCGCGCAGGTGCACATGCAGCGGAGCGGGATTCGCGGAGGTCTCTTGCACCGCGTTGAGCGGGACGCCAGGAACCTCTTTCCGAATCCGGTCGATCGCCGCGACGAGGTCTTTGCGTTCCTTCACGATGTCGCGCCCGAAACGTTGCTTGGCCCCCTTGCGCAGCCCTTCGCCAGCACGCTTCATCGCGTCGGCCAACGAAGCAAAACCGCCATCGCCGGAGCGGAGGGAAACGTCGATGTATTGCCCACCGCCGCGTTGCAGACAATGCACCGCCAGCGTGTTCCGCCCGGTCTGCAACGCTTTGAGAGCCGTCTCACCCAGAACAATGGTGGTGTATTCCGTGAGGTAGCCCTTGGCGCGGTAGATTTCGGTTCCGTTGAGGTAAACTTCCACGTCCTCGTCGTGATGGAGGCGGAGGCTCAAGTCTTCCGGCATCGCGTTGAGGCCGAACGAGGTCACCATCCAAAGGTCCTTTGTGCGCCACTCGGTATGAACCACGGCGCCGGGGGTTCCGGGGGTTCCAAATCCGCTCCTGCCTTTGCTCCAGGTGGTGGGCCGGAAGCTCGTCTCGTACCAGTCGGGCGAAGGCGGTTCCGTGGTGTAACTCCATTCCGCGCCGGCTCCCTGGGCGTCGTCAATCCAGATGGAAGGTTTTTGCGAGTTGGTGGCGAGTTGTCCGGTTTGCTTGAGCCAAGCGCTCAGTGCCGTGTCCAGTGCCGCCAGTTTCGCCTCCGCATCGGCGATGCGTTTGGCTTGCGCCTGCACGAAGGCCGCGCGTTCGGCGGCGCTGGCCCAGGAGACGCTGCTCCCCTCCGTGCGATACGGCGTGACTCCGTGGAAGAAGGCCATGAATGAGTAGTAATCCCGCTGGGAGATCGGATCCGCCTTGTGGTCATGGCAACGGGCGCAACCGAGCGTGGTCGCCAGAAATGTCTCCGCGGTGATCTGCACGTTGTCGGCGAGCACGTCGTAGCGGTGCTGCTCCCGGTCCGCCGGTTCGTCGTCCCATTGCATCAAGTGGTGAAAGCCCGTCGCGGTGAGGGACGTTTGGGTCGGTTCCGGGATTTCGTCGCCAGCCAGTTGCTCGATGACGAACCGGTCGTAGGGAAGATCGGCGTTGAAGGCATCGACGACGTAATCGCGGAAACGCCAGATGTGAGGCTTGGGGTTGTCCCGTTCGAAGCCGTTGGTTTCCGCGTAACGCACCAAGTCGAGCCAATGCCGAGCCCAATGTTCGCCGTAGGCGGGGCTTGCGAGCAAGGTATCGACTTTGGCGGCAACGGCCTTGGACAAGCCATCGCGACGCGCCTGATCCGCGAAGGCGCGCACTTCATCCAACGTCGGCGGCAAGCCGGTCAAATTGTAGTGAAGGCGACGCGCCAACTGTTCCGCCGGGGCGGGCCCATTCCGCGAGAGTCCGGCTTCGGCGAGCTTGGCATCGAGGAAGGCATCGATCGGATGGACGCCAGCTTTTTCCGGAACGGGTGGGGAGGTCAACGGGCGGTAGGCCCAGTGCTCCCGTTGTTCCGTGGTGATCGCGAATCCGCCATGGTCGTTTCCGGCGATTTCCAACGCGGGATCATACGGCGCCCCGAGGAGAATCCATTCCCGCAGCACGGAGAGCTCAGCTTCGGGAAGCTTGGCTTTGGGCGGCATTTGATGCTCGTCGTCCGCATACGCGATCATCTTCAGAAGCAGCGAGTTCTCCGGATGCGACTCGTCGATCGCGGAGCCGAGGTCGCCACCTTTGCGCAAACCGGCGCTCGATGTCAGCCGGAGACCGCCGCGGAGTTTGTCCTTGCCGCCGTGGCACTCGAAACACTTTGCTTCCAGAATGGGGTAAACCTTTTCCGCGAAGAACTTGGGGCCATCCGCCGGAGCGGACCAAGCAGAGGTGGCCAGGAGGAAAAGGAAGGCGCTGAGAGGACGGATCATAAACGGGGGTTCTCGATGCGACACGGCATCCTAGCCCACGATTTTGCCCGCCGTCTTGTTTCGAAAGGTTCCGTTTTTGGCGAAATGCGACACTTCCCGCGAGATTTCGCCTTTCACCGGAAGCGCTTCCGGTATTCCATCGGCGTCGCGCCCATATGTTTGCGGAAGAGGCGGGAGAAGGCGCTTTGATCGTAAAACCCGCACTCCAAGGCCAAATCGCCGAGGCTTTGGTTGGACTCGCGGAGGAGCTGGCACGCGCGGAAGATCCGCATTTTGATGATGAACTCTTGCGGCGTCGTTTTCAGGTGCTTGCGGAAGCGCCGCTCAAACTGGCGCACGGAGAGCCCGGCCGTCTTCGCCAAGTCTGCAACCGGAAGGTCCTCGGTGAAGCGTTCTTGGATCACCTCGAGCGCCCGGCTGATGTCGAGATCCTCAGGGAGGTTGGCCCGGAGATTCGAATACGGCTGGATAATCCCCATCACGCCGATCACCTCGCCCTCGCGATCGCGCATCGGCAGCTTTGTCGTCAAAAACCAGCCGGGCACGCCCTGCCGGTTGACGAAGATCTCCACCAAATCGACCAGAGGCCGCCCTGTCGCGATGACCTGCAAATCGTCGCGGCGGAACTTCACGGCCAAACTGTGCGGCAGGAGCTGGAAATCCGTGATCCCGAGAAAGCTGGCCTCGTCGCGATAGCCATAATGATCGAGCAACGCCCGGTTCGCCGCCAGCAGGTGTCCGTCCCGGTCCTTGGCGAAGAAAAGCACGTCGGAAAGATGATCGAACAACCCGAAGAGTTGCCCATCGGGTTGCAGCGATGCCAAGAACTCCGCTCGCAGTTTTGCCCCCTGGGTCTCGCTTGGCCGTATCTCGTTCATCTGCGTTGACACAAAAACCCGCTTTGCAGCCCGCTCTTTTCAGGCTCTTTGTCCGCTCATGAGAATGCGACGGCTTGGCGGCAGCGGTTTGGTGGTTTCGGAAATTGGACTCGGCACGATGACCTTCGGGGAGCAAACCGACGAGCCAACGGCTTTCCGGATCATGGATCGCTCCTTTGAACGCGGCGTCAATTTCCTCGATACCGCCGAACTCTATCCGGTCCCGCCCAGCGCGCCCAAAGCCGGGATTACCGAGGAAATCGTCGGCCGTTGGATGAAGACCAAGCCGCGGCATCAGGTTCTCGTCGCCAGCAAGATCGCCGGTCCCGGCCACGGCTGGTTCACACCGCCCGTCCGCGATGGCGTCACCCACATCGACCGGCATCAGATCCGTCTCGCGGTGGACGGAAGCCTGCGGCGCCTGCAAACGGATTACCTCGACTTGTATCAAGTGCATTGGCCCGATCACGGCGCCCGGCACGCCGACATCCTCGGCGCACTGACCGAATTAGTCCAAGAGGGGAAAGTCCGTGCGATTGGCACCAGCAACGACACCTGCTGGGGCGTGATGAAATCGCTTTGGGAGGCCGAGCGGCATGGCACCGCGCGCTACGACACCGTGCAGAACAACTTTTCCCTGATCAATCGCCGTTGTGAAAGCGAGCTGGCTCAAGTTTGCCGCCGGGAGAACGTCAGTTTGCTCCCGTATTCTCCGCTGGGAGGCGGCGTCCTCAGCGGCAAGTACGCCGACGGTGCGTTGCCCGATGGCGCCCGGTTCAGCGAATATTTGAAAACCGGTGGGGAACGGCAGAAACGCATGGCCGTGCGCTTCGTGAATGCCCGCACCTTGGAGACCACGCGGCGCCTTGCGGAGATCGCGGCGGATCTTGGAATTTCCGTCACCACCTTGGCGGTTGCCTGGAGCAAACAACACGATTTCGTGGCCTCGACGTTGATTGGCGTCAGTCAGTTCGAGCAGCTCGACGAGTGTCTCGATGCCGCGGAGGTCGTGCTCGACCGGGCCACGCTGGACCGGATTGACCAGATCGACGTGGAGATCCCGAATCCGATGACGGAGGATGGCTTGAGGCGTCTGTAAAAAGAAAGAACAGACAACTCTGTCTGTTTTCATTCGCGACGGCGTCAGAACTGGTATGAAACCAGTGTCTCTCACCAAGTCGAACTTCGATACCACCGTCGCTCAAGGCACCGTTCTCGTCGATTTTTGGGCGGAATGGTGCGGCCCTTGCCGTCAACAGTTGGCGGTGCTGGAACGGGTTGCTCCGAAAGTTCCCGAAGGCGTCACCCTTGCGAAGGTAAACGTCGATGAAGAACGGGAGCTCGCGACCCGCTTTCAGATTCGGTCCATCCCGGCGTTGTTGCTCTTCCAGGACGGGAAGCTGGTGAAAACAGTGAATGGATTGACCCCTGACAATCGTCTCTTGGAGTGGCTGACCCCTGTGGCGCGATGACAAATTTTTAAATTTTGTCACAAGGCCGCTGCCGGGGACAAGAGTATTTGAACCCTCCTGTTTTGTGAAACTCCACCTCCTTCTGGCCCTGATGATTTTTGCAGGGCTGGTCCATAGCTTCGTCGAGGCAGCTAGGCTGCACCTCCCCACCGGCGCGACTCCCCAACACGCCGGAGCTTGGTTGCCCGACGAAGCTGATGGCCCGGCTGCAACGGTTCTGGATGCGGATCCGCTAGCGGTTGAGGTCCCGGCCAACGGGCAAAAGATCACCGGAAGCTTCGCGGCGGTCCGCTGAATTGCGGCCAAGAAGGAAAAAGAGTTGCACGACCGGCTCAATCGGATTAATTGCCACCTCTCGCCGGTCCAAAAGACCGACGCCCCGCAGGCAGCGAGAATGGGTAGGTTCCAGAGCGGTCAAATGGGGCAGACTGTAAATCTGTTGTCTTCGACTTCGCTGGTTCGAATCCAGCCCTACCCAGCTCCTTCCAAATCAGCGGGTTACGCTAGTTTGTCACAGCGGTCGCGCTAGCCCGCAATCTCGGCAAAATCACTTTCCTGCCGTTTTCGTTCTGACTCAGGCCCCGGGCTGTTGGATTGTGTTGACAGATATGCCAGTTCTGTCCGTGGGTAGGGGGCAGCCATGGCGCTTCCACCGACTCCCATCACATCTCCCACCCGACGCCGTTTTCTCCGTAGTTCCGGGGCGCTCATCGCGTTACCGGCTTTGGAATCGATTGGATTCCGCGCCTTTGCCGCCGCCCAGGCCCCCATTCCATCGAAGCGAATGGTCTTCCTTGGGTTCGGTTGGGGAGTGACCAATGAAACTTGGTTTCCGGACAAGGCGAAGACCGGCGCGGATTGGGAGTTGCCGGACGGACTCAAGCCTTTGGCTCGGCACCGCGAGGACATCACGATCGTGCAAGGTTGCTCCAACCGCTTCAGCAACGAAGCGCATTGGGGCAGCACCTTCTGGCTCACGGGAGCCAATCGGTACGCGGAGCCGGGCCAGAGCTTTCACAACAGCATCAGCGCGGATCAGGTGGCGGCGGCGCATTTCGGCGGCGACACGCGATTTGCTTCGATTCAGCTCAACTCACCCGACGTGCAGAATTCCGGGCACGGACCGGGGCTGTCGATGGCTTGGGATTCGCGGGGCAAACCGATGGCGGGCTTGGAGAATCCCGTGGCGGCGTTTCACCGGTTGTTCTCGGATGAGACGATGCCATTGAGCGAACGCCAGGCGATGCTGGCGCAGAAACGCAGCGTCCTCGATGCGGTCAGGGAAGACGCCAAACGCGTGCAGCAAGGTTTGACCAAGGCGGATACGGACAAGCTCGACGAATATTTCCAGAGCATAAGGGACATTGAGGTGCGCCTGGGCAAGGATGAACAATGGCTCAGCGTGCCGAAAGCCAAACCGGGAATCTCCGAGCCGAAGCCGGGGCTGGCTGGGAGAGAAGAAATCAAGGTGATGTACGATCTCATCGTTGCTGCGCTCCAGACGGAAAGCACGCGAGTGATTACGTATCGTCAGCCGGTGGGAACGTTATTGCAAAGTCTGGATCTGAAGGTGGCCCCACATGATATGAGCCATTACACGCCGGGGGATCGGATGGCGGCTTCCCAAAAACGCGATACGGTGCAGAGCGAACTGCTCGCCGGATTGATCGACAAGCTCAAGGCTACCAAGGAAGCGGATGGCCGGAGTCTCTTTGATTCCACGTGTCTGGCTTACGGGAGCAATATCCGGACGATTCACTATTTAGATAATTGTCCGACACTCCTCACTGGCGGTGCCGCCGGGATCAAGTTGGGACAACATATCGTGCTGCCGAAAGATACTCCGCTGTGCAATGTCTGGTTGACCTTGCTGAATGGGATGGGGATCGATACCGAGCGGCATGGAGACAGCTCGGGGGTGGTGACTGCGCTGCAGGGGTGATGGCGTGATGGAGAAGGGGATTCTGATTGCGATCGGGCTGCTGTGGATTATGGCGGCTGGTGTTTGGGCGGCTTCGCCTTCGGCACGGCTGGATGAGGCGCACCGCGCGTTCTTGTCTTCCTACTGCGCCGATTGTCACAACGCGGACAAGCAGAAGGGGAAGGTCCGCCTGGATGACATCTCCTTCACGATCGATAGCGTCGAACGGGCGGATCTCTGGCAGAAGGTCCTGAACTCCATCAATTCCGGAGAGATGCCGCCGGAGGATGAGAAGCAACCTGATCCAGCAGCCAAGACGGACTTTCTGGATGATCTTTCGCTCGTGCTCGTGACGGCTCGGACCGCCCTGAGTGATAGCGGCGGAAAGATCACCATGCGCCGTCTCAACCAGCGCGAATATAAGAATACGATTCGCGATGTACTCGGCGTGGATCTCAACGTGCGCGAGTTGCCCGCGGATGGCGGCGCCGGAACGTTTGATACCGTGGGCGCCTCACTCTTCATGTCGAGTGATCAGTTTGAGCAATACCTGGCCCTGGGGCGGCTGGCCTTGGATGAGCACTTTGCGCGGTTCGTATCCCCATCCGGGGCGAAACCGCGGCACCTGCATATTGAGGCGGAAGATCGCAACCCACGCATCGCCAAAGCGCTTGCGGAGCGTCTCGACGCCCATGAACGTTATGTGAAATGGACTACGGCCGTGGATGCTGCGGCCAAGAAGACCGGTGACCCGAAGCTATATGCCCAATGGCAGAGTATCCCAGGCGCACCGTCGCCAGTAGAGTTTGGCTTCACTGATGCGGTGCACGCCGAAGAGCAGGGGCGGCGCAATTGGGTGCATTATGTTCCGCATCACAAGGCGTATGTGGAGCATCCGGCGACGAAGACCGGTGCGTTTCTTACGGTGGAGGATGTCTACGTCAATCCCTATCAGCCGTTTCGGATTCCGGGTGACTGGCCGGCGGGCGACTATGTGGTTCGAGTGCGGATCGCCGCCACGGGAAACACGCCCGCGGAACGGCATTTCGTCGAATTCGGATCGCAACACGATAGCGGAGTGCGCGCGGTGGCGAGCAGTCACCAAGTGACGGGCACGATGGAGAAGCCGCAGGTGTTGGAGATCCCGCTCAAGTTTTCCCCAGCCAAAGGCCATGGATTCTTTTTCCAGGAGAAGGGGACGTATGAGTCGGAAGACGCCGCTCGTCGAGTCTTCGGAGAGGCCAAGCAACGCAATGGAATTGGGCCGGAGTTCGCTCTCTGGATCGATTGGATTGAAGTGGAATCGGCGAGTGGTCCGATCCGGCAACGCCGGGAGGTGGAGTTGCACGCCAACGCCATGGTGGGCGGAACCTACAATGGCTATTACAAAGGCGGCTATACAGTGGCCAAAGCGTATTTGGATAGCGATCGGTCAGAGCCGCCCTCCGCGTTCGGAAAAGGGATTGCCGATGAACAGGAAGCCAAGTTCCGCGTGCGCGTGTTCGAGGAGCACGGTCCCTCCTTCGAGCGGTATCTGAGCGATCCCCTCACGCAGACCGGCGCGTTGCTGACGATTCACAATGTGCATACCGAGGAGGTGATCACATTGCCTCCCGATCAGCCTTCGGGTTGGCTCAAGACGAAGCACGAGGTGGAGAGCGTCCCGCCGGGCGACTATCGGCTGCGGTTCCGGATCGGCGCGGTGGAGGGGACCGGGAAGGAGCGGCATTTTGTGGAGCTCGGCAGCCGCATTGAGAAAGACGAATTCACGCTGCTGCAGACCTTGCAGATCACCGGGCCCGTGGCGGCCCCGCAGGTGATCGAAGTGCCCGTCAATCTTTCGGCCGATGGTCCCCGCACGTTTGTGCTGCGGGAGAAGCGTGACGTGAAACGGGACTTCGATGTCTACCAAGCCGCCCGGAAGGAAACGAAAGTGGGACCGCCGTCCGCTTTGTGGATCGATTGGGTGGAGTGGGAAGGGCCGATCTTGCCCACCGCATCGCAGGCCGTCGTTCCCTCCGTGATCGCCGCCGGTGAGACCGACGCCCGGCGCGTCCTCGAAACCTTCGCGAAGCGCGCCTTTCGCGGCAAAGAACCCTCCGCCGCCTTTTTGGACAAACTCACCGCATTGCACGCCGCCCGGATCCAAGCGGGAGAGCCGTTTGAGCAAGCGATCCGCGAGCCGCTCAGCGTGGTTTTGGCGTCGCCGGGCTTCTTGTATCTCCAGGAGACCGGGGTGACCGAGAAGGAAGGGCCCAAACCGCTCTCTCCGGCGGAACTCGCCACCCGTCTCTCTTACTTCCTCTGGAGCGCCCCGCCGGACGCCCGGTTGCTGGCCGCGGATCTCTCGAATCCGCAGGTGATGGCCCGTGAAGTGGACCGGCTCATCGCCAGCGACAAAGCCGCCGAGTTCGTCAGTGGCTTTGTGCATCAATGGCTCGATATGGACCGGCTCGATTTCTTCCAGTTCGATACCAAGCAATTCCGGGACTTCGACGAAAGCGCCAAGGCGGCGGCGCGGCGAGAGGTCTACGAAACCTTTGCCTTGCTGCTGCGGGAAAACGGCAGCCTCAGCCGCCTGCTGAAGAGCGATGAAGTGGTGGTGAATGGCCTCCTCGCCACGTATTACGGACTTGAGGGCGTGAGCGGGGACGAGTTCCGCAAAGTCTCGTTGCCGCCCGGTTCGCCGCGTGGCGGCCTCCTCGGGATGGCCGCCGTCTTGGCGATGGGCAGCAATGGAGAACGCACCAGCCCGGTGGAACGCGGTGCCTGGGTGTTGCGCAAACTCCTGAACAACCCGCCACCGCCCGCGCCGCCGAATGTCCCGCAATTGGATCGCTTGGTCGGCAAGCCGATGAGTCCTCGCGAGCGTCTCCAGGCGCACCAGGAGGAACCGCAGTGTCTGCAATGCCACCGCAAGATCGATCCGATCGGCTTCGGCCTGGAGAATTTCAACGCGGCAGGCAAATGGCGCGACGTGGATCACGATCCCAAAGCGAAAAAGGACTGGCCGATCGAGCCCGCCGGAGCGTTTCACAACGGCCCCTCGTTCCAAACCTTCTTCGAACTCCGCGACCACATCGCCGCTCAGCCGGAAGCCTTTGCCCGAGGATTCAGCGAGGCGCTGATCGAGTACGCGCTGGGGCGGCCGTTTGGCTTTACCGATGAGTCGCTCGCGGAAGCCATGGTGGCCAAAGCGAAGGCCAAGGATTTTGGGCTGCGCGAGCTGATCGTCGAGTTGGTCACTAGTGAAGCGTTTGGCCGGAAGTGATTTTTTGGGGGGCTCGCGAGTGCCGACGTTACCGGGAATCCCGGAAAGGCAGCCTTCTGTCCGACGCAATCCTCCAGGCCAACGGGCCTTAACGTGTACGGAAAACTTATCGGTAAGAGGCAGGACGAGTCCCCGCACTCCTCACCAATTTGTCACTTGTCCTGATCCGGTTTCCTCGTCAGGGTAAGGCGTCCGCCTTGCCATGCACGACGTCTTCCTCAGCTACAACAGCGCCGACCGGGCCGCCGCTCGGCTCATCCTGGCGGCTTTGGAGGCGCAGGGCCTGGAGGTGTTCCTTGATGAACGGGAACTCGCCGCCGGGCAGAACTTCATCCCGCGCCTGGAAGCCGCCCTCCTGGCCTGCCAATCCGTGGCCATTCTCATGGGGCCGCGTGGATTGGGCAAATGGCAGCAGATCGAAAAAGACTTCGCGCTCGACCGCAAAGCCCGGGAACCGTCCCTGCCGGTCGTGCCTGTTCTGCTCCCCGGGGATGTCGATCCGCCCACCGGGTTTCTTTCCCTGAACACCTGGATCGATCTCCGGGGCGGGGTGGAAAACGCTGACGGGATCGCCCGGCTCAGCGCGGCCTTGCGCAACCAGCCGCCTCCGGGCGCGGCGTTCAATCCGCGCAACGATGTCTGTCCCTACCGCGGCCTCTTGCCGTTCCGGGAGGAGGACCGGGAGTTTTACTTCGGCCGGGAACCCGACGTGGCCGCTTTGGTGAAATTGGTGAGGGAAGACCGGCATGCCGTGGTCCCGGTGATTGGCAGTTCCGGGAGCGGGAAATCGTCCTTGGTCTATGCCGGATTGATCCCGGAGTTGCGCAACCCCGCGCATCAGGCGGATCGCACGCCGTGGGAGATTCTCACCTTGCGCCCGCTCACGGATCCATTGGTCAGCCTCATGGAAGCGGTATCCCCTCCGCCGGAGGATCTCGACCGCGCGGTGCGCATCGCCCGGCTCAACGAATCCGTCGAGGTCCTCCGCGCCGGCAAGGTCCGCCTTTCCCAACTGATCGAAGACGTCCTCAAACGCAGCGGCGGTTGCCAGAGGCTCCTCCTCTTCGTGGATCAATGGGAAGAACTCTACAGCCAGATCCCGCGCGATGTCCCGGAAGCGGAGCGGAAAAAGGCCGAGGCGGATCGCATCCTCTTCATCGATGCCCTGCTCGAAGCCACGAAGCACTCCGCCTGCACCCTGGTCTTCACCGTCCGGGCAGACTTTTACGATCCGCTCCTGGGTTGGGACAACCGGCTCAAGCACGGCAAACTCCAGGAGCACCTCAACCGCGCCGGGCTCAGCCTGGGCCCGATGCACCGGGAAGCGCTCGAAGCCGCCATCGTCAAACCGGCCGAAAAGGCGGGCTACCGTTTTGCCGAAGGCCTGGTCAAAGTGATTCTCGATGAAGTGGGCCTTCAGCCGGGCCAGCTCCCGCTCCTGGAATTCTTCCTCCGGGAGCTTTGGCTGCGCCGGGATGGGGACGAGTTCACTTTCAAGGGCTACCAAGACAGCGGCGGCGTTTCCGGAGCCATCGCCCGCCGTGCGGACGACGAGTTCGCCAAGCTCCTCCGGACCGGGGACAAGAAACTGGAAGAAGCGGCCCGCCGCGTCTTCGTCAGCCTGGTGACGCCGGGGGAAGGCCGGGAAGACACCCGCGCGGTGATCTCCCTTCCGGAGAGCGGCCCGGAACGGCGGGTCGTGGAATTCTTCAGCGCCCACGACGTCCGCCTCCTCGTGGCCGGAGAAGGCAAAGTGGAAGTCAGCCACGAAGCGCTGATCCGCCAGTGGGCGCGCTTGCAGAAGGATTGGCTGGCAAAGAACCGGGATTTCCTCCGGGTGCGGGACCGGATCCGGGCGGGGCGGGATATCTGGGATCCGCCCTTGGCGGAGAGAGGAGAGGTTGAGAGCGCGAGGAAGGAGAAGGGGAGCGGGAAGAAGAAAGAGAAGCGCCGGTCGCCGGAACGGCTCATCCAGCGAGGCTTGGCGCTGCAAGAAGCCAAGGCGCTGCTGAAGCATCATGGGGACGTGATCATCGATGACATCTGGGAGTACATCCGGCTGTCGTTGCGCCGGGATTTTTGGCGGCGGGTGCGGGACGGGGTGTTTTTGACGGTGGTGGCGGGGATTGCGATGGTGGTGGGGTTTGTCGGACTCCTCGTGTTTATCGCGGGTTACGCAATGTTCACCGGCGAGGAAGACGCGTTGGAACGCTATCACCAAGAGGTTTACGAACGGGAAGTCGCGCCTCTGGAAGTTCCTAGTCGTACGGCGTCACCGCAGAGCTCCGTAACGCCATTGCGCCCACACACCAACCGGATTGGCATGGAAATGATCTGGTGTCCGCCAGGTTCGTTTCAAATGGGGAGTGCGGGAGAAGAGCCCGGTCGATCCTCTGATGAACGGTTGCATCACGTGACCTTGAGCCACGGATTCTTCCTGGCCAAGACGGAGGTGACTCAAGGGCAGTGGCTGCAACTCATGAAAACCAACCCAAGCCTGTTTCACTGGGATGGGCGGTTGCCGGTCGACAGGGTTAGTTGGAATGGAGCGTCCGTCTTTTGCCGGACTTTGACCGAGCTGGAACGGGAAACAGGAACGCTCCCCGAAGATTGGGTGTACTCGCTGCCCACCGAAGCGCAGTGGGAATACGCTTGCCGCGCGGGGATCTCAGCGCCCTTTTCCGGACCGGCGCTTCCAGAACTGGGGTGGTACATCGGAAACGCTTGGTTTCACACCCATCCTGTCGGCTTGAAGCAGCCGAACCGGTGGGGCTTTCACGACATGCACGGGAACGTCTACGAATGGTGCCAGGATTGGGACGGTGACTACGAAAACGGTGATGCAGTCGATCCTAGTGGGGTTCGGGCGTTCTCGGATCGGGTGTCCCGGGGCGGCAGCTGGGGTATCAACGCCGGGTGCTGCCGGTCCGCGTACCGATTTAGGGGGATGCCGGAGAGCCGGGACTTCAACCTGGGTTTTCGCCCAGTCCTCACCCTGGCCAGCAAGTAGCGGAGGGCGACTCGCCGGAGCCTGATCCGAGGGCGGTAGCCCGTCCCGGAGGGCGGATTCTTCGGACTGCGGTGACTTGTCACCGCCTTCAGAACCGAAGCTTGCTGAGGTTCAATCACGACGATGACTCCTCAGCAAGCTTCGTCGGGAAAGGCGGTGACAAGTCCCCGCAGTCCGAAGGATGCCAGCCATCGGCGGGTTCGCTTTCAGCCCGCGGTTCGCCCAGACCATTGTGAGCGCATGGTGACGGCGAAAGCCAACGAGAAGGAGATCGACCAGTTCGTCAGGTGGCTCCCACGAACCTGGTCGTTAGGGTAAGTCTTTGGACAGGTCGCCATCAGGCTACAGCCGGTCATGCGCTTCCGGCTCCACATCGGGCACTTTGGCCAAGACTCGTTCAAACTTCTCCCGGCTCCCGCGCGCGGCGCGCTTTTGGATGTAGGTGTCCGCATCCAGCACCGCGACCTTTTCCGCCAACGCCGTCGCGATGAATTGGTCCAGCGTCACTCCGTCTGCCTGGGCCAGCGACTCCGCGCGAAGGCGGAGGGATTCGGGGATGTTCACATTCATGAGGCTCATCTCGGGAAGAGGATACGCAGAAACTCTGCCGGTGTCACCGCGCGAATTCCCAAGTCGTTCACTCCGGGAAAGTGGCGGACGTTGTGGGTCACGATGAATGGCGCTCCACCCGCTAGGGCGAGTTCCAGGACCAAATCGTCCTGGGGGTCCGGCAGATGAGGCCGCCAAAGAAAGTGGATGTGGCACTCGATGCACTCGGAAAGGAAGTAATCCAGGAAGTCATCAATGTCCTCCGTCGTGAATCCCGGCAGTAGGCCCGGCCGGCGCAGGACGGCTTCATATTCCAGGCAAAGTGGCGGCGAGATGACCGGCTCAATCTGGGTCGAGCCGAACGCCTGCATCAGCCGGAAGGATGCCCCACGCCGGGAACGCAGCGAAGACACCAGGACGTTCGTATCGATGACAACGCGCACGAGAGGGCATAACCGAAGTTCGCTGAGGTGCAACGATGGATTCACTCGCCTCAGCAAACTCGTATGAGCTGGAAGCCGCGTCCGAAGGTCCCGCCGGGCTAGTTCTCCTTCCGGAGAGATTTGCTGGCAATGGACTCCGTGCTATCGATGCGCCTTGATGTCAGGCATCTTCGTCAGTCACTCCAGCAAGAACCGGGACTTCGTGGTGGGCGCCATTCTCCCAATGCTCAAGGCGGAGGGCTGGAATCCATGGTATTCCGACGAGCGGATCACAGCGGCCGATCAATGGCGGCGCGAGATCAAGGACGGGCTGGAGCGCTGTCCCTGGTTCTTGGTGGTGCTCTCCCCGGAGGCCGTGGCTTCGGAATGGGTCGAAGTCGAAGTGGACTGGGCCATGGAACACCGCCGGGGGCGGATCATCCCGTTGATCTACTGGGAGTGCCGGGTGGATGACCTCCATCTCTTCCTGCGCAAGCTCCAGCACATCCGCTTCACGGAAAACACCGCAGCCGATCGCGCACGGGTGGCGGCGGAGTTGCGCCGGGTGATGGGCGCGAGTTCGCCAGCCGCTCCGGCTACATCCAAAGTTCCCAAGACCATTCCGCTCATCCAGGAAGTGAGTTCCCCGGCCGAGTCCAATTTCACCAATCGCCACGGCCTGGAAATGATCTGGTGTCCGCCGGGGAAGTTCCTCATGGGCAGCCCGGAGTCGGAGCCGGGTCGCTCTTCCGATGAAACCCAGCACGAGGTGACGCTGACGCGGGGCTTTTGGATCAGCCGGTTTCCGGTGACTCAGGAACAGTGGAAGAAGCTGATGAGGACGAATCCGAGCCACTTCACGAAATCCGGACGGAAGGCGCCGGTGGAAGCCGTCAGTTGGGACGATGCGATGGCGTTTTGCGCCAGGCTCGGTCCGGAACCGGATGGGCGGGGCTACACTCTGCCGACGGAAGCGCAATGGGAATACGCATGCCGGGCGGGCACCAAGGGACGATATGCGCACACGAGTTTGGGCAAGATGGGCTGGTACCTTTTAAACAGTTGGTTCAAGTCCCATCCGGTGGGTGAAAAGCAAGGCAATCCTTGGGGGTTTATGACATGCATGGGAATGTCTGGGAATGGTGCCTGGATTGGTATGGACCGTATCGCTCCGCGCCGGTCACGGATCCTACGGGTCCCCCGCAGGCCTCGAATCGGGTGATCCGGGGCGGCAGCTGGAGCAGCAACGCCGGGGACTGCCGGTCCGCCATCCGCCTCAGAAACACGCCGGAGGCCCGCAACAACAACCTGGGGTTCCGCCCAGTCCTTAACCTAGCCAGCCAGTAGCGGACGGCGACTCGCCGGAGCCTGATCGGAGGGCGGTAGCCCGTCCCGGAGGGCGGCTTCTTCGGACTGCGGGGACTTGTCACCGCCTTTCCCGACGAAGCTTGCTGAGGAGTCATCATCGTGATTGAACCTCAGCAAGCTTCGGTTCTGAAGGCGGTGACGAGTCCCCTCAGTCCATGCCGAAAGGCCCGCCTCTTGGCCCCAGTGTGTTGGAAGTTGAGAACTGCGGACGGACCTCGTAAGGTGAAATCCGTGATCGAGACCGCCGAGCGTTATCCGCACCTGATCTTTCGTGCCGAGGACGGCTTTCCCGTGATTGAGAGGGCCGGGTTTAAGGCGATTCATTTGATCGCCAATCATGTCGCCCATGGCTGGAGCGCGGAGGAATTGGTGGTGAACTCTCCCCAGTTGACGCTTGGGGAGGTGTATTCGGTCCTGGCCTGGTTTGCGGATCACCGGGACGCCGTGACGGCGGTGTTGGAGAAAAGCGCAGCCGGAGCACGGGCTTTGTCGCTGGAAGCCAGGCATCAACAGCTGGCTGTCCGTTTGCGCGAGAGCGGAGGGGCCGGGGCGTAGAGAGTCCAGCCGCACCCTCAAACGCGTAGGCTGCATCAATGATCACCACGCTTTCCGCCGATGGATCGTTGAGGTTCCCGGACGCCCTTCGCGACGCCGATGAGTTGAAGCCCGGACAAGCGTGCGAAATCGAACGGATCGGGCGGGGAGACTATCGGGTGAGGGTCACCGAATTCGAAGACTCCCCTGCAAAGCCGCGATTGATCGATGTCCTCCGGAGCTGTCCGGTGAAAGACTGGTGGACGGAGCCTGACCGGAGCGAGCGCACTTCACTGGAACCTTCCCGGTTCTTTGAGGAATGAAGCGAGGACACGATGATCGCCGCGTCCGCCCAGCTCCATGGACTCACCGTGGCCACGCGAAATGTGAAGAACTTTGTGCGGTGCGGCGTGACGCCCGGAGCGGCCGTGTCTTCGGACTGCGGGGACTCGTCACCGCCTTTCCCCGACGAAGCTTGCTGAGGAGTCATCCTCGTGATTGAACCTCAGCAAGCTTCGGTTCTGAAGGCGGTGACAAGTCCCCGCAGTCCGAGCTTCGTCGGGAAAGGCGGTGACAAGTCCCCGCAGTCCATGCCGAAAGACGCGCCTCGGGACTCCGGTCTTGAGAACCGTTAAGCTGCTTAATAGTTGCACGTCCCATGGGAATTTCAGACCCCGGAGATGGCCGGTCGCCTCAACCTTTCTGGAAGAGGTCACTGAGGCGGACGGACAACTGTGGCAGTGCAACTGATGTCACGGCCGCTTCGCTGGTCAGGATCTCGTGATGTTGGTACTCGCCGCTCTCCGGCAGAGGCGAGGTGAAGCGCTCGATCCGGAGACGGTCACCGTCCACGATCCAATACTCGGCCACGTTCGCGCTGGCGTAGAGCGCCGCTTTCCGATGGTCTCGGGCTGACGTGGAAACGGAAACTTCAATTCATGCGCAGTCCGGTCTCATCCACCCCAATCCGCTCCCAAATCTGGGGGAATCGTCCACCGGACGCCGGAACGACGATTCGCCGTT
Organism: Akkermansia muciniphila; assembly: GCA_945883495.1. Taxonomy (GTDB): domain Bacteria; phylum Verrucomicrobiota; class Verrucomicrobiia; order Verrucomicrobiales; family DEV007; genus V1-115. The sequence continues at coordinate 37,501 of CAMCXS010000011.1, forward strand.
TCGGGAAGTGGCACCGGACGCAGGAACGACGTTTCCCCCGTTTTGGGGAGTGGCACCGGACGCAGGAACGACGATTCCCCCGTTTCGGGAAATGCCACCGGAAGCGGGAACGACGCTTCCCCCGAATCGGGAAGTGCTCCCGGACGCCGGAACGACGATTCCCCCGTTTCGGGAAGTGCTTCCGGACGCCGGAAAGGCCATTCCCCCGTTTCGGGAGGTGAATCGGACGCGGGGAAGATGATTACGCCGTTTTCTCGGCGAAATCACCCTTCACCACTTTCGAAGTGTCGGCGCCGGAGCGCTTGGAGGGATAAAGATTGGGGAAGAGCCGGTCGGCCACGAGGCGGCCCCACTGCTTGCGGGCGTCGAGGTAATTGGCTTCGTATTTCCGGCGCAGGGCGCTTTTTGCGATGTCTTCCTCTGCTTCGGCGGCTTTTTGGGCGCGAATGGCTTCGCGGTGCATGGTGAGGGCTTCCCGGACCGCTTGGGCGGCTTCACGCAACTTGGCGGCATGAGGCGCCAGGTCATGTCCGCTGCCGAGCAGGTCCAGTTTCTTGGCCAAGGCATCGACGGCATCTGGCTCATCGGTGCGGGGCAGATCAATGACGGAACTGAAGCCGCCGCTGGGAAACAGATCGGGAAGAGCTGGCGCGGTGGGGTTTGAGCGGTCGTGCTGCCTCGCCGAATCAAAGAGGTTGCGCACCGCGTCATCCAAATCCCCATCCGCCGCCACGACGGCATCGAGGGCCGCCTGCGCATCGAGCACGCGTTCTTCGCAAAGCTGCCGCTTTTGCGCGAGATCGGTGATCAAGGGTTCGATGCCCTTGATCAGCTCCTCACATCGGTATCGGCGCAGCAAGCGCACGTGACGGCGAGAACCATTGACGACAAGGAAGGCGGAGTCACGCTCCGAAAGCATTCGAGGCATAAGATCGGGGAAGTTCGAGTGAAGTGTATCCGGTCAGGAGAATCTTGGCGGATACGGTGAGAATGGGTACCCGGTGAGGTCAAAGATCAAGGGCGGAATGTGAGGAAATTCGGTTGCCGGGGAGGTCATCTCCGGTTGGCCGCCGCCTGGATCATCGCCTCCACGCCGAGCCGGTTGCGGATCTCCGCGAACACCGTCTCCGGGCCATCGCTCCACTTTAGGTTGATGGCGAGCCGGTCGGCCAAGCGATCGTGGACGTCGTGGATGTGACCCTTCGCTACCGTGCGCAATTCTTCGCGCGTGGCAAACGGGCGTGGTTCCCCGGCGTAGATGTCCCACTGTTTCTCATAGGCATCACGCCCGTCCGCCTCCCGGATGCGGCTTCCCGGGATTTCCACCGGGATGACAAAGTCATTGAAGCGGTTCCCGTCCAGGCACTTTTCGTAGACGGCGTGCAGCTCGTGGATGCAATACGGTCGGCCCCAATACCGGTCGCTGTGGAGAAGGATCACCTTGTCCGCCGCCCCGGCGCTCGCGGTGAACTCTTTGATGCTTTCCCCGCTCTCCAGCTCCCGTTTGTCCCGGATCACCTCGATGAACTGCTCGAACTGCCGCAGATGGTTCTCCACGGCATCCACCGGGGCTTCGATCCCGGTTCCGTCCACGTCCCGCGCATAGCTGAGGAAGACCTTGAGCCGGTGCCGCCGTTCCCCCAGGGCTTGGGCGGTGTTCTCCGGCGGACGGCCTTCGGATTCCGGCAAGAACCCGATGAGGAAGTCTTTCACCTCAGCCAACCGTTCTTTTGCCTTCGGACCCTGCACATAGAGATCAAACGTGCCGCCGAGCCCCCGGGCCTGTGGCTTGAACCGGACGAGGATGCGTTGGCCTTCTTGGTTCTCCCAAAAGAGTGCCTTCTTCGCATAACTGGCAGCGCTGCCGTAGTATTCCCCGGCCTGGGTGAGGAAGCTTTGCCAATGCCGTTTGTGGACCCCGGCTGAGGGCACCGACGTAGAATCATCGCTCGGCGTGACCGCTTCCATCCACTCCAAAGGGGCCTCTGGCAAATGCTCAAAGCTGACGTAAACCGCTTCTTTGCCCCAGGCGTCCTTCTTGTCCCGCAGTTGGATGCAGAGCCCGCATTGGCGCATGAAGGAGAGCAGCAGTTCGTGGGACTCCTCGGGATAGCCGCATCGTTTCCATTCCGAGGCCAGCTCGGAGAGTTTGAAGCGGCCCTGGTTCCCGGTCAGCCACGCATAGACCGCCGCCTTGCGCTGCAAGATGGCGTAGAGCCCTTCCAAGGCCCAACGTTGTCCCACGATGACCCGGCATTCGAAGAGATCCTTCTTCCAATAGACCCAACCGCTGTGGGTGAGGAATTCCAAGGTGCGCTCCACGCGCCGCTCTTGCCCCAGATCGAAGCGGCGCTGCTTCCACTTCTCCCGCAGTTTGGCATACTGTGCCCCGGACGCTTTAGGAATCGCGGTTTCCAGTTCTTTGCGGAACCGGTCCATCGGCATCTGCCGGTAGGTCTCCACGAACTTGGCGGCCGTTTTCGGATCATTGAGCCGGGTGACCCAGCCTTCCACCAGGTCTTGAGCCACTTCCCAGTAGGAGGGCACCGCCGTTCCTTGGGCCTGGATCAGATCGATGACATTCTTGTCGAGCCAGTTCTTCAGCTTTCCCATCTCCCCCTGCTGCCGGAGGGAATCGACGTAATAGCACTCGATGGCCGCGTGGTACGCTTCTGGGATCTCCCGCCTCCAACGTGCTTCCAGTTCCGGGGAGGACGCTGTCTTTTGGGAGCAGACCAGGGCGATCCGTGGTTTGCGGGGCTTGCAGGCTTGGTGGATGAAATCCAGCCAGTAGCTCAAGGGACGCCGCTCGTCCTGATACCCGCCGTCGTAGGCATCCGTGGGCGGGGCGTCGCCCTGATCCGGATTCCAGACCACCACGAACAAGCTGCCGGTGTTCATGAAGAGCTGGTGGGTATTGTGGTAAATCTCCTGCCCGCCAAAGTCCCAAATGTGGAGGTGGGTCGGGTCTTCCGCCGGTCCCACTTGGTAATCGAAGAACTGAATCCCGTTGGTGCTGAGCGGCTTGTTCGTCTCGCTGACTGGTTGGCCATGGAGCGGCGCGTTCGCCAAAGCGTGGGCCAGACAGCTTTTCCCGGCGCCTCCGTTGCCCAGGATGAGCAGCTTGCAGCGCTTCACCGTTCCTTTCCCCACTTCCTCCACGTCCTTGAAAAAAGCCCGGGTCCGCTGCGCCACGTTCTCGTCCGCATCCGCTCCATGTTCGGAAGCTGGCGGCACCAAAATCCCCGAGCCGTGCAGATAGAGCGTGCGGGGGCGCGGTGTCTGAGTGGGTTCCTTGGGGATGGGCGGGAGCTTGGGAAGCACGGTCAGTTTTTCCATTCCGCGCAGATCCACGCAATCTAGTTCCCCGTGCAGCGGTGGCAAAGGACCCGGCAAGGCCGCGACTCCGCGGAGGGTGATGCGCCGCAGATGGGGCGGCCATTGCTTGGGCAGGTTTTGGAGGCCGGTGCAGCCGTCCAAGCGGGCGTCCACCAAGCTCTCCGGCCACTGGTCCAGGCGTACCAGTTGGGAACAACCGGAGAGATTCAAGAACCGCAGCCGCGGCGCCCGGCTCTGCACCAACGTCACCATCCAACCGGCATCCAGGGCCGCGCATTCCTTCAGGCTGAGATCCGTGAGCACTGGGAAAGCTCCATCGGCCGGGATTCCGCGCAGACGGGGCAAGGTTTCCAGCACCATGGTCCCCAACGCAGCGGTGGGGAGCGGCGGGATCGTTTCCAAATCCCGACACCGGCGCACGTCCAATGCCTGGAGACCGGCGGGCAAGTCCGGCAAAGTGGTCAATCCCTTCAGCCCCCAGAGATGCAAGTGCGTCAGCCGGGGGAACAACGCGGCCAGATCCGGCGGAAGCGTGGCGGCCTCGACCGATTTGTTCGCGTCGGGTTGTCCCAATACGATCTTGGTGACGCGGTGGCGGAATCCTTCCTCCAACGCCAGCCAGTCCGGCACCTGATCGGGCGAAAAGAGAGCTTCATCCTGGGGGGCGGTGGCGGAGGCAGGGCGCGTGCTCATGGCGCCCTCACGTTTGCCTCAACCCTGGAAAATGTCCAAAGCAACCAATCGAGCCAGGAAAGCGGTCAGCCGGAACGATTTCACCACGAAGCGCGCGAAGAGACACGAAGGATGGAAATGCAGGCCTGAAAGGCCGAAACAAGGTAGCCCAGGCCGGAGGGCGCCTTTGGCGACCGCAGGCCTGGGAATCTGGATCCAATCGGTTTCCGTCCTGAAGGGGCGGGACAACCCGGTCGATCCGCCGATTGTCTCGCGCTTTCAGCGCTTCGGTCTTTCCTTTTGAGGATCCCAGGGCTTTGCCCTGGGCTGTCCTGTCCCGGCCCGTTGGGCCTGTGGGTGCGTGGGAAGTGCAGGGACTTCGGCGAACGCTCAACTTCCAATTTTCAACTTCCAATCTTCAATATTCAACTCGCGCAGCGTCCCGGCCCGTTGGGCCTCGTGGAATCGTCACTTACCATTCCCGGGATCCTTTCTCCCTAGGCTCCCAGACGCCCCACTTGCACACCCCACATCCTCGCGTGTAAGGAAAACCCGCCGCAATCCATGAAGCCCTCCCGGCCCCTCACGCTCCACCTGACCCGTCCGTTCTTCGGCGGCGGAGTGACCATGGTCTTCCGCCGCATCCCGGCGGTGCGCTTTGTGATGGGGGCGCGGGGGGAATACGAGGATGAAGAACCGCCGCACGAGGTCGAACTCACCCGGGATTACTGGATGGCGGAAACGCCGGTGACGCAGCGGCAGTTCGCGGTGTGGACGAAGGCGGCCAAGATCCAGCACGAGAACCATTTTAAGGACAAACCCGATCACCCTGCGGAAAACATGGATTGGAATGAAGCGACCGCGTTTTGCCAATGGTTGACGAAGGGATGCCGGGGTGGAATCCCCAAAGGGATGGTGGCGCGCTTGCCGACGGAGGCGGAGTGGGAGCGCGCGTGCCGGTCCGGGACGGATTCGCAGACAACGGACTCGGAGTATTGGAGCGGGGATGGAGTGGGTGCGTTGGCCGAAGCAGGGTGGTTCAACAAGAACTCAAACTCTTCGACCCAGCCGGTGCGTGCCAAAGCCGCCAACGGTTTCGGGCTTTACGACATGCATGGAAATGTCTGGGAGTGGTGCGCTGATGCGTGGGACGACCGGGCCTACGCGAGACGAGTGAGCGGCTTCCAAGATCCTTACAACGCGCCGCGCGAAGAGGACCCGTATCGCGTGCCGCGCGGCGGCTCGTGGGGCATCTCCGCCGGGTACTGCCGTTCCGGCTTTCGGGCTAGGAGGAGGCTGAACAGGCGGTACGGGGACCAGGGGTTTCGGGTCTGTTTGGGGCGCGATCTGGCGGAGCCGTCTTGAATCCATCCGGAAGAAAAACAACAAGCGGAGGTCCCAGCCCGGGCCGAGCAAGGAGCGCGCGTAGCGGAATTCCCGAGAATTCCGATTCGACGCCGCCGGACTGGGATGGGACCGGAGCGGGCGTCGGAGTGCTGAGACTTGTCTCAGCCTTCCGGTCCGAAGCTCGCTGAGGAACCACGAGTCCAATTCGTCGGCAAGCCTCCTCCGAAAAGCGGCGACAAGTCGCCTGCAGTCCAAGGCAGAAGCGGAGATTGCACTCACTGGAAGACCAAATCGCGAAAGTAGGGTAGGGTGACGGCAACTACGTCGGTCGATTTCGCTCCATGGTTCGAGGCTGGCAAAGGTTGCGCGGCCGTTACTAAATCCGGTTGTGTTCAACCACAGTGCAGATTCTTAACTGTCACCTTCTTAGTTGTCTCCTGTGCGCCGGAACGATGGGTTACGGTCGGATCACAGATCCAACCTACGAAACTGACGCGACTAGCCTTCAACGTAGGTTGGACCTGTGGCCCGACCGATCCAGTCTCACAAAACCGAGGATTGGCCCTTCAGCTTCGCGGCGCGTAGTGGAATTCCTCCCCGATCTATGCAACACGAGCGGCCGATCACGCTCCATCTGACCCGCGCGCTCGGTAGGGGAGGTGTGGCGATGGGATTCCGTCGGATTCCCGCGGGCCGCTTTGTCATGGGATCGCGAGGTCAATGCGATTGGGAGGAACCACCACACCAAGTCCAGATCACTCGGCACTACTGGATGGGGGAAACCCCGGTGACCCAGCGCCAGTTTGCCGTGTGGACGCAGATGGAAGCGATCAAGCATCGGAACTCCTTCCAGAACATGGACAATCACCCGGCTGAAGACTTGGTCTGGGACGACGCCGTCGCCTTTGGCCAGTGGCTGACCGTGCGCCTGCCGGACTGGCGGCAGCCCGCATGATCGCACTGGACGCCGGGGTTTTCGTGTCTGTTTGGGTTTCCCTTTGCCGGGGCTTGACGGAAACGAGCGGCGGTGAGTCAGCCGGAAGCCCGTCTGTGACCTGATGGTTCCGCCTGCGGAATGCCCCTAAGGACGCGGGAACGCGCATTCCGAAGTTTCGGGAGCGGCGCGGGGACGCGGGAAAGACGATGCTGAAATTTCGGGAAAGGCACTCGGATGCGGGAAGAACGGTTCCGCAGCTTCAGGAACGGCTACCGGACGCAGCCGTGAGCGCTCCGCCGTTTCGGGACGGGCGATCCGACGCAGGAAAGACGAGTCCTCCGATTCAGGAAGCGCTACCTGACGCCGGAAAGACCGTTCCCCCGTTTCGGGAGCGCGAACGGACGAAACAAAGACGATTCCACCATTTTCTCTGCGAATTCTCCCTTCGCCACTTTGGATGTGTCGGAGCCGGAACGTTTCGTGGGGAGGAGATTGGGCCGCGCGCGTTGGAAACCGAGTGACATCACCCACCGCCTGAGCGATGGGCTACGGCATGACGGTGGAGCGGATGAAATATGTGATTTGGGCGGTGGATATGAGCCGCGCGGTGGGGTTTTACACTGGGGTACTGGGCGGGAAGCTGCTGAAGCAGAATGAGGTGATCAGCGAGGTGGAGATCTGTGGCGGCATCATTGGGATTCACGGTGGTGGCGAGGGTGGCCGGACTTGGACGGGATTGAGTTTTCAGGTGCCGGATGTGATCGCGGGCGCGGCGGAGATTGTGGCGGCGGGCGGTCAGTTGGTGCGGGAACCTCAGCCGGAAAACGGCGAGCCGCCGCATCTGGCGATGTGCGTGGACCCGGAAGGCAATGAGATCATGCTGACGCGCAAGCGCCACGCGGCGTGAGCCATCAGCGCACTTGTCCGCGTGCCCGGATTTGGTCGAGCAATCGGCCGAGTTCCTGCACTCGCTCCGGTTGGGCCGCGTAAACGTTGCGGTGTTGGCCCAGGTCGGTGCTCAAGTCGTAGAGCTCGCCGGGCAGGGAATTGGGTTGGTATCCATTGGATTCGTCGAACCAAGCCGGCACTTTGGAAATCGCGCCGCCGGTTTTGGCGGCGATGAGCAGCCATTGGCCATGACGCAGGCCATAGCCGTTGGGGTTGGTGTTGTGGACGAGCGTCTGGCGGGCGCTGGGGCCTTCGCCCTTGAGCAACGCGAGTTGATTGTAGCTGTCTTCGGCGGATCCGGCGGGAATCTCGGCTCCGATGACTTTGGCGATGGTGGCGTAGAGATCGATTTGGCTGAGCAAGCCGTCTGATACCTTTCCGGCAGGAACGACGCCAGGCCAGCGCACGAGAAAGGGCACCCGGTGGCCGCCTTCATAGAGATCGCGCTTCAGTCCGCGCAGTGGGCCCATGCTGCGGTGGCCGAACTTCTGGACCCGTTCGTAGGCGTAATGCTCGGGACCGTTGTCGGCGCTGAAAATCACCAAGGTGTTCTCGGCGAAACCCGCCTTTTGCAATGCCTGGAGCACGCGCCCGACGGTATCGTCCGTCTGGACAACGAAGTCGCCGAAGCCTCCTGCGTTGGATTTACCCTCAAACTCGGCGGCGGGAACGATCGGCGCATGGGGTGACGTGAACGGAAGGTAGAGGAAGAAGGGTTTCTCCTTGGTTTGGCGCGCGATCCACTCTTCCGCCTTGTCGGTGAGCGTGGGCATCACGGCCCAGAAATCCCAGTCCTTCACCGATGGTCCCGGACGCGCTTCCCAGTCTCCTTCCGCGGCGGGTTTTGGCGTCGCGACGGGCACCGTCGGCTCCGTGACGACGCGATCATTCTGGAACCAGGCATAAGGCGGGAAGTTCGGGACATCGTCTCCGAAGTATTCGTCGAACCCATGGGACAACGGGCCGCCCGGGATTGGCTTGGACCAGTCAAACGCATCCGGAGCGAAGCCGCCTGCGCCCTTGACCTGCTTGCCGTTCTTCTCGCCATCCGCGGCCACGGCGCCGGGCTTCTTGATCGCGTTCCAGTCCCAGCCGAGATGCCATTTGCCGATGCAGGCAGTGGCGTAGCCCTTGGATTTGAGGAGCTCCGGCAAGGTGGTCTTCTCGTCATCCAGGACGGGTGGATCGAAGCTGCCGACGATTCCGTGGAACTTCCGCCAGTGGTAACGCCCCTGCAGCAGTGCATAGCGGCTGGGCGTGCAGACGCCCGATGAGCTATGAGCGTCCGTGAAGCGGGTTCCCTCGTGCGCAAGGCGATCCAGATTGGGGGTGGGGATCTTCGATTCCGGGTTTTGGACGCCGAGATCGCCGTAGCCCATGTCGTCGGCATAGAGGATGACGATGTTTGGCGGCGTGGCCCAGGCGGAGCCGAGCAGGGCCAACAGCAAAAGAGCAGATACGATCTTCAAGAGCGAATTGGGTGGGGTTGGCTCTACTTGCCTCCAAGGCAGGTGCGCTGGACGAGGAGAGGGTTGATAACTCTTGCGGCGTGGAGACGTGCTTTTCCGCTGTGGTCTCCTACCGTACTTTTTTACCCGTTGTTTCCGCTCTTTGCCTGGGTTCCGTGGCGTTGGCGGAAGATTCCTCTTTGCTCGGCCACGGCAGCGCGCGTTACCGGATCAACACGAGCTGGGCCAAGGTAGAGCCCTCGGTGGCTCCGGTGATCAATGCGCATGGGCTGGCGGAAGATCGCGCCGGACGCATCTATCTGGTCACCGACCATCCGCAGAATGACTTCCTCGTGTTTGAGAAGGACGGACGTTTTGTGCGCTCGATTCGCGCGGGCCTCGGGGGCGGACACGGTTTGGAAATCTTTGAGAGCGGCGGCCGCGAGTATCTTCTGCATATCGACTGTGGGTGGCATTTTGCGGCGGAGGGTTGGAATCCAACCCCCGGGGAGGGCCGGGTGACGCTGCTCACGACCGAGGGCAAAGTGGTGCGCAAATTCCCCACGCCCGCTGAGCTTGGCGTGCGCGATGGCAAGTTCCTGCCCTGCGATGCGGCGGTGACGCCCGCCGGGACCATACTGATCGCGGACGGCTACGGATCGAACTTCATTTACGAATTCAGTGTGGAAGGGGCGTTGCTGAACAAGTGGGGCGGCCCGAGCAAGGATGCGGCCAATCTGAGCAACGCACATGGAATCTCCATTGATACCACCGATGCACGCGGACCTTTGGTTTGGATTCCGTCGCGCGCTCAAAGTCAGCTGAAGGCGTTCAAGCTCGATGGGACCTATGTCGAAACTCTGGACCTGCCGGGGACCTATGCGGGGCAGCTAGCCTTCCGGGACGACAAGATGTATACGGCAGTTTGTTGGAGCAAGGAGAAGGGGACGGGGAAGAAGCTCTCCAACTCCGGTTTCATCCTCATTCTGGATCGAAAGTCAAAGAAAGTGATCAGCGCCCCGGGAGGCAGCGAACCGGTCTATATCGATGGCAAATTGCAGCCGATGTATCAATCCGCCCCGGTCTTCAAGCATGGCCACGACCTCTATGTGGACCGTGCCGGAGATATTTACGTCGGCGAATGGAATGCGGAGCGGAGATATCCTTACAAGCTCGTGCTGGAGCGTTGAGGGAACTGCTGGAGGAGCAATTCACGAGCTCGCTTTTGCGTTTCGATCAGCTTGGCATCGCCGACTGCGTTGCGGAGTTCCTGGGGATCAGTCTGGTGGTCGTAAAGCTCCTGGGCGACGACCTCGCCGCTTTTCCAGTCCCGCCACTCTGTGTAGCGCACTTGCTGCGTGCGCACGCTGTAACCCATGGCGGTGGGCGTGCCGGAGGGTTCGCGGTCGTAGTAGGCGGGACGGGGATGTTGGCTGAAGGCGCCTTCGTGAACGGTCGCGGTGGGATCGCGCAGGACGGGAACAAGGCTGCGGCCGTCGAGTCCGCCCGGTGTGCTGAGTCCGCAAAGTTCCACAAGGGTGGGAAACAAATCGGTCAGCTCGGCGAGTGAGTTGGTGCGGACGCCAGCCTGGATTCCTTGGCCGGAAAAGAGCATCGGGACGCGGGCATCATACTCAAACGTGGAGGTTTTGCCCCACAGGGTGTGTTCGCCGAGGTGGTAGCCGTGATCGCTGAAGAACACGATGATGGTCTTTTCGGCCAAGCCTTGCTCTTCCAGCGCGTCGAGGACTCTGCCCAACTGCGCGTCAAGGTAGCTGACGTTTGCATAATAGCCATGCCGCCATTCGGCAGCCTGCGCCGGCGATGGTGTGACCTTGTTGGCACCGGCGCCGAGGACCTCGGTACTGGCGTGAAACGCGAGCTCCGGCGCTCCCTCCGGGCGCTCTCCACGGAGCGGCGGAAGCTGTTCCCGCTGGTAGAGGTCCCAATACTTTTTGGGCGCATTGAACGGAGCATGAGGTTTCCAGAAGCCGACAGCCAGAAAGAATGGCTGATCCTTGATCTCGGCGATCACCTTGACGCCTTCGGTAGCGACTCGGCCATCGTAGTAGGCTTCGTCCGGCACGTCACGGCACTCGCAGAGCGGACCGTTTCCGTAGTTACGGAGATTGGCGGTGGAGAGATTGGGAGGAAGCTCGCCCTCGACCTGAGGTGCGTCGTCGCCGTGGTTGGCGTAATGCAGAAACTCCGGGGCGCTCCAAGAACGGCGGTCCCCTTGTTCCTTGGTGTGCCAGTTGTGAAATATCTTTCCGGTGCAGCGGGTCACATAGCCATTTTGGAGAAACCATTGTGGGATGGTGACGACGGACGGATTGAGTTCGCGGAAGTGGGTACTGTTGTTCCAGATCCGCAACCTGTCGGGGCGCAATCCAGTTAGCAGCGAAGAACGGGAGGGATTGCAAACGGCCTGTTGGCAATAGGCGTGGTCGAACTGCATCCCGCGGTTGGCCAACCGATCGAGATTCGGCGTGATCGCGGCCGATCCGTAACTGGCGAGCTCCGGCCGGAAATCATCGGCCATGAGAAAGAGGACGTTTGGCTTGTCCGCGGCGGTGCTGGAGAGGGCGCCGCAGAGAATCACGAGGGCGATGGGTAGAAAAGAAGACATGGGGATGGATCAGTCGTTGCTCCCCGACCAATCGAGCTTCTGCCGGAGCACTTGGAAGAAGTTGGACTGCATGGAGGTCACCAGCGGCACGTCAAAGTCTGCTCGCTGGATTTCAAACCGGTGATCGGGCGTGATGGCGCGAGAGCCCTGACCGTCCAGGGTGAAGTAGACTTCATCCCGCTGAGCTGGGGCGGAAATCTCGATGCGGGACCGGTCGCTGACCACCAGTGGCCGGCTGGACAGAGAGTGCGGGCAGACCGGGGTAATCAGGAGCACGCCCGCGCCGGGCTCAATGATCGGGCCACCCGCGGAGAGTGAGTAAGCGGTTGAGCCAGTTGGTGTGGCGATGATCAGGCCGTCGCTTCCATAGCGCGTCACGAAATCTCCGTTGATGCGCAGTTCGATCTTCACCAAGCGCGTCACCGGGCCGCGGTTGAAGGAGACTTCGTTCAGGGCATGCGCCTCCTCGACGAGCCGATCGTTGAGAAAGGTGCGGACCCGGATCACCGAGCGATGGCTCGTGCGGAAATGCCGGTTCGCCAATTGCGCGGCGATTTCGTCGAGTTGATCGGCCGTGCCGAGGGTAAGGAAACCGAGTGTCCCGATGTTGATCGCCGCGATCGGCTTGACGCGGGAACCGAGCTGTTTCGCAAGGTGAAGAATCGTGCCGTCCCCGCCGAGCAGGACCAGGATATCGACCCGGGAGGCCAACTCTTCCATCGCGACGCCGCGCTGATCGCCCAAGAGCGCCGCGGTGTCCGCTTCGAGGAGGCACTGGATTTGCAGTCTGGCAAACGCCGTTCGCAAACCGGTAAGCACCTCAGGCGCTTCGGGCTTCTGGGTGTTGGCGATGATGCCTATTCGTGGCGCAGCCATGCGAGAAACTCCCGGTTGCCGTCGGTGCCGGTGATAGGGGAATCGATCGTACCTTTCCACGTTTTGTTCAAACTGGACGTGACGAAGCTTTGGATTTTCGACACCGCCCGGAGATGAAGCCCTGTGTCGCGGACGATGCCGCCTTTGCCGATGTCCCCACGTTCGAGTTCGAACTGCGGCTTGATGAGGCAAACGAGATCGCCGTCCGGCGCCAACACCGAAAACGCGGCGGGGAGGATCAGGGTCAGCGAGATGAAAGAAACGTCGATGACGACGATTCCGGCAGGCTCCCCGGTATCCGTCAAGCTTAAGTCGCGGCAATTGAACTTCTCCCGCGAATGGACGCGAGGGTCTTGGCGCAGCTTCCAAGCGAGCTGGTTGGTGCCGACATCGAAGGCGTGGACCCGAAGGGCGCCGCGTTGCAAGAGGCAATCGGTGAATCCGCCAGTGGAGGACCCGATATCGACGCCAATGCGCTCCGAGACGTCGATGCCGAAGGAGTCGAGCGCGGCTTCGAGCTTGAGTCCTCCGCGGCTGACGAAACGGGGCTTTTCCTTCAGGTGAATGACGGCCTCGGTCGAAACCTTCTGACCTGGTTTGGGAGAAGGAACGCCCTCGACGGTCACTTCCCCGGCCAGGATGAGCCGCTTGGCCTGCTCGCGGGTCTCTACCAGCCCGCGTTCGACGAGCAGTTGGTCGAGACGCTGGCTCAAGAGGCGATCTCCGAGCGGTTGAGGGCGTCGATCATTTTGCGCATTTTGCCGTAATGACTGCGACGCGGGGTGCAGACGAGGCGGGGCAAAGCGGCGATTTCGGGTTGATCGGCTTCCGCGGGCAACGGTTTGCTGAGCTCATAGCGGCCGGAGAGGAGGAAGTCCCCGTGCTCATCGTTGAGGCGGAGCAACGAGGCGGCGGTGATCGGGTGATTGAGCCGGATCACGAGTTTGTCGCGGACGTAGCGATACGAATGGAAAATCCGGTAGAAGGTAACGATCTCATCGACGGCTTCGTCCACGGAATCGGTGACTTTGAAGAGGTCGAGGTCCTCCTCTGAGATCAACCGCAGGCGCAGCAGGTGGTCGGCGATGAAGTCGCGGAATTCGTTCCAGTAGACGCCGCCCGGGGCATCGATCATGACGATGGGGAAGATGATCGCTTTGCCAGTTTGGATGAGGGTCATGGTTTCGAATCCCTCGTCCATTGTGCCGAATCCACCCGGGAACAACGCGGCGGCGTGGGCTTCCTTCACGAAGGACAGCTTCCGCGTGAAGAAATACTTGAAGTTGATCAGTTTGGGATCGCCCTCAATGAAGGAGTTCGCTCCCGCTTCGAACGGCAGCTGGATGCGGAGTCCGAAACTGTTGCCAGGGCCGGCGCCGAGGTTGCCAGCTTCCATGATGCCCGGACCCGCCCCGGTGATCGTCATGAAATCGTGCTCGGTCATACGGCGGCAGAATTCCACGGCGGAGTCATACTCGGGATCCCCCGGTTTGGTTCGCGCGGATCCGAATACGGTGATTTTGCGCCGTTTGCGATAAGGCAGGAAGACGCGGTTGGCGTAGCGCATTTCCTTGACCGCGCGGTTGACGATCTTGAGGTCGAGCTCATCGGACCCGTCCTTGGCCAGCTTCAGGGCGGTGTTGATCAGTTCGGCGATGTAGGCTTCTTTGCCGTTGCATCCCCAATCCTTGACCAGCTTGGTGACTCGTTCCTCGAAGCTTTCTTGACCGTGGCCGAGGTGTTCCTCGGGGGCGGGAAGATCGTGAATAAAGCCGCCCGTGTAGTCGAGATCGGTGACGAATTGATCGGCGTCGTGAATGGCCCGGGATTCTCTCGGGCGCTTCTTCGTTTTGCTCATGTGGCGAGAAGGGGAAGTCGTCTGAACAGGGAGAAAGTCAAAACTTTCGGTTGAGCCCCGCAGTTTCAGGCTTGAATGGCGTCCGCAACCCTTTCCGATTTCCGAACCATGTCAATCGTAACCGATGACCTTCGCATCGAGCGCATCGACCAACTCATTACTCCTGAGACGGTTATTCGCGAGCTTCATTTAGAAGATGAGGCCGCTGGATTTGTGCTTGAGTCCCGTCGTCGCGTAGAGGCGGTCTTGAAGGGCGAGTCCGACCGGCTTCTGGTGGTCGTGGGGCCCTGTTCGATTCACGATCCCGCCGCTGCTCTCGAATACGCGCGCCTTCTTAAGGCATACGCCCCCACTGTGGCGGACGATTTGGAAATCGTGATGCGCGTCTACTTCGAGAAACCGCGGACGACCGTGGGCTGGAAGGGGCTGATCAACGATCCCGGCCTCGACAACACCTACGACATCAATCGCGGCTTGCGCACCGCGCGCCATTTGCTGGTGGACGTCGCCAATCTCGGCGTCCCGGCGGGAACCGAATTTCTCGATACCATCAGCCCGCAATACGTCGCGGACCTCATCTCTTGGGGGGCGATCGGCGCACGCACCACGGAGAGCCAGGTGCACCGTGAGCTCGCTTCCGGCTTGTCCATGCCGGTCGGCTTCAAGAACGGCACGGGCGGGAGCATCCGCATCGCGGTGGACGCCATTGAAGCGGCTCGTTGCCCGCACACGTTTCTCTCCGTGAAGAAGAATGGCATGACGGCGATCGTCCGAACCAAGGGGAACGACACCTGCCACGTGATTCTGCGCGGTTCTTCCGCGGGGCCGAATTACGATGCCGACAGCGTAGCCGGCGTTGTTACGATGCTGGAGAAAGCCGGATTGCCGCCCTACCTGATGGTGGATTGCAGTCACGGGAACAGCCAGAAAGACCCGCAGAAGCAACTCGCGGTGGCCAAGAATCTCGGGGACCAAATTGCATCTGGATCCCGCCATGTCGTCGCCGTGATGGTCGAGAGCCACCTAAAGGCGGGTAATCAACCGATTTTGGATCCGAACGATCTTCTCTACGGAGTCAGTGTGACGGATGCCTGTATCGATTGGGCGGCCACCACCGAGATGCTCGACGGCTTGGCCGCCTGTGTCCGGGAGCGGCGCGCTACGGTCAAGGCCTGATCCGTCACTTCGCGACGGTCCGCCAGAGGACGAGCCGTTGCAGCCCGTCACCGCGATCCGCCGGGGCGAACACGAGGGTTTCCCGTTCACCGACATTGACGGTCGCTTCCCGGGCGGACGATTTCCCCGGTACGATGGCGGGAACGGGCGTGGTTGGGGCGCTCAAGGTGCAGTCCGGCATGGGGCGTTCGGGGTTGTCGATCGAGACCAATTGGAAATGGACGGTACCGTCCGCGAGGGTCCCGGTCCCGTGGAAGCCGCAGCCGATCTTGGGAAGTTCAATGGAGAACTCTTCGGATTCGCTGAGCCCGAGGACCAAGTGAGTGGAGGCGTTGTCGTGGCCGCCGATGGATTGCAGCCAGGTATCCGCATCGAGGGAGGATACTTCGAACTTGCCGGGGAGGGGCAGGGAGCTGGCGAAGTCCGCGGAAAGACCGGACGGGACTTCCACCATCCAGACTTCCACCTCAAAGGCCGGGGCAGGTGGGGGAGTGGCGGAGAGAGTCCCCAGGCTGGCGATCAGGGCGCTCAGTGCCAGTTGCGGACGCAAATGCTGAAGGCGAGGGACGTTCATGTGTCAGTGAGACGCCGGGGCGGAGCGAAACCGCGAAAAAAATCGTGTTGTGTCATGAATAATTTCTTTCAGACAGATTGAGATTGCCAAGCCGGTTGGCCTTTTCAGGTTGTCCGGATCCAAATCCTCTTATGCTCCGTCCCCTCTGTTTCCTCTTCGCCTTGCTTGGATTGGCCTCGGCCGCAGACATCGAATTGTCCCCGGCAGGCCCGATTCAAACCCCCTTGGCTGCCCGGGATGCCGCACGGAAGGCGCCGAAGCCGGCCCGCATTGTGGTCCAAGACGGCGTGTACGAGCTGAGCGAGGCGCTGCAACTTGGTCCAGAAGACTCGCAAGTCACGTGGGTGGCGGCAGAGGGGGCCCGGCCGGTCTTCAGTGGGGGACGGGAAATCAAAGGATGGACCAAGGCCAATGGCGGGTTGTGGAAGGCCTCGCTAGCGGACAAAACCTGGCGGTTCGAGCAGCTTTGGGTCAACGGCCGCCGCGCCGTTCTCGCGCGAACTCCCAACAAGGGTTTCTTTCACATCACCGACTCGTTGTGGCCCAATGTGTTCCCGGGACTGGAAAAGGACGTGAACTTTCAGGCGTTTGCCCTCGCTCCGGAGCATTACTCAATTCTCAGGGCGATCCCGGCTACGGAACGGGATCAAGTGCTCGTCACCGTGACGCATGCTTGGGCGGTCGGCCAATGCCGAATCGCCGCACTCGACGACGCCACCCACGGCGTGCGCATAAAAGGCCGGGCGGCCTATCCCTTTGTCGAGTTTGAGCCGGACCAGCGTTATTGGATGGAAAACTTCCGCGCCGCCCTGGACGCGCCGGGCGAGTGGTATCTGGATCGGGCAACGGCGGAAGTCTTTTACCATCCGCTTCCTGGCGAGGAACTGGACAAGGTGCAGGTGATTGCTCCCTTCGCGGAGAAACTGCTGACAGCGGCCAAAGTGAAGGACGTGAGCTTCCGCGGGATCTCCTTTCAGCATGGGAATTATCTGTATCCGGAAAGCGGCGTCCATGACCGGCAGGCGGCGGTGGTGACCGATGGCGCGATCGAGTTCGAGGACGCCAGTGGCATTCGTCTGGAGAATTGCGAAGTGGCTCGGGTCGGCCGGCACGCTGTGTTTTTTAAGAATGGCTGCTTCGATTCCGCGGTGAGCCATTGTCACCTCCACGATCTCGGGGGCGGAGGCGTGCGGATCGGGGAATCCAACCGGCCGGACGAAGCGCGTGTCAATCACCACATCGTCGTCGACGATTGCATCATTCATCATGGCGGCAGGCTTCATCCCAGCGCTTGCGGGGTGTTCCTGACCCACACGCAGTATTGTTCCGTAACGCATTGTGATATCGCCGATCTCTATTACACCGGGATCAGCGCCGGGTGGAATTGGGGATATGGCGAAAGCTTGTCCCGCGAGACGCTTGTGGAAAACAACCACATCCACCACCTCGGCTGGGCGTATCTCAGCGACATGGGCGGATACTACGGCCTGGGCACCTCTCCCGGCACCGTGATCCGCGGCAATCACGTTCATCACGTGGTGAGCCATCGCTACGGCGGCTGGGGGCTCTACAATGACGAAGGCAGCGCCGATACCTTGATGGAGAACAATCTCGTGCACGACACCTGGAACTCCGGATTCCATCAGCACTACGGGTATGCCAACGCGGTGCGCAATAACATCTTTGCTTTTGGGAAAACCGCGCAAATTCAACGCAGCCGGAATGAGACTCGTCTCTCCTTTAAATTCGAACGGAACATTGTCGTCTGGGATCCAAGTGCACCGCTTCTGGATGGAGGCGAGTGGAACTGGAAGCTCAACGCTCCGCCAGGACGTGGAGAGCCCAAGGATACGACAATCTTTCGCAACAATCTGTACTGGCCCACGGATGGGGAGGTTCCTTCCCTACTCACCAAGAGCCATTACTCGTGGGACGAGTGGAGGGCCATGGGGCGCGATGGCGGCACGATGATCGCCGACCCGCAGTTCGAGAATTTGGGAGCGCGCGATTTCCGTCTAAAGCCGGGTAGCCCGGCGGCGAAGATTGGATTCAAGCCATGGGATCTCTCCGTCGCCGGGGTGCGAAAGACGGACCAGCAATGGCAGGCTCTCGCCGCCGAGGGAAATGTGTATCCGAATTGGGAGAACGACGCGAGGCCGTGGCCCGCACCGCCATACCGGGTGGAGGAATTGACGTTTGAATCGACTCCCGTTGGAGTGATTGGGATCCGGAATGCCAAGTGTGTCTCGCCGAGAGAGGAACTGGTCACGGGACAGGGGTTCGCGGTTTCGGAAGAATTCTCGTCGCCGATTCCACTAGGGAAGCTTCCGAAAGGCAAACGCAGTTTGAAGGCTCAGGATCTGCCGGATCTCGTGCATACCTACGACCCGGTTCTAGATATCTTCCCGAATTGGACGGCGGGCAGCTTTGCCGTGCAGTTCGACATCATGGGGCAGCCCGGTGCGGACTGGTTCTTTGAGATGCGTGAGAAGGGCGGAGAATTTGCCGCCGGGCCATATGTGCGTTGGCTCAACGGCAAACTGGTCGCGAACAACACCTCAAGTGTTCCCTTGGCGGAAATCAAGCCAGGGGAATGGGTGCGAATCGCCATTGCGGCCTCCACTGGTGCTGGGAAATATAGCGTGACGGTGACGCGAGAGGACGGAACAACCAAGGAGTATCCGGACGTCCCCTGCAAGCCGACGTGGACTTCCGCCAGTTACCTGCTCTTCAGTTCTCTAGGAGTGACGAAAACGGCGTATTACATCGACAATGTATCCTTGGTTTCGATGGAATAGCACGTGCGGCGATCTGCGACTGATGAATCCGTCGTTGTATTGAGGGCGGCATGCTTCGCAGATTCAAGGGACGTGCGCCGGAGGCTTGCCGCTCTCCTGATAGACGCCGTAATCCGTGTTGATGGTGCACAGGTCTTGCGAGGCTCCATATTACCTCACGTCGCAGCCCTTGCGGCAGAGGTCCAACGCGGCGGTGAGGCCAGCCGGCCCCGCTCCGATGACGGCGACTCGCTTCATTTCAAGCGGCTCGCCGCAGCTTGGGGCCAAAGCGCGAGCAGAGTCAATCCGGTGAGGAGCAGCGTGGGCAGGTGGATCATCCAGAGGGCGGACGGTTCCCGTAAAGCCAGGATGTATCCGAAGAGCAGCGGAAATCCCAGGAGGTTTTGTGCGGCGCCCTGGCGTTCGCTCTTCAGAAGAAGCCAAGCCATCACGTTCAGAATGAGAACGTCGTTGTAGGGATTGCGGTAAGCGGGAAGGAAGAAGTCGATGAGAAAGCTCCAGGCGGCGATCCCGGTCAGCCACGTTCCATCCTCAGCAGGTTTGGTGGCACGCACCCAAAAACCGAGGGAGATTGCAAGCGCGGCGAGGAGGAGAGGCGCGGGGACGGGGGCGATCCCGCAGGCGCGGAGAAGGCGGAAGAGAGAAGAGTCGGCGTATTGCGGCACCGCATAATGGGAAAGTTGATCCAGCTTGAGCCCTTCGATCACGGCGGGGTAGGCGATGGCGCCGGGAGCGGGGTTGTCGTTGTGCCGGTAGAGGTGGGACCACTCACCCATTGCTTGGGCGTATTGACTCCAGGTGCCGCCGTTGAGGAGAAACGGGAGAATCACGGCGGCGGCCAGCGCGAACGCGGCACTTTGGCGTTGTTCCGGGCGGCGGAACCAGAGGAACGGCGCGATGAGTAGGAAGAGAGGAGGACGGAGCGCGATGAGCAGACCAGCGAGCGCGCCGGGGAGCGCCGCTTTGGCTTGATTGCGCACGTGGCTTCGGGTGATCCAAACGGAGAGAAGCAGGGCCAGGATGATGTAGTATTGCCCTCGATCGATGTGGTGCTTCCAGGCCAGCGTGTAACTGAACCCTGTGAGCAGCGCGGTCCAGAGCAGGCGTTGCCAACCCTGGGGGAATTGGGCGAGCCAAACCCACCAGATGCCCAGCAGACAGGCCCATTCGAGGAGCAACCAGGCGCGTTGCGCCGCCGGGTAGGGAAGGGCGGCCACCGGACTGGTGAGCAGCAGCATGGCCGGAGTCACCGTGGTTTTGGTCACGGGGTGGGCGCGATTGGCATAAACGTCGCACCAGCCGGCCGGAGCGCCCGGAAGCCATTTGTAGTGGTAGGCATCCTCGCCGGCGAGGAGGAGGCGGGCGCCGGTGACACGATTGCGGAAATCGATGGAGCCGGTCTGGCTCACCATTTTCCAATCGTTCCAAAAACTGAAGAGAGCCAGAGCCGCGAGGACGATCCACGCAGCCTGGCTCTTGAAGTTGGGACGGGCTGAAGTTCCGCTCACTTGGCGGCGGAAGCGTAAAGAGCGGAGACGGCGGGCCAATTCACGACGTTCCACCAAGCGGTGATGTAGTCCGGACGGCGATTCTGATAATGCAGGTAGTAGGCGTGCTCCCAGACATCGAGCCCGAGAATTGGGGTTCCGAGGTCGGAGTCCGGCACGATGCCCTTCATGACCGGGTTGTCCTGGTTCGGCGTGCTGACGACCTTGAGTTTGCCGTCTTGAACGATGAGCCAAGCCCAGCCGGAGCCGAAGCGCTTGGTGCCGGCTTCCGCGAAAGCCTTTTTGAAGTCATCGACGGAACCGAACGCCGTTTGAAGGGCGGAGCCGAGTTCGGCGGAAGGTGCACCGGAGGTGGCCGGGGGCGTCATGATCTTCCAGAAGAAAGCGTGGTTCCAGTGGCCGCCTCCGTTGTTGCGCACGGTGTTGCGGGCGGCGTCTTCTGAGATGGCGGGAAGATCGCCGAGGAGATCCGGAAGTGCTTTGGCGGCGAGGCCGGGAGCGGCGTCGAGCGCGGCGTTCAGATTCTTGATGTAGGCCGCATGGTGTTTGCCATGATGAATCTCCATGGTCATGGCATCGATGTGCGGTTCGAGGGCCGCGAATCCGTAGGGAAGCTCCGGCAGAGTTTGGGCGGCCGAGGCGGCGGATGGGGCGAAAGCCGAGCCGGCAGCGAGCGCGCTGATCTGGAGGAAGTGGCGTCGATTCAGGGGGGCATTCATCATAGAACAGCGATAGCGCGCCCGGAAGTGGTTTTCAATCGGGAAAGGGCAGAGGAAGGGGATTCGCGGGTGCACTTGACGTGAGGGCAGAGGGGGGCACTTTGAGTGCAGTGTGACAACGGCTTCCTTCCCAGTCAGTTTTTACGACACAAAAACCTATGACCGGAGGGCGTTCTTGGATGCGTCGTCCAGCATGGGGATCGAGTGGCGGTTTCACGAATTCCGCCTCAGCAACGAAACGGCAGCTTCGGCGAAAGGCGCGACGGCCGTTTGTGTCTTCGTCAACGATCAAGTCGATGCGGCGTGCCTGCGAACGTTGGCGAGCCAGGGGGTGCGCTTGATCGCGTTGCGCTGTTCCGGGTTCAACAACGTCGACCTCCGCGCCGCGCATGAAGTGGGAATCGCGGTGGTGCGCGTGCCGGCTTATTCGCCCTACGCGGTGGCGGAGCACGCGGTGGCGCTGCTGTTGACCTTGAACCGGCAGATCCACCGGGCTTACAACCGGGTGCGCGATCTGAATTTTTCCCTCAGTGGGCTCGTGGGCTTCGATGTCCGCGGCAAGACGGTCGGGATCGTGGGTACCGGGAAAATTGGCCAGGTGACGGCGGAGCTGTTTCGCGGGTTTGGGGTCAAGCTTCTCGGGCAGGATCCCTATCCAAAACGGGACTGGGCCTCTGAAGTGGGGCTCGAATACATGGAGCTGGATGACCTGCTGGAACGAAGCGACATTGTCAGCCTGCATCTGCCGCTCACGCCGGAATCCCGCTATTTGATCAACGAGCGAACCTTGGCCCGAATGAAACCGGGCGCTTATCTCATCAACACGAGCCGGGGCAAGCTGATCGAAACCACGGCGCTGATCGCGGCACTCAAGGCGGGGCGGCTCGGGGGCGTGGCACTGGATGTCTACGAGGAAGAGGAAGGCATTTTCTTTGAGGATCACTCCGGCAAACCGCTCCAGGACGATGAACTGTCCCGGCTCCTGACGTTTCCAAATGTCTTGATCACCGCGCACCAAGCCTTCCTGACGCGTGAGGCTTTGGCCCAGATCGCTTCCAGCACGATTCAGAATCTTGTGCGATTGCAGAAAGGCGAACCGTGGCTGGAGGGAACCGAGCTATGAGTGCCGTTTCCCCCACCGTGGCGGAAGAACAAGCAGCGGAGACCGACGCGGCCCACGAACTGGCGGCGTGCGATGCGTTGCGGTTGACGAACTCGACCCTGGAACACGGCTTGAGTAGTGAGGAGGCGGCGAATCGCTTGCAACGCTACGGTGAAAACCGGATCGAAGTCCGCTCAGGGACGCCGGCTTGGATCCGCTTGCTGCGTCAATTTACCGCACCGCTCGTGCTCGTGCTGATCGTCGCCGCGGTGGTGACCGGCTTTCTCAAGGAGTGGGTCGATGCCGTGGTCATCCTTGTGGTGGTGGTGGTGAACGCTTTCGTCGGATTTTTCCAGGAATCCAAAGCCGAGAACGCGTTGGAAGCCCTCATGAAGATGGTGGTCGGCGAGGCGTTGGTCCGGCGTGACAGCCGCAAACTGAAGGTGCCGAGCACGGCGCTCGTGCCGGGTGACATCGTCCTTCTGGCGGGCGGAGACCGGGTGCCGGCGGACATCCGGCTTCTCGAAACCAAGGGGCTTCAGGTGGATGAATCCTCGCTCACCGGAGAATCCGTCCCGGTTCACAAGCAGCCGGACCCGTTACAAGCGGACACCGTTTTGGCCGACCGGGTGAACATGGCCTATGCCGGCTCCCTGGTGACGGCGGGGACGGGCACGGGCGTCGTTTGGGCGACGGGGGATCGCACGGAGACGGGACGCTTGGCCTTTTTGATCGCGGAAGCGGTCGATCTGACGACGCCGTTGACGCGGAAAATCGCCCGGTTCAGCGGGGTCCTCTTGTGGGTGATTCTAGGTTTGGCCGCAGTTCTGTTTGCTTACGGGGTGTTCGTCCGGCAGGGCAGTCCGGTGCAGATGCTCATGGCGAGCGTTGCGTTGGCGGTGGGCGTGATTCCCGAAGGTCTTCCGGCGGCGATCACGATTGTCCTGGCGATCGGCGTTTCCCGGATGGCGCGTCGCCGGGCGATCATTCGCAAGCTTCCGGCCGTGGAGACACTGGGCTGCACGACGGTGATCTGTTCTGACAAAACGGGCACGCTGACCCAAAACATGATGACCGTCCGGGTGATTTACGCCGGGGGCGAGACCTTCCGGGTCACGGGCGGCGGTTACGAACCTCGTGGCGTGGTGCAAGATGCGGCGGGCAGCGAACTTGGCGCCCTCTCACAGGCGACCGCGCTGCGGGAGTGCCTTCGGGCCGGGATGCTCTGCAACGATTCCGCGCTGATCGAGGATGACGAAGGACGTTGGAGCATCGCGGGCGATCCAACCGAGGGGGCGATGATTGTTTCCGCCGAAAAGGCGGGCCTGCGCCACGCCGAGATCCACGCGGAGGCTCCCCGGATCGACATGATACCGTTCGACTCCGGCTACATGTTCCGGGCGACGCTGCACGATCATGAGGCGGGGCGATCCATTTACAAAGTGGGGGCGTTGGAGCGGTTGCTGGAGCGTTGCAGTCACATGCTGGATCCTCAGGGGAATCTCGTTGCGCTCGACGCGGAGGCGATCCGGGAGGTGGCGAATCAGTTCGCTGCGGAAGGATTACGGGTGATCGCCTGTGCCCGCCGGGATGGGAGCGATGTCACGGAGGATTTGGGGCATCATCACGTCAGCAGTGGCCTGGTGTTTTTGGGGATGCAGGGGATGATTGATCCTCCGCGCGAGGAGGCCGTGGCGGCGGTGGCCAAGTGCCAAGCGGCCGGCATTCGCGTGAAAATGATCACCGGGGATCACGCGGTGACGGCGGGTGCGATTGCCCGTCAGATCGGGTTGGTCGGCGCGGAGTCGGCCCCAGTGATCACTGGACGCGAGCTGGACTCCATTGAGGATGAGGATTTGCCAGCTCTCGCTGACCGAACGGCGGTATTTGCCCGAGTTGCTCCAGAACAGAAGTTGCGGCTCGTGCGCGCTTTGCAGAGTTTGGGGCACATCGTCGCCATGACGGGTGATGGCGTGAACGACGGGCCCGCCTTGAAACAAGCGGACATCGGAATCGCGATGGGGATCAGCGGGACCGACGTGGCCAAGGGCGCGGCCAGCATGGTGCTGACGGATGATAACTTCGCCACGATCGCCGCCGCCGTGGAGGAGGGGCGAGGCGTTTTCGACAACTTGACGAAGTTCCTCGTCTGGACGCTGCCGGTGAGTGTTGGCTTTGCCTTGATTCTGCTCACCAGCGTGGTCTTTGGACTGACCTTGCCGACGCTGCCGGTTCACCTGCTATGGGTGAATCTGACGACGGCGATTCTTCTGGGCTTGATGCTCGTCTTCGAGCCTCCGGAAGCGGATCTTATGACGCGTCCTCCGCGGGATCAAAAACAGCCGATCTTTGACTTTCCGCTCTTCATGCGGACGGGATTCGTCTCCATGATCATGCTGGCTGGTGCGTACTCGGTGTTCTTCTTGGAGCTTGGCGGGCAAGGCGAGGATCGGATCGCCGAGGCGCGGACGGCGGTGGTCAACACGGTGGTGGCGGTGGCTTCGGCTTACCTCATGAATTGCCGTTCCCTGCGCCGGAGCATTCTCACCATCGGCTTGTTCACGAATCCGCAAGTGCTGATGGGGATCGGGATCACGATCTTGTTTCAGCTGGCCTTCACCTATGCTCCCTTCATGAACCGTTTCCTCCACACCGCGCCGCTAGCGGGAGGGGTGTGGTTGCGGATCTGCGGAATTGCGGTCATCGCGTTTGTGCTGGTGGAGCTGGAGAAGAAGGTCAGGTCCCTGGTGAAGCGACGGGCATAGCTTTAGGAGGCTGGCTGATTTCAGGGGGAAGTTTACCCGTCGGCTTGGGTTGAGCTGGTGTTGGTTGCAGCGCGGGCAGTTCGGCGGACTGTTCCTCCATCAAGCGGGAAAATTCTTCAGGAGTAGGAAGATCGGCCGAATCGGCTGGACGCTCAGGATGACCATGAGGCGGAGCGCTCGGAACGGCGAAGGGCGGCGCAACCGTGGCTTCGTCTGAAATTTGGACAGACCGGCCGAGTGGATCTTCTGCGCCCAGCAAGCTCCTCGTGGGCACGGACCGCAAGCTGGCATCGGGCAGAGGTTGGTTCGGGGGAGGCAATTCCTTCTGGAGTGCCAAACCGCTCAAGCCCCCAAGCCCGAGAAGAAGCAGGCAGGCGCCACCACCGATGACGATCGCTTTGCCCCTGAATCGTGGTTTCATCAATAGACAACCACCAGCCAGACCGGGGAGTATTCCGAGGACGAAGGTGCGGGGGCTTGCGTGTAGACGATGAATTTGGTGCGCTGGTCACAGGCAATTCCGCCGGCGAGCGCTGCCTGATAGTTGTCGCCAGCGTAGTCCTGGTAACGGCCGCCTGGGAGTGGCGCTTTTGAGCGGAGGCTCGTCGGGCGACCGAATGTGAGGAGTCTGGCGGAGTCCGGAACGAGCCGGGGAGCGGGGAGCGGCCCGGATTCGTCATCTACGGCATCAGCCGAGACCACGCTCTTCAGCGAGCCTGCCGAGGCTCTGGGAATGGAGAACCACGCGCCTGTGACCACTGGTCCCGTATTGGAGTTTGCCGGGAAGCCCCATTGGTTGAGCATCAGGGAGCCTGCGGAGCCGGGGACGGTCAGCGGGTCATGAAAGGTTGCTCCCTCCACGGTTATCGTTCCGGGTGTGGCCGCGAAAGTGGGATCGTTGCCATAGCTCAACTGACTAGCCGCTCCCGGTCCAAGCCGGAAAAACACCCCGCGGGCGTCTCGGTAGATCCCGTCGACCTGGGTCCACCCCCTGGCCTCGTATCCGTTACCTGCTGCGTGCGTTGCCCGTTGTTGCACGAGTTCGCCCCGGCGCAGGCTGACCGCCGTGGTCGCGCCCGTGACCCGGGCCGGGATCGGCGTCGGTATCCATTCGGGCACGTACGCGGCCACCGATTCAAATGGCGGAGCGGGGTAGTAGGTGTCCCCTGACCATCCGCTAAACACGAAGTTGTAGTTCAGGCCAGTTGGCCGGTTCGGGAGTGAGATGATGACGCCATGCGTTCCGCCAAAGTAATCCACCGGGGCGTTGAGGTTCACTGGGTACCGTTTGTCGTCCACGAAGGACGGGCGGCCTTGCCAATTCGCCAACAATCCCCCGGTTGCTCGAGGCTTCTTTGCCGCGGGCGACTGTTCGCGCAAACTGGTCAGGAGAGCGCTGCCAGCGGGGCGGAGGGCGGAGGGATTTTGCGCGGGCCGGAACCAACGCGCCTGGCGCAATCCGACGGAATCAGAAAAGAAGACGACATTGTCGGTGGCTCGCACCGCAGGAACTTGCGGCAGTCCGGTCGTTTGCACCACCTCGGAGCGATAGGCGGTTCCATCCCACCAGGTCGCAACCATCGGCCATGGCTGGGAAAACGGATCGGTGCTCGCCGGAACGCCCAGCCCTGGGGCATCCGCATGCACGGAGTAGAGAATGTGCCAACGGCTGTCGACATCTCCCGCCGTGGTGACGGGTCCCAGGCCATCCTTCACCAGTTGGCTAGTCCAAGCCTGCGTTGCTTGGTCCCAATGGATGCTGAGAATGGCGCCGCGGGCGGCGTCGTAAGCATAGATCGCGTGCCAAATCTGGTCGACTCCCAGAACATTGGTTACAGGCTCCGGACACGTCTCGCTGATCTGCCACTGGCCCCCGACCCGTTGGCACACGCACAACCGACCCATCTCTCCGACGAAAAAGACTTGGTGAAACTCGGAATCCATAACCAATGACGAGCTGGACGCAACCCGCGCGTCCCCGTCTGGCCACACCGAGTCAAAGTAGGTACCCGTCCACGCCTCGCCGCTCAGTTCTCCGGATTGCAATCTCCAGATGATCTTCCATCCAGAATCCATCAGCAACGGTGACCCTTCGTCGGCGGACACAATCCGCCGCTGCCCGGGCGGTCCTGCCACCAGAGGCTGAGGTTTGGCCGCCCAGGGTCTCGCGCTGACCGAGGCGGCCCCCGAAAGCAGGAATGCGAGGACGACGGCAAAAACGGGAAGCCGAAGGAGAATGGCGGGAGTCATGGAGTCCGGGGAAACGCCCCAGACTCCGATGTTGGGCTGAGCCTGTCAATCGAACAATCGTGACAGGGCGCAAATCTGCTCACGCGAAGGAGGAGACTTACTGCTTGAGGGCTGCCTCAATGGCCTCGAGAACTTCCGGGGCGTCCGGCTTCGTCTTCGGCTCGAAGCGGGCCAAAATCTTGCCGTCCTTGCCGACAACGAATTTGCCGAAGTTCCATTTCACGTCGCCCGGAAACGGGGAGTTTGGGCCGCTCAGCTCCTGATAGAGCGCGTGCTTCTCGGGGCCTTTGACGACGAGCTTGTCGAACATTGGGAAGCTCACGTGGTATTTGCTGGAGCAGAAGGCCACGATCTCATCGTTCGTGCCTGGCTCTTGACCGCCGAAGTCGTTGCAAGGGAAACCGAGGACCGCGAGGCCATCCTTGCCGTATTTCTCGTGGAGGGTTTGGAGTTCCGTGTATTGCTTGGTGTTCCCGCACTTCGAGGCCACGTTCACGATGAGCATGACTTTGCCTTGGTAAGGCTTCAAGCTGGTCGCCTCCCCTTTAATGTCCTTCAGCGGGATCTCGTAGAGGTTTGCGGAAGCGGAGGAAGTCAGGGCCACGAAAAGCGCCGCGGCGGCGAAGAGGTTTGCTGTCATGATGGCGAATAAATCGTGATTCCCGCTCCAAGCAAAGCTCAAAAACTTCCGCGCTCGCCATTCAGGTAGCGACCGAGGACTCGGGTGGAGGCGGCAGAATGGCTCGCACCGATTCGGGAATGGCCATCGGCTTGCCGCTCTCCGGCTGCACAAAGACCCAGTCGGTCTCCCCACGCACCAACGTCTTCCCATCTGAGGCGCGCAGGAACTCGTAGCGGCGTAATGACCGGACGCGGCCGACGCTGGCCACCCAGGTGCGGATCTCGACCTCGTCCCCAAGAAACGCGGGGAGCAGGTATTCGATCTTGTGCTCACGGACGAACCATGTCCCAAACGGCTTTTCTGCTTCCTCTCCGCCCAGCGCGGCGTAGTGCTCGATCGCAATGTCCTGCATCCACTGGAGGAAGGCGACGTTGTTGACGTGGCCGTTTTGGTCGATGACCTCAGCAGGGACTGGAAAGCTCTTGTTGTACATCGGAGTCCACAGATTCCATCTTCATGAAGGAGGCTCAACCAGAAGCTCGACCTCCCAATCTGCACCGTTTGGAGCACGAGGTGTCACAACGGTTTTGATGGGGCGACTTGGCGGTGCCTACGGGAGCGCTTTCTAGGAGAGGGAGTCAGTGCGGTGCGTTCCAGGACGGAAGACGGAGCCGATGACGGCCAATAATCTTTTGGTCACGTGCCGATGCTAGAGCCGCAACGAGGGCATGTCCGATGCGTGTTTGGTATTGAACGGTCTGCACGATGAGCTCCTCGTCCCGGTGCACGATGACGCCGCATTCAAGCAGGATGGAGGGCAACTTGCCGGACTTGGCGACGACCAGTTCGGTGAATTCGTAAACGCCGGTGGATTCATCAATGAGCGGCCGGTTTTCACCGGCGATTGGTTCGTGGTGGTGGAGGGTCGGCTTGAAACCGGCGGCAAGCATCGCCTTTCCGGCTTCTAGGGCCAGGTTGCGGCTCTGGGCGGCACGGAGATTGAGTTCCGAGCAGAAGACCGAGTATCCGCTGAAGCGGTCACAGTAGGCGAGGGTTTGGCCTTGGTGATCCCAGGTCTTCAGATACTTGTCGTTCACGGAGTCGTGATGGATTGAAATGAAGGCATCCGCCCCGGCGCGGGCGGCGAGCTGGGGGCGCTCGGCCAAGCCCGTGATCGTTCCGTCTTCGTTGAGGATCGTCACCTTTGCGCCCGCGGAGCGGAGAACGCCGGCGATGACTCGGGCCGTGCCTTGGTTGAATACAAACTCAACTTGTCCTCTTGCGCTGATGGCGCCCGGTTTGGACAGGCTATGCCCGACATCCAGGGCTATGTGCAGTCCGGTGAGATCGGAGGGCTTGGGGGGCTCGTCATTCGCCAAAGTTGGCAGCAGCACGACGAGCGCCAGAACGGAGACGGTGCCGAGAAGGCGGAAGACTGGCGCCGCTGTTGTTGTCGAGATACGCATGGGGTGAAACGAAGCGGACCTGAGCGATGCTGCCGTGAGTGGGCGCAGAGCCAAGAGTGCCTGCTTTCCGTAGTTCCACATGCATACCGCCGTCCGGCACAGCAGGCAAACGAGATGCCTCGTGAGCGCGAGCTGCTTAGGCGCCGGACATCCTCTTGCCGTTGACCAGCGCTGCGACCATTCCGTGTTTGAGACTGACTTTTGGGGAGAAGAGGTGGTCGTAGCGGAGGCGATCCATGGTTTCTAAAATGACCTTGGCGGCGGGCACGATGACGTCCGCCCGGTCCCGGGGCAGGTCCCAGCGCTGACGCCGTTCCCGTGGGCGGAGCGGCTCCAATTCCTTGACCAGGGACACGAGCTCAGAGCGCAAAAGAAGGCGAGGATGATGCGGGAACGCGCGGACGGAGGCGGCCATTTTGGTGAGTCGACGCACATTGCCACCAAGGCCCACAAGCAGCCGATGCTGCCCTGGCGGTTGTTGAAACGATCTGAGGTTGCCCTGAATGCGAGCAAACTGAGATCCAACCTGATTTTGGAAGCTGTCCGGGCCATCTGCATAGGCGCAGAGGGCGCGTACCGCGCCGAGTTGTAGGCTGGCGAATTGGCGGAAGCGTCCATCCCGGCAGGCGACCAACTCCAAGCTCCCACCTCCCAAATCCATCAGGGTCAGTTCCCTGGCCTGGAGACCGAGCGAGCGGATGGCTTCAAACACGATTTCCGCCTCCCGCTTGCCGTCGATGATCTCGAGATTGACCCGGCACTTCTCGCGGATTTCCTCGACGAGCTGTTGACCGTCCCGGCAGTCACGCATGGCGCTGGTGGCCACGGCCCAGGAATCCGTCACGGCATGGGAATCGAGCAGCGCGCGAATCTCGCAGAAGATTTCAATCAGATTGCGGCGGGTTTCCGAGGAGAGTTCACCGGCAGTGAAGACTTCACTTCCCAAGCGCAAACGGAAGCGGCGGGAATGGAGTTTCTGGCGCAGTCCGAAGCTGCTGGCCTCAATGTGCAATCGGACGGCATTAGAACCCACATCGATCACGCCGTAGCGGCCGTGCATGGGGGATGCGGGGAGGACGGACGGTGCGGTAAGGGAACAGGCCAAAGAGGTCATGCGGTGTGGGACTCTTTACGCAAAAATTTGAAATCTTGCAAGAGCTGACTTTCGCGCATTCAAAAATTTCAAGCTCCGCTGTGTCGCAATTTCGACACTTTCATCTACGGTTGGCGAGAGTCGAAATCGACGCCGGTGAATTCCGTGTCAGATTGAGCCCCAACGTGTCCGAGCGAAGCCAACCACCCCAGCCCAAATGGACGATCGCGGATCTCATTGATCTGGAATTCGCGCTCTCGCGCCGGGCGGAGCGAGCGGATCCGGCGTTTTTTCGGGAGGCCGTGGAACCGTGGATCGGGCCGGAAGAAATCGCGCGTCCCGGCCGCAAGACGATGAGCCGGGCGCTCTGGGCCTGGCTGGGACGGGAACGGTGTTCGCTTGGGGACCGGCAATTGCCGGGGCGGGCCTACTCGGCGGCAGTCACCGGAGTTGGGTTTGGAGCGATGGCGCTGACGTTTGCGATCGGGAGCGGAACGGTGCTTGGACTGCTGCAGACTTACGATGGACGGACGTTCCATGTGTTGCTGTTGCTGGCGCTGACGATCGGGGTGCAGTGGTCGTTGATCCTCCTTTCGCTGCTGGGCTTTGTGACGTGGGGCTGGTGGCGGGACCATGCCTTTGTGCCGGGGGCGCAAAGGCTGCTGGCGGCGGGGATCGACCGGATCGTGCGCCGTTCGTTGGGTGAGGAAGGGGCGAATTGGTGGAGGGAGACGGTGCGGACTCGCCGGTTGTTTGGCCTGCCAGCGTTGCAAGTTTCGCAACTGGCGGGGATCGCGTTCAGCGCTGGATCGGTGGTGGCGTTGGCCGGTTGCGTGCTCCTGCTGACGGTGCGGTTTGGCTGGGAGACGACCACCATGGAAGGCTTGGCTCCGTTGGTGCAGGGGATGGTGCGAGCCTTGGCGTTGCCTTGGTCGTGGCTCCGGCCGGATTGGGTTCCCGACGCGGCGGTGATCGAGGGAACGAGGATTGAGTGGCGGGATGGGAAACCTGTGATTCCTCCCGCCGCGTTGTCGGTGCGCTGGTATCCGTTTTTGTTGGCCTGTCTGGTGGTCTGGGGAATCTTGCCGCGCCTCGGCTTCGCGGTGTTGGCTGCTTGGATGCGGAACCGGGCGCTGGGGAACTACTCGTTTCAGGAACGGGTCCATCGGGAGTGGTGGCGAGCTTTGACCGAAGTGGAGATCCAGGCAGCGACCACGGGACCGGCGGATGGCGCGTTCGCGGTGCTGCTGGGCGGGTTGGAGGAGCCGGCGGGCTTGCGGCGGGCCTGTTTGCAACAGCTGCGCTTGAATGTCGAGGATCGCGCCGCGCTTGGCGTTGGCTCGTTGGAGGACGATGCCCAGATTCTTGATCGTGCGGTGGCTTGGCTGACGCGGCACAAGGATGGCCGCCTTGTCCTCGTCGCGGAATCGTGGGCTTTGGTTCCAAAGGAGTTCCGGGAGTTGCACGAACAGCTGCGGGCCAAGCTGGGCGAGAAGGCACCGGTTGATGTCCTCTTGATTGGCTTGCCCGACCCGTCGGGAGGGCTCAAGGCGCCCGCGGAACAAGAAATCTCGATGTGGGAGAAATTCGCGGCGGAACTTGGGGATCCGTTCCTCTACATTCAACCTTTCCAGGCTGCTTTGGCCCACTGATGACCGCTTCCGCTTCCGCTTCCGCCTCCGTCCCGCGTTTCGCCGTCGTTGGACGCGTCAATAAAGGCAAATCGTCGATCCTTGCCACGTTGGTCGAAGAGGCGAGCAACGAACGGATTCGCATCAGCTCCGTTCCAGGGGAGACGACGCGTTGTCAGTCGATCCCGTTGGTCTTGGGGGGCGAGACGCTCATTGAGTTTCTCGATACGCCCGGCTTCAACAAGGCCCGGCCCGCCTTGGATTGGATGATCAAACGTGCGGCGAAACGCCCGGACGCCGCCAAGATCGAGACAGTAAAAGAGTTCGTCGCGGAGCATCGGGGCAAGCGGGAGTTCGTCGATGAATGTTTGCTTCTGGAGCCGGTCATCGACGGGGCCGGGATTCTCTACGTGGTGGACGCCTCCAAGCCGTTCCGGCCCGATTTCACCGCCGAAATGGAGATTCTCCGCTGGACCGGCCGGCCGCGCATGGCGTTGATCAACCTTATCACCGAGGGGAGCGATTTTCGCGCGGAATGGCGACAGCATCTCGGCGAATATTTCAACCTGACCCGCGAGTTCAACGCCCACCAAGCGCGCTTTGCGGAGCGGATCCGACTCTTGACCTCGCTGGCGGAAATCGACGAAGCGCGGCATCCGAACATCGCCAAAACGATTCAGATTCTCGGCCGGGAATGGGGCCAACGCCGTGGCAAGGCGGCCGATGTGATCCTTCAGCTACTGGAAACTTGCCTGAGTCACCGGGCGTCCAAGACGATTCCCCGCGACGAGAGCGGCCGCGAGCCGGACAAGGAACTGATTTCCCGGGAGCTTCAAGACGCCTATACCCGGCGGATCAAAGACATTGAGGCGGCGCATCATCGGCAGATGGTCGCGCTTTACCGTCACCAGGACTATGAGGCGGTCGATGACGAGGGCTTTGCGCGATTGGCGACGGATCTTTTCGCCGAGGAGACTTGGCAGGCGTTTGGCTTGAACAAGAATCAGCTCGCCGTGGCCGGGGCGGTGGCGGGCGCGGCTTCTGGGGCGGCAGTCGATTTGGCCACCGGCGGGCATACAGTCGGATTGGGGACCATCGTGGGGATGATCGCGGGTGCTGCCGGGGCGATTCTCAAGGGCAAGGATCTGGCGGATCTCAAGATGAATATCCCGGGCACTGGGCCGCTGGGCAGCCAGGTGAACGCTGGCGGAGTGGTGGTGAAGGCGGGCCCGCCGAAGAATCCGAATTTTCCGTGGGTTTTGCTCGACCGGGCGTTGTTCCATTTCGAACAAATCATCACGAGGACGCATGGGCGGCGAGACGCCTTCGTGGTCGATTTCGCGAAGATGGCTCGGGAGGGGCAACGCATTGGGCGGTCCAGCCAACTCCGCGCCGAGGAGCGCCGGGTCTTGCAAAAGTGGTTTCTCGCGCTGAGCGAAGGCAAACCGCAGCCGGAGACGGGGCCCGCTTACGATATCATCGCCCGGGCGTTGGAGGAGATTGAGAATGGAGCTGCGAGTTGAAGAGCGGGAGCTGAATCTGATTCACCCCTGGACGCTGGCACGAGGGTCGAGCACCGCGAAGCGCTACGCCTACGTTACCCTGTCGCACCAAGGCGTCAGCGGGCGGGGCGAGGCGGCCCACAATGTCCGCTACGGAGAATCGTTGGAGTTGGTCCGGGAGGTGTTGCGACGGTGCGGGGAGCGGATGGTCGGCGTGGATCCGTGGAAGTACCAGAGTTTGCTCGCGGAGCTCGGTGATCTGGTGAGGCCTTGCCGCTCAGCCTTGGCGGCGATTGATTTGGCTCTGTTCGACTGGATCGGCCAGAGCACCGGTCGGCCATTGTATCAGTTGTTCGGGCTGGACCCGTCCGCGATGCCGTTAACCTCGGTCTCGATCGGGATCGGCAGCCGGGAGGAGGTGATGACCAAACTGGCTGAGGCGGAGGCGCATCCGATCCTGAAGATCAAACTGGGAGGCGACAATGACGAGGAGATCATGGACGCCGTGCGCACGGTGACCGCGAAACCGGTCCGGGTCGATGCCAACGAAGGATGGCAAACGCCGGAACAGGCTTTGGAAAAGATCCAGTGGCTGGCGGGGTTGGGAGTCGAGCTGGTGGAACAACCTCTACCGGCCGGGCGGATCGAAGACATGCGTTGGCTGAAGGAGCGGTCGCCTCTGCCGCTCGTGGCGGATGAAGACATTCATACGGCTGCGGATCTGCCGCGGTTGGCGGAGGCGTTTCACGGGATCAACCTGAAGCTGATGAAGGCGGGGGGGATTCTTGAGGCGGTGCGTACGATTCACGCCGCTCGCGCCTTGGGGATGCGAATCATGATTGGCTGCATGATCGAGTCCTCGCTAGGGATCACGGCGGCTGCTCATTTGGGCTCCTTAGCGGATTGGCTGGACCTGGATGGGAATCTGTTGATTCGTGATGATCCATTCCTCGGAGCGACCACAGCAAATGGCCGCATCGAGTTGCCTGCGGGAACCGGTTTGGGCGTTAGCGCCCGGCAGGAAGCGTAGTGTATTTGCGGACGGATCATTCCGCATGTTCGCAGACGCAGGCGTACTCCGCGTAGCTACAATCTGGGCACTGGCTCAGGTTCAGGTTGAACTTTGAAATCACGGTCTTTGCTCCGGGAGAGGGTTGAATCTGAAGCACGGTGGGAAACTCATTTCCTTCTGGGACGGTGACATCGGAGAGCAGCTTGTCTCCTGAGAGGGCAAACGTCATTTTGGTTGGCGCGCTGCGATCGCCCATGATGACGCTGACGGTTTGTCCGGCTGGGGGGACGACTTTGTTGGCCTCATCGACAAAACGGATCTCCACCTTCCTGTCTGGATTCACGAAGAACTCGGCGTGCGGTTCCAGGGAAAGGATGAGGCGGCCTCCGGTGGGACCTGCTTGCTTTTTTGCATGAGAATGATCCGCGGCAAAGGCGGTGACTCCGAGCGATACGATAATAGGGATAAGGATGGCAGGTTTCATTGGATGGTTAGTTGACTATTTCGAAGCTGAAGATGCAGAGGCGAGAGCTCGTTGTGCGGCGTGGCGCCCGAAATGGTAAAATACCGTGGGCGTAACGCCGAGACCTAAAAGCGTGCTTGTGATCAAGCCGCCACAAATCACCACGGCGACGGGGTGAAGAATTTCCTTCCCGGGTTGATCGCCTTGCAAGACCAAGGGGAGCAGGCCAATCCCAGCGGAGAGCGCGGTCATGAGGACGGGGACGAGCCGTTCCTGGGTGCCTCGGACGATCATCTTGGCGGAAAACGTCTCTCCTTCATGCTGCATGAGGTGCAGATAATGGCTGATCAACATAATACTATTGCGGGCCGCGACTCCGGCGACGGCGATGAATCCCACCAGCGTGGCGATGCTAATGTTGTTCACCATCAATCGGGTGAAGAGCAGTCCGCCAACCAAGGCAAGCGGAATATCCAGAAGCACCTGCAACGCGAAAATTGGGGTGCGGAAGTAGCCAAAAAGCAGCAGGCCAATCAAGGCCAGCACCGCCGCCGTCAGAAGTGCGATCCGGCGGGTAGCGTTCTGTTGTGCTTGGAACTCTCCTTCAAAGGTGACAAAGTAGCCTTCCGGCAAGCGGACCTTGCTGGCGACTTCCCGTTGCAGGCGTTGCACGAGATTGGTGACATCGCGCGCGGTGGGCTTGATGGCGACCGCGAACCGGCGTTGGCTGTTTTCCCGGAAGATCACGTTCGGCCCTTTGGCTTCGCGCACTTCCGCCACGAGGGAGAGGGGGACATATTGACCATCTCCGGATTCGACGGGGAGTTCGGCGATTTTCTGCGGGGAATCGCGCCATTCGACGGGAAGCCGGAGGACGAGCTTCACGGTGCGTTGGCCGTCGCGCAGTTCGGTGATTTCCTGGCCGCCGATGAGGGCGGAGAGTTGTTCATTGAGCTTTCCGGGGGCGATGCCGTATGCCCGGGCGCGGTCGCGATCCGCCTCGATGCGCAGTTGTGGGATGAAGGCGGTTTGATCGAGTTTGGCATCTTCCAGGCCAGGGATGGTTTTGGCGATGCCTTGAATTTGAATCCCAATCTGCCGCAAGGTTTCGAGATCGGGACCGAAAATCTTGATCGCCACCGGAGCGGAGACGCCGCTGAGCATATGACCGATGCGGTCCGCCAGCGGACCTCCCGTGGCCGCGAAGACGCCGGGGATGGATCGTACTCTCGCCGTGAGATCCCGAAGGATTTCATCGCGGCTGCGCCCGCCTTCTGAAGCGTGGAAATCGACGTCGAACTCTGCGGTGGAGACCGGCACCACGTGATCCCCGCGCTCCGCCCGGCCGAGGCGACGGCCAACTTGGCGCACTTCAGGGACGGAGAGGATTTGCTGTTCCACCACGTCGGAGATCTGATTCATCTGCTCCAGGGACGTGCCTGGGGCACTGGTGACCGCGACAAGCACCGTTTCCTCACGGAACTTGGGGAGGAAATCCTTGTTCATGGCCGGATACAGCGAAAGAGCGGCGGCCACGAGAAGCGCGGCACCGCCAAGGACAAGAACCGGCTGGTGCAGCCCGAAGCGGAGCAACGTTTGGGCGAGCAAGTGCTTGAGAGACCGGGCAACCGGACCATCCCGGTGTTCGTGACCGGCTTTGGGCCAGAGGAGAAGGGAGCAGAGGACCGGAATCGCCGAGAGCGAGACCACGAAAGAAGCAACCATCGAAAGTATGGTGGCCAGGGCGATCGGGGCAAACAATTTGCCCTCCAGTCCCGTCAAGCCGAGCAACGGGAGGAATACCAAGATGATGAGGATAGTGGCGTAGAGAATCGAGTTGCGGACCTCGCCCGAGGCGCGGGCAATGACCTGAAGCCGGGGTTGCGGCTGGGGGAGGGAAGCATTATCCCGCAGACGGCGGAAGACGTTCTCCACGTCGACGATGGCGTCATCGACGACCATGCCGATGGCTACGGCGAGGCCGCCCAAGGTCATGGAATTCACGCTCAGCCCAAAGACCTGAAAGACGAGCAGGGTGATGCAGAAAGAAAGCGGCATCGCCATGAGGGTGATGAACGTGGTGCGCAAATTGAGGAGGAACAAGAAAAGCACGATGGTCACCATGATGGCACCGTCGCGGATCGCCTCGGTGAGATTGCCGATCGCATGATCGATGAAGTCCTTTTGCTGAAAGAGAAAGGTTGTTTCGATCCCCGGCGGATAACTGGCCTTGAGTTCGTCGAGAGCGGTTTGGACTTGAGCCGTAAGCCGGCGGGTGTCGAAACCGGGAGCCTTGGTGATCGACATGATCACCCCGTACGTTGGCGATTTCTCCGGGGCGATGCTGACCGTGGCGTCGCCGCGCATTGGTTCGATGCCCCAGGCCACGAAGGCGACGTCGTCGATGGTGATGGGACGATTGTTGACCTTCTTGACGACCGTGCTGGACAGTGAATCGAGATCGACCGTCATCGCCAGGTTGCGGACCATGATTTCGGTGGGGCCGGTGTGGATAAAACCGCCGGTCGTGGTGCTGGCGGTGTGTCTGGCGGCTTCTTCGAGCTCTTCCAAGTGAACCCCGAGGGCCAGCATTTTGAGTGGATCCGGGCGGATCTCAATGCACTTGACGCCTCCGCCCATGTTGAGCACCTCGGCGATGCCGGAGATGCTTTGCAGACGGCGTTTGATGATCCAATCCGCCAGAGAGCGGACTTCCGACGGCGGGAGATGACCCGGTTCACCGGCGGGAATCGTGCAGCGGACGCCGACCAAGAGGATCTCCCCCATAAGCGATGCCACCGGCGTCATGAAGGGCTGGACGCCCTCGGGGAGTTGCTCCCGGGCAGTCTGGAGGCGCTCTTGGACCAAGGTGCGGGCGCGATAGATGTCCGTATTCCAGTCGAACTCCGCGTAGATGAGCGATAGGGCGACATCGGAATTGGATCGCAGACGGGAGAGGCCAGCGACGCCCATGAGGGCGGCTTCGATCGGTTGGGTCACGCGGGTTTCGACCTCCTCGGGAGCGAGACCAGGGGCCTCGGTGAGCAGAACGACGGTGGGCTTGGTGAGATCTGGCAACACCTCCACCGGCAAGGTCACGGCCGCGCGCCAACCCAGCCCCAAGGAAATCAGAGACAGCCCGAGGACGGTTGCGCGGTTGGCCAAGGCCCAATGGATCAATCGGTTGAGCATGGCTCAGGCGGAAGGGGGCTCGGACCGTTTGCGAAGGTGGGAGAGGACGAGAGCGACAAGGAGAATCGCCGTCGAGTAGATCCAGAAAGGCGACGACTGCGAACCTCCGCCGTGCTCCGCGGCTTCGTCGTGGGCATGTTGTTGTTCCGGTGTCAGCTCGGAACCGTCCTCCGCGTGTTCGTGGCCGTGCGCGGCGTCGAGCGCTTCCTTGAGCGAAATGCCTGTGGCGCCGGCGTAAGAAAGCGAATAGGCGCCGCGGGTCACGACTTCGTCCGCAGGGAAGAGTCCGCCGGTGATTTCGACAAAGCGATCGTTGATCTGACCGACTTGAACCGGTATTTTGATGAAGGCGTTGGGGAGTTCGAAGTCGCGGACATAGACAAAGCGATTGGCTGCGTCCCCCTGCAAGGCCATCCGTGGAATGCTGACGACGTTGGCTCGCTTGCTCAAAACAATGGAGAACTCCGCCCGCATGCCGACTCGCAACAAACCTCCCGGGTTGGGGATGCGGAAAACGGCGTCAATGGTGCCGCTCTCCCGCTCCGCGCTGGTGCCGAAACGCAGCAACTCGCCGTCGAACTTCTCGTGGGGCAACGCAGCGGCGGTGATGTGGGCCACGGTGCCGGGTTTCATCCGGCCCGCATAGTGCTCCGGGACGCAGGCGATGGCGTAGACCTCGGTGAGGTCGGTGATCTCCATGAGGGCGTTCTCCGGTTCCACGGGATCGCCGAGCCGGGCTTCCAGTTTGGTAACCAGACCTCCAATCGGGGCCGTCAAGGCGATCACCGGGGGCGGATTGCCAGGCTGACGGCTCTCGATCCGGACGACCTCCTGGTCTTTCTTCACGGTGTCCCCAGGAATGACCTGCAAATCCACAATCCGGCCCGGGATGCGGGTGCTGACGGAGGCGACGCGATTGGGGATCGCGGCGATGTTTCCGAGGGCGAAAACGGTTTCCTCAAAATCGGACTCCGCCGTCTCGACCGTCTCCAGGCCAAGATTCTTGATCGCCGTGGGATCGAGGATCACGGTGTTAGAAGCGCGCTTGGCTTGATCATCGGCGGAGATGGCCAAGCCTGCCGTGGCGAGAATCGCTGCGAAGACTGGGATTTTCATGGCGACGCGGAAATAGCGGTGGCGGCCTCGTAGCGGATGCGGGCCAAGTGGAAATCGCGTGCCAAGTCGATGGCGTCGAGTTCTAGCTCCAAGCGTTGCTGTTGCGCGCGGAGAACCGAGAGCTGGCCGGTCTGGCCACTTTCGTACGCTTTCTCCAACTCGGCGGATTGCGCGATCACGAGAGGCAGAAGATTCCGCCGGGTATCCTCGGCCATGTCGGCGAGAGCGAGCATTTCGGATTGCGCGACTTCGGCTTCGCCTGCGATGGTTTGCTCGAGCGCGTCGGATTCGAGCTTGGCTCGCTGCGCGGTAGCGGACTTTTCGAGAATCTCTCCTTCGTTCTGGTTCCAAAGGGGAAGCGGAATGGAGAGGCGGACGCCGGCGAATCCGGTATGTTCGCGATTCCCTGGGCTGATTTCTTGCTGTTCCCGGGCGGCGAAAATGGCGGCGGTGAGATCTTGCCATTTGTTCGCCATGGCCAGGGTGGCATCAATCTGGGCGGCATTGGCGCGGGCTTGCGCGAGTTGAAAATCGGGCCGGTTCTGGCGGTTTGGCTCGGAATTGGGTAGCCTGACGGGTGGCAACTTGCCCTTGAGGATGAGTTGGGCGGCTGGGGTGAGGCCGAGCATCGGCTTTAAGGAGGCAAGGTGCGTGGTGATTTCGCCCTCCCATTTGCGAACTTCCATGCGGTGCTGATGGGCCTCGACACGGGCTTGGGTCGCTTCGAGGGGCGAGATTTCTCCCGTTTTGGATTGTTCGGAGACGAACGCGGCAACCTTCGAAACTAACGCAGTTCGATGGGTGCCGAGGACGAGCTTTTCTTGGAGGGCGAGAATGTGGATCGCCACGCTCTGAGCTTCAGCGATCAGCTTCCGTTCGATGTCCTTTACCTCCAATTCGGCGGCCTCGACCAGTTGTGCGGTTAACTTCTTCTCCAACCGCAAGCGGCGGGTCACGGGAAAGGTCTGTTCAAAGGTGAGTCCGAAGACTTGGGGGCTGACTTGGCTTTCGCCCTGGAAATCGATCCCTGCTGATGGGTTGGCGAGGCGGCCGGAGGCGAGATGGCGGCCACGTACCTCCGCAACGGCGAGCCGTGCGGCGAGGAGGGAAGGATTTGCGGAACGCACCCGTGGCCCAACGTCAGCTAGTGCCAAGGAAAGATCCCCGGCCGGCAAGCTGGAAAGGAGGCAGATCCAAAGGACTGCAATCAAGGGAAAAGTGGAAGACATAAGTTGGTCTGAAAGGCAAGTAGCGGGAAACGGCACACCGCTGCGTGAGAGCGCCTTGCCTCAAACCAAAATGACGATCTTCTGGGCGACGAGCACGGACAGAGAACCGGGCGGATCGTTGACGGGTTCTGGTCGGATCGCAGCCGGGAATCTCAGGCAGACGGGCCTTGGGTGAACGGGGGTTCGTACCGGATGGCCCCAGGCCGCGTGCGGACCGAGTTCAACATCGACCGCGGAGGGAAGTGCTTGCAGCGGGACGATCCACGGGGAATGCGAATCGTTGGGTTCGCCCTCGTCGGGATGGCCGGAATGGGACTCGCAATGCGCGACCGGAGTCGCGGCCGGAGTCGCGGCCGGATGATCCCCGTGCTCACAGATGAAGCCGTGGTGCAACCCGAAAACCTGCGCGCCCAAAACCGCCAGGGCGGTTAGGAGGCGGAGGATTCGGTGCAGCGTCGAGGCCATCGTCTAGGGGATCTTGGGGGGGAACTGGCAATCGCTCAACGGGATTCTCTGTCACGGCTCCTCGCGTGACTCTCGCCATGCGGCGAGATCATCGTCGTTTTCAGCAATGCGCCGGTAGACCTCATCCAAGAGAAACGCACGATCGAGTAAGGCATCGACCCGATCGAGATTGCCCAAGCTGCACTCGTAGCAGGCCAAATTGTACCACCAAATGGCAGAGGTATCGCTGAACGGAGCGCCGTGGCGGAGGAAGGCGTGGGCCGATTCCAACGACTCCGTGCGACGGATGGCGTAGGCGCCCATGACGTAGAACTCCGGGGTGGCCGGTCGGTCGGGAAGAGTGGCCTTCGCAAGGGACGCCGCTGCCGACCAGTTGCCCTGTCCTTGCAGAATCGAGAGGCGCAGTACGTTGATGTCTCGATCGTTGCGAAGCTGCTGAGGCAGGTAATCGAGACACTCCATCGCCTCGTCGTGTAACCCGAGAAAGTGGTAAGCTCCGGCCCGCTCGATTTGCTCCGAGGGACTCATCCTCGAAGTCGCGGCGGCACAAATCGTGTCCTGTTCCGCGATCAGGTAGTTCGCGGTTTTCGTGGAAGTGGGATGTCCGGTGGAGATGGTGCGGCTCATGCGGAGGCGATTCGGAATTGCAACCATTCTATGACGGCTTCGTGCTCCCATCCGTCGGGATTGAGTTCGGCGGCGGCCACATCCCGGAGGAGGATCGTCACCAAATCAGTGAGGTTGGGGAC
Source organism: Akkermansia muciniphila (assembly GCA_945883495.1). GTDB lineage: Bacteria > Verrucomicrobiota > Verrucomicrobiia > Verrucomicrobiales > DEV007 > V1-115. Next base: position 78,987 of record CAMCXS010000011.1, read on the forward strand.
GCCAAGGTCCCCGGCGATGCGCTGCAACGCAGCTGTTTCGTCCCGGGTCAAACCGAAGCCGGAATCTAGTGATGGATCGAACGCAGCGGAGGAATACATCGGAGCCTAGAATTTAACATCGCTTAAATACTAAGGGAATCGACGAATTCAAGCACGACGTTGAAGGAAATTTTGGGAGCAACGACAACTGGTGATTTTGTCTTTCCTCCGGCACGGCAGGAGCCTAAGACTGGGGCTTCTATGACTCTGCGTTCATTTGTTGCCCTTTCTTCCGTTCTCTTGGGTGCCGTTCAGGCGGCGGATCTCCCCAAAGTCCCCTCCAAGCCAATCGCTGAGAAGAAGGAGCTCCTCTTCTCGGATGATTTTGAGGGCGCCACGCGGCCGGCCCAGTGGCACCGGGTTGTCGAGACGTTCGCTTTTGAAGCCGGAGCGCTGAAGGGAATGCAGACTCGCGATGTCACCATTCCGGCCACGGGTGGCAAGCCCGAGATCAAGGCGCACGCTGCCGTCCACGGTTTGGAAGTGCCGACTAGGGACAGCATCGTGGAGTGCAAGATCAAGTTCGACGGTGCGACGATGATTGATGTCGAGTTCGACGACCGCAAGTACACCGGGGCTCACTACGGGCACATCTGCCGGGCTCAGGTGCGGCTCGATGGCGTGACGATCATCGACGAGCGCGATGGCAACATGCGCAACGACATCCGCGCCATGGCGAACGGCCCCGAGAAGACCAAGCTTCTACAGGGGCGCCAAGTCACCTATCCGGTGAAGCTCAAGCCAGGCCAGTGGTACGACCTTGTCGTGGAGACCGCCGGCGATGAGATGCGCGTCACCATCGATGGCAAGCGGGTGGCTTACCTCCAATCCTCCGGCATCGGCCACGAGACGAAGTCGAAGATCGAACTCGGCGTGGCCGGGAAGAGCGGTTGGTTCGATGACGTCAAGGTTTGGAACGCCGTGGCGCCGCGGTGATGGGCCTTACTTTGATTGGTAGGCTTCAACCTCTGTCGTGAAGACGAAGGTATTCTGGAAATCTCCCGAGAGCCCTTCGTGGTGGTCGAGATAGGTGACCCGGATGTAGCGTGCTTCCGCATCGGGGAAGGGGACGGAGGCGCGCTCCGCTTTGCCCAACGTGAACGCGTGCTGGCCGACTTCGCGGAACGTGGTGTTCTCGGTGCTGACCGAGACGCTGACCGTTTTCGTGGAGCCGATCTCCGGGGCGCCGAATCGAATGAGGTTGAGGGTGCGTGGCTGTTTTAGATCGATGGTCACCTGTTTCGGGAAGCGATTGGTGTTGCTGGTGGCGAAGCAAGCCGGAGCGAAGGAAGCCCACGATCCGTCGGTCAGTCCGGTGTCCCAGCCGAAGGTGTTTTTGTCGCTGCTTTCCCAGGTGCATCCAAGGGCGAAGTTTTCGCCGAGGTCGGGATCGACTGGCCAATGCGTGTGGAAGGCGCAAGCGGGGAGGCCGTCTGTGTCCATGAGGTTTGGGATCGCCAGTTTGCTCCAAGCGAACCGGGCGCGACGTGGTTCTGGGACGGCGGTGGAGCTGAGGACGACCGTTTCTCCTTCGATTTTCGCTTCGGCCGGGTGAAACAGCCCGTCTTTTCCGGCGAGTTCAAAGTGAGTGAGCGGCTTCCCATCGCGCGAGGCGAGGCCGCCGGAGGCTTGGTGAAACTTGACGCGGATCGTGCCGTTCTCGATAGCGTGGCTGGCATAGATTGGCCCGGAGGGATCGATGTCCTGGCGGCCGTAGGTCTTCGACAAAGCCCAAAGAGAGAGGCGACGCGCCACTTCCTTTTTCTGGGCGGGGTGGATGTCGGGAACTTCGCCCAGATCGGTGATCACCGCCATGCCCGTGTGGGGGATGCGGAGGCATTCGCGTTGCGCTTGCCAGAACTGCGGGAGGATTTCTGGATCCTCCGTGCCGTATTGAAAGGGAGCGATCTGCACGAAGTAAAACGGGAGGTCGGGGCGTTGGAAAACGCTTCGCCACGCGGAGAGAAGGGCTTTTTTCTTCTGGGTGTAAAGGAAGCCTTCGCTGTGATTGGACTCGCCCTGATACCAGATGGCGCCGCGGATGGCGAACGGGACCAACGGGTGAATCATTCCGTTATAGAGCGCGGTCGGAGTTCCAGCGCCCGAGGTCAAGGACTGCGGTTGGGCGGGAAGAGCCGGAACGGCGGCTTGTTTGGCGAGGGCGTCCTGGGCGGCTTGCGACCATGTTGCGACGGCGGTGAGATGCTTTTCGTGGGTGGCACGGTATGCATCCGTGCCGGGGAGTTTGGCGCGGACGTCCGCCGTAAAGTCCTTCAATCCGGGCACCGACTCAAATCCGGCCAAGGTCGTCCAGGGCTCAATGCGGGTTCCGCCCCAAGCGCTTTGGATCATGCCCACCGGGATCTTCAATTCCTCGTGGAGGCGGAGGCCGAAGTAGTAGCCAACAGCGGAAAAGCTGGCGGCGGTTTCCGGTGCGCTGGCCGCCCATGCGGCCGCCACGTCTTCCTGCGGTGTCAGGGCCGGCGTCTTGGGAACTTCGATGATCCGGAGCAGGGGATGCGCCGTGTTGGGGATGTCTGCCTTGGAATCCGGCTTCATCTGCATTTCCCACTCCATGTTCGATTGGCCGGACGCGAGCCAGACTTCGCCCACGAGAACGTCTTGTACCGTGGCGTCGCCCGCTTTGAGGATCTGAGGCTCCGCATTCGCCAGGAGCGGATCCAGGGTGACGGACCAGCGGCCTGCTGCGTCCGCGGTGGCGGTTTTTTTCTGACCGGCGAATTCCACGATCACCTCTTCACCCGGCGTGGCCTTGCCCCAGACCGGGACGGGGACATCGCGTTGCAGGACCGCGTGATCCGTGAAAACGGCCGGGAGCGTCACCCCGGCGTAGGCGGACGCGGAAACGGCGAGGAGCAACCAGAAGAAAGGGGGCTTCATGAGACCATACCTGGAGCGCGGTGGGATGGTCCGCAAGGGCTGTGTGAGCCGTCGGCTGGTGATTCCGTAACATCTTGCCCCTTGCGGACTTCGTTCCCTTGAGCTAGGGGCGGAGGGCTGTGATCGGCCCACTCGCCACATTCGTTTTTTTTGTCATTGGAGCCGTTTCTGCTTCCGATGCTGCGGATCCATTTGCGCCGCCGCCCTTTGATGTGGCGTTCTTTGCTCCCGAGAGTTTGGACGAAGTCGACGCGGTTTTCGGCGCACTGGCCCGGCCCATCCCAGACATCTGGATGGCCCATTTGGGGGCGTCGTGGCCGGACATGGAGATCGTGGGCGTCCAGGAGGTCGCACTTCGCTTGGTGGCGCTGGAAAATGATTTCGCAAATGCGTCCGGGGTAGGGGTTATTTTTTCAAATGGTCACGAGACGAAGGTAGCGGCTTTGGTTTCGGGGTTGATTCCCTGGAAAGACCGTCGCTCCGGCGATTCCCTGCTAGCGCAGCTCGGGGATGGCCACGACCGGTGGCGGGTCAAGGTCAAGCCGGGGCCCGTGCCAACGGTGATGCTTCGCGCCGACTGGTGACGGGCCACCGCCGGGGACGGAAAATCGGTTCCCGTTTGCGGCGTCTTGCAATTGGAGCGGGCTGGGGCCACCATCTGTCGCGATGCTCTTTGCGATCGAACCGGCCCAGATCCACGACTCGCTTTATGCGTTCCTTAGCATTCTGCTGGAGGGAGCATTTTTCATTTTTATTGGAACGATCATCTCGGGTTTTATCGACGCCTACCTGCCGCCGTCGTTGCTCGACCGGATGCTTCCGAAGAACCGGGTGCTCGCAGTGATCGTGGGCGGGCTTTTGGGAGCGGTCCTTCCGGTGTGCGAGTGCGCCATCGTGCCAGTGATCCGGCGCTTGGTGGCCAAGGGGCTGCCGCTCTCCGTGGCGATCACCTACATGCTGGCGGCGCCGATCATCAATCCGGTGACGATGGTGAGCACGTTTGCCGCGTTTTCCGAACGAGGTGATGCGGGTGTGTTGGTGGCCTCGTCCCGGGCGATTTTGGCCTATGGCATCACCGTTCTGGTGGGCTTGATCATGATGAAAGTGGCGTTGGAGGCGGTGTTGCGTCCGCAAATCCAAGCGGCCATTCAACGGGGAAATGGCCATGGGCACGAGCACGATCACAGTCTTGCATCCGGCGGAGCCAAGCTCGTTCACGCCTTGCGGGTGGCGCAACGCGACTTCACCGATGTGGCCATGTACTTCGTGGTTGGTGTCGCGCTGACCGCTTTTCTCAACAATGTGATTCCGCGAGATTGGATCGAACCGCTGGCGGGAAGCGATGCTTCCGCGATCCCGACGATGATGGTCGCGGCGTTCATTCTGTCGCTTTGCAGCACTTCGGATGCCTTCGTGGCGGCGTCGTTGGATGAATTCTCCTATGCGGCAAAACTCGCCTTCCTGATTTTCGGGCCGATGATGGACCTGAAGCTGATCTTTCTCTACTCCAGCATTTTCAAGCCACGGTTTGTTTTGATCCTGGCGATCGGGTTGTTTATTTTGACAGGAGTGGTTTGTTATCAGTGGGGCGTGTTTGATCACGCGGCAGCACGATGAACGCGATCGCAAAGTCTGTTCAATTTTCACGGGTGGAGATCTGCCGTCTGATGGGGATCGGCGCGATGCTGATCTGGGCCATCGTGCTCATCAGTTTCTATGTGTCCGGCCGGATCGACAGTTACATCCGCCCAGAATATCTCCGGACTTCCTCGTTGTTGGCCGGGCTGGGGCTGCTGGGTTTGTCCATCTTCAACTTGCGGCACCTGCGGTCTGGGGAGGCGGATGGCTGTTGTGATCACGGCCATGATCATGCTCACGGTCACGACCACACGCACGATCACGAGCACGAGCATGGACACACCTGCTGCGGTCACGACCATGATCATGGGCACGATCACCACCACGAGCACGACCACGATCACAGTCATGAAGACACGACGCTCGCCGGGAACGGGGCGCTCCTCGGGATCATGGTGGTTCCATTATTGATCTCGGTCTTCTTCTCTCAAGACCGGTTTCTCTCCGCCGCGACCATTCAGAACAAGGGGTTCGCCGAGGATCCCAAAGCCGTCGCTTCGCGGGTTGAGAAGGAGATCGCTGGAGCGGTGGCCGCGTCCAAAGGCGAGGACGAGGAGGAGATCCTCGAATACACCCTGGCGGACCTGGAGAAAGTCGTGCAGCGTAGCCCCGAAGGGAATCTCATGCTTACCGTCGATCAGCTGTTTTACACGGCCGGCGACGCGGAATTGCAACGGGTTCTCAAAGGGCAGTCCGTCGAGGCCATAGGGCAAGTCATTCCGGATAAAGACTCTGGGAAGAAGAACCGTTTGCGGCTCTTCATCCTGATGGTCAGCTGTTGCGCGGCCGATGCCCAGCCGGTCTCCATCGCCATCGATTTTCCGGGGACGCCGCCCGAGCACAAGGAAATGCAGTGGGTCAAAGTCAGCGGAACCATGCTCTACCCCATGGAGAATGGCCAAAAGCAGGCGGTTCTCAAAGCGGCCAAGATGGAGGCCACCAAGGAGCCGGCCAACGATCTGCTCTACTGAGCGTCGAGCTCGGAAGCATAGGGCATGGCTTCCTGCGCTCCCACCTTCAAGGTCGAACGCGCCGCCGCCGCGTTGGCCTTCACCACCGCGGCCTGAATGGATTCACCCAGCGCGAGCCGGGCCGCCAACGTGCCCGCGAACGTGTCACCGGCGCCGACGGTATCGACTGGCGTGACGCTCGGCGGAAGCAACGTGAAGTCGCCGTCGGGCGTAATCAGCTCCACTGGTTCCGCGCCGTGCGTGATGATGAGGCAGCCGACTGGAAGATCATCCCCGTCCGCCGCGCTGGCGTCGAGCTGTTCGGCTTCGCCTTCGTTGACAATCAAAATGTCGATGTAGACCTCCTGCCAAGGGAAGTCCGCGCGGAATGGAGACGGGTTGAGAATGACTTGCGAGCCGCTGCGATTCGCGATTTGGATCGCAGCGACGACCGTCTCAACCGGGACTTCGAGTTGCACCAGAAGGATCGCGGCGTTCTGGATGGATTCGCCTGCCCAGGTGACGTCTTCCGGGGTGAGTGATTGATTGGCGCCGGGGAAAACGACAATCGTGTTCTCACCTGAAGGGAGCAAGTTGATGAGTGCGGCGCCCGTCGGTTCGCCGGCTTCCTTGAGGTGTTGCACCGCGATGCCTTCCGCGAGCAGGCGTTCGCGGTAGGCTTGGCCGGCGGCGTCACTGCCGATCGCGCCGATCATTGATACGGTGGCTCCCTGGCGGGCGGCGGCCACGGCTTGATTGGCGCCCTTGCCGCCGTGCCGAAGGACCAGGTCGCTAGCGGTCACGGTTTGGCCGGGCGCCGCGAAGGCGTTGACGGACGCGACGTGATCCAAGTTGAGGGAGCCCACGACGCAGACTCGGCCGCAGCGTTCTGGCGGGATGGGGCTCATCATGCGCCTAGGAAATCTTGCAGGTCGAGGCTGGCGAGATACTCAAGAATCGCGGCTTGTGCGCGCACTGGCGGCGTGTCCTCCGAGGGTTGGCGCAGCCGGTTGCTGAGTTGGGAATCAAGCAGCCGCGCCTTGACCGTGTCCGACCACTGGATTTCCAGATAACGGGCCAGTTGCTCTTGGAGCTGGGGATCGAGGATGGGGCAGAGCACCTCGCAACGGCTGTCGAAGTTCCGGGGAAGAAAATCCGCCGAGCTTAGATAGAAACGGCGTTTGCCTCCATTGTGGAAGATGAGGACGCGGGCGTGCTCCAGCAATTGATCGACAATTCCAATCGCGCTGAGGTTCTTGGAGCAATGTGCTTCGCCAGTATCCAAGGAGAACATTCCACGTACGATCAGGCGGATATCCACGCCAGAGGAAGCGGCGCGATAGAGCCGGCGCACCACTTCCACGTCCGAGAGGTTGTTGATCTTGATCCAGATGCGTGCTTCCTCTCCCGCCAGGGCAGCGGCGGTCTCCTTATCAATCGCCTCATAAATGGTCGAGCGCAGGGTGAACGGAGCGCAAACGAGATGTTTGAGCTTGGGGATTTCGTAATTCCGGTCGAAGAAGCGGAAGATTTGGCGCAAATCGTCCCCGATCTCTGGATTCGCGGTAAACAGCATGTGATCCGTATAGATCTTAGCGGTGCTCTCGTTGAAGTTCCCAGACCCGACCACGCTGTAGCTGCGCAATGTGCCCAATTCGAGCCGCTCGATCAAGCAGAGCTTGGCGTGGACTTTGAGCCCAGGTACGCCCCAAATCACTCGGATACCGGCGTCGCGATACCTGCTGGCCCAGGTCATGTTATTCTGCTCGTCGAAGCGGGCCGTGGGTTCCACCAAGACGGTGACTTCCTTGCCGTTCCGCACTGCGTTGATCAAGGCTCGCGCCACGAAGGAATCCTTGGCGAGCCGATACTGAGTCATCCGGATGGTCTTCACCAACGGATCCAGGCTGGCTTGGCGCAGGAGATCCAGAAGATGGTGAAAGCTGTGATAGGGAAGGTGAAGCAGAATATCTCGCGTCCGGATGGAGCGGAATAGGTTGTTGTCGTCTCCGTCGATGCGCGGCGGTGCGATCGCCTGGAGCGCTGGATATTGCAGATCCCGCCGTCCCAGACTCGGGAATTTGAGTAAGTCCTTGCGGTTGTGATAGCGGGCTCCAGGGAACTTGGAATCTTCATCCCCCACGACGTCCAGCGCATTCATCACGAGTCGGAGGAAAGGTTTGGGCATATTGGCGTCGTAATTGATCCGCACTGGATCGCCTTCCTCGCGAGCCTTGAGACCTTCGCTGAGCTGCTCGTAGAGGCTATCCATGAAGTCGTTATCGAACTCCATCTCCGCGTCCCGGGTGAACTTCACGGCATAAGATTCGAAGGTGTCGTAATGCGTCGGTTCAAACACCATCGGAAGACCGAAGCGGATGACGTCATCCAAATACATCACCAGTTTCTCTTCACCGATTTTGGGAAGCACGTGGAAGCGGGGAATATCCGTCGGGATCTCAATCAACGCGTGCAGCGGCCGTCCCGTGCCCACTTTCCGGCCGAGTTTCACCGCGAGATACATCGGCTGATCTTGCAAATCCCGGAGCAGCGAAGTGCTCTTGATGACAATCGGCATGAGCCGGGGCAGGACTTCCCGGGAAAAGTACTCCCGGAGATAACCTTCGAGTTTGGGCGGCACTTCCTTTTCGGTGATGACGCGGATGTGTTCCTCGCGCAGCGACTGGAAAACCTGTTCGTAGACCTCGTTGAAAAGCCGTGACTCGACTTTTAATGTCTGGTTGACCTTTTGTAGCGTTTCCTTGGGATCCGGGATGCCCAGTTTTTCCGGCGGCAGGCCAAGACGGGCCAGACGGCGCAAGGTCGCGATGCGGATCCGGAAAAACTCATCGAGGTTCGACGAGTAGATGCCTAGGAACTTGACCCGCTCCAGGAGCGGCGTTTCCGGAAGGCGGGCTTCCTGAAGGACCCGCGAATTAAAGGAGAGCCAGCTGACTTCCTTGCTGCGAAATGGAATGTCGATCACTTGGGAGCTGCTTCTAGAGATTGGGCCAGGGCAAAGGCCGCCGCGCCCGCGGCAACGGCATCGTCACCCAACTTGGCCTGGCGCACTTCTACTTCCTGCGCCAGAGCGGCGCTTGCATACTTCTGGATCGCCGCGCTGACGCCTTTGATGTAGAGTTTGGAGAACCGGTCCACGAGTCCGCCTCCCAGCACGACCACGTCCGGGCCGAGAAGATCCACCACGTTGGAAACGGCAACGCCGAGGTGATGGATGGAATTCTCCATGATCCGGCGTACGCCGATGTCCCCAGCCTCAATGGCCCGGGCCAGCGCTCCGCTCTTGACGTTCTCCAGATCGGTACCCACTTCCTTGAGCAGGAACGGAGCGTTCCCCCGGTAAGCTTCGGCGATGGCGGCGCTCGCGATGCCCAGACGTCCACAGATGCTCTCCATGACCGGAGGATCGCCGCGCTCGGTGCCGAGGTGGGCCACGTGAACTCGTGTGTGGCCCAGTTCCATGCAGGAGGCGTTCTTCCCAGTGAGCAGGCGGCCCTCAATGACGCAGCCCGCGCCGACCCCAGTTCCAGGAAAGACGGCGACCAAGGTGGAGGCTCCCTTGCCGGCCCCGAGCTTATACTCGCCGTAGGCTCCGGCATCGACGTCATTGAGAATCTTGGTGAAGGCGCCGAAGCGGCTCCGGATGACTTGGCCGATCGGCACTTCCGTCCATCCCAAATTGGGGGCGTGGCGGAGCATTCCGTTGGCCAGGTTGACCACGCCGGGGGCGCCGACGCCGATGGCCGCGACTTCTTCTTGGGTGACCTTGGCCTCGTCGAGCACGCCCTGGATGGCTTCCATCATCCGTTCCAGTCCACTGTCAGGACCTTCCTGCCCTTTGGATGGGCGGCGGCGGCGGGCGATCGCCTTGAATTTCTCGTCGAAAAGGCAGGCCATCATCTTGGTGCCGCCGAGGTCGAAGCCGATGGAGTATTTGGGACCGTCGCTCATGAATGAATAAGGAGGCGCACTGTTACGAAACTGTCACGAAGGTGGAAGCAGAGTTTTGTGAACATTTTCGAGTGCGTCAACTTGGCACTACGTAAAACTGGCGAAAATGGGACAATTTGGCGCAAAGCCGTTGCGCCGGGGCCCAGGCAACGGGCAAAGCGCGCTGGAACGCCACCTGCTCTTCCTAAATTGAACCTAAGAAAACCCTAGAACTCCATGTCCCCCCAGAAATTCACCGCCAAGCTCCAGGAAGCCCTCCAAGACGCGCTCGACATCGCCAGCACCGCCGGGCATCCGGAGGTTGGGCCTGCTCATTTGCTGGTCGCATTGCTCAAGCAGGACGGTGGATTGGCACAACCGCTCTTTGAGAAGGCCGGACTCAACCTGGCCAGCTTGCGCGACCAAGCGAAAGCCGAAGTCAGCCGGATGCCCCGGGTCCACGGCGCTACCGGACAACCGCAGGTCGGCCGCGAGCTCAGCGACACCCTTCGCGGGGCCGATCAACGCCGTGAGGCGATGCAAGACGAGTTTCTCAGCGTCGAGCACGTGCTCTTGGCCCTCTCCGAAGGCCGTTCCGTCGTGGGCGATCTTTTGCGCAAGGCCGGAGCGAACCGCGCGATCCTCGAGGCGGCGCTCAAGGAAATTCGGGGCAGTCAGCGCGTGGTCGATCAGGATCCGGAGGGCAAGTATCAAGCCTTGGAGAAATACGGCACCGATCTCACGGCTTTGGCGCGCAAAGGCAAGATCGACCCGATCATCGGCCGGGACGAGGAGATCCGCCGTGTCATGCAGATCCTCTCCCGCCGCACCAAGAACAATCCCGTGCTCATCGGGGAACCGGGCGTCGGCAAAACGGCGATTGCCGAGGGATTGGCCCGGCGGATTGTCAGTGGCGACGTTCCGGACAGCCTCAAAAACAAGCGGCTTGTCGCGATGGATCTCGGCGGCATGATCGCCGGCGCGAAGTACCGCGGCGAATTTGAAGAACGACTCAAAGCCTTTCTGAAAGAGGTCACATCGAGCGAGGGCCAAATCATCCTCTTCATCGACGAGCTGCATACCATCGTCGGAGCGGGGGCGAGCGAAGGCGCGGTCGATGCCTCCAATCTGCTCAAGCCGCAACTGGCCCGCGGCGAGCTGCGGACGATCGGCGCGACTACGCTGGATGAGTATCGCAAATATATTGAGAAGGACGCCGCTTTGGAGCGTCGCTTTCAACCGGTCATGGTCGGAGAGCCCAGCGTCCAGGATACAATTGCTATTCTTCGCGGCATTAAAGAGAAATACGAGGTCCATCACGGCGTGCGCATTCAGGACGCGGCGTTGGTGGCGGCGGCGACGCTTTCGAATCGATATATATCCGATCGATTTCTGCCGGACAAAGCCGTCGATCTGGTGGATGAAGCGGCCTCGCGCCTGAAAATCGAACTCGATTCCTTGCCAACGGAAATCGATCAATTGGAACGCCAAGCGATGCAGCTCGAAATGGAGCGGCAGGCCCTCGCCAAAGAGAAAGACGATGCCTCCAAACAGCGCTTGGAGAAAGTCGTTAAGGAACTGGCGGATATCAAAGAGCAGTCCAGCCAATTGCGGGCCCGATGGCAGAATGAGAAAGGCGTAATCGACGAAGTCCGGAAAATTCAGGAGGAAATCGAAACCCGGAAGACCGAATTGGAGCAGGCGCAACGTCGGGGAGATCTCGGGCAAGCCAGTCAGATTCAATACGGCGTCTTGCCGGAACTCCAGAAACGGCTTGCGGCCGAGAACGCCCGCCTGGCCGAAGTGCAACAGACCAGCCGCATCCTTAAGGAAGAGGTAACCGAGGAAGACGTGGCCCAAGTCGTGGCGTCCTGGACGGGCATTCCCGTCAGCCGGTTGCAAGAAGGGGAGCGCGCCAAACTCGTGAAGATGGAGGGGCGTCTCGGCGAACGGGTCATCGGTCAGCGCAAAGCCATCATCGCCGTGGCAAATGCGGTGCGTCGCGCCCGGGCCGGTTTGCAGGATGAGAACCGGCCGCTCGGTTCCTTCCTCTTCCTCGGGCCCACTGGGGTGGGGAAGACCGAACTGGCCCGCGCCTTGGCGGAGTTCCTCTTCGATGACGAGAACGCCATGGTCCGGCTCGATATGAGTGAGTACATGGAGAAGCATTCCGTGGCCCGGCTCATCGGCGCGCCACCGGGATATGTCGGTTATGAAGAAGGAGGGCAGCTCAGTGAGTCCGTCCGCCGCCGTCCGTATAGTGTGGTGCTCTTCGATGAAGTGGAAAAGGCGCACCCGGATGTCTTCAACGCCTTGCTCCAAGTGCTGGACGATGGCCGGATCACGGATGGGCAAGGACGCACGGTCGATTTCCGCAACACGGTCATCATCATGACCAGCAATATCGGGAGCGAATATATTGTACGGGAGGATGATCCCGCCAAGCGTGAGAAACTGGTGCAGGATGCCTTGCGTAACTTCTTCCGTCCGGAATTCCTCAACCGCCTGGATGAAACCGTGATTTTCGACCGGCTCACCCAGGAGGACTTGCGCCTAATCGTGCGGATCCAACTGCAACGTGTCCAGCGCCGTTTGGAAGCACAAGGGATCCAACTAGAGCTTGGGGATGCCGAACTCGATTTCTTGGCCCGCGAAGGCTACGATCCGGTCTACGGCGCCCGTCCCTTGAAGCGGACGATCCAACGGCTCGTGCTCGATCCGCTCAGCTTGGAAGTGCTCGGAGGCAAATTCAAGGAAGGCGACTCCGCGGTCGGAGTGCTGGATGGCGAGCGGCTGGTGTTTCGCAGGTAAACATCCGATTTGCTAAACGAGAACAAACGTTCTTAGCCTTGCCAGCTGAGGCAATCGTGCAGTGGCTCTGCGCGAGCCATCAAGGCTTCTTCCTGAGGCTCTTAGCTATCGACATTGCTTCCCGCAAGATAGATACCCTGGCTGCGCGGCTGTGCGCTTCCGTGGGATCACGAAAACAACTTGGCGATCGGCACCCCGCCGTCGGTGATCGGCACTGGGCGGCTGCCGTCGAGGAGTTCCTGGTTCGGGTTGATCCCGAGCGCCGCGTGGATGGTGGCGTGGAAGTCGGGGATGCTGACGGGATTCTCGACGGGGAGTTTGCAGAGATCGTCGGTGACGCCGTACGCGCCTTGGTGGTTCAGGCCGCCGCCGGCGAGGACGAGGGAGAACGCGGTGCCTTGGTGACCGCGTCCCCCGCCTCCATCGAAGGCTGAGGGACGTCCGAATTCCGTGCCGATTACGACGAGGGTTTTGTCGAGGATGCGCTGCCGCTCCAGGTCTTCGATGAGGGCGGACAAGGCGGTGTCGAGCTCCCGGATCAGGCCGTGTTGCTGCAATTGGCCGGCGTTGTGGGTGTCCCAGCCGGTGCCGTTGATGAAGTTGAGGTTGTGGGAAACCTCAATGAAGCGCACACCGGCTTGGACGAGACGGCGGGCGAGGAGGCAGCGTTGGCCGAACTCGCCGCCGTAACGTTGGCGCAGGCTGCCTGGCTCTTCGGAGAGTTGGAAGTTGCGCATGAACCCGGGGCCAGCCATTCGCAAGGCGTCCGATTGCGCCTCCTGATAATCCCACGGGGCGGAGCCTTCCGGGAAACGGTTTTGCAACGGGGTGAGCAGGCTGGCGCGGGCGGCGGCGCGGTCCGCGGGGACGTCGGCGGGGCGGGTGAATCCGGCCGGCCCGGATTCGGTATCGGTCAAATAGACGAAGCCGCTCTTGGCGCCGAGGAAACCGGGACCGCGGCTGACGTTGGGATAGCCGATGAGCATGTAGGCGGGGACCTCGGGATTGGCGGCGCCGCGTTCGTGGGCCACGATGCTCCCGACGCTGGGGTAGACGACATTGCCGCTGATCATCCGGCCGGTGTGGACCAAGTTGGTGGCAAAGGCGTGCTCGTCGATGACCCGGTGATTGATGGTGCGGACGGCGGTGACGCGATCCATGAGCTTCGCGGTTTGGGCCAGGTGCTCGGTGAGGCGCACGCCGGGAACCGCGGTTTCAATGGAAGGATAGTAGCTCCCGGCCTTGGACGGTTTCGACTTGGCGTCGCCGAGGGTTTTGGGATCAAAGGTATCGACCTGGGCCATGCCGCCGCCGAGCCAGATGAAGATGCAATGCTCTGCTTTGCCGAGCTTGACGGGCGTTGCGGGCTCGGAAGCGAACGCTCCCGCCGTGCTCAAAGCGGAGGCGCCGGAGATCTTGAGAAAGTTGCGTCTGGAGGGCATAACGATCAGGAGCGGTAGATGAATTCAGGGGAGTTGATGAGGGCCCAGATGACGTCTTCGCATCGGGTGCGCCAGGAGGCCGTGAGCTGATTGGTCGGGGGATCGCCTCGTTCCGCCTCGGCCGCCACTTCTTGCTTGGCGACGTTGGCTTCCGGTTGCAGGTGATTGGTCCAGGTGACGAACTTGGGCGGCGTGTGCGGCTTGGCCGCGGGAGGGGCATCGGGCACGACGCGGGTGGCGAAGCCTTCGTTGAGATAAGCGATATACTTCTGCTTTTCCTCGGCGGTGGCGGGCCGGGTCAGGATGCGGTGGTAGAGATCGTCGATGAGCGCATCGGCCGATGGCGCGGAGATGGCCACCTGAGTCAGTTCGTGGTCGTCGCTCAACCGGGTGACCCAACGAGTGAGCACGCCATTGGCGAGGATCGCGGGTTGCAGGGCGTTCGGCGCGGTGTCGCGGGTGGAGGTGGGATCTTGCCGGGCGCCGCGCCAACCGAAGGCCGAGAGGACATCGGCCATGGCCTGAAGACGCGGCAAGGAGAGGCTGGGGCGATCCCGTTCATTGGAGAGCGAGGCCAGCATCCAAGCCCGTCCCGGGGTGCCGAGGTGGGTGGAGTTTTTGATGTCGCGCCGTCCATTGAGATCGAGGCAGAGCGGCTCGACGACCACGGGTTTGCCGGTGGTGGCGATCATGGAATCGACGACTTGCTCGGCGAGCAAGCGGCGCGGTTCCGGAGCGGTGTAGAGCGGGTCAGGCGCGCGGAGATTGGAATCGGTGGCGCGTTGGTAAGCGGCGGAGGTGAAGATGAGGCGAGCCAGGGGCTTCACCTGATACCCGTTGCGAACGAATTCGCGGCCGAGCCAACGCAGCAACTCGGGGTGAGTGGGCTTGCCCTTTTCCCAATCGTCCAACGGTTCCACAATCCCGCGGCCCATGTAACGCGCCCAGATGCGATTGACGACGACTTGGGCAAACCGCTCGTTCTGGGGCGAAGTCAGCAGCAAGGCGAGGCGCTCCCGGGGATCCTCTGCGGTGGAGCCGAGTTTGGCGGGGACGAAGGATTCAAACGGCCAAACGGGTGGCACCTTGGTGCCCGGCTTCAGCGTGACCTCGATCAGTGCTTTGCGACCGCCGGCGTGGAGCTTCACCGGATCGACGCTGCTCGTCACCGGGACATCGATGGGGGAGGATGCGAGCATCGCCCCGAGTTGGAAGAGCTGCTCTTGTTTGGTCGCACCGGTCGGGGAATCGTGGCAACGGGAACACTTCGTTTCCACGCCCAGCAGCGCCGCCGTGATGATGGTCCCTTTGGCGGCGAAGGGGGCATCGTTTTGCGAAGCCACCCCGAACCCAGCGGGACCGCCGGTGGATGAAGCGCCGCGTTGCAGCACAAGTTGGGTCACCATCCGGTCGAGCGGCAGATCATCCACGAGGGCATCCCGGAGCCACCAACGGAACGGACCGGTGTTGTTCAGCGTCGGATTGAGAATGTTCGGATTCTCCGCGAGGAGGTCTTGCCACATCGGCATCCAGGCGTCGGCCCAACGCGGGTCGGCAAGGAGGCGATCGATCAGCTTGGTGCGCTTTTGCGGGTCGGTGTCGGC
>CAMCXS010000012.1 GCA_945883495.1 Akkermansia muciniphila
CGCCCTCGCCCATCGACGTGACGCGCTCGCCGATTGAGGTGACGCCCTCGCCATTGAGGTGACGCCCTCGCCGATTGAGGTGACGCCCTCGCCCATCGAGGTGACGCCCTCGCCCATCGAGGTGACGCCCTCGCCCATCGAGGTGACGCACTCCCCCATCCACGTGACGCGCTCGTCCATTCAGGTGACGCGCTCGCCCATTCAGGTGACGCCCTCGCCCATTGAGGTGACGCCCTCGCCCATTGAGGTGACGCCCTCGCCCATTGAGGTGACGCGGTCGCCCATTGAGGTGACGCGGTCGCCCATTCAGGTGACGCGGTCGCCCATTCAGGTGACGCGGTCGCCCATTCAGGTGACGCGGTCGCCCATTCAGGTGACGCGGTCGCCCATTCAGGTGACGCAATACCCTGCGCGATCAGCGCACTCCGCCCATCAACCATCAACAATCAACAATCAACCCGCGCGATCAGCGCGAACGCCCAGCGTGTGACGCATGTTTTTCCAGCGTGCGATTGATTTCCTGGCAAAGTTCGGAGAAGTCTCCTTGAAACCATGGGATTGATCGCCGAGTTCAGCTCCGCCGCCGGATCCGTTGAGGCGGGAGGCAGCCTCACTCTGCTGATCACTTACTTCGTGGCAGCGGTGGTTTGTTCGTTCACCTGCTCGATGTGCGAGGCCGTGCTCCTCAGCATCACCGGGCCCTACGTGGCACACCTGAAAAAGGAGCGGCCAGTCCCGGGCCAACGGCTTGCGCGGCTCAAGGAATCGGTGGATCGGCCATTGGCGGCGATTCTCACCTTAAACACTGTGGCCAATACGATTGGCTCCATCGCGGTCGGCCGTGAAGTGGCGCAGTTGGCCATCAGCAACGGTTGGGGAGGTTGGGTGGAAGGCGCGACGGCTGGGGGAATGTGCATCATGATCCTGATCGTCGGAGAAATCATTCCGAAAACCATCGGGGCCACCTACTGGCGGCAATTGGCTCCCGGGGTGAGCTGGCTGCTCGACATCATGACGGTTCTCACGCTTCCGGTGATTTGGATCATCGGCCTGTTCCGCGGCAGCGGCATCCGGGAAGCCTCGTTCAGCCGGGATGAACTCAAGGTGATGGCGGAAATCGGCAAGAGCGAAGGCAAGCTCCGGGAGTCCGAATCGCGAATCCTTCACAATTTGCTGCATCTTCGCGAAAACACCGTCCAAGACGTGATGACACCGCGGGTCGTGGTTTTCTCCTTGCCGCTGGACGCGACCGTCCGGGAGTTCCTGACGCGCTATGCTTCCACGCCGTTTTCGCGGATCCCGCTGTATGGAGAGGACAAGGACGACATCCGCGGCTTCGTCCTCAAGACGGACGTCCTCCTCGCGGCGGCCCGGGATCAACATGAGCAGACGCTCGGAACCGTCATGCGCGATGTCATCTCCCTCCCCGCCACCATGCGCTTGACGGATGCTTTCGAGCACCTCGTGGCCCAGCGCACCCAACTCGCCGTGCTCGTGGATGAGTTCGGCCTCTTCGCCGGCTTGGTGACCATGGAAGACATTGTGGAGACCCTCCTCGGCATGGAAATCGTCGATGAGGCCGACCAAAAAGAGGACATGCAAGCCTACGCCCGCCGGCTCTGGGTGCGGCGGGCCCGGCGTATGGGAATCGATCTGGAAGAGCAGGCGGCGGAGGACCGGACCACGCTTTGAATCTGCGCGTCTGAGCAAACATGCTGGACCCAAGCCATCCTCCAAGCGTCGCCACGGGCCCGAACGACCGGGAGGCCGCAATGATTCGGCGTCGCCGTCAACGCCGCGTGCAGTGGAGACGATTGTGGCCTCGACGACGCAGCGGATTGACGCGGCACGGGATGTTGCCGTTGCTGATCAAGGTCTTCGCCGGCTTCTCCCAGGTGGACGGCCAAATCGAGGAACGCGAAATCGACGTCGCGCTCGGCTCCCTGCGTCACGATTTCCCAGAGACGGTCTACTCGGAACTGCGGGAACTCTACCGGCAAGCCTTGCGGCAAGCGCAGGATCTCAACGGCATTGCGCGATCCTTGGAAGGCCGGTTGGCCATTGAGGACAAGATCCTCCTCGGCGTGCAACTCTACGCAATGGTTTCCCGGTCCGAGCTGGATCGCAAGAATCTCACCGCGTTTTATCAATTCATGTCCAACCTCGGGGTGGCCGACGAGGCGATGGACATCGTCTACCAGCTCAACGCCAACGAGCCAAGCGCCATCGCGGGCCCCTCCGTCCCGGGGCATCACCTGGAAACGCTCGTCATCAGCCGGGGACCGCAGGGGGACGTGGTCCTTCCGGGCTTGGAAGCCGGGCACGCGATCGTCGGATTTCGACTTGGCGATCTCATTCTGCTCAAGAACATCGGCACGCTCCAAGTCATCACCCGGGGCCGGACCATTCAGCCGAATGGCTTTATCCGCCTCTTCGACGGCCAGCAAGTGGTCCTCGGGGAAATGGTGCTCGATTACCGGGATCTCTCCTTTTACTTCAACGCGAAGAAGCAAGTCGCCTCGGTCCGTTTGTATCTTTCCTTCGATGGCGAGGGCGCCGCCTACGTGGAAAAGGAGCAGAGCCGCCAGACGTATCTCGAAGTATGGTTCGGCCTGGCGGTGAGCATCACGGCCTTCCGGGACACGCCCGCGACGATCAATGGCTTGCGCCTCAAGGAAGGCGTCACCGTCGAAGCCTCCTTGCGCGACCGGATCGAATTCGACGACCGCACGGAGATCGCCCTTCTCGATCTGTGGCGCCGCGCCAAGGTCTTGGGCGGACGTTTCGACCTCAACCCGGCCCGCTCCGAATACCTCGTCTCCAACAATCCCTCCGACCTCCAGGAAGGCGATATCCTCGTGTCCGGCAGCGAAGGCGGCCAACTGCTGCTCCGCATCCGGTGTGATCACGACAACCGCACCGGCCAGCTCGAAGTCATCCGCTCCGACCGCCCCGTGCTCATCGGCGACGTGCCGGTGCGCGGCGGCCGCATCATGTTGCGGGACGGCGATGCCATCACCATTGGCGATGGCCAGTTCCTTCGGTGCCACTTCACGGAAGGGATCATCGAGGAAGAGCGGAACTTGGTCAGCCGGCTTCAGGTGCGGGAAGTCTCGCATCGGTACGGCAACGATTCCGCGCTGGACGCAGTGAGCTTCACGGTGGAACGGGGCGAGATGGTCTGCATCATGGGACCGAGCGGCAGCGGCAAGAGCACGCTGTTGCGAGCGTTGGCGGGTCATTTGAAACCGTCCCGGGGACAAATTCTCCTCAACGGCGTGAGCCTCTACGGATCCGTGTGGAACCGGCAACGCCTCATGCCGTATGTCTCCTTCATCCCGCACGAGGAAGCCATCGAACCGCTCCTCACGGTCGAGGAAAACCTGCATCTCGCCGCCACGATCCGCGCCCCGTATCTCCGCGAAGCGGACCGGAACCGGCGCGTCGATGCCAAGCTCACCGAACTCGGATTAAGCGAAGTCCGTCACCAACGGGCGGGCGACAACGAAATCCGCGTCCTTTCCAGCGGCCAACGCAAGCGGCTCAACGCCGGTTTGGACATGATCGGAATATCGGATGTCTACCTTTTCGATGAGCCGACTTCGGGTCTCTCGTCCAAGGATTCCGAGCACGTCCTCGAGCTGATCCGCGGCTTGGCGCACAATAAAATCGTCATCGTCAGCATCCATCAACCGAGCGCCCGGCTCTTCCACCTCTTCCAGAAAGCGCTCCTGCTCGATCACGGAGGCAAGGTGGCCTTCTTCGGCACGCCGGGGCAGATGCTCGACTATTTCCGCAAGGTCCAACGCGAAGAGCAGATGACCGATGCACCGCTCCCTCGGGGAGAGGACACGGGCTGGGGCCAACCGGAACTGATCTTCGACATCCTGGAAACGCCGCTGCGCGACCTCAACGGGGAAGTGATCTACGAGGAGGACAAACGCGGCCAACTCTCCCCGTCCCGGCGTTTCAGTCCGGCCTTTTGGCAAGATCGCTTCCAAACGCATCGCCTCATGGAAGAGGTGCATCGGGAAGAGCCGGAGACCGATCCCCAACCCGTCAAACCGCCCCCCTCCCCGGCCCGCACCTGGCGGGATGAATGGGTCCAATTTGGCGCGCTCTTGCGGCGGTCATTCCTAGGGAGGCTGCGCAACCGGGCGAATCTCACCACGACCCTCCTGGAAGCGCCGGCTTTGGCGTTGCTCGTTTCCTTCGTGCTCCGCTACGCCGAGGACTCGACCTACCGGTTCCATTCGGCGTTCCACCTTCCCACCTACTTTTTCCTGACGCTGGTCATCGGGATGTTCCTCGGCCTCACCAACAGCGTGGATGAGGTGCTCCGGGATCGCACCATTCTGCAGCGGGAACGCAATCACCGCGTCCGCGTGGGGCATTACGTGATCGCGAAAATCATCACCTTGGCGCTCTTCGCGCTGCTCCAGTGCGTCATCCACACCCTGGTCGGCTCCTGGGTGCTCGGCATCCGCGGGATGTTTCTCTTCAATCTGTTTTGGATGTACGCCACCACCGTTCAGGGCGTGATCACCGGCCTGCTCATCTCCAGCGTGGTCCCCAATCCGAAAACCGCGCTGAACTGCATCCCGCTCATCCTTATCCCCCAAATCATCCTCGGCGGCGCCTTGATCAAATACGAGGAGATGAACCGCGACGTGAAGGTCGAAGAAGCCTTCCGCCGCATTGTCGATCGCGACGACAAAGACGACGTACCAAACAGTCGGCTTTCCGTACCCGCAATCTGCGCCCTCATGCCGTTGCGCTGGTCCTACGAAGGAATGATTCTCTGCGCGGCGCGTCACAATCCCGTGAGCCGGCTGCAGGCTGATTTTGACTACAGCGCCCGGGTGTTGGCCTCGCGCCGCGATCTTGATGCCGAGGGCGAACGCCGGCTGCGCGCCATCAAGGACGCTCGTCCCTATTTGCAAGGGTTGGAAGCCCGGACGCCCAAGGCGGTCGAACTAGGCTTGAAACATCTTCAAGGCACGCTGGAGACTGGAACGTTGGATCGCGAGTTCCTCAAATCGCTTGCTCCACTGCAGGGCTGCGAGGTCTTCCGGCCGCAGGACCTTTATGTGAATCAGAAGATCCAGGATCTCTACACTCGCGCCGAAATGGAGCGCCTCGATTATCGTTCGGGTACCGCCCCAAACGTCTTCTTCGGAGCTCGCCGGACTTATCGGTTCACCTGGCCGCCGGGCGCACCACCCCGTGAAATTGTGGTCTCCACCTTGATGATGGACTTGGCAATGCTTGGTTTTTTCGCGGTGACGGGCACGGTTTTGGTTTACCTCGGAGTCAGTGCCATGCTGCGGAGGGTGTGAGGCGAGCGAATCGCTTGAACAAACGGACGCGGATCGCTTCCAAAACCTAGTGGGAACGGGAAAAAGCCCGCCAAATCGCGAATTTTTGTTTATGCTAGTTGATTGTTTGGGGCTCCTGTATAATCCTGCGATATGGGCGTTCCCGGCCCCGTCCTCCCTACTTTGCCGTGAAAATTCTCATCACCAACTTTCGGCTCGCTGAGCGGACCGCTTCCGAGGTCTCCGTCCGGGACATGGCGTTCGCCTTACAGCGCTTGGGCCACGACGTCTGCGTTTTCGTCTCCAAGACCGGGCAATTGGCCGAGGAGTTCGAAACCATGGGCATCCCGGTGATCGCTCATCCGGGAGAGGCGCCGTTCAAGCCAGATCTGATTCACGGGCAATACAATTTGGAGACGATCGCCGCACTCCTGAGTTTCCCAGATCGCCCCGCGCTCTACTTGAGTTACGGAACCCGGCAGTGGCGCGAGCACCCGCCCACTCACCCGCGAATCCTGCGTTACCTGGCCTTTTCCGTATCCGGCCGCGAATGGTTGCACGAAACGGGCATTCCCCGGGAGGCGACGCAATGTCTACCGAACTTCGTGGACATGGAGCGCTTCACCTCAGTGCGCCGCCTGCCCGAAGAACCGGCCAAGGCGCTTTTCTATGACCGCACGTCCGGCCAAGGCCGCAACTTGGACGACATCCGCCAGGTCTGTCAGCGCTGCAACATCCAGCTTCAATTGGTCGGCGACCTTGTCGGCAAAAGCCCGACCCGGCCCGAGGTAATGCTCCCGGAATACGATCTCGTCTTCGCCTCTGGCCGTTCCGCGATCGAGGCGCTCGCCTCCGGTTGCGCGGTCGTCCCGGTGCGCAATGGGCGCTGTGGCAAGCTCGTGACCAGCGCGAACTTCGATGCGATGCGCGACGAGAACTTCTCGCTCAGCGAATCCGGCGCCACACAGGCCCTCTCGGTGGACGCGCTGGTCAATGAATTGGAGAATTGGGACTGGCGCAACTTGGCTCCGGTCGCCCGCCGCATCCGCGAGGAATTGAGCGCCCCCGCCGTAGCCGCGCAGCTTGTGAAAATCTACGAGCAGGTCTTGGCTGATGACGCCGAACGCCGCAACAACGCCCGGGGCGAATTCCCCGCGCTCACAGACTGGCTGATCCAACTCGCCGACCAGCATCACCTGGTCGATAGCGGGTTCCTGGCGATCCAACACCGCGTTTCCAGCCTCAAATCGGTGCGGGAAGAGACCGAAAACCGCACGGAGGAGCTCACCAACCTCCTCGAAATGGAGAAGGCCAAAGTCCGCGCCGCACGGCGTCTCTTTAAGGAGGGCAATCTCATCCACCAAGGTCTTTGGAAGCGGATCGAGAACGAATGGCGAGAGATCGAGCGCCAGCACCTCGAAGGCGGATCGCAGGACGATCGCCCCCCGCCCGCCCCAGGTCGTCGGGTCTCCCTCGACGTCGATTCCGTTCGCGATTTCACCCCGGCCCATGAACGAGGCGCCGGTGTGGAGTTGCCAGGCTGATTTTTCACCTTAAAGCTTTTCCGAACTCCGAACCCAATTCGAACTTCATGGCCGTCACCTATACCGACGAAGACATCAAAACCCTTGACTGGCGGGAGCACATCCGGCTCCGCCCCGGGATGTACATCGGCAAACTTGGAGACGGCAGTTCTCCAGACGATGGGATTTACGTCCTGCTCAAGGAAGTGATCGACAACTCGATCGACGAGTTCGTCATGGGTCACGGCAAAGTGATCGAAATCCAGTTGGACGGCCGCCGCCTCCGCGTCCGCGACTACGGCCGGGGGATTCCGCTGGGCAAGGTCAAGGATTGCGCTGCCAAGATCAACACCGGTGCCAAGTACGACTCCCAGGCTTTCAAAAAGTCCGTGGGTCTTAACGGGGTCGGTATTAAGGCGGTCAATGCCCTCTCCAACTCGTTCCACATTCAATCCCACCGGGAAGGGAAGACGATGGCGATCGACTTCGTACGTGGCGAGGTCGCCAAGGAGCTGAAGGCGCCGCAATCTTCCAAGGAAGAACCCGGAACTGAATTGATTTACGAGCCGGACGTAGATGTCTTCGGCGAATACAGTTATGATCCGGCCATCGTGGAGCAGATGCTCCGGAATTACTCCTACCTGAATCAGGGGCTCACCCTGTCGTTCAACGGCAAGAAATTCCGATCCAAGAACGGCCTTCTGGATCTCCTCAACGATTATCTGGGGAACGATGCGCCGCTCTATCCAGTGATCCACCTCACGGGTGAGGATATCGAAATCGCCCTGACCCACAACGATGCCAACGGCGAAGATTACTTCAGCTTCGTCAACGGCCAAAATACCACGCAAGGAGGCACCCACCTCGCCGCCTTCCGGGAGTCTATCGTCAAAGTGGTGCGCGATTACTCCAAGAAGATGTTCGATGCCGCCGACGTCCGTCAAGGCATCGTCGCCGCCATCAGCGTGCGCGTCGTGGAACCGGTCTTTGAATCCCAGACCAAAACGAAACTCGGTTCCGCCCTGATGGAACCAGGCGGCCAGTCGGTCCGGACCTATATGGCGAACTTCCTGGGCTCCGCCTTGGATAATTATCTCCACCAACACCAGTCCGTAGCGGACGCAATGGTGGAGAAGATCGCCCAATCCGAGCGCGAGCGGAAGGAAATCAAAGGCATCCAAAAAGCCGCCCGGGAAGGTGCCCGGGCCGCGAAGGTCCACAACAAAAAGCTGCGCGACTGCAAGGTGCACTACAACACCAAGAATCCGCGCGGCGATGAATCCACGCTTTTCATTACCGAGGGTGACTCCGCGAGCGGTTCCATGACCACCGCGCGCAACCCGGAGTTCCAAGCCGTTTTCAGCCTCAAGGGAAAACCACTCAACACCTATGGGAAGACCCGCAAGGTGGTTTATGAGAACGAGGAGTTCAACCTCCTCCAGCACGCCCTGGATATCGAAAACGGGATTGAGAATCTCCGCTACAATCGCGTTGTCCTAGCGACCGATGCCGATGTCGACGGCATGCACATCCGGTTGCTCTTGATCACCTTCTTCGTGCAGTTCTTTCCCGACCTCATTCGGGACGGACACGTCTATATCTTGCAGACGCCTCTCTTCCGGGTGCGGAACAAGAAGGAGACCCGCTATTGCTATTCCGAAATGGAGAAGCAACAAGCCATCCACGAACTTCGGCCCAATCCCGACATTGTCCGATTCAAAGGTCTCGGTGAAATCTCGCCTCACGAGATGAAGGACTTCATCAACGAGAATATCCGCCTCGATCCCGTGGAGCTGCCGCCCCACACCAAGACGATCAGTGAACTCCTCGAATTCTACATGGGTAAGAATACGGAGGACCGACAAAAGTTCATTATCCAGAATCTCCGCGTCGAAACTGATTTTGTCGCCCCAGAGGACGAAGAAGCCGCGCCCGAAGCGTTGGCCGCCGAGCTGGCCTGAGTGGGATGAGATGCGGTGACCGCCTACCACGCTCCCGTCCTGCCACGTGAAGTGGTCGCGCTGCTCGCTCCGGAGCCCGGGAAGCGGTTTGTCGATGGGACATTGGGCGGAGGGGGGCACACCTCGGCGTTGTTGGAAGAGGGCGCGGAAGTCATCGGACTGGACCGTGACCAAGAGGCCCTCACCGCCGCAGGCCTTCGCTGCGCTTCCTTCGGGGATCTTTTCCGCGGGGTTCATGGAAACTTCGCGGACATGGCCTCCTTAGTGCGTGGCGCCGGTTGGGAAACCGTCGATGGCGTCCTCCTGGATATCGGCGTCTCCTCCCGGCAGCTCGACGCTCCGGAACGCGGTTTCTCGTTCCAGGGAGACGGCCCTCTTGACATGCGGATGGATCAGTCGGCCGGGTTCAGCGCGGCAGACGTGGTCAACACCTATCCCGAGGACTCCCTGAAGCGTCTCCTCTGGGAGTTCGGTGAAGAGAAGTTCGCCGGCCGGATCGCCCGCGCCATCGTGGAAGAGCGGCAACGGCGTCCTTTGGCCACCACGCGGGATTTAGCGGCCTTGGTGGAACGAGTCTATCCTGGACATTCGAAACGGCATCCGGCCACCCGGACCTTTCAGGCCATCCGCATGGAGGTAAACGCTGAACTGGCCTCCCTAGAACGTGGACTCGAAGGCGCGGCAAGCCTGCTCCGGCCCGGCGGACGTCTCGCGGTGATCACCTTTCACTCATTGGAAGACCGCATCGTGAAGAACTTTTTCCGGGACCGAAGCCAACGCTGGATGGATCGCCCCGAATGGCCCGCCCCCCGCCCCAATCCGGATTTCTGGTTTGAACCGGTGGGCCGCAAGCCGATAGAGGCCAGCGAAGACGAGGTAAGGGTCAATCCCCGGGCCCGCAGCGCCAAGTTGCGTTGGGGCGAGCGCCACGCCGATACGCTCCGCCAAGCATGAACGCGACCTCCAGCCGGAACCGAAGACACCGGCGCCGTCTCGAACGTCAGGAGTGGTGGCGCGTGGCCACGACGTTGGGTCGTTGGGCGGGCATCGGCAGCGCGGTTTGCCTCATCGCCATGGCGCTGGTGTACGTTCGCAATCAGCAAGTCTTGGCCGGTCAACGCATCCGGGATCGCGAGCAACGGATCGCAGCCCTGCGGCAAGAGATCGAGGGCCATGAAATCGCCATCCTCCGTTTGCAGGAACGTTCCGCCCTGCGGCAACGACTCGATGCGATCGCAGGACCGGATGCCTTCGTCGAGATCAACCCGGCACAAGGAGATTTTGTCCTGTTCCATGAGCCAGATTCCGAGCGTTCACCATGAATCGGACTCGGGGAGACGTGCCTGCTGGACCTGAATCCGGGGGACGGATCGGCGTCATTCGGCGCATGGTTCTCGTCTGCGTCGTGCTCCTCGCTTCTCGTCTCATCGTACTACAGGTGATTCGGCATACCGAGCTGGCGGAGAAGTCCCGGGATCTCCGGATGCGCCAAGAGGCCGTACCCGCCCGCCGTGGGGACATCCTGGACCGGCACGGAGAAGTCCTCGCCCGGAACCAAACCGTCTTCGAGCTTTACGCGGACGGCCATCATCTGAATGATTACAACCTGGCGGTGGCCAGCTTGAGCCGGGTCTTGGGACGCCCGGGAGCGGAGATCCGTCGCGAGCATACCCGGGAGCAATTGCTCGCACATTATCGGGACCACGTGGCGCGCGCCCTGAAAGCACTGCTCGGAGAGCTATGCGATGAGGAAACGGTTACGGCCGTCCGCGACGCCGATTCCGGCGTGATCACGGTGGCGCGCCACCTGGAAGCGCCCGAGCGTGACCGCATCGAAACGGGCTTGGAAGCCGCCTCCGTGCGGGGACTCTATTTCCGGGAAACCCAGCGCCGCTCTTACCCAAGCCCACGGCGCCTCGGTCACGTCCTCGGCTATCTCGACGCCTCGGGCAAGGCTCGCGAAGGCATCGAAGCCACCATGGACGCGGAATTGCGCGGTCAAGATGGCCAACGCTGGATCGAGCGGGACAACCGGGGCCGGGAGATCGCCGCTTTTCGCCAAGAGATCACGCCTTGCCGGGATGGCCTTACCGTGCAGCTCACCATCGACATGGGGCTGCAATGCATCGTCGAAAATCTTCTCGACGCCGCGATGCCGAAGCTTCAGGCCGCCAAAGTCAGCGTCATACTCCAAGATCCTCGGGATGGATCGATCCTGGCTCTGGCCAACCGGCCGTCGTTCGATTTGACCACGCGCCGGGGCGGACTGCGCAACATCGCCGTCAGCGATCGTTACGAGCCTGGCTCGACGTTCAAAATCGTGGTCGCCGGAGCTGCTCTCGACCTCAGTCTAGCGGATCCGGAGTCCGAAGTTTTCTGCCACTACGGCGAACTCCGCGAACCGGGCGTCAGGATCCGGGACATCGGCCAATACGGAAATCTTTCGCTCGCGGGGATACTCGCCAAATCCAGCAACGTGGGGATCTACAAAATCGCCCGCCGGCTCAGTTCCGATCAGCTCTACGACTATATAGAAGATTTTGGGTTCGGCACCCGCACGGGCATCCCGCTGACTGCGGAAACTTCCGGCGCCATCCATCCACCAGAAGAATGGACCGCCGCCTCCCTGAGCCGGATCGCGATGGGATACGAAGTCAGCGTCAGCGCCCTGCAAATGGTCAACGCCATGAGCGCGGTGGCCAATGGCGGGGAGTTGTGGCGACCGCGGTTGGTCGCGGCGCTACGCCAGGCGCATGACACCAGCATACGGGAGCTGCCGCCGGAATCGATGGGCCGCGTCCTCAGCCCTCAATCGGCGGGCGCCTTGGCGGATATGCTGACCGGAGCGACAGGGCCATCTGGAAGTGGGCATCGGGCCGCCGTTCCGGGATATCAGGTCGCCGGAAAGACGGGCACGGCGGAGCTCTACTCCGAACAAGCCAAAGGTTATGTCACCGGCAGCGTCATTGCCTCGTTTGCCGGATTCCTCCCCGCCTCCTCGCCTCGGCTCTGTGGCATCGTTGTCATTCACGATCCCAGTGTCGCGCCAGCCGATCGCTTTGGTGGGGCTCTCGCCGCACCGCTGTTCGCCGAGATCGCACGACGCGCGGCGGCTTACCTTTCCCTCCTCCCCGACGAGGCAAAGCACAAATCCGCCACTGCCGATGAACCAGCACCGTTGAATTGAACAAGACACGGGGAGAGCCAAACGAACGTTCCCGAAGAGGGTCCCCCGGTCTCCAGGGGCCATTCCTTGCCTTTCCCCCAGAAGAATGTCTTGCGCAGCACGGTGTCCCGGGATTCCTGTCGGTTGATGCCCCACCCAATCCTTGACTCTCCCGATCCCGAAATCTACCGGCTCCGGACCACGGCTCCGGGCCCCTCTGGCAAGCTTCCGTTCTCCGAGGAGTTTCTCGCGCAAGCGCCCAGTGGCGATTTGTTTGGCTGGACCCAAAACACTGGCATGGGTTGGGATCCGCGCAAGCTCACGGGGAACGATTTCCTCCTCCTGAGCACCCAAGGCGGCATTCGCAATCCCGACGGCTCGCCCACGGCACTCGGTTTTCACACCGGGCATTGGGAAGTCGGCTTGCTCATGGAAGCAGCAGCCCACGAACTCGCGATTTCTGGCGGCGTGCCGTTCGCGGCCTTTTGCTCCGACCCCTGTGACGGCCGGACCCAAGGCACGTCGGGCATGTTCGATTCTCTCCCCTATCGCAACGACGCGGCCATGATGTTCCGCCGTCAAATCCGGTCTCTTCCCACGGCCAAGGGCGTGATCGGAATCGCGACGTGCGACAAAGGGATGCCAGCGATGATGATGGCGCTCGCGGGAACGCCTCATCTCCCAGTGGTGCTGGTTCCCGGTGGCGTTTCCTTGATCAGCGAAGAAACGGAGGATCTCGGCAAGATTCAAACCATCGGCGCCCGCTTTGCCCATGGGGAAATCTCGCTGGAGCATGCGGCAGAACAGGGCTGCCGAGCCTGTGGTTCTCCCGGCGGGGGTTGCCAATTCCTTGGCACCGCCGCTTCGAGTCAAGTCGTCGGCGAAGCCCTCGGCTTGAGTCTTCCCCATTCCGCGTTGTGCCCTTCCGGCGCCACCGTCTGGCGAGATCTGGCGGTTCGCTCGGCTCGCGCCCTCCTCAAGCTGAAAGCCAATCGTTTGGTGAGCTCAAAGATTCTCTCCCCAGCGTCCCTCCACAATGCCATGACCCTGCACGCGGCGTTTGGGGGATCGACCAATCTCATTCTCCACGTCCCAGCGATCGCCCATGCCGCCGGTTTGCCGCGCCCCACGGTAGCGGACTGGACGAGAATCAACCAAGCCGTGCCGCGCCTCGTCGATGCCCTGCCCAACGGCCCTCGCAGCTTCGCCACCGTGCAAGTATTCCTGGCGGGTGGAGTGCCTGAAGTGATGCTCCACCTGCGCGAAGCCGGCTTGCTGCGACTTGATGCCCTGACCGCCTCCGGCGAGACGCTTGAAGCCAACCTCGAGTGGTGGGAACACAGCGAAAGACGCCAACGCCTCCGCGACAAGCTGTTTGAATTGGACGGCGTCGACCCAGACGATGTCATTATGTCCCCCTCCAAAGCTCGCGAACGCGGGTTGGCCAGCACGGTGACCTTCCTGACCGGCAATCTTTGCCCAGACGGCGCGCTCATCAAAAGCACTGCCATCGCACCGGATCGCTTAGACGAAAACGGCCGCTTTTTTCACGAGGGTCCCGCCCGGGTCTTCCCCACGGAGAAAGAAGCGATCGCGGCGGTGAAGGAACATCGCGTATGCGCCGGTGATATCTTGGTGTTGATCGGCTTGGGTCCGATCGGCTCCGGAATGCCGGAGACGTATCAACTCACCTCCGCGCTGAAATATCTGTCGTTCGGCAAAACCATCTCCTTGATCACCGATGGCCGCTTCTCCGGAGTCTCCACGGGCGCCTGCATCGGCCATATCAGCCCGGAAGCCTGGGCCGGCGGTCCCGTCGGAAAACTCCGCGATGGCGACCTTGTCCGGATCGATATCGATACCCGCAAACTGAGCGGCACGGTCGATTATGCAGGTCCGGAGAATCTGGCGTCCCGTCCCATGTTTCCCGATTTGGTGGCAGACGAACGGGTTCCATCCGACACACGACTTTGGGCAGCGCTGCAAAACGTCAGTGGCGGCACCTGGGGCGGTTGTGTGTACGACGTCGAGTCGATACTGGCCAGATTGATGTAGACGGAAAATTTCTGAAACTGCTTGCCATTTGGTGCATTCCCCCGACTTTACCGCCGTTGCTGCTTCTGCGGCACTTCTGCGGTTCCGCTAGTCGCGGCCGCCCTTGTCCGGTCTTCCTTCGATGAGAGATTGTTTGAGGTCCAACTAAATCACTCATCGAAACCCGCCAGCCGCCGCAACGACGGTGTGATCTGGCCTTACCAAACATGACCGATACCTCGTTCGAGGCGTTGCCATTGGCCGCGCCCCTTCACCGCGTTTTGCGCGAACTCGAATACAACACGCCATCGCCGATCCAAGCGCAAGCGATTCCCCTACTGCTGCAAGGACGCGACCTGCTCGGCTGCGCCCAGACTGGCACGGGAAAGACCGCCAGCTTCGCCCTTCCCATTCTCCACGCGATCCACGAGCAACCCAAAGCGTCGCACCCCCGTTCCTGCCGCACTTTGGTGTTGGCTCCGACCCGCGAGCTTGCCATCCAGGTGGGCAAAAGCTTCACAACCTACGGACAACACGTTCGCTTCAAGCAGACCCTTATTTACGGCGGCGTCGGCCAAGTCCCGCAGGTGAACGCGATGCGCAACGGCGTCGATGTCCTCGTGGCCACGCCAGGCCGCTTGCTGGACCTCATTGAACAACGCCACGTCGATCTGTCCAAGGTCGAGTTCTTCGTCCTCGATGAAGTGGACCGGATGCTCGACATGGGATTCCTCCGCGATGTGAAAAAAATTGTCGGGATGTTGCCGACGAAACGGCAGTCCCTTTTCTTCTCGGCTACGCTGGCGCCCAATATCGTTGAACTGGCCCGCACGATTTTGCAGAACCCGGCGCAAGTGAGCATCGCTCCGGAGGCCACCACCGCGGAGAAGATTCAGCAGCAAATCTGCTTTCTCGATCGTGACGCCAAACGGCACCTTTTGGAGCAGCTTCTTCGCGGTCAAGCCAACGCCAAGGAGCAAAAGCTCACGATCGTTTTCAGCCGCACCAAACACGGAGCGAACAAACTCGCCAAGAGCCTCTGCGCCGCTGGATTTCCGGCGGACGCGATCCACGGGAACAAGTCCCAATCCCAACGGGAGAAAGCGCTGGATCGCTTCAAAAAGGGACTGACCCCCGTGCTCGTCGCCACCGACGTCGCGGCGCGTGGCGTGGATGTCAAAGATGTCGGCCTTGTGGTAAACTTTGACCTGCCTAATGAACCCGAAGCGTATGTTCACCGCATTGGCCGCACCGCCCGTGCTGGCGCCGAGGGACGCGCCGTCTCCTTTTGCTCCGAAGATGAACTCGAATTCCTCCGCGAGATCGAGAAGACCATCCGGATGCCGATTCCGCGTTGGGACGACCACGACTGGCACCAGGAAGCCTTGGCGGAGCGCCATGGACGGGGGCACCGTTCCTCCTCCAATCAAGGCCCCAGGCCCAATGGCGGCAGACGTCCCCAAGGGGGCGGCAGGCACCGTGCAGGACGCGGTCACCGCTGAAAGACAGACATCCGCAACGAGGCGGACGGCTCCATGCCGTCCTGCCTCCGCTCAATAGTCACCCATCAGGTAGGTCAGGAGAAACTCCTGGATCGCCCCATAGATGCGATACTGGACCATGATAAGCCATTTTTGCTCATCGATCGCCGTGGGCAGCTCATCACCAGCCATCAAGCCCCGCTCGGTTCGGGCGATCTCGTGGTCTTCGTTGAGGATGAGCCGGGCTTGATTAAGCACGCTGTACCACGTTTCCGCGTGCTCAACCGGCACCTTGAGCCGGTAGAGATTCCCGTTGCGGCCAATCTTGCCAAGCTCTTCCGCTTTGCGCAGGTCCGAGGCAACAAGCTGGATCTCGTCCTGAAAACGGGTTTCGAGTTCCGGCTGAACGTACTCGCGCCAGTCGGCGGCAACCTCTTCATCATCCACGACTTCGGGCAAAATGCGGCGCCTGCCCTTCATGGAGCGGGTGAAATCCGCCGATTCGGGAAGTTGGAACAGCATGAACCACTCCACTTCGCCGATCTCATCTAGGATCCAAACCTGCTCTTCCAGTTCGACTCGCATCACTTGCAACATTCAGTCCGCCTTCTGCATGGAGGCGAGCAATTGGTGGGCCAGCAACTGCTGGACGTAAAGCTCCGCTTTCTCCCGGACACCACTCCATACGATGGATTTCCCTTCCCGGTGCACCTGCATCATGAGTTCTTCGGCCTTGGCTTCGGAGTATCCAAAGACACGGCGCAGCACCATGGTGACGAAGCCCATGTAGTTCACCGGGTCATCGTGAACCAATACGTTCCATGGGGAGTCGAGTTCGGCTTCCCCTTCCACTTCGATCTTTACATCCGGATCGTCGGTAATTAGCGGCATCGCAACATCTTCATCTTATCCCGCTGGCGGCGATTGCAAAGCGGGAAACGTTCGTGCTCGCAGCCAAACCGGGAGCCAACTCCCTAGCTTCGGCGTCATTGGCTCAAACGCCCGCTCCGGCAGCTCCGGAAAGGCGGCGCGCCATTCGAGGAACAGAGAGGCCACCAAACAAGCAGTCGTCGCCACATTGAATTGGGCCGACAGGAAAGCCACCACCGCGGCGGCGTGCCCCGCTTTCGGATCTTTCTCCAAGGTCCGACGGAGACGGTCGAGCATTTGAAAATGCCGCGCCCCAATGTGGATGTCTGCCAGCGCGCGTCCGGCTCGCAAACTCCGCTCGGCTCCAGGCAGATTGCCGAATCTGGCCGCAAACGCCGTGTCAATCTCCGCCCAATCCCGGACGCCCAAATCTCCGGCTTCGCGCGCGGCAATCACCTGGGGCGCCATCTCCAGAGCGAACCTCCCAGTGCACCATTCCTCCCAATCCGCTTCGCCGCCCTCGAAGCACAACCGTTCCCCCGGAACGAACCCCGCTAGGGCGATCTCCACCCCGCGCCACAGCTCAGCCGGCAAGCCATCCGTGGCTAGGTAAATGGCTGGATCGCTGACAGGTTCCGGTTCTGGGCGAAACACATGCATGCTCTCCGCGTCACTCTTCCTCAAGAGGCCACACGAGATCAAGAATCTCCTCTTGAAGAAGCCGCATCTGCTCCGCCTCTCCGGGTTCCTGATCTTCCAGCCCTTGGAGATGCAAAAAACCATGGATCAGGTAGAGGATCAGTTCGCGTTCCAGTGGCCAGTCTCGCTTCTCCGCCTCCGCGACCGCCGCCTCCACGCCAATAATGATCTCCCCGTGATCAAACGTGATCACGTCCGTCGGCGAAGGATCGTTCAGGAACTCCGCGTGCAGCCGGCAAATTTCCTCTTCGGACACCAGGGACACTTCCAAGGCCGCCATTTCGCCAGCAAAGCCTGGCGCGATCGATTCGGTCCGTTGCAAGACCTCCTTGAGAGCCTTCGGAGCGCGCGACTCCAGTTGATCCAGGTCAATGGGACGGTCTTCCTGGCAGTTCTCGATCCAAATCTCAGGGAGGGGTAATGAAGTCACGAATTCAGTGGATTAGATGGGGCTGGCAATTTGGCGGCTTGATCCAACGGTTTGGACGATGGCACGGGGGACTTTACGCCCAAAGATTTCTCCCGATCCCGCGGCTTGTCCAGATCGCCCCGCTTTTTCTTAATCGTCGGCTCGCCAGGATATGGAACCCGGTTGTGCATCGCACTGCACAGCGTCGAGTGGAAGCTTCTCCGGATCTTCGTGAGGTCGCCAAGTGTCAAATCACAGTCGTCGAGCTGCCCGTCGCTGAGCTTCTTTTCCGTGATGTCGGAAATCATCTGGGCGATCTTTGTCGGCGTCGGCTTGGCCAACGACCGAGAGGTGCTTTCCACCGCATCCGCCAGAGAGATGATGGCGCTCTCCCTCGTCTTCGGCTTCGGTCCCGGATACCGGAAGTCGGATTCCTGCACGATCGGGATATCTTCATCCGCCGCCTTGCCCTCCGCGACCAACGCCTCAATCCGCGACTTCTGTTCCATGGCGCGGTGGTAGAAGAACTGGATCACCGAGGTTCCATGGTGCTCCCGGATGACGCTGATGATCTCCTTATTGAGACCGTTCTTCAGCGCCAAATCCACCCCATCCTTCACGTGCGCCACCAGGACCAGCGCACTCATCGTCGGCGTCAACTCGTCGTGTGGGTTATCTGCTGGGCTGGTGTTCTCAATGAAATATTGCGGTTTGTTCAGTTTCCCGATGTCGTGAAAGTAGGCACAGGCCCGGCACATTGTCGGATTCGCCCCGATCGCCTCCGCCGCCCGCTCCGCGAGCTGAGCCACCATCAGGCTGTGGTGGTGGGTCCCCGGCGCTTCGTAATTCATCTGGCGGAGCAACGGGTGATTCAGGTCAGAAAGCTCCAACCAGGCGAAAACCGTGGTGATCCGGAACCAACTCTCCAGAAACGGCAACGCCCCGCTCACCACCATCGCCGTGCCCAGTCCGACGAGGACCGCCGTGAAGAACTGCAACGCCATTTCCCGCCAACCCGCGAGATCGATGACGATTTGGCCAGTGGCCATCGCCATGAATCCGGTCGCCAATCCAACCAGCATCCCCGCCACGATCAAGCTGCTCCGGCGCCGCAGCTGATTGGTGAGATACACCGCGACGAAGCCCGAGACCAAACTCAACACGGCAAACTTGAACGCCTGGTCCGCGCTTACCAGCAATGCCCCGAGCAGGCTCACATAGAGCGCCACGAACGTCCCATGACTGCGCCCCAGCAACAACGAAATCGCCATCGGCGCCATCGCGTAAGCTGGCAGCACGTAGCGGAACTCCTCCGTCAAAACTTCCGATTCCACCGGAGCAAACGCCAGCTTCACCAAGACTAGGTGCAGAAAGATCGCCGCCAAAGTCAGCAAAATCCGCCGATTGCTCACGAATGCCGCCGAGTGGCTCACGAGGAACTGAATCACCAGTGTACCGATAATGCTCCCGATCAGCAGCACCGACTGGAAGCCCGAATGAAAGAAGAGCGCACCGTTCTCCCGAGCCAGCAGGATGAACAGAATGGTCGCCACCGAGAACGTAGCGAACAGCGCGGCCTTGGCCCAAAGAGCGTCCTCCAGGTCGACCAGGAATCCCGTTTCCCGGACCTTGCGCCTCCGCTTGCCACTGGACAGGCCTTGCTGCTCCAGCTTGAGCCGGGAGTAAAAATCAAAAATATTCACCTCGTGGTCCTGAGGAGGGACCATAATCGAGCCGGGCCAGAATGCAAAACTTCCGCGATTCCCCCCACCCGCAGCGGGGCCGAACCGTTCTCATTCTTGTCGATATGCGGGTGAAAGCCGCAACTGCCGGGCGCTCATAGCTTCCCCCGCTTTCGTTTACGGGGCGGTCCGCCAAGTTACCGTCCCGGAATGACCCGCGCCCGGCCTGGCCCCCAGAGTTGGACGAACACGCGCTGGCCAGGAGCCAACGGCGAATCCGTGCCTTGAACGATCGTGTGCAACTGGCCGTCGTCGGTTTTGACGACATACTCGATCGCCTCTTTCTTGCTGATTCCTTTTTCCAAGCCACGGCCGGCCATGCCGCCAATCACCGCGCCGGCCACGCCGCCGATGATGTGGGTCCCGGTGCCACCACCGATCTGCGCCCCGCCTAGCCCTCCAGCGGCCGCACCCAAAATCGTCCCGAGATCCCCTTCATTCTGCACGGTCACCGGACGCGCGGACTGGACGACACCGGCAAAGGTCTGTTTTGGGACACCCGCGTCCCGGGTTTCGTAGACGTTTGGAGACATCTGCTGGCAAGATGAACACGCCAGGGCGACCGCGAAGATAGGGAGCAGGAATTTCATCCGTGGAAAGACGCACCAAACCCCCACATCACACAAAAAATAATTCACTTTTTCTTGTCTGCTCCTGAGGCGTCCAGCTTCGCGAGCTCCCCTTTGGCGAGGTGAAACTCCGTCGCGAAAGTCATGCCAGTGGCCACGCATTGTTGAAAGAAGTCTCTCGCGCCATCGCCATCCCCCTTCAAGGATTTTACTACGGCGACGTAATAGCTTGCTTGGCATTGCTGCGCCCTTTCCATCTCCGCATCAGGGGCCGTCTCAGTTGCCGCCGCGATCAGCTCCGCATCCAGATGCTGCCCCAACAGATATTGGCCCAAGATCCCGCTCCAGTCCGCCTCGGACCGCACCGATAGGTAGGCCGCCAATTCCTGATCCGCAGCCGCACGCTCCCCAGCTCGCGCACGACTTACCCAGAGGAGCAGCCGCGCGGAATCTCGGACTTCCTCAGAGTGCAGGGCCGCCTCGCGGAAATCCGCCGCCGCCTCCGCCCAATCATCGCGCAGAACCTGCACGCTTCCGTGGACTTGATAGGCATCCGCGGCCGTCCGATCCAAACTGATCGCGCGGCTGCTGTCCCCAAACGCCCCGTCGAGATCGCCCGAGACAAACCGCACGAAGCTTCGCAACGTCAGCGCTGTGACATCCCCCTCATTCAGGCCAATCGCGCGGCTCAAATCCTCCAAGGCCCCCTTTGCATCTCCACTTAAGAACTTCGCTCCACCTCGCTCCCGCCACGCCATCCCCAGCTTGGGGTCCAACTCAAGGGCACGGCTCAAATCCTCCATCGCTGCCGCATACTCGAACATCGACTGCTTCGCTGCACCACGGAGAGCAAACGCCTTTGCCATCGTCTCATCCAAGAGCAACGCCTGGTCACAATCCGCTTTCGCCCCAGCTGGATCGCCGTTCTTGCTCTTCGCCTCGCCCCGGTCCAGGAACAACGTTGCCGATGGCGCCAACTCCAGAGCACGATCGAAGTCTCCGATCGCCAACGCAAACTTTCCACGCTGCACCTGGATGCGCCCCCGCCCCGCATAGGCCTCCGCTTGGTTTGGATCCGCCGCAAGAATCTCCGTCAGAGTGGCCAATGCCCCATCCACATCCCCCCGCCCCTGCTGCACCGTTGCACGGCGCAACCGAAGCCATGGGTCCGTCATCCCCATCGCCAATGCCTCCTCTGCGTCCGCCATCGCTCCCTGCGAATCCCCCAAACTCATCTTGGCATACGCACGGTTCCGGTAAGCCTGGGGAATCCGCGGCTGCAACCGCAGAGCTTGGCTGCAATCATCAACAGCTTCCGTCCAGTTCTGTTTCTGCAACTGCACTGCTCCCCGGTTCGCAAAGGCCAGCGCGTCCGATCGGTCCAGCTCGATCGCCCGGGTCAAATCCAACAGAGCGCCATCCGCATCTCCCCGCGCCTGCTTCGCATTGCCCCGGTGATGATACCCAATTCCCAACTTGGGCGCCGCTGTCACCGCCGACTCCGCATCCCTCAGAGCCTCCTCCTTGGCCCCGGTGGCCAACTGAGCCCCGCTTCGGATCGCGAACGCCAAGGCGTCCTTTGGATCCAATTCCACCGCCTTGGTGCTGTCCTCGATTGCCTTCACGTAATCCGACTGCGCCAACCAAATCCCGGCCCGATAACGGTAGGCGGTCGAGAGCTCGGGCTCGAGCTCAATCGCTCGGTTGCAGTCCGCCATCGCCTTCACCAACTCGCCTTGGCGCATCCGAGTGGCTCCGCGCAGTGCATACGCGAGACCGCCCCTCGCACCGGTGGCTATCAAGTTGGTAAAGTCCGAGACCGCCCCAGCCAGGTCGCCCACTTGCGCCTTCGCCAAGGCTCGCTCGTACTCCGCAAATTCCTCTGCCGCCTCGAAATTGCTGAGCTCTTCATCCACACTCGATTCGAATCGTCCCTTCGGATTCGTCGACTGAGCGAAAACGGGCCCACTGGTGAAAGGCAAAGTAAAGCCCGCCCACATAGCGAGAGAAACCAGATTCCCCAGATGGCGCAAGCAGATCACCTCTTTTGGAGATACGGCAGGGCCAAAATGCCGTCAAGCCGCTTTTGGGACCGCAGAGCGGACGACCAAGAAGGACCTAACGTATCAAACGAAAGCTCGTTTCATAGCAACTCCACCTGCACGCAAATCGTCATCTGCTGACTTCCGCCCGCCTCCGGGATGTGGATGACCTTCTCTTGCCAATGCACCTTCAGCTTCTTGCCAACATACCGATCCGGCTCACTGGCGATTTGGTCCAGCAAGCCCTCGCTCTGAAGAATCATGTAGCTTTCTTCTTCGTTCCCGCTCGTTTTCAAGCGCAGGTAAAAGTAATCCCCTTGTTCGATCCCGGCAAAGGTTCCGATCGTGGATCCTTCCTTGATCAATTTGCCCTCAGTCATCGCCTGCTCGTCCCCTGCGAAGAGAGCCAGCCCCTCCGCTTCCAAGCCGGTCAAGCTGGCCTGCTGGGCCGCAAACTCCTCCTCGTCGGGACTCACCGGTTGCTTATCAGCATCCAACCACCGCACCAGGGCGCCGCCTTCAAAATAAAACCGCTCCTCACGCCGATTCACGACCTTCCCAGTGTCCACCCGCTCCGTGGTCGTTACTTGGAAGGAAAACACCAACCCGCCTTCCTTCGTGTAGTAGAACTCCGTCGTTTGCGATCCATGATCTTCAGAGATGACGGTTTCGAGCTTGCGGATCGTCTCGTTGATTTTCCACACCTTCGCATCCAAGGGATAGCCGTTGTCGTCTTCCGCGTGCCTAGATTCCGGTTTCACCGCCCGCACTGCGTCATTGACCTCCGCATACGTCGCTTTCGCCAACTGTACGGCATTCTCTTGAGCCTGACCAGAATCGCAAAAGAACAAAGCCAGCAAGCTCACCAATAGCCAGGGAGTCGACAGGGACGCACGATCAAGGTTCATGCGCGCACCCTAGCGCGCAGCCCAAAAAATGCAACCGGCTCCTGGGGCGGTTTTCCAGGATAGCGCGGAGGCGGACAACTTGAGGACGCCCCCCTCAACCGTAAATGAGCGGTCAGCGCTGATCAATCGGCGTGACCTTTAAACCGTGGGGGCCGGTATACAGGGTCAGCGGGCGATAGAGACGGTTGTCGTCCAGCTGCTCAAGAACCTGCGCGGTCCACCCGGCGGCGCGAGAGATCGCGAATATTGGGGTGAAGAGGTCCGTTGGGATGCCCAAGGAGTGGTAGACCGTGGCGGAATAAAAATCGACGTTCGCCTCGAGCTTCTTGCGCGTGCGCATGATCTCGGCGATGCGCTCGGACATCTGTATCCACTTGGGCTCTCCGAGCTCTTCGGTGAGCTTGATCGCCATCGCACGGAGGTGCGGGGCACGAGGATCGAGCACCTTGTAAACGCGGTGGCCGATGCCCATGATCTTTTCCTTCTTGGCGAGGCGTTCCTCGACCCAGGAATCGACTTTGTCGGGAGAACCGATCTCCTCCAGCATGTGAATCACGCCTTCGTTGGCGCCGCCGTGAAGTGGACCCTTCAAGGTGCCGATCGCTGACGTGATCGCGGAGTAGATATCGCTCAAGGTGGCCACGGTAACGCGGGCGCTGAACGTGGAGGCATTCATGCCGTGCTCGGCGTGGATGATGTAGGCGATATCGAGCGTCTTGGTGGCCTTCGCGGACGGCTCTTCCCCGGTGATCAAGTAGAGGAAGTGGGCGGCCTCGGACAAATCGAGCCGGACAGGCGGCAGGGAGAGTCCCTGGCGCGCGCGGTGATAATAGCCGATGATGAGCGGGATCTTGGCGATGATCGCCAGGGAGCGATCTTCGTTCAGGGTGCGGTCGGAATCGTTCCCCAGGGTGTCGTAGAGCCCCAGCATGGAAACGCCGGTGCGCAGCACATCCATGGGATCCGCGTTCTTTGGAGCGGCGGTGAGGAAATCGATGATCCCTTGCGGAAGGGAGCGGCGGGCCCGAAGCTTGGCCTCGATCTCTTCCAGCTCGGTGCGCGTCGGCAGCTTGTACTTGTGAAGGAGGAAGATGACTTCCTCAAAGCTGACGTGAGAGTTGACCAGCTCGTCAATGTTGTAGCCGAGGTAGTAAAGCTTGCCCTCGTCGCCCTGGACATCGCTGAGCTTGGACTCGTTTGCGTAGACGCCTTCGAGTCCGCGATGCACGACGGGAATCTTCGGGGCCGGAGCCGGTTCGGGAGCCGGAACTGGCGACGTCACGGCTGCGCTGGGAGCCGCCGCGGCAGCCGGTTGAGGTTGGGGAGCAGAATGGCCGTGTCCGTGGGAATGGTCATGGTCATGTCCGCAACAAGAGGACTTCTGTTCACCGCCGCCGAAGAGTTTTTTTAAGAAGCTCATTTGTTCATTGCTTTGACGAGTGTCGCGCCAATTTCCGCCGGAGTCTCAGCAACCAAAATGCCAGCCTCCCGCAAAGCCGCTTTCTTAGCCTCGGCCGTGCCCTGTCCACCGGAAATAATCGCTCCCGCGTGCCCCATGCGCCGTCCCGGAGGTGCCGTGGCGCCCGCGATGAAGCCCGCGATCGGCTTCTTGCAATTGTCCTTGGCCCACGCGGCCGCCTCTTCTTCCCGGCTGCCGCCAATTTCGCCAATCATGATGATGGCCTCCGTCTCCGGATCGTCGTTGAACAGCTTGAGCACGTCGAGGTGCGAGGTCCCGTTGATCGGATCCCCGCCGATGCCGACGCAGGTGCTTTGCCCCATCCCGAGATTCGTGATTTGCCACACCGCTTCATACGTCAGCGTCCCCGAGCGGGATACGATGCCGACACCGCCGCGGCGATGAATGTAACCCGGTGCAATGCCGATCCGGCAACCGCCGTGCGAATTCTCGCCGCGTCCTGGAGTCACCAGGCCCGGACAGTTCGGGCCGATGAGGCGGCATTTGGGATAGTCCTTGAGCGTGGCCTTCACGCGCATCATATCGACCACCGGAATCCCTTCGGTGATGCAGACCACCAGCTCGCAACCGGCATCGGCCGCTTCGAGAATCGCATCTCCAGCAAATGGCGGGGGCACGAAGATCGTGGAAACCGTCGCTCCGGTCTCACGCACCGCATCGCTCACGGTATCGAAAATCGGGACGCGCCCTTCAAAAAGTTGTCCTCCCTTGCCCGGGGTGACGCCGGCGACCACTTGAGTGCCGTAGTCGAGACTGAGCTTGGCATGGCGGCCGCCGTAGCTGCCGGTGATGCCTTGGATGAGGATCTTGGTGTTTTCGTCGACAAGGATGGCCATGGTAGTCGGCAATTAGCGGTTGGCGGTCAGCGGGGGCGATGGGTTTTGGTTCAGGCGGCAATGGC
The DNA here is from genome assembly GCA_945883495.1 of Akkermansia muciniphila. Classification (GTDB taxonomy): domain Bacteria; phylum Verrucomicrobiota; class Verrucomicrobiia; order Verrucomicrobiales; family DEV007; genus V1-115. Next base: position 25,104 of record CAMCXS010000012.1, read on the forward strand.
CTTGACGATTTTGGTGGCGGCGTCCGCGAGGTTATCGGCGGACAAAACATTCAGGCCACTGGCGGCTAGGGTTTGCTTTCCCATGGCGACGTTGTTGCCTTCCAACCGGACGACGAGAGGAAGCGACAAACCGACTTCCTTCACGGCGGCGATGACGCCTTCCGCGATGACGTTGCAGTCCATGATGCCTCCGAAGATGTTGATGAGGATCCCTTTTACGTTCGGATCGCCCAAGATGATCTTAAAGGCTGCGGTGACTTGTTCCTTACTGGCGCCTCCGCCGACATCGAGGAAGTTCGCGGGCTCGCCACCGGAGAACTTGATGATATCCATCGTGGCCATCGCCAACCCGGCGCCGTTGACCAAGCAGGCGATATTGCCATCGAGCCCGATGTAGTTCAGCGAATACTCGGAAGCGGCGACTTCGCGAGGATCTTCCTCGGTGATATCGCGCATTGCGGCCACTTGCTTTTGCCGGTAGAGAGCGTTGTCGTCGAAGTTAAACTTTGCGTCCAGGGCGAGCACATCGCCGCCGGTGGTGACGACGAGCGGGTTGACTTCCACCAGGGAGCAATCCTTGGCGATGAATAGATTGTAGAGATTCGTGAAGAGCTTGGCGGCGGCGGCGGCCTGGGTGCCGGTCAAGCCGAGGAAGGCGGCCAACTTGCGTCCCTGATAAGGCTGAAAGCCCATCAGCGGATGAACGGGCTCGCGGAGAATTTTTTCTGGGGTGTGGTGGGCCACCTCTTCAATGTCCATCCCACCGGCGGTGCTGGCCATAATCACCGGCCGCTCCGTGGCCCGGTCCATGACGATGGCGAAATAGAGTTCACGGGCGATATCGACCGATTCCGCGACCATCACCTTGCTGACGAGCTTGCCTTCGGGGCCGGTCTGGTGGGTGACGAGCACTTGGCCGAGCATTTGCTGGGCTTTGGCGGCGACGTCCTCGGGTGAGGAGCAGAGATGCACGCCGCCCTGGAAGCCGCTCTTAAACGTTCCTTTGCCGCGTCCCCCGGCATGGATTTGCGCCTTGATGACGAGATTCTGGCCGATCTCCAACGCCGCCAACCGGGCTTGTTCCGGCGTTTCGGCCACTGTGCCCTTCGGGCTAGCCACGTTGAATTCGTCGAAGAGCTGTTTGGCTTGGTATTCGTGGATATTCATTCGTCAAGGGGGGCCTGCCAGGCGGCCCAAAATACGGGAAGGTCACCTTCCGTCAAGATCCTTCTCTCGCTCAAGCAAGGGGATGAGGTCGGGCGTCCGGTGAACGCCTTTCTGACAAAGCCAGGATGGTCGCTCAAGCGGCCCCCGGGCTGAAAAAAGACGCGGCAAGCGCGGGATCACCCACGGTAGGCTGCTGCTGTGTCAAGCAATGCACGGCCCCGCCTTCATACACAAAGTCCCGAGCGTCGATCCCCTCGATCTTCCGCCCGGGGAAGCACTCGCGGAGAATGCCCAGAGCTCGGTCGTCGTTTTCGGGTTGGCCGAAAATGGGGACAATGACCGCTCCGTTGGTGATCAGAAAGTTCGCGTAGCTAGCCGGCAAACGCTCCAAACGCCAGTCGCCGCCATTTGCCTCAAGCCGGTCGGGCATCGGAAGATCGCGAACCTCGACGCTAAGCTCCCGCAGCCGCTCACGATTTTCCTCGAGGATGGCGTGGTTTGGATCGTCGCGGTGCGATTCGACGGCGAGGAGCACTTGGTCGGGCGCGTAGAAGCGGCAGAAATCATCGACGTGGCCATCGGTGTCGTCCCCCTCGATGCCTCGGGCGAGCCAGAAAACGCGATCCACGCCGAGAAGCCGCCGGAGTTCGGCCTCAATCTGCTCGCGGCTCCACTCCGGATTGCGATTGGGATTGAGGAGCACGGCCTCGGTGGTGAGAAGCAGGCCCGCGCCATTGCCCTCGATGCCGCCGCCTTCGAGAATGAGATCGCTGCGCTCCCTCTGCAATCCAAGCGATTCCGCCACTCGGGCCGGCACGGCGTTGTCGAGATCCCAAGGCGGAAACTTGCCGCCCCAGGCGTTGTAGGTCCAATCGGTGATGGTCAGCCCGGAGCCGTCGCGCGCTACCACAAAAATCGGACCGTGATCGCGGCACCAAACGTCGTTGGTGGGATGATCAAAGAGCTCGATGCAGGCGAGATCCGCTTTGGCGCGGTTCAGGGTTTCCCGGATCGCTGCGTGAGCTTCTCCGGCGGCGTTGATCCGCACGGTCACATGGCGGGAAATCAGCGCCGCTAACTCGCCGAATCGTCCTTGCAAATAGGGCAACCGCCCAGGCCAAGTCTCCGGATTGAGCGGCCAAGAGAGCCAAACCGCTTCGTGAGGTTCCCATTCCGCAGGGAAGCACCAAGGCGAGGCATTCATACCGTTTCGTCGAGGAAGCGCCGAGTGATGCCGCCGTAGGTTTCAATGCGCCGGTCGCGAAAAAACGGCCAAATGCGCCGGAAGGATTCCACCAAGCCGAGGTCGCATTCCACGAGCACGTTCTCCTCGCGATCGACCGAAGCCCGCGTCACGATTTGGCCATACGGATCGGCGACGAACGATTGGCCCCAGAACTCCGTTTCGCCTTCGGTGCCGACGCGATTGATGGCGGCGACGTAGCAGCCGTTGGCCACGGCGTGTCCGCGCTGGACTGTTTCCCAGGCGTTGTGCTGGGCGATGCCGAGTTCCGCTTTTTCGGACGGAAGCCAACCGATCGCGGTGGGATAAACGAGGATATCCGCCCCGGAAAGCGCGGTAAGCCGGGCCGCCTCAGGATACCATTGGTCCCAACAAATTAATACACCAATCCGGCCATGGCGCGTCTCCCAGGTGCGATACGGCAAATCCCCCGGCGTGAAATAGAATTTTTCGTGGAATCCCGGGTCTTCCGGAATATGCATCTTGCGATATTTGCCGAGATAGCGGCCATCGGCATCGATCACCGCCGCCGTATTGTGATAAAGCCCGGCGGCACGTCGCTCAAATAGGGAAGCCACAATCACCACGCCGAGTTCCTTGGCGACGTTGCCGAGCGTGTCCGTGGTGGGACCAGGAATCGGCTCGGAGGCATCGAACCAAGCCGGATCTTCGCTCCGGCAGAAGTAGGGCGTGAGGAAGAGCTCTTGGAGCACAATGATCTTGGCCCCGTCCGCCGCCGCCGCGCGAATCCGCTCGGTGTGCCAAGCCAACGACTCCGCCGGCGAGGGAAAGGCCCTCCCCTGAATCAATCCCAACGTGATCCGCATGATCCGGGCACCATGCACCCGCGTGGAAGGCTCGCAAGCGCTTCGACGCCTTACTTCGCCAAGCCGCGTACGGACTCCAAGTAGGCCGAGAGGCTGGGATCGGGCCGCAAGACCAGGGCTTGTTCCAGCAATTCCACCGCTTTGCCAAACTGGCCGCGCTCCACGAGCAGTTGCCCATGGCGGCGCAACGCTTCTTCCTCGGACTCCGGCTCTCGCGCGGCTTGTTCGTAGAGGAGATAGGCTTCCTCAAAGCGGTCTTCCCGCGCCCGGAAACGTGCCAACAAGATGAGCGCCAAGCCATCCAACGGATCCTTGGCCACGATCGCCTCCACCCGCGCCGCGCCCTGGCTCCCCTCGCCCGTCTCCAGCTCAATCAGGGCAAGGCAGCGGTCCAAGCGGTGGCCATCGGCATCGCCGGCCGGGCGGCTGGCCACGGGGAATTTCTGGCCGACCAAGTCCGCCAGATCCTTGGCTTGCGCCCAGTCGCGATGCCCGCAGAGCGCCTCAACGGCTTGCACGGCCCGGCCAAACGGAGCGGGTGGCGTCGCATTGACCGCGGCTTGGTAGGCTTCCAGGGCGGAGCCGGGCATCGATTCATTGAGATAGAGATGGCCCAGGGAAATCAGCTGGGCGCCTTCCAATTTGCCCATGCGGCGGACGAACTCGAGATTGGCGATGGCTTCCACCGGTTTGCCGAGACGATTCAGGGCGTCGGACTGGCCGAGCCAATGAAACGGATTTTCCGGGTGTGCGACGATCAGTTCGTTGAAGATGGAGACGGTGGCCTGGGGATCTTCAAGCGCCAAGAGCGCCTCGGCCTCGCCCAGCTTCCACTGCGGTTCTTCGGGCATGCTCAACTGCGCCAAGCGATAGGCCTGCAAGGCGGCTTGATGGCGGCCGGCCGTTGAATGCACATAGCCGAGGAGCCCGAGGGTCAACCCATCCTGGGCGCCGAGTTCCAACGCGCGGAGAAGATGCGGTTTGGCGGCCTCGAACTCATTGCGCCGCACCAGGGCCACCGCCAGATTGCGATGCGCGTCCCGGAAGCTCGGGTAGAGGGCGAGCGCCTTTTCAAATTGCTTCTCCGCCTCTTCGTTTTTTTCGGTCTCGAAGTAGAGGTTCCCCAAGCTGAAAAGCAACGCGGCACTGCGTGGCAGCAGCTCACTTCCCGTCAGCGCGGCGATGGCGCCATTGCGATCCTCTGCTCGCATCTTGGTGGCCACGGCATCGAGCACCGTGCGTTCCTCGGAGGAGATCGTCGGCTCGATCCGGGCATCGGTCCCATAGCTGGCGGTGAAGGCGCGGCGGAAGGTTTCGCTCTTCCACAGCGGATCGACCGGCGCCGGCTCCGCGATTGCGAAACAGGGCACCACCCAAGCAAGGATCAATCTCAACGAAACCTTCATAACCTATCAAATCAGGGACGCAGGATCAGCGGCCAACGGTAAATCGCCATCACCGGCCGCCCGTTCTTGCGGGGCACAGAAAATCGGGCCCTGGAAGCAAAGCTGCGCGCCATGGTCGCGAATTCGGGATGCGAGCAGGACAGAATGCTGCGCACCGAAACGCTTCCGGAAGGACTGATCGCCACTTCAAGAACCGCTCTTCCCTCCCGGACGCCCTGGCGCAACAAGGTGGAGGGAAAGGCCACGTCCGGGCTGTTCAACAGCCGCGGCGTGCCATCCAATTCCCCGACCGAGTAGGATGCTTTGGTGACTGGACTCGACGTCGGGCCGCTCGGGCTGCTCACCGCCACCTTCCGCGGCGGAGCCGTGAGTTGCTTCGTCGGCACTGGGGCCAACGGCTGCGGAGCGATCTCCACCGCGAACTCGGAGGTGATCATGGTGAAATCGATCTCCTGATCCACCACGGCCTTGAGCGCGGGCGCGTCCGAGTTGATCTGGATATCAAGCTTCGGCAACGCCGGGGGCGGTGGTGGGGGCGGTTCTTCGAAATCTGGCGGGGGCGGCGGAGGCGGAGCCGGCATGGCCAATGGCGGCATGGTCTCGATCTGCCGGATGGTTTGCACCGGCGTGTCCTGCAGCCGCGTCAGCACCAGAAAGGCGACCAACAGCCCAGCGGCCCCGGTCGATCCGGCGATACGGCCCAAGCCCCGCAGCACTCTTCCACTGGTCCAGGCCGCTTCCATCAGATCAGTTTCCTCCGACCGTTGAGACGAACACCTTGGTCGCCCCCGCGAGTTTGGCCTCGTCGAGTACCTTGACCGTGATTTCGGTGGGCGTGCGCCGGTCCGCTTGGATGATCACCGGTTGATCCTGGCCACTCTCCCGCAACCGCACCACAATGGCGCGGATGCTGCCCGTGCCGATCTCCCGCCCGGCGTGAAACACCCGGCCTTCCGGGGTGATGCCGATGAGAATGCTGTTCTGCTCCAGATCCTTCTGCGAGGCGGCCCTGGGCTTCTCCACGTCGAGCCCGGTTTCCTCGACGAACACCGAGGTCACGATGAAGAAGATCAACAGGATAAAGACGCAGTCGATCAGGGGCGCGATATCGATCGTGCTGGTCTCTTGAGGCGTGGCCTCGCTGAAGCGGCTGAATCGTTTACCCATGGCCGACAGAGGTGGGAGCCGCCGCAGCGGCCACGGTGAGACGGTCGAACCGCACCCGGAGCAGGTCGAGCCGATGCTTGAGCAGCGAACAGACGATGAAGGAGGGCACCGCGATGATCAAGCCGGCTTGCGTCGTGATCAGCGCTTCGGAAATCCCCCGTGAGATGACTTCGCTGGTAGCGCTCCGGGCAATCGCCATCCCCGAGAAGGTCTTAAACATGCCCGAGACCGTGCCGAGCAGTCCAATCAGCGGAGCGGAGGTGACCAGCACAAAGGTGAAAATGATGTGTCGCTCCGGCCGGGCGAAGAGCCGGTGCCCCGCTTCTTGCAGGAGGATCAATCCGCCCCGGGCATCCAAGACTTGCCGCAGCTTCCGCAGCGCCTCGGGATCGAGATCACGGTGCCCTAACAGTTTGCGCCAGTCTCTCGAAGGCAGGATCGGGCTCCCCGCGAAACGCACGCCGTCCCAAACCGACATCAGGGAAAAGGCAATCGCCAACGCCAACCCGACCAAGGCGTAGAGAAACGTGCCCCCCTCGAGGAAGAGCGCCTGAAGCTCGTGGACGATCTTCGCACTCATGCTTCTGCTCCATCGCCGGTTTCCACTCCGTTGAGGAAGGCGATGCTCGTCATCTCCATGGCCGCGCGGATGCCTTGAACGCGCCGGCTCAAGAACGCGTGCAAAATGAGCGCCGGGATCGCCACCACGAGGCCGAACTCGGTGGTGATCAACGCTTCGGAAATCCCGGATGCGAGGGATTTGGCATCGCCCGTGCCGAAGATCGTGATCAGCTTGAAGGTGTGAATCATCCCGGTGACCGTGCCCAGCAGTCCGAGCAACGGAGCCGCCGCCGAAGCGATCGCAATCACCGGCAGCCCACGTTGCAGCGGCGGTTGGGCTTCGAGGTACTGCTCGTAAAGAGCCTCCTCAATTTCATCCCGAGTGCGCTTTTCCCCACTGAGTTCGATCCCCCTCGTCAACAGGGCCCGTGCCGGATGCTGAATGCGCTCCGCCGCTTGCAGCGCTTCGTCGCGCTTGCCTTGCTTCAAGGAGGCCAAGATTGCGCCAACGGAACGAGCCGAAAGATCGCGAATCCGCAGCAATTGGAACATCTTCACCAAGCCGCCCAACGTCGCCGCCAGCGCCAACGCCAAGATCGGATACATCCAAAGCCCACCGGCCAAGAAATGCTCGGTGACCGATTCCCCGGCTTCATCCAATGCCACCGCCGAACCAAGCGTCGAATCGAAGGCAAGGTCCGCGCTCCCGCCCTTGGCCACCTGCGCGATCGCGTCGGCACGGGCGATGCCTGGCAGCACCCGCGGCCGCAACCCGTCTCCGGCATCGGTCAAACCGGCCACTTTGCCGTCGGCGGAGCGGAACCAACCTACGGGCCCCGCCACCACGAACTGACCGGCATGCAGCGTCCCAGCGACGTCGAGCGCCTCACCCTCCACGACCCGCGCTGTACCGGCCTGGGCCAACCAGTTCGCCGCGCTCGCCGCCACCTGGGTGCGAGCCTCGCTGGCGGCGTGGATGGAATCGGCATCGAAGCCCTTAAAAAGTTTTTCCAGGGTGGCCGCTTCCGAAGGGTGCAAGGCCACCTCGAACTCCTTGCGGAATTCCGAGAGCAAGCCGTCGATGTAATTCGCCTCGTCGCGCCACTTGCGCACTTCGATCGAGAGCGACTGCAAATCGTGGAGAACGGCATCGCGTTCTTGGCGGGCCAACTCAGCCGTTTCGCGCTTCACCCGGAGATCGGACGCGATTTTGGCGGTCTCGGTGGACAGCGCGGGCTTTTCCTTGGCGATCCGCGCCCGGACCTCCGCGAGTTTTTGCAGTTCGGCGGCGAGATCGGCATCGATGGCACTCGCGGCCGTACGATACGCGGCTTCCGGGTCGGGAGTCTGGGCGGCAGCCGGAATTGCCAACAAGAGGCCCAGGAAGATGGAAATGCGTTTCATCACTTGGCCTCGACCGGGAGCGCCACAAAGCCCGGGACTTTCTCTTTGCGTTGCATGGCGATGACCTCGCGGACCCGGCTGTGGAGCGCGGGTTGCTCCTTCCAAGTCCAGCCTTTGGGGCCCGGACGGCCGATCCCCGCGTGGCTGCCGCTCTGATCGGCATACCAGGCTTGGGCCAGGCCGAGATAGACGACATCGACCATCACCTGCTTGCCGCCGACTTCGCGAATCTCCGGATAGACCGTGATGGCGCGCTCAAACCGGCCCGCTTCGCCCAAACTCAGCAAAACATCCCGCCAACGGTCCTGGAGCGAGGCATCCGAGGACGGATGCTCCAACCGGGCCAGGACGTCCGCCAACTTCTCTTGAAGCGGGGCGGGCAACGACGGAGCGGTCGTGCGTAGGGTAGATTCCAGCTCCGCGACCTCCGTCTCCAACTGTTTCCGGCGCGAGCCCAAGGCGGTCTTCTCCGCCCGCAGCTCGCCGAGTTCGGTTTCTGCGTCTTTGACCCGGCCTCCGGCGGCGGTGATGAGGCGATCGAGCCGTTCGATCTCCTTCTGACGGACCTCGTTGAGACGGGACATCGATTCCTTGTCCGCCTCCCATTCGGAAGCCTCGGCGCTGATCGCCTGCTTGGCGCGGACCCACTCGCGAACCTTCTCCTGGACCACGGCGGCGGGCGGAGCGGGCTGTTGCGCACGGAGCCCGGCCAGAGGCCACAATGCGCTGGCGGCGAATACGATCCGGACAAGTGGGGACGAGTACAGCATGAAATTAGAGGATCGCCATGAGATAGACGGCGAAAATTCGCCTATTTAGCTGCAATTGAGACTCAGTCGCAAGTGAAATCTGCAAGAGTTTTTCGAGTCTTGCCAGAACAGAAACCCAACCGCGTCCGGAGCCGCTTCCAGTTAGGCTTCAACGGATTCGGACGGTTCGATCGGCGACGCCTCGTCAGTCGCCGCCACCTCAACGTCGGCCTCCGCCACCGATTCGACCGCAGCGATCGTTTCCGTGTTCCCCGCGGGGTTGGCGATGCCAGCGAAGCGCTCCCGGCCGCGGGCGACCTGGGCCTCTTGCAACTGATGCTTAAGCAGCCCTTGCGGATCGTTTTGGACGATCTCCAGGTTCAACTTGGTGAGGTGGGCCTTGGCTTTGGCCTCATTGGCCTCGGCTTCCTTGGCCGCGAGCTCCAATTTCTCAAGCTCGGCTTGTTGCTTGGCCAGCGCCGCTTTGCGCTCTTGATCCGCCAGCTCGCGTTGGCGCTCTTGCTCCCGCTGCGCGATTTCCAGGTTCTTCAGCGTCAGCGCCGCATCGCGATCCGCCTTGGCGTGCATCGCGTCCCGCTCCCTTTCGTAGACTTCCTTCTCCTTCGCGTGAACTTTGGTCTGCCGTTCGAACGCCTTTTCCTGTTGTTCCAGCGCTTTGGCGTGCATCTCGAAGACACGAAGCTGCTGCTCCTGCCGGTCGTACTCCAAGACGAGCTCCCGCAATCCCTGAGCGTCGATGGGATCGTGCTTGCGCAAGTCCGCCGGAATCGCGGCCAGGGAGTTGGCCCGCTCCTTCCGTTCGTCGAATTCGCCCTTCTTCGCGGTGAATTTCACGAGAATCGGCATCGTATCGATGGCCAGGAACAGTGCCGCGAGAACGATGTATGCCGCCAGCGCGAAGTTCCCACCGGCTTCCGGGTGTTCAAACATCTCGTGCATCACCAAAGTTTGGGTCAGCATGTCCCGGCGCGGATTGTTGCGGAGATCATCCATCCGCTTCAGCTCAAGAGCGGTCAACTCATCGAGTTCCCGGCGGCGGCGCCCAAGTTCTTCCAAGGCGGAATCGATCGCTTTTTGGATTCCCTTGCGGACGTTGTCGCCCTCGGAGACTAGGTTCTGCAATTTCTTCTCCTGAAGCTGCTGCTGCAGCCCAGCCAGACGTTCGTTCTCCTGGCGCGCTTTTTGCCCACGCGCGGCGGCCACGGATTCCATCTCCCGGCGCAGCGCCTCGCCCGAAGCAGTCATCGCCTTTTGAATTTCCACCCGTCGTGACGACAAGCTGGCGATCTCTTCGCGGAGCCGTTGCAGATCAGCCCGTCGCCAAGAGAGCTGATCCGTCTCGATACTCCGGGCGCGCGGCCCGATCCCGGAAACACCGCTGCGTTGTCCGCCGATTTCTGACTCGTATTGGCGCTGCCAATCGTCCGTTTCCGTCTGCAACTGGGCGCGACGCGCTTCGGCCGTTTGCAGGCTGGTCTCAAGGGTGGCCAACTCCTGCTGGAAGGGCTTGGCCGCATCGTCGGTGCGCTGCTTGAGGAGGACCTGTTCCTCCGGGGTCAACGTTCCCGAAGCGGCCGCCTTGTCGATGGCTGCGGTGGGATTGGCCACGGCGACCTCAAACGACTGGTTATACAGAGTGCGCTGCCTTTCTAGCTCCGCCTGGGCTTCCGCCACCTTTACCTCGAGGTCCTTCTTGTCCTGGGCAAACTTCTCGCGGGCGGCGGCGATTTCCTCGGCGCGTTGCTCCTCGATGTGGACGGTGATGGTGTCCTTGAAAATCAAGAGCGTGAGCGGGTGGGAAACGGTCATTCCCATCAACATGGCCACGACGAAGCGCAGCAGGATCGTGAACGCCTTCCCGATGAAGCCCATATTGGGCGAGTAGGTCGCGATGATGGCACGGTCTACGAGCAAAATGATGATCGCCCAAGCCACGGCCACCAGTCCGATGACGTAAGGATTCGTGGTCAGGGTGGAGGCGGCGTAGGAAGCCGAAAGCAACGAGAAAATGGTTGGAACCAAAACGGTGTAGCCAATGGCGCAAACCTTCTGCCGCTCGGAGTCCGAACATTCCCGAAGATCCGCCGGTCCCGCGCCGGCCAGCCAAGCCCCGAGGTTGAATTCCTCTTTGCGGCGGATCCGGGCCTGCTCTTTGAGCAATTTCTGACGAGTCTGCGCGACCTCAATCTGCGCCTTCAGCCGCTCATTCTGCCGTTTGAGCAATTTCTGTCCGCGATCAAAAACCTCGTCATCCAGCAACTGCTCTTGATCGGCCTCCGGCACCGGCTCGGAAAGCTTCGCCTGCACTCGCGGGGAGGGAGGGGCGCTGACGCGGACCGGCACACGGTTTACGGCCAACTCTGGACCGGCGGAAACGGTGGGCACAAATGCATTGCGAGCTAGGGCAGGCTCTTCCATCTCAGGGGCGTACACGGCGTCGTTCAGGGGTTCGATGTCCGGTTCGGGAAGTTGCGCATCGTTCAAGGCCGTTGAGGCCGGCAGCGGGGTCTTTTGCTGATCGAGGAAATTGGGTTTTTGTCTCGCGACAGCCTTGAGGGCGGCATCACGGGCCTGCTGATTCTCTTCTTCCGCCGCTTTCTCGAGGGCCCTGCGAGCCTCCTCGACTCTTTGACGTGCGGCGCGGACGCGTTCCGCTTCCTCTTCGGCTTCGCGTTCGAGACGAGCCTTCTCGGCTTGCTGCAAACGCGCGGTTTCTTCACGAAGCAAGCGCTCTTGCTCTTCCCGCGCCAAACGTGCCTCTTCCGCTTGGCGCAAACGCGCCTCCTGTTCCTCGCGAGCCAATCGGGCCTGCTCTTCCGCCTTTAAACGCTCGGCTTCCGCGTTTCGTTCCAGCCGGATCCGCTCCGCTTCCAAGCGATCCTGCTCGGCCTTCCGTTGGCTGGCCAAGAATGCTTCACGTCTTTCTTCCTCAATCCGCTCCCTTTGCTCTCGTTCGGCCCGGTCGGCTGCCTCACGAGCCGCGCGTTCTTCTGCCGCCTTCTTCTCCCGCAGCTCTGCGTCCTGCTCCCGGGCCCACTCTTCGCTCGCAATCTGAAAAGAGTCCGGCACCTCTTCCTCTGGCACCACGCGACTCTCCGGCTTGGGAACAAGCAACGGCTCATCCGAGGGCGCCAAGAAGCTCGAAGTCGTTGGGGCCTCAAGCGGCATCATCACGGGAGAAAGCTCCTCTTCCTCAACCAAATCCTCCGGTTCGTCGAAGGCCAACGACCGCTTTTCCTCCTCGATCGCGCGAGGCTCTTCCTTCGGCGCGAATCGCAGCTCATCCGAGGCCGGCAAAAAGCTCGAAGGCATGGGAGCCTCAAACGCCATCGGGACTGGGGAGATCTCCTCTTCCTTCATCTCCGTCCATCGTGGCTTCACGAATTCAACGGCCTCGGCCTCCTCCGCAGGCGGCAGGAAGCGCGACGGAGCCAATGGCGGTTCCTCGAAACGCTCGATGGTGGCCGGAACCGCCATCTCGGGCGCCGGAACATCCAACACGCGCTGCAACCGGCGCGGCTCCTCGGTCCTCGCAAAACGGGCGGCGTAATCCAACGCACGCTGCTTGGCCCGCTCCATGTAGTTGGGCCGCTCTGGAGCCACCAACATCGGCTCAAACTCAGGGGCGTTTACTTCTGAATTTGCATGCTGCTCAAAAACATCATAAACCCGCCGAAGCTTTCTTCGACCACGCGGTTCGGTCAACACGGTTTCGGGGAAGTCTGACTGAGACATTTCGCTGACAGGGGAGGCAGAAACGCGAAGAGAGGACGGGCCTTTTAGCCGTTTCCACCGCAGGTTGCAAGAACCCTTGTCGCGGAAGGTGAAAATGTGATCAACTCTAGCCAATGTTTCAGCCGCCCAGCCTCCCCTGGCAGGCTTCCCTTGACTTTTGACCCCTCCATTTTCATTCGTGCGGCATGTCGATCCGTGAGGTCCTCCCCTTTGCCGAGTTGGATTGGCGCATTGAAGCTCCGCCTTTGTGGCTGGAGCCGAAGGAGCCTGATTGGGCGTTCGAGGCTCCCAGCGGGACTTCCGCCGCCCTTCTGCTCGTCGATGAACAGCAACACGTTCCCTCGCAATCCATCTCCAACCGGATCGTCCGGTGCCTTCTGACGTCGGCGGGCATCACCGCGTTCCGCCGGGTGGAGATCGCGTTTGATCCTCGGACCCGCCGTTTGTGCCTCCATGAGTTGGTGGTTTGGCGCAAGGACGCCTCGGGGATGTGGCAGCCCACCCCGGCGACCGATTCCGTCGATTTCGCCGTCAAGACGCAAGGCCGCCAGACCGGCCGAGTCAGCCTCACAGCTGAGCTTGACTGGCTCCAGGAAGGCGATGCCATCGATCTGTCATGGACGTTGCAACCCCTGGAATCGGCACCCGAGCTCCCATTCAGCACGTTTCACGGTTTCGTCTGGAACGTCCCTTGCGGCGTGACCCACTTCACGATCTACACGGATAACGCCACCCCGTTCCGCCACCAGCTCCATTGCCCCGAGGGGATCCGCAAACCCGAACACACCTCGACTCCCGGCCGGCACCACTGGCGGCAAGTCCGCCCGCCGGTCACCCGGATCGAGCCCAACGCACCGCCTGGTGTTTGGAACTTCCCAGTTCTCGAAGCTTCCTGTTGGGAAAGCTGGGGCGAAGTCGCCGCCTACACACATGAATTCTGGGCCGCTGCTTTGGCCGACAGCTCCGGATCGATCGCCGATGCCGCCGCCCGTTATGCCACGGGACCGGACCTGACGGCATCCGCTACGGAAATCATCCGCTTCGTCCAAGACCAGATCGCCGACGCGGAGGACGATTCTGGGCCGGCTGGCATGCTCTTCCCGAACAAACCGAGCACGGTTTTGCAGCATTCCAGCGGGGATCCCAAGGACAAGGCGGTGCTACTGACCGCCCTGCTGCGCCAAATCGGCGTCGATGCTTCCCCAGTCCTGGTGAACCCGGATTGGCAGGAGACTCTGGCCTCACTCCTCCCCTGCTCCACGGTTTTCAACCACGTAATCGTCGCGTTTGTCGCCAACGGACTGCGGCACTACGTCGACCCGTCCGAGTCGAGCCAGACCGGTGGCTTTCCGGCTTGGGTGCAGCCTTCGTACGGGCTGGGCCTGGAGGTCAGCCCTTTCGCTTCAGAATTGCTCCCGCTTCCCCCTGCTCCGGCAGCGGAACTGATCCTAAGCGAGACGTTCCACTTGGACGCGAAACGCGCTCAAGGCTCCGTGGAGCAAGTCCTTCGTGGGACCCATTGGCTGGCCGATGAAATCAGGGAATCGGTGGCCCGCGACGGCCGCACACCGTTTATCGAGGCCCACATCGCCGCCTTGGAAAGCCAATTCCCGGAGCTCACGGCCGATCCCGCCGTGGTCACCTTGCGCGAAGATCCGGCCAGCGCTGCGATTGAAATGCGGGGCCGCTACGATCTCCCGGGCTGGGGAACTTCAGGGGCCGGGGCTGCGCAGGATTTCGTTTACCGGGCCAATGGCTTGCTTCTGGCGGTCGAATGGACCGAGTCACCGGAAGAACGCACGGTGGCCCGCGCCTTGCGGCACCCGATGCGCGTCCAGCACTTGGTCAAGGTAGAAGGCGCCTTCATCCGGCCCGGCAAGCCTGAGCAGACGGTCGTGGATGGCCCAGCTTTTCGCTACCGCCGGGAAGTCACTTGGCAACAAGGCGTAGTCACGTTTGATCACATTTGGGAGACGACGGCTGCCCGGGTGGAAGCCTCCGAGTGGGCCAAGTATTGCCGTGCCGCGGGCCAAATCTTTGAGCAGCTCGAAGTCAGCGTCCCGCTGAAGCCCGCCCGCACCTCTGGCTTGAACGTCCGTTCCGCCGTCCTCTTTTCCCTGGCTGCGCTTGGGATTCTCGGTGGGATTGGCATTGGCGCTAAGCTGCTGAGTTCCCGGGAAGCGCTGGTCGCAGGCGCGCCCACGCCCGAAGTCCAAAAAGAAGTGCAGAAAGCCTTGGAGGCCGCCAGCCAAGGGGATCTGACGTCCGCCCAACCGCTTCTGGAAAAGCAGCAGGAAAAGTTCAAAGCGGATCCCGCGTTCCAGTTCGTCCGGGCGGAAGTTGCCTTGCGGACCGGGCAACTCGACAAGGCACGCGAAGCCCTGGAACAAGCCAAATCACTGGATCCCAGCAACGTCAACGGCGAGGTCCTTACCGCCATTTTGCACCGAGCGGAAGGGAAGGAAACCAGCGCCAAGGAGATGCTGACCCAAGCGGCGGAGCGCAATCCCAACGACCCGCGCCCGATGCGCGAGCTGGCCCTCACCTTGGCTCAGCAGGATGATCCGCAAGGGGCACTCAACGCCTGGGCCCGCGTCCTGGAGTTGTCCCCCGGGGATGCCGACGCCCTCCGCCAATATGCGGTGCTGCTCTGGCAAAACGGTCAACAATCTCAGGCGGACTCGATCATGAGCCAAGCCTTGGCCGCTCAGACCACTCCGAATGCCGCCCTGGAGGCCGCCGCCGGAGATTATTACACGCTGACCGGCCGCCGCGCGGAAGCCTTGAACCGCCTTGAGAAAGCCGCCAGCCTGGATCCCGGGGACCGGACCCGGGATTTCGCGCTTGCCTCGGGCCACCTCCGCATGGGCCGCCCGCAAGAAGCTTCCGACCTCGCCACCAAGCTCACCGCAGATTATCCAACTGACGTCCGCGCGTGGCAAGTGATGGCCGTGGCCAAATCCATCCTCGGCGACCAGCCGGGCGCGGAGAAGGCCTATCGGGAATGGATGCGGCTCGCTCCCCAGGATCCCAAGGGACCGGCGAACTTTGGCTATTTCCTCCATCAAACCGGACGCCAAGAGGAAGCGAAAACCTTCTTGGCGGAGTCGTCTGCCAAGTTTCCGAAAGAAGGCATGATCTGGCTGAATTATGCCGCCGTCCTGGACGCTCTCGGAGAAACACAAAGCGCCACCGAGGCCCGGCAGAGAGCATCCTCGTTGCTGACGAACGAAGAAAAGCAATTGCTGATCCGCTGATCGGGATCCCGCCCAGAGGGGACGGTTTGTTCTGGAAAGGTTCGGAAGCGACGGCGGGACGCAGCACAGCAACTCCCGACGTTTGAATCAGCCGAGCTTCACCGGTCCCGAGCACAGCGAAATCCGACGTCGTTCACCGCCGTGTCCGTAGCCGCTTCGTTGCGAGTGGAGACACGGAACTCCAGGATCGGCGGGGCGCCTGGTCGCGGGGAGGGACCATAACTGCGGTGAATACGCCAACTGGCGCCGCGCATGACGTGGACGTTGGGGCCGTTTTGAACCCCGCTGGGGCTGGAGGGACCTCGGGGATTGCGGCGATCGCTCTGAGCGTAGTACTCCGCGCCGAAGTAGTCTTGGCAGAGCTCCCAGACGTTCCCCGTCATGTCGAACAAGCCGTACCCATTGGGCCGGTAGCTTTTCACCGGAGCGGTGCCCGCATGCCCGTCCGTGGCGAAGTCCTTGTAAGGAAAATAGCCTTGCCAGAGGTTGCAGCGCCATTCAGACGGTTGACTCCCTTCCTCGGCAGGCAAGGGCTCGTTCCCCCACTCGTATTTGCACCCCTGGAGGCCGCCTCGGGCCGCAAACTCCCATTCCGCTTCCGTCGGCAAGCGCTTGCCCGCCCACTTCGCGTAGGCCACCGCGTCGTCCCAGGTCACGCAAACGACGGGATGGTTCTCCTTGCCGTCCAGGTTCGTGCCCGCGCCCCCCGGCTGCCGCCAGTTCGCCTCGAAATCCATCCGCCACCACACTGGCTGATCGAGCGGCACCGCGCCCTCGGTCTTTTGGAACAGAATGCTCCCAAACTTGGCTCCGGCCGGCGGACGTTGCCCCTCGGGAATACTCGCCAAGTCCGTCTCGCTCAACGGCCGCTCCGCTACCGTCACGTAGCCCGTGGCCTCGACAAATTTCCGGAACTGAGCATTCGTCACCTCGGTTTCGTCGAGGTAAAACCCGTCCAATTCCACCTCATGGGCCGGTTGCTCGTTCGGCATCCCGCTGTAGGAACCCATGAGAAACGTCCCGCCCGGAATCCAAACCATCCCCTCGATGACTGGTGGCGCCAAAACCGGCTCCGTCGCCGCCGCGGGGCCCGATTCGTGCTTGCCGCAACCGCTGAGGAGAAGCGCGAGGGCGGTGAGCGCTACGCGCCCGTTGAGAGTTGATGGTTGAGAGTTGATGGGCCGGAATGTTGCGTGATGTTGGCGGAACCATCAACTATCAACCATCAACCATCAACCGAGCCACGCTCTTTCGCCCCTGCATCGACCTTCACGAAGGCAAGGTGAAGCAGATCGTGGGCGGGAGCTTGCGGGACGATGGCGCGGGGCTGCGCACGAATTTTGAGTCGGATCGCTCCGCCGCCGAGTTCGCGGCGCTTTACCGGGCGGACGGATTGACCGGCGGGCATGTCATTCAGCTTGGGCCCGGGAACGAAGAAGCCGCGAGGGCAGCTTTGGCCGCCTATCCCGGAGGCTTGCAGATCGGCGGAGGAATTGGGCCGCACAATGCAGGGACTTGGCTGGCGGCGGGGGCCTCCCACGTAATCGTCACCAGTTATCTCTTTGAAGGCCCCGTGTTCCGGCTCGACCGATTGGAGGCGCTCGCGGACGAGATTGGGAAATCCCGCTTGGTCGTGGATTTGAGCTGCCGCCGCATCGCGGGAGCTGGATGGGCGGTGGCGACGAATCGCTGGCAAACCATTACGGATTACCTGCTCACCCCGGCCCATCTCGATGAGGTGGCCCAGCATTGCGAGGAACTCCTGATTCACGCCGCGGATGTCGAGGGCCAGTGCCAAGGCATCGACGAAGAGCTCGTCCGCTTCCTGGGTGACTGGGGCGGATGCCCGATCACCTATGCCGGCGGCGCGCGCTGTCTGGAAGATTTGCGGCTGGTGGAAACCCTTAGCGGCGGCCGGGTGGATCTGACGATCGGCAGCGCCCTGGACTTGTTTGGAGGCAACGGCGTGACCTATGCGGATTGCGTGGCCTGGAACCGCGGCGCCCGTTGATCGAGCCAAGTGCCAGGACTCCGCATTCCGGCGGGGCGCCTGTTTGGGTGACCTCTGGCAAGGTGAGGATGCTTCCGTTTTTTGATTGACTTGGGTAGCGGCCCCAATGACGAATGGAGGGCACCCACGTCCACCGCCCTCCCCGGTCATGCCCTCACGCGCCTTCCTTGTCCTTTTCTGCGGACTCGTTGTCTTGCATCACTCGGCATCGGCCGCTCCCGGTGATCTTGATCCGAGCTTCGGGAACGCCGGAGTCGCCCTGCTCGATCTCTCCGCGCAACAGCTCGACATCGTTCCGGGCCCTTCCTCGTTGACCGCCGACGGCGCGATCCTGGTGGCCAGCCAAGTGAAGGCCGCCTCCGGGATTTCCAAACCGGGAGATATCCTGGTGACCCGCTTCTTGGAAAACGGCTCGCTGGACGCAAGCTTCGGCACGGACGGGTTGGCATGGTTCGACGCGGACGGAGCGAATCTGGAGGAACCCGTTTCGATCCTCCCGGCGGCCGAAGGCAAGGTCTTCATCGGGGGGCGCGCGGCTGGAAAGCTCATCATCGTCCGGCTGTCGGAGAATGGATCGTTGGACACCAGTTTTTCGGGTGACGGCATCTTGGCGACGGCTCTGGAGGCCACGGGTGGGCCGCAGTCTCTGGCGCTGCAAGCCGATGGCAAGCTTTTGGCCGTGGGCACCACGCCGACCGCACAGGCCGTGGTTGCGCGCATTTCGGACACGGGCGCTGCCGACGGCGAGTTTGGCTCGAATGGTCAAACCGTGATCTCCTGGGGCTCGCCCAGCGCCTGGCGGGGTGAGGCCGTCGTGGCGATGAGCGATGGACGGGTTGTGATTTCGGGGAGCACCCCTTCGGGCCAGATTGTCGCCGCCCGATTGAGCGCAACTGGGGAGCGTGATCCAGCGTTCGGCACCTCGGGTTTGGCGACGCACCAGACTGCGGAAGCGGCTCTCCGGATCGCCCGGACCCGGGTCGCTGAGGATGGCGCGGTCACGATTTGGTCATTCCATCGGCAAGAGCAGACAAATTGGCCCACACTGACCTCCAGTCCGGTGTTTCAGACTGCATGTACAGGTGCGGGCGCCGCCAATCCGAGTGGCACCAAGTCCGTCTTTCTTGTCGATGCAGTGCCCAGCGCGATGGACGTCGATGCCTCTGACCGACCGCTTTGGTGCGGCAGGATCGTCGGTTTGAAATGGGCAGGAGGCTTGTGGCCCCCCATGTGGCCACAGACGACCTTCTTCGATACAATGCTGCACCGGCTGCTACCTGACTTCACCCATGATGCGTCTTTTGGCAGCTTCGGCCGATTCAGGGTGCCCTCTTCGCGGCCCTCCGTTACCGCCTCCAGCGTCATCGCGATTCCTGGCAAGGGATCGATCCTCATCCAACATGCCCAGGGCGAGTCGAGCCCTCTTGGCCGGCTGTTGGTTTCCCGTCGTGTGGCGGACGAGGACAAGCCTTTCCTCATCGTGCGGAACGGAGGCCGTCTTTCCGCCGAACCCGGGCAAATCCAGCCACCTTCTTCTTCCGGCCTCACCTCGCTCCAGCCCATCAGCAGCAACGTTGTTCTATTGCAAACGTGGCCTCCCGAGTCTGAATCTGGAATTCGAAGTGGAATCCCCTTTGAGCTCTCCGAGGCGACGCCGGAACGGCCGACGGTTTGGCGATTCACACTGCGTAATGGCGGCACAGCTGCGCTGACCAATCTTCACGCGAGAATCTCCGAGGGCACCGGGGAGTATTCGATTTCAGATCCTCCCTCCACGTTGGGCTCCGGAGCCGAGACGTCGATCACGGTGACGTTCAATCCCTCGCAGACTGGCACTCGCACCGGGAAGATCGAGTTCACGGGAAGCGGTTCCACCGCACCTCTGTTCACGCTCGCTCTGACTGGAACCGGCAAGCAGGCGACGGTGACCTTCGTCCATCCGGAGACGCTGGTGAAGGAATCCGACGGACGAGTTCGGCTGCCGTTGCGGCTGGGACGCGCCCTCGATCGTGAGGTACGAATCACCGCGACGCCACTCTCAACGCCAGAGAATGCGCTCTCTCTGATATGGTATACCGCGAACTCGCAAACCGATTTTTCCGGCCCTTCCCTTCCCGCCGTGTTCCCGCCGGGCGTGACGGAGGCGGACCTTGTTTTGAATCTTGCCATGGATGGACTCCCCGAAGGCGAGGAGTTCAATTTCATCAGCCTGTCCAGCTTGAACGATTACAGCCTGGCGGTGGGCGCCCACGGTTACACCAAGCTGCGGATCACGGACGATTCCTGGTCCGGGTTCGAGTTCTCCACCCTGCAGGTGCCCAGAAACGCCGGCACAGTAAAAATTCCGGTCCGCCTGAACCGGGCGCTGGATTGGGATCTTCTGCTGCCTGTCCAAGTGACGCTGTCGGGCCAACTCGGAACGGATTTCGAAATCCCGGAACTGGTCCGGTCGTCGGATCAGAACACCGTCAACGTCCGCATCCCCCGTGGCGCTCTCGAAGGGTTTGTGGAGCTCAGGATTCTCGCCGGGAATTCCACGGGCGGAGAGAAACGGATCTCGCTCCGTGTGGGCTCTGGGCAAGCGCCCGCTGGCTCAGGGTTCGTTGCTTCCACGGCGATCCAAATCAGCAACGATGGCTTTTCCAACGGGACGCCCTCGTTTGTGATTCCAGTGCGGAACCAAATCGTCGCCAAAGGAAGCCGCGCCACCCTGGCGTCTCTGGTCGCTTCCTCCACACCGGTCACGTATCAATGGGCCAAAGATGGCAAGCCCCTTCGCAGCCAAAACGGTCCCGCCATCACTCTGCCCGCCGCCGCCCTGAGCGATGCGGGCGACTATCGGGTCACGGCATCCGGAGCAAACTCCCTCAGCGCCACCTCAGCCCCCGCCGCTCTCGCCGTCGTGGATACGAGCCCGAAGCCTTGGCAGGTCCTCGCCTTGGGGAGAGAAGCCCGCTTCGTGGCCGAGGCCGCCGGACGTGAGCTGACGTTCGCCTGGCTGAAGGACGGTCAACCCGTCAACCCCGCCGAACCTCGCTACCAGGGAGCAAGCACCCCAACCCTGATCATCCGCAATGGCGTGCTGGAGGACGCCGGGGTTTACTCGTGCCGCGTCATCGCGCCGGGAGGCACAGTCCATACTGGCCCGCAGCCTCTAGTCTTTGCCGGAGGCGCGCCGATCCTCCTGCCCCTCACGTTCACCGACCAGATGGCGGCTAGGCCGTTTTCCGCCGAAGTCGCGTTCGACCCAACTCCGTCGTTGCGTCCATCCCGCTTCCAAATCACTGGCCTGCCCCGTGGGGTGACCTTCGATCCAGCCACCGGCGTCATCTCAGGCACGCCCGCCACCGCAGGCGACTACAGGGTCACCGCCCGGGCGTCAAACCCAGCGGGCACCAGCGCCCCCGTGATCGCCACCTTGCGCGTCCGGCCGTTCGGGGAGAATCTCGTGGGCACCTGGGTCGCGATCATTGAACGTTCGGGCGAACTGGGCGGCTTCGATCTGGGCGGACGAGCCGATTTCACCATCGGCAACCGGGGGGCAGTCTCCGGCACGCTCCGGCTCGGGAGCGACTTGCACCGCTGGCGCGGAACGGTCAACCCGGAGCTGGATGACAAGCCAGTCCCTCTGTCCGTATCGATCCCACGTTCCGGGGGGACGCCGCTCATCATGGACCTGACGCTTGCTGGAAACAGCGCCGAAGGTCGACTCACCGTGCAAGGAAGCGACAACGCAGCGCCAAACGTCGCCGGTTGGCGCAAGGTCTGGTTGAGCCAGTGGGCCTCCAGGGGAGCTTCGCCTAGCCACCTCGCCACTGCTTTTTCAGGTTATCACACGTTTGTCTTGCCGGATGAAGGGAGAGTTGGAAGGCCCCAGGGGGAAGTCGGATCGCTCCGCACCACCCGATCAACGACCCGGATTTCGATCGGCGGTGGAAATGGCACTCCGGAAGTGGGCACCGGTTTTGGATCCCTCACCGTGAGCCTCCTTGGCGATGTCGCCTGCGTAGGGCGTACGGGAGACGGTCAGGCGTTCACGATCAGCTCTCCCCTGGGCCCCGATGGCGAGCTCGCCCTGTTCGCCTCCTTCTACAATGGTTTGGGCTCACTGTCTGGCATCGCGAAGATCAGAGCGGACGCCAATCACACCATCGCCTGTCCCGCTTGGGGACGGATTTACTGGCAAAAGCGGGGACAGACTGCCCTCACTCCACTCTATCAAGGAGGCTTCAGCGCCTACGTGCAAATTCAGGGCGCCAGGTACACGCCTCCCGCCAAATTGCCAGCTCTTTTGCCAGAGTCAGCCAACGGACAGGCACGACTCCAACTTCATGGATACGACTTCGGTACCTGGGATGAGCCCACGTCGCTGCCCTTCACCCTGAAGGCAAACGCCCCTAGACTGCCCACGCCCGGCATTCCGGGAATCCGCGAGCTCAGGATCGACCGGGCCACTGGATTCTTCAACGGCACCGTCCGCCACGTGGCGCCCACGCCGGATGGGCAAAGCGTGCGTCGGGATCTCCCCTTCTCCGGCGTCTTCACGAGTGGTCGAGGAGAGGGCTTCCTGCGCATTCCCGGTTTCCGTTGGCCGGACGCGCCGCCGCGCACTCCCCATCCGGTTTATCACGGACCGGTGGAGGTTACGGGAAGCGCAAACTGATCCGGCGGGAGCTTCTCCCCGTCGAACCGGAGCTTCTCCCCGTCGAACCGGAGATTCTCCCCTTCGAACCGGAGATTTTCCCCTTCGAACCGGAGATTCTCCCCTTCGAACCGGAGATTCTCCCCTTCGAACCGGCGATCCTCCCCTTCGAACCGGCGATCCTCCCCTTCGAACCGGAAATTTTCCCCTTCGAACCGGAGATTCTCCCCTTCAGACCGGAGATTTTCCTCTTCGAACCGGAGATTTTCCTCTTCGAACCGGAGATTTTCCCCTTCGAACCGGCGATCCTCCCCTCCGATCCGGAGATTTTCCTCTTCGAACCGGAGATTTTCCCCTTCGAACCGGACCTTTCCGCAGCGCGACGGGCCCTGGATCCCAGAGACGAGCCGTCAGACACCAGATTTTCCGATCTTCGCCAACTCCGCCGCACATTGGGCTTGGATATCGGTCCGGCCGAGCGCGATCGCACAATTCAGGAGGTTTTCCCAGCCGACTCTTTGCTTGGGATCCAGCTGGACGGCGCGTTGCAGGACCGGCATGGCGCCTTGGGGATCCCCAGCGCGAAGCAGCGAATAGCCGTAGTCGTTTTGCGAGATGAAACTATCCGGATGCTCCTGCGCGAAGCGGGCGAACACGGGCAGGGCCATTCCCAACTCGCCACCAAGCGACAAGGCGCGCGCCACCATTGTTTGGGTCGCGGACTGGATCCGCCGGTCCGCAAGCAGCAGCTGGGCCTCGGACGCCAGGCCGTCCACCTTGCCCAGATTGACCCGGGTCAGAAGGCGGGCGGCGCGCAGCGTGAGCGAGCCCGGTGCTCCCTGGAGCGCAGCATCAACGGCTGCCAGTGCTTCCTCGAAGCGGTGGGCGTCCCGAAGCAACTCGGCTTTTGTTTCCAGCAGGTGCGGATGGTTCGGCTGTTGCTGCAACGCAGCGTCCACAACTTGCATTCCGGCGTCACAGCCCGCACGGTTCGCGGCCACCCGTGCGACCACGCGGATGCTGAAGGTATCGGATGGGTCGAGTTGCAGTGCTTTTTGCGCGGAGCGCTCCGCCGCTTCGAGGTCGTGCGCCTCGTAATCGATCTGCGCTTTCCAATGCCAGGCAAAGGAGTTATCCGGGGAGAGGCCAGTCATGTGGCTGGCAAGCTGGCTGGCCTCGCGAAGCCTGCCCGATACATAGTGAATCCGCATGATCACCCCGAGGGCATCCAGTTGCTTTGGGTCGCGCTCCAGGGCCCGCTCGGCAAAGCTCTGCGCGAGGTCGAAGTCGTTTTCGCCAAGAGCGATCAGAGCGCGTGCGGCAAGGTAAAGAGGAAGGTCTCGATAGGTTTCGTTGACGGCGTTGAGGCAGAGCGTGGCTCCGTCATAGTTGTTCCATCCGATATCATTCCAGGCCCGCAGAAACTGTGGCTGCTTCCACAGTCGATTCGTGGCCCGGCGCAGCTGCTTTTCGACATCATGGGATTCAAAGTAAAAGGCAGCTCCAAAGGCCAGGACGGCAACGAGCGCCGGCCCCGCGGCGCCCTTGGCGACCAACAGTCCCCAGCTCCAGGCGAGCTGCCACCACTTGGGGCATGGCTGCCGAAACCATTCTTCTGCTCGCTCGACGCCCGTGCGGAGCGGCCACTCCCATTCGGCCACTGGAGCCGCCAGCGCGGTGCCGTGCGGAGATGCCCCCGCGACGTTCGCGGGAGCCTTGCCCTGGATGTGCAACTGCACGCCCGCGACAGCCCAGAGTTTCAGCAACTCCTCAATCAACGGATCGGCATCGCCTTCACCGGCGGTTTTGGCGAAGGTTTCCAAGGTCAACGCAGCCTCCACCTCCCTCGATCCATGCCTCCGCACGTCCATGCGCGCGCGGAACCAGTCATTGCTGAGCAGCGTCGTCTTTGGCACCACAGGGATGGTCCCAGAGTTCACCGTGACCCGGAGTTCCTGACGGATGCGAAGCGGATACGGCAGCGCCAAGGGGTGATCCGCCGCCTCAAAGCGAAGCGCATCGGGGGCAGGCAAATTCTCCACCGCCCAACTGAACAGGTGGCGAAACACCTGGACCCGGCTCTCTTGCCATGCCGCCCATCTGCCCACGCTGAACTGGCCACGCACCACCAGCCGGTTCCGCTCGCGATCGTCCAGGGCCTGCGGATCCCCCAGCAGCTTGGCACTGGCTTGAAACTGCTTCATCCGCTCAAGGCACTGCTGGGCGAACTCTGACTTCTTCCCCGGTTCTTCGCGACGCAGTGCGTCGGCGGCCATGCCGCTGGCTTCCACGATCCACTCCACCCGCGTCGCCAGTCCAGTCGCATCCAAATGAAAGGTCTCGCGAACGGCCATCAGACTGTGCTCCGCCGACGGGCTGACGACTTCTGACAACGCTTCCGTCTCCGGCGAGACAACTAGCCCCAGGCCATACTCCGGGAGGCACTGTTCCCAGAGGGAGCCCCCCGTAAGAGGCTGAGTGGGATCCACAAACACCGTTCCTTCCGCGAGGCGGACGGCGACGATGACGTGATCGAACGCCAGAGTGCAAGGAGGCAACTGCCTCACTTGCGAGCGCAATACCGAGTGCACCAGCACGGGCTCGGCGATGATGTTCAAGCAACGGAGCAGTGCGATGAGCAGCACGGCGCGATCTTTGCAATCCCCATACCGCCCCTCTAGCGTCCGCTCTGCCGGACGGGGCACGACCGCACCGAGTCCTCCGTGGATGGCCAAGTAGCGCACCTCATCCTGCACCCAGCGCACTGCGGCGAGAGCCTGCTGCTCCGTGTCCTCGATTCCCGCCGATAGCTCCATCGCGAGCCGCTTCACCGGCTCGTGCCCCGGCTCAAGCAAGCGGGCCCAGGCCGAATGCACGCACTGGGCGACCGCCTGCCAGGAAGCGAACTCCGAAACCCAGACCAGCCCCTCCGCCGGCCACCAAGCCGGAGCGAGGGGCGCGGCCTTAGTGGCGGGCAGATCCTGCAACTCCCACCGTTGTTCGCCGCTGACGAGGAGCGGCGCACTTAAGGGCGGGTGATCCACAGGCAAGCATTTCCAATTCACGGGAGAGGCAATCCCCACGATCCGCAGCCTCCATTTCCGTACCGGCGCGGATCGCCCAATCGGGATCACGCCCTCAAACTGAGCTCCGGGCAGCTGGGCGACCCGTCGCAACGTGTAGCCGAGCTCAATGCAGTCGCCCACGCGCAAGTCCTCCACGATGGCGATGGCCGTGCCACGCGAGCGGACGATTTGCGAACCCAAATCGCTCTCATGCTGC
Source organism: Akkermansia muciniphila (assembly GCA_945883495.1). Lineage (GTDB taxonomy): Bacteria > Verrucomicrobiota > Verrucomicrobiia > Verrucomicrobiales > DEV007 > V1-115. Next base: position 50,576 of record CAMCXS010000012.1, read on the forward strand.
CGGAAAAAGAACCGGCGACGCTCGATCAGGTCCCGGCGCTCGCTCCCGCGCCAGACGGCCAGAACGTTGACATTGAGGAGATGGGTCTCCGGATCGAACTCGATGCCGACTTGGCCCAGATGCTGGACACTCTCCCTCGTGATCAATCGCCGCCGGGTCCAGGTGTGACACTCGCCGGTTGGCGGGTGGTACTGCACATCCACGACGTCCCACACAAACCCGACGCCGCCCTGCGGCTCTGCTTCCGCAAAATCCCCGGGAGCCGCCAAGGGATTGACCCAGCTGGGCAGAGCCCCCACGGAGAACGCCTGCTCCAACAGCTTGACCGAGTCCGCATTCATCCTGGCATCCAATGGGTCCACGGCATCTCAATCCCAGGGGAACCACCACTTATCAAGCAGGATGCTCAGGGCCAGTTCATCCGGTCTCGGAGTTTGGAATGGTGCACCTACGCGTGAGAACACCTCCGAAACATTTTTCGGAGGCGCACTCAGGCGTGAGGAGCAGTTGCGAACAGATTTTTGGGCTTCTGGCGGTGAAGCGACCCGCTGATCCTCTACGCGACGATCTCTTTCGCCACTACCCCGCTTACGTCCGTGAGCCGAAAATCCCGGCCAGCGTGACGGAAGGTCAGCTTCTCGTGGTCGAGGCCGAGGAGGTGGAGGATGGTGGCGTGCCAGTCGTGGGTGTGCATCTTGTTTTCCACCGCCTCGTAACCGTGATCGTCCGTGGCCCCATAGGAGAAGCCGCCTTTCACTCCACCGCCCGCCATCCAAGTGGTGTAGCCTTTGTTGTTGTGGTCCCGCCCACTGCTTTGGCTGTGTGGGGTGCGTCCGAATTCCCCCGCCCAGATGACGAGGGTATCTTTCAGCAATCCGCGTTGCTTCAAGTCCGTGAGCAGGCCAGCGATCGGCTGATCGATCTCTTGGCAGCGCGCGGGCAAGTCCTCATCGATGTTCCGATGGTGATCCCAATTCCCGTGCGTCAACTCGACAAAACGGACGCCGGATTCAATGAGGCGCCGCGCCACCAGACATTGGCGGCCAAAGTTCCCGGTTTCGGTGCCGTTCACGCCGTAGAGATCCAGTGTTTGCGCGGATTCGGCGGAGATGTCCATGACTTGCGGCAGCTTGTCCTGCATCCGGAACGCCAGCTCGAAGGATTCGATGACACCTTCCACTTCCGGCTGATGGACGTCCCGTTGCAGCTTGTCCCGGTTGAGCGATTGCACCAAATCGAGCTGGATCCGCTGCAGGTCGCGATCGAGCCGGGGGTTGTCGATGTTCGGGATTTTCGGCGTCGCGTCGCCCCGCCCCGGACGGCGGAACCGGTTGTCGCCGCCGATGCGGGTTGCTTGATAAATGGCGGGCAAAAACGCGCTGCCGAAATTCTGGGCGGCCCCGGCCGGAGCGTTGAGCGCCACGAAACCGGGGAGATCGGCGTTCTCGGTGCCCAACCCGTAAAGCGTCCAAGCGCCCAGCGAGGGACGGACGAACTGAGAGTTCCCCGTGTGCATCGCGACCTGGGCCTGCGGATGATTCGGAAAGTCCGTGTGCATGCCGCGCAAGAGACAGAGGTCGTCGGCATGTTTGGCGACGCTCGGGAAGAGCTCCGAAATCTGCAAACCGCTCTGGCCATGAGCGGAGAACTTCCAGGGAGACCCCATCAGCTTCCCTCCCCCATACTTTCCGGCCTTGCCGTCGTCCGCGGAGAGCTTCGGCTTGAAGTCGAAGGTATCCACGTGAGACGGCGCGCCCTGCATCGACAGAAAGATCACGCGCTTCGCCCGAGCCGGTAGCGGGGGGACTTTTGGGGCAAGCGGATTGGCTTCCGCTAAAGCTCTCTCGTGTGCCATGGCCAGAAAAGCCAGATAGCCGAATCCACTCCGTAGAAATGCGGAACGCGGAATGCGGAGTGCGGAGTGCTCGGAATGAAGCGGATGGTTCATTTCTATTGATTCTTTCTGGATGTTCGGATCGACGATACGGCGATGGCGGTTAACTCGTTGGCTTCTTGCAGAAGAGGTTGTATGCGTTCTAGAGGCACATGTCCGGCGCTAGCCAGCATCTCGAGCCACAGAGCAGACTCATCCGCCTCCTCTTCGACGATTCCCATCTTGGCTTGAAACTCAGCCGGGCTTCGGCCTCGACAAGCCGCCCGATAGTTTGCTGCCACGGACGTGCCGCTGCGAAGCAACTGCCGCCCCAGAACGTCCGTTGAACGGTTTGTGGGCAGCGATTCGGTGAGATGGATGACCTTCAAGGCGAACTCCTTCGTGCGTTGCTTCAATTGCTCCATTCCCAACCTTTCTTCCGCATTCCGCATTCCGCATTCCGCATTAGTTCAGAAAGCGGAATTCAGCAGAGGCGAACAAGCCTTGGCAGAAGGTCGTGAAAGCGAGGGTGCGGGCTTTTTCGAGGTCCATGGTCTTCTGTGCTTCGGCGACGAAGCGTTGGAAGAAGGCTTGGCAACTGGCGATCTCTTGCTCCGTGGGCGGACGGCCGTAGCAAATCAGGAACGAGCGGTAAAACCGTTCCCGCACCGACTGCGCTTCAGTCCCAAGCCGCTGGGCCATGGCTTCGGCTTGTTGCACCACGAACGGATTGTTCATGAGATACAACGACTGCCCCGGCACGTTCGTGGACTCGCGCACGCCAGTCACCATGTTGGGATCCGCCCCATCGAAGAGAGCGAGTGACTCTGGCAATAGATCCCGGATCGCAGGCAAATAGACGGAACGGTAACGCTCGGGGCGATTGACGACGTCTGGATTCAACCGCAGTTGCAGCGCCGCATCGCCCATTTCGGCAACCAGGGAGCCGCGAGGACGCTGGCGAGCTAACTGGCCACTGGCGACAAGCATGGAATCACGCACGGCTTCAGCATCGAGCCGCCGCGGAGTGGCGCGCCAGAGATACACGTTATCGGGATCCGCGGCATAATTCGCGGAATCAAACGTGGACGCGAGGCGATACGTGCGGCTCAGGACCATTTCGCGAATCAAGGTCTTGGCCGACCAGCCGCTGGCCACGAAACGAAGCGCGAGGTGATCGAGGAGTTCCGGGTGCGAAGGGCGTTGGCCGGTGGTCCCAAAGTTGTCCGGAGACGTGACGATTCCCTGCCCGAAGAGCCCCTGCCAGATGCGGTTGACCATGACCCGGGCGGTCAACGGATTCTCAGCGGAAGCCATCCAACGGGCCAGTTGCAAACGGCCACTGGCATCGCTCGGGATCGTGGGAGCGGAGGGTTGGATCACCTGAAGCACGCCACGCGGAACTTTTTGCGCCGGTTTGCTCAACTCCCCACGGACGAGCACCGGAACATCCGCCGGGACGTCTTTGTCTTGCACCCCCATGGCGAACGTCTTGGTCCGGCCATTGGCATCGAGGCCGTTGAGCAAGGACTGCAAGGTGCCGATCTGGGAACGCAACCGGATGAGATTGAACAGATTGTTGTTTCCTTTCGCCCCGGTCATCTGCTCGCGGAACTCAGCGGTGCGCGCCGCGGTGAGCTCTTCCTCCGCCTTAGCGAGCCGTTCCTTGATCCCTGCAATCTCCTGTGGGGAGTAGGTCTTGATTGGGACTTGGTCTTCGACGGGCAGCAAAAGCAGCTCCGTGGTCCGCCGGTTAATGCCCGTCGCCACGGTTCCATAGAGTGTCTCCGTGCTCAGAAAGATCCCGGCCAGGGAATAGTAATCCGCCGTGGGGATCGGATCCGTCTTGTGATCGTGACACCGCGCACAAGCCACGGTCAGCCCTTGAAAGGCTTGAAACGCGGTGTCGATCTGCTCATCCGCGACATCCAGGAGAAACTGACGGGAGTCTTGTTCGTTCAAGCCCTTGGTCCCGATTGCGAGAAATCCAGTCGCGATGAGGTTCTCCTGGAAGTCCGCGTCGTTGCGGATGGGCAAGAGATCTCCGGCGATTTGCTCCAACAAAAAACGGTCATAGGGCTTGTCCTCGTTGAACGAGTCGATCACGTAGTCACGATATCGCCAAGCGTGCGGATACGGGAGATTGAGCTCTTTGCCGGTCGATTCCCCGTAGCGGGCAACGTCAAGCCAACGGCGCCCCCAACGCTCGCCGAAGTGCGGGCTGGCCAGGAGCGCATCCGCTTTGGCGGCCAACGCCCGTTCGGGATCCACCTTCCAAGCGCGGACAAAAGCTTGCACCTCCTCGGGACTTGGCGGCAGCCCAGTGAGATCAAAATGCAAACGGCGAACCAACGACTCCGCCCCTGCGTCGCCCACGGGGTGGAGCCCCTTGGATTCGAGCGCCTCAAGCACGAACCGATCGATCTCCCCACGGGCCCAATCCGCCTGCTTCGGCTCGGGCACGGGCACACTGCGCGGCGGCTGGAACGCCCAAAAACGGCGCCCCGCCTCGATATCGATGCCGCTCTTTACGGAAGCCACCTCCTGAACACGCGGGTCCGGCACCCCCATGGAGATCCATGACTTGAAATCCGCGATGGCGGACTCCGGCATCTTGTTTTTCGGCGGCATCTGCGTGTCCCGATCCGCCCAGGTGATGGCCTCGTAGAGGAGACTCTCCTCAGGATTCCCGGGAACGATGGCTGGACCAGAATCGCCGCCCGCGAGAAGCCCGTCCCGGGTATCGAGCGCCAAGCCCCCGCGGATTTTCTCCTCGGATGAGTGGCATTCGTAACAATATTGGCTCAGGGCGGGCCGGATCTTGGACTCGAAAAAGGCGGTCTGCTCGGGTGTGAGCGCTCCGGACACAAACGATGGCGCCAGCAAGATGGCAACGGCAGTGGCGGCGACAACGGGCAACGATTTCATGACAGTCCGTGAAATGCAGACGGGCTGATTCGAATCCGGTTACAGGGTGCGGGAAAAAGTCGCGAAATCCCGCGAAGGGGCGACGCCACTTCGCCCTCGAAAGATTTCTTTCAGAAATCCCCAGGTCATGCTACAAACCGGCGTTGACATGTTTGCGCCAACCAAGGTAGCCTCCGCATTCCGGCGGTCCGTATCGCCGTGGCCCTTGGTTCACCCAGGCGTTGACCCAATCTGAGTCCTTACCCCCTCACATCTTGTATTCCAACGAGGCATTCATCGTCGAACTGCTGCAAGAGAACGGCATCGTAACCGGCTCAACCATCTCCGCAGCCAGCCAGCACCGTCGCAACAACGAGTCCACGCTCGAGACGCTGCTCCGCATCGGACAGGTCCAGGAGATGGACATCACCAACACTCTGGCGGTCGCCAGCAACATGGACGCGGTCGATCTCAATCAGTATCCGATCGATCAAACCGTCGTGAAAGCGGTGAGCCCCGCCATGTGCGTTCGCTACACCATGCTCCCGGTCTCGTTCGACGGCCACAATCTCCGCGTCGCCGTGGCCGACCCGATGAACATGGAGACGCTCGACAGTCTCCAGCACGTGCTTCCCTATCCGGCCGAGTTTGTCTGCGCTCCTCCGGCTCAAATCCGCAAGTGCATCGCCGATTTTTTCGCGGGTCAGCTCAGCCCGGAGGACGCGGCCAAGATCGGCGGAACGGCCGTCACCACGAAGGGCTCCGAGGACACCAAGGGCGGCGGCGGCAATGAAGAGTCCGCGATGGTCAATCTGGTCAACCAGATCCTCAGCGACGCTTTCCAGGCCCGGGCTAGTGATATTCATATTGAGCCGCTGGAGAAGGAAGTCCGCCTGCGCTACCGCATTGATGGCGCCCTCCACCACATCGCCAGCCATCCCCGCAAGCTGCTCCCATCCATTGTCAGCCGGATCAAGATCATGACCGGCAGCATGTCGATCGCCGAAAAGCGGATTCCCCAGGACGGCCGGATTCAGGCGAAAATCGGCAAAAAGGAACTCGACCTCCGGGTCAGCACGGTCCCGACCTCCCACGGGGAATCGATCGTCATGCGGATTCTGGACAAGAGCTCGCTGGTGCTCGGTCTGCCGCAGCTCGGGTTCATGGCGGACGACAACGAAGTCTTCAGCCGTCACCTGCGCCTTCCGGACGGCATCGTTTTGGTCACCGGCCCCACTGGCTCGGGAAAAACCACGACGCTCTACGCCTGTCTCAACGAGATCAACAAGCCAGACAAGAAGATCATCACGGTGGAAGACCCGGTCGAGTATCAGCTCAGCGGGATCAACCAAGTCGGGGTGAAAGCGGACATCGGGATGACGTTCCACTCCGCGCTGCGCGCCATCCTTCGGCAAGCGCCGAACATCATCATGATCGGTGAGATTCGGGACTTGGAGACAGCGACGATCGCGATCAACGCCTCGCTCACCGGTCACTTGGTGTTCTCCACCCTGCACACCAACGACGCCCCGAGCGCCGTGGCTCGTCTGGAGGACATGGGGGTGAAGCGCTTCCTGATTTCCTCCGCCGTCCGGGCCATTATGGCGCAACGTTTGGTTCGAGGCCTTTGCAAAGAGTGCAAGCGGCCGGGGGAACTCACCGATCTGGAAATCCGCCGCCTCGGCCTCGACGCTGGCCAGCTGCAAGCCGCAAACGTCATGGTCCCTCATGGTTGCCGCGAGTGCCGGAACACCGGGTTCCGCGGCCGGATCGGGCTTTTTGAAATCTTTAACATCGACGACGAGGTCGCCCGTCTCATCAACGCCGATTTGACCACACCCCAACTCCGCAAACGAGCCCGAGAGCTCGGCATGCGCACCCTCCGTGAGGACGGAATCCGCAAGGTCCTCGGTGGAATCACCTCCGGCTCCGAGGTGATCCGCGTCACCATGCAGGACAACAACTGATCTCCATTCTCCCGCGACCGCTGATGAACGCAGACACCATCATCGACCTCCTGGTCAACCGCGAATTGCTGTCACCCGAGCAAGGCGAATACTATCTTGGGGAAGCCCGGCAGACCCGGAGCAGCATCGTTGACATCCTTGAGAGCCACCAGCTCATCACCCGGGATGGGCTCTACAACCTCATTGCCGATGACATCGGCGGGGTTTACTACGACCTCTCCGGCTTCGAGCCTTCCCCACAAATGCTGGCCACCATCCCAGCCGGCACCGCCCGTCTCCATCAAGCGCTCCCGATTCAGTTCGACGAGACTTCCCTCTACGTTGCCCTGGTCGACCCGCTGGACCCAAACACGGTGGAGGACCTCCGCTTCTCGTTGAACCAGGAGATTCGGATCGTTGTCGCCGAGCCCTCGCGCATCTCGGAACTGATCAACAAGTGCTACGCGGAAAAGGCCGTGGACGACTTCTCCGATGTCATGTCGGAGTTGAGCAGTTTGAGTGGCTCCAACGACGATTTGGAGGCGGAAGCGAATTCCGCGCCCATCATCCGCTACGTGGATCTGGTTTTGTTTCAGGCCATCAAGGAGCGCGCCTCGGACATCCACTTTGAGCCATTCGAGGACGACTTCAAGATTCGCTACCGGGTGGATGGAGCCCTCTACGAGATGGCGCCGCCTCCGCAGCACCTTCAGCTTTCCATCACCTCCCGGATTAAGGTGATGTCGAACCTGAACATCGCCGAACGCCGGCTGCCCCAGGACGGCCGGATCATGAAGACGATTGGCACGCAGCCCGTAGACATGCGGGTATCGACCCTGCCGACGCAGTTTGGCGAATCGGTCGTGTTGCGGGTGTTGGACCGGAGCTCGGTAAACCTCGACCTGCACAACCTCAACCTGCCGCCCTACATCGCGGAGTATATTGAGGAGACCATCATCAAGCCCAACGGGATCTTTGTCTGCACGGGGCCCACGGGAGCCGGAAAAACGACCACGCTCTACGCCTGTCTGCGTAAGATCAACACGATCGATACGAAAATCCTCACGGCGGAAGACCCGGTGGAATATGACATCGACGGAATCATCCAAGTTCCGGTGAATGAGGCGATTGGCCTTAGCTTTGGACGGGTGCTGCGGGCCTTCCTCCGTCAAGACCCCGACCGGATTCTAGTGGGAGAGATGCGGGACTTGGAAACCGCGCAAATCGCGATCCAGGCGTCTCTGACCGGACACTTGGTTTTCTCCACCTTGCACACGAACGATGCCCCCGGGGCGGTCACTCGTCTCGTGGATATGGGTTGCGAACCCTTCCTCGTCGCCGCCACCATGCAAGGGGTGCTCGCGCAACGTCTGCTCCGGACCATCTGCCCGAATTGCAAAGTCCCGTATCCCCCCAACGACACAATCCTCTCGAAGCTGAAGCTGACTCGCGGAGATGTCGGGGCACAAAAGTTCTACACCGGGGGCGGATGTGCTACGTGCAACAACACCGGATACAAAGGCCGCCAAGGTCTTTTTGAGCTGCTCGACATGAACGACACCCTCCGGGATTTGGTAACGCAGCGGGTCGGCACGGTCGTGCTCAAGCAGAAAGCCATCGAAATGGGAATGAAGACCCTGCGCGAGGATGGGCTGCGCTGTATTTTTGACGGCATCACCACCATTGAAGAAGTGTTGAAATACACCTGAGGGTCCGCAGTTCTTGCATCGACTTCCAGCAACCGCCCCCCTACAATCACCTTTCTAAGTCTCAGAATCTCTTTCACCGCGCTCATTCATCATGCCCAATTTCGAGTACATCGCCCTCGACTCCCGTGGTCAGGAAACCACCGGAACGCTCAGCGCCCCCAACGAAGCGGAAGCGTATCAGATGCTGCGCCGCGACGGACTCTACCCGACGAAGGTCGGAGATGCGGGCAAGGGTGGCGTCGGAGCAGCCGCCAAGCGCAAAGCCACCAAGGCTGCGAAGACTGGAGGGGGCAAGAAGAAGGGCGGAAAACCCGCCAAGGTGACCGGCAAGGTGGCTCCAAAGACGCTGATGCTCTTCACCCGCCAGTTGGCCACCTTGGTCGATGCCGGTTTGCCACTTCTCAAAGGGCTTTCCGTTCTGGGAGACCAGGAAAAGAACAAGATCATGCGCAGCGCCATCCACACGATGGCGGACAGCGTCCAGACCGGTAGTACCTTCTCCGAGAGCTTGGGGCAACACCCGAAAATCTTCAACAAGCTCTATGTAAACATGGTCAAGGCGGGCGAACTCGGCGGGGTGCTCGAAGTCGTCCTCAACCGTCTTGCGGAATACCAGGAGAAAGCTCAAAAGCTAAAGAACAAGGTCGTCGCCGCCATGGTTTACCCGATCATCGTGATGGTGATCGCTGTCGCCATCCTCATCTTCCTCCTTGCCTTCATCGTCCCGCAGTTCCAGAAAATTTTCGAAGAGATGCTGCGCGGCAAACCGCTGCCAGCGATCACTCAATTCGTCATCAACGCCAGTGACTTCGTCGGAAACAAATTTCCCTTCCTCATCATTGGCTTCGGCGTCCTGTTTGCTGGCTGGAAACTGCTCCAAATGACCCCGGGAGGCCGTCGCTGGATCGATAGCGTGGCCCTCAAGCTGCCGATTGTGGGCGGTGTCCAGCAGAAGACCTCCATCGCCCGCTTTTCCCGAACCCTCGGCACCCTAGTCAGCAGCGGTGTGCCCATCCTCCAAGCTCTCAACATCACCCGGGACACGGCAGGAAACATCGTCGTGGCCGAGGCCATCGACAAAGTCCACGAAGCCGTGCGCGAGGGGGAAACCATCGTCACTCCTTTGGAAGCGAGTAAAATCTTCCCTCCAATGGTCATCAGTATGGTCCAGGTTGGCGAAGAAACAGGTCAGCTCCCAGACATGCTTATGAAAATTGCCGACGTTTACGACGATGAAGTTGATACTGCCGTCGCCAGTCTCACCGCCATGTTGGAGCCCATCATGATTGTTGGCCTGGCGCTAATCGTCGGGACCATTGTGCTCGCTCTTTTCCTTCCCCTCGTCAGCATCATCACAGCGATGAACGAAGGACTCAACTGATCCCTACCCCCAAGAATTCCGATGCATCGCATTCCACAAATTGCTTCCCGCCCTCGCCAGAGCGGATGGACCATGATGGAACTCCTCTTCGTCATGGCCATTATGATCGGTCTTGCCGCCGTCATGGCCGCATCGATCGGCCCAGTCCAAGCCAACATGTCTCGGCAACGCTCTCGTGGCTTCCTCAAGATGCTCGAGACCGGCCTGGAACAATTCCGCGCCGAGTATGGCTCCTACCCCAAGTGCGAGAACCCAAACGATGGGGCCAACGTGCTTTACCGGACCCTTTTTGGCGACTACAACGAGGACGGAAAGCCTGACTGGAGCGCCACTGGAGGCCAAGACACTTCCGTCAAAACCTTCATCGGCGACCTAAACCCGGGCACCATCGATCAAGCAACTGGCTCGACCAAAAATCCCTTTGTCCGGATGGTCCTTGGGAAGCTCATCCTTGTCGATTCCTGGGGAACGCAGCTCTACTACGTGGGTGGAGCGGCGACAAAGCACAATGGCCGAACCGAGATCCAAGAAAACGGTGTTCCGACTGGCAGATTTGCCAACGACGGCAATTCCTATGATCTGTGGAGCCTAGGCAACGACCCAGACCCTTCAGACGACAACGACTCGATGTGGCTGAAGAACTGGTAATCTCGCCAAATCTTGAGGTCTTGGCGTCCCAGAAAGGCTCTCGGGAGACGGATCCTCCTCTCTCGACTGGACGGCTCACTGGGCTTGCATTGGTTGTAAGCCTGGTCAACATGAACTCAGGTTTCTGAGCGCCGACAGGAACTTCCGTTTTATCGTGCCTCTCCTTGGATCTCGCTCAAAACTAGATGCGTTTGGTTCACCACGCCCTTGGAGGCCATTTGGGATACTGGGAAATGAGGCGGGCGGGCTCCCTCTGAGCTAGGCACATTGTTCTCCGCTCATCCAGTTGATACAACGACTGGAAGTGTCTCCGACCTTAAGCAAAAAAAAACCGGACGGTTTTCACCATCCGGCATAATTCTCGAGAAAGCTCCGCGCAGGTTCTGCTAACTAGTAGGACTGACTGCGCACGTAGTTCGCGGACGTAAAGCCGGCTGAGGTAGGGAATTCCGTGTATCCGCCTACGTGGTCGTAGGTGTCCGAAGGATACGGGGCGCGATAGCTCTCCTTATACATCGGGGTGCGGAAATTCACGAGTTCGTAAAGGCCATACCCGATCCGAGAACCAGCACGATCGAAGCCATTGACGACACCATGTGACCAAGCTGCGATGTTGCCTTCCTCCTCTAAAGTGCGTTGGAAGGTGGCTGATACTTCAAGCGGCCCATAGAAAATGTTGGCGAGCGCCCGGCTCAATTTGCGAATGGGCGTGTATTTGCTTCCCGGAGGGGACTGAATGTCCGCCACCGCCATTGATCCGAGACCGGCCAGTAAGAGCACCACGAGAGCCTTCTTCATGAGGGCGAGACTAAGACAATCCTGAGAGGATTGGCAACCTTTTATCTAAAAATTGCTTGGTACTCGGTCGATCCCGCCTACGCTTGAGATTCGCATGGATGAGGAGCTCGTGAGGCTGTTAGAATCAGCCAAGATTGACAGGGAAACGGCCACTAAGATCGACCGGTTGCCACCAGGGGCGTTCTGCAACCACAAGAGTTGGGGTGTTGGAAAAGTCGATTCCTGGGATCTGCTGGGAGACCGCTTGCTGGTCAACTTCGAAGGCAAGCCCGGGCATGGAATGAAGCTGCAATTCGCGGCCACAGCCCTTGCGCCGCTGCCTGCGGACCACATTTTGGCTCGACGCTTCGAGGATCGGGCCACTTTGAGCAAGTTGGCGGATGAAGATCCGGTGGAACTGGTCCGGTTGACTCTGGCCTGCCACCAAAATTCGATGTCGCTCGACGAGTTCGATGCCGTGGTCAAAGGCACCATCGTTTCCGAGGGCAAGTACAAGTCCTGGTGGGATGGCGCCAAAAAACGGTTGCGCGGCGACCGTCGGTTCGTCATTCCTTCCAAGCGCAATCTTCCGATGCAACTGCGCGGGGAGGATCAGTCCGCAACTGACGAAATGGTGCGTGATGTCCTCACCGCGACCGATCTGCGCCTCAAAGCCAAAGCGGTTGAGGCCATTTTGCGCAACTCCGACGCATTTGAGTCCCCCGAATCCCAGCTGCAGCCTGTCGTCAATGACCTCAGCGAAGCCGCCCAAAAAGGCGCCAAGCTGTTGCTTGCTCAAGCGCTCGAATTGTTGCTGGCTCGCACCGACTTGGTGGAGCGCTTCCCGGGTCTCAAAGTGGAACCTACTCAGGTCCAACTGGCGGACCTCCTGCGCATGGAACGGGAGAGCTTAGGCGAAACGCTTCGCAGCTTGGGGGTTTCCCGGCAGCGCCAAGCCTTGGAGACCTTCCCGGAGGCGTTCGGCGACAAATGGACCACCGTCATTTTCGGCATGCTCAACACGGCGGGGATTCGCGGCGTCGGAGAATTGGCAAAATTCGTAGTCGATCAAGGTCGCGGCGCCGAACTCGACGATTTCCTTCGAGCAGGCTTACAACAACGGGCTCACACTTCGGATCTAATCGCCTGGATTTGCAAAGAGCGCAAAGGAAAGGCCGCCAACGTGGTGGACCTTGAGTTGGCCGCCGTCATCATGAACAGCTTGGAGCGGGACCACTTCGGAGACGAAACCCGCCGCACCAATCGCTTGGCCGAGACGCTTCAGGAGGATCCCGAGCTCATTCCCGATCTCGTGCGCACTGCGGACGTGAACATGGTGCGTGGATTCGCGCGCCGCCTCATGATGAGCCCGGCCTTCGACCAGCTTAGCGTGAAGTCCTTGCTGGCCCGGATCGTGAAGATCCACCCACAAATTCAGGATCTCATCACCGGCAACCAAGCCGAGGAGAAGGAAGAGAGCATCATCGTTTCCTGGGAGAGCCTCGAAGCCAAGCAGAAGGAACTCGACCATCTCGTCAACGTCCTCCAGCCGAAGAACCGCGAAGAAATCAAAATCGCCCGGGAATACGGCGACCTTCGCGAGAACTTCGAGTACAAAGCGGCCAAGCAACAAGAGGCCGTTTTGCGTCGGCAACGCGAGGAGATGGAGAAGGATCTCCACCGCGCCCGCGGAACCGATTTCTCCTCTCCGGATCTCTCCAAGTGCTCAATCGGCACCTATGTGGATATTGAGGACAAGTCCGGCCGTAAAGAGACGTTCTGCATCCTTGGCGCTTGGGACAGCGATCCCACTCAGGGCATCATCGCCTACACCACCGGCGCAGGCCAGGCGCTCGTCGGCAAAGCCATCGGCGAGTCCGCCGAGCTGCCGACCGAGGATCCGGACACTCTTCGCCAAGTCACGGTCAAGGCCATCCGGCCCTACCGGGCGTAAGATTTCCCTCCGGAGATTTACCATCCCGGTCCCGGACTCACCGGACCGCGATTCACCGGTTGACCCCACCGTCAGGATGGTGGAGTCTCCCGGCGTTTATTCATTCTAGCATTTCGACTAATCCCATGTCTGACACCACAATCATCGACATCATCGGCCGGCAAGTTTTCGATTCCCGCGGCAATCCAACCGTGGAAGTCGATGTCCATCTTGAGTGCGGAGCTCGCGGCCGGGCCGCCGTTCCCAGCGGAGCCAGCACCGGGGAACACGAGGCTGTCGAACTGCGCGATGGCGACAAGACCCACTACCTTGGCAAAGGCGTTTCCAAAGCCGTGGAATCGGTGAACGAGCAAATCGCCGACGCCATCATCGGGGAGGATGCAACCGACCAAGTCATCATCGACCGCCTCATGCGGGAGCTCGACGGGACGAAGAACAAGGGAAATCTGGGCGCCAACGCGATCCTCGGCGTCTCCCTGGCCACCGCCAAAGCCGCTGCGGAAGCCCTCGGTTTGCCGCTGTTCAGCTACATCGGCGGACCCAACGCCAAAGTCCTGCCGGTGCCCATGATGAACGTCATCAACGGCGGCGCTCACTCGGACGCTCCGATCGACTTCCAGGAATTCATGATCATGCCGAAGGGCGCCCCGACCTTCAGTGAGGCGCTACGCTACGGCGCGGAAGTGTTCCATCATCTTAAGAAGGTCCTCCACGACCGTGGTTTGAGCACCGCCGTCGGCGATGAGGGCGGCTTTGCCCCATCTCTCAATTCCGCGCACGATGCCCTCGAGTGCATCTGCAGAGCGATCGAGAACGCCGGTTACAAGGTCGGTGAGGACATCTTCATCGCTCTCGATGTCGCTTCCTCCGAGTTCTACAACAAGGAAAAGGGCAAGTACATCTTCAAGAAGTCCGACAAGAGCGAGAAGACCGCCGAGGAACTCGTCGCCTTCTACGCCGAGCTGCAAAGCAAGTTCCCGATCATCTCGATCGAGGACGGTTGTGACGAAAACGATTGGGACGGTTGGAAGATTCTCACGGATCGCCTCGGTAGCCGAACCCAATTGGTCGGCGATGACCTCTTCGTAACCAACGTCGAATTCCTCCGCAAGGGCATCGACCTCGGCGTGGCCAACTCGATCCTCGTCAAGGTGAACCAAATCGGTTCCCTCACCGAGACTCTCGACGCCGTGGAACTCGCCAAGATCAACCGCTACACCAGCGTCATCAGCCACCGCTCCGGGGAGACCGAGGACGACACCATTGCGGACATCGCCGTGGCCACCAACGCCGGACAGATCAAAACCGGTTCCATGAGCCGTTCTGACCGGATGGCGAAATACAACCAGCTGCTCCGCATTGAGGAACTGCTCGGTGACAACGCCGTCTACGGCGGTCGTATGCGCGTCTGAGACTCAACAAATTTTCAAGCTTTTCCGCCCTCCTCCGGACTTCGATCCGGTGAGGGGGCGGCATTCTCAGTTGAGCTTGGCTCATGGCGGGTGCAGGATGGTGGGGCTCACTCCACTGCCCTGTGCCCTTTTCTTTGCGCCAACTTCCTCTGCCCAGCCTTTGGCACGTCACCGCTTTCTTGGTCACGGTGCTGGCAACCGGCTGGACCATGGGCACGTTTGAGCCTGAAATCCGCCGCTTGCTCGCCCTCGAAGCGCAGGCCGACGCGCTGTCCGCCGAAGAGCGCCGCCTCGAAGGGCGCCTGGATGAGATTCGCAGACGCCAGCAATGGTTGGAGAATGATCCCGCCTACGTAGAAGCGGTGGCCCGGGATCGGCTAGATCTTCAACGGACCGGAGAAACCATCTTTCGCATCCCCCGTTCTTCTATCTCCCAATGACCGAGCCCGATAACAACTCAGCGCTGCAGGACAGAATGGAGCGACTCGGCATCTTTGAAGAGGATCTTCAGGAAAAGTTCGTGCTCGGTTCCGGCCCGGGCGGACAGAAAATCAACAAAACAGCCTCTTGTGTCTTCCTCAAGCATCTCCCGAGCGGAACGCACGTGAAGTGTCAGGAGAACAGGTCGCGCACAGCGAACCGTCAACGGGCCCGCGAGTTGCTCTGCGATTTCATCGAATCCGGCGTCCGGGCGGAGGAAACCGAGGAAGTCCAGGCCAAAGAAAAAGAGCGGCGCCGCAATCGCAAACCCAGCGCCCGAGCCAAACGTCGCAACCTGGAAACAAAACGCCGGCGCTCCGAAGTGAAGCGCCGGCGCGAGAAACCGCCTGAGGACGGAGATTGAAGAGGGCCGGGTTAGAACTCTGCCGAAGCTGCCAACTCGTCGAGATGGACCGGCTTATAACCACCGCGTGACTTGAAGTAGAGGAACAAGGCGATGTAGGCGATCAACATGATGGCCGGGAAAACCGCCATAGCGCCCAAGGCCTTCTGCTTGCTGTGTTCGCTGACGCTCTTGACCAACTCGCGAGCGGGTTCCTGTTTGTCCGCTGGCAGCTTGGTGATGAGTTCAGCGACCTTCGCATCATCCACCGCTTCGTAGCGCAGCACTTCGTAGATCTTCTTGGCCGTCTTCGCCGTCACTTGACCATCGACAACCAAACCTTGGACGGCGGAAGCGATCTCCGGGCTGGCGGCCAACGCTTCTTGCTGGACCTTGGTTTGCAACACGCCGATGTATGGGAAGCCGAGGGTACCGACCGCCAACATCCCGATGCCGGAGAGCGCGTTGAGAGTAAGAGCACCGCCCTTCGGCGTTTGCTCGGACACCACTCCAAGCATGGTGGGCCAAAAGAAGGTTTTGCCGAACCCGTAAAGCGTGGCGGCGGCGAAGATGGCAGCCAAGCCATGCGCCCCGGACAGCCAAGTCAAGCCACCAATCGCCAAGACCGCGCTGACACAAAGCAATCCAAGCGGCTGAAGCGCGTGAACGATCGGGCCGGCTTGGAATCGCAGCACCATCATGATCGCTGACGTATAAACCAAAATCCAACCCGGGTGGAACTTCACGACCCCTTCCATGATCCCGGTGATCCAGCCATCCGTCCCGATCTCCGTGGTGGCGAGCGGGAGCATGATCAAGATGAGAACGAACAGGAGCGGACTGCCCAACTGCTTCGTATAAACGCCAAAGCCGACGACAATGCCAACGCCGACTAGCACCCAAACGATCTGCGGAATGGTCGGGAAGAAATCAATCAACTGCAGCGTCACCAGGAAACCGACGACCAACGCGCCAAGAATCCCGAACTCACTGAGCATTTCTTTGTAGGAAACTCCAGCGGTCTCGCGTTCGCTTTTGGGGAATTCGAGCTTCACCAACAAGAAGAAGTAGATGAGAGCAGGCAGAGCAATCAAGCCTACCTTGACCACCCAGGGCACGGAGTCGATGAAAATCGTGATCAATCCGGCGATCACCAGCCCACCCGGCCACCCGGCGTGCAAGATGTTGAGCCACTTGGTCTTTTCCTTATTGAACATGGTGGCCACGAGCGGGTTGATGAACGCCTCAACCGTGCCATTGCCCAAAGCGAGGATCAGACTGCCCCAGAACAGCATCTGATAAGCCATCCCGGGATTGCCGCCCTTACTGATAAAATAGGCGGCCACGCCCATCACGGCCCAGACCATGTGACCAATGAAGGCAAAAAACATCGCCGTCTTGTAGCCGATCCGGTCGATAATCAAGCTGAAGCCGATGATACTGACGGCGAAAGGCCAAATTCCAATCCCAGCGAGCCGACCAGCTTGAGCAGGGTCCAGACCAAACTCGGCCGCCCAAGTGTTGATCAGGAACATTCGAGCAATGAACCCGAAGGCTGTGGTAATCAGAGCGATAAAGCACCCCCAGAAGAGCGCCATGGACGGTTTTTGTTCAGACATGATTATTTTCAGGGATTGTGAAACCCAAACGCGGGCCTCTTCTCTTACCACGACCACACCGGGCAACAACACCAAAAAGTGTGCAGCCTTTAAGGTTTTTCCGCCTTTTCCGTCACGCCCCCGTCACTGGAAGACAACCGTCTTGTTCCGGTAGGTCAAAACCCGCCTCCGGACATGGGCCCACACCGCTCGCGCCAGGACGACTTTCTCCAGATCCTTCCCTTTCCGGACCAAGTCGGCCACCGTGTCCTGGTGCGTGACCGCCATCACGTCTTGGGCAATGATCGGCCCTTCATCCAGGTCGGCGGTTACATAGTGACTGGTCGCCCCCACGATTTTCACCCCACGATCGTAGGCCTGATGGTAGGGCCGGGCTCCCACGAAGGCCGGAAGGAACGAATGATGGATGTTGATGACCTGATTCGGCATCTCCTCCACAAACTGACTGCTTAGAATCTGCATGTAGCGCGCCAAAATCACGGTATCGACGCGGTGCTGCCGCAAGAGCCGGAGCTCCGCCGCCTCTTGCTGAGCCTTATCTCTCCCGTTCACCGCGAAGACGTGGTAGGGAATCTCGAACCGGTCCGCGACCCGCCGGAGGTCCTCGTGATTGCTGACGATAAGTGGAATCTCCATCTCCAGCTCGCCGCCTTCATGTCGGGCCAGAAGATCGTAAAGGCAATGGGAATCACGGGAAACAAAAATGGCTGCTCGTGGCCGGATGTCGGTAAAATGCAGGGCGCATTGCAGGGGCGAGTAGGGCCTCGCCAAGTCGTTCACCGCTGCATCCAGTGCCTCACGAGGAATGAGAAAGCCGTTCAACTCCCACTCCAGGCGCATGAAGAAGACGTTCTCCGCCTTATCAACGTGTTCATCGAGGTCCACGATGTTGCCTCGATTGCGGTGAATAAAGTTGGAAACCTGGGCGACGATCCCAGGCTGATCCGGGCAAGAAAGAAGCAAGATCGCGTGCGAACTCATGGCCTGCCAGTTGCGGCCACCGAGGCCAGACGCCACCAACGACAGCCCCAAATGCTCGAGGGGGGACTCGAACCCCCACAGGTCGCCCTACAAGATCCTTAGTCTTGCGCGTCTACCAATTCCGCCACCCGAGCTTTCGGTTCCCAGAAGGTTTCCCTCCCAAGTCGTGGGAGGTGCATACTACCTCCCGAAGTCCAGGACGCAAACGGTTTCTACAAATCACCACTCGGGATTTGCTTCCAAGATCGAACCGTCGGGCGCGGCCCACATCAACTGCCGGGAAGCGAGCCCCGCTTCTTGTAATGCGCTTTGATCCGCGTAGCCCAGATCCTCCACCGGCCCGCCGCAGGCTGGACAATGCCGTCTCGCCCAATCTGGGCGTTCCCCTCGGTCAAACGGATCGAGGCTGCCTCCCTCGATCCGGCCTACGGCATATTCAAGCTCCGCGCACCAGCCGATGACCACGGAACAACGGCTGCACCGGATCATCACCAGAGGACCGGAATCGCAACAGGGACAGGGTTCCCTCCGGAAAAAATAGCCGGAATTCTTCATTGGGCCGCAACCCTCTGGCGATTCTCCCGGCCCGCAACCGGCAATTCCGCCATTTCCCTTGAATGGAACCAAGGCTCGCTGAACCATGCGTGGCAATGGCTTTCTTCCTGCGCACGCCCCATGGCATTCTGCTGACCTTCGGCTCCGCCCTCTTTGCGGTAGCGCTCTTCACCATGCTCGATGCCGGGCGACGTCCCCGGCTCGAAGCCCTCGTCTTCCCGACTGGTGCTGGGGACCGGGACTTTTACCAGCCGACAGCCGACCTGAGCCTTGCATCCGATTTTGTCCGCGCCGGGGGGCACTCTTATCGCCCCGCCCGGCTCAAGCCGATTCAGGTGGCCGACATCAAAATGGTGCTGGCTAGGTTGGACGACAGCGGCACCGTTCGCCTTTATCGCCGCTCCGGCACCGAAACTCAAGCGGGGCAAGGCGATGTTCTTCACCTGAAGTTGGGCTCTGAACACTATCTCCCCCTCAGTCCAGCTCCGGCAGAGCCGTGACATTTGAGCTTGAACGGTCCGGTGTCCCGGGGAAGGGTCCGGGCGCCCAGCCAATGAGCACACCCCGCGCCCTCGTCTCTGTATCGAACAAAACCGGCCTAAGCGCTTTCGTCCAAGGTCTCCACGAACTCGGGTTCGAAATCCTCTCCACCGGAGGCACCGCTTCCTCCCTGCGCGAAGCGGGTATCCCGGTCACCGACGTCGCGGATTACACCGGCTTTCCCGAGTTGTTTGAGGGACGAGTCAAGACGCTTCACCCGAAGATCCACGGGGGCCTCCTTTACAAAAGAGAGTCTAAGGATCACGCCAAGCAGGCAGTCGATCACGGAATCGACGCCATCGACGTGGTCGTGGTCAATCTTTACCCCTTCGAGGAGACCATCGCCCGTCCCGGCGTGACGTTGGAGGAAGCCGTCGAACAGATCGACATCGGAGGGCCTTCGCTCCTGCGTTCCGCCGCCAAGAATCACCGCTCGGTCACCGTGATCACTGATCCTGGAGATTATGATGCCGTGCTCACTGAGTTGCGGGACAGCAAGGGACAGACGTCGCTTAAGACTCGCGAGGCGTTGGCGATTAAGGTCTTCCAACTTACTTCCGCCTACGACCGCGCTATTGCCGGTTACCTGAACAAATCGCAGACCACCCAGGGCGTTTTCAGCATAAGCTTGCCCTTGGATCGCAAACTCCGCCACGGCGAGAACCCGCACCAGGAAGCGGTCCTCTACGGCAGGTTCAGCGAGTTCTACGAACAGCTCAGCGGCAAGGAGTTGAGCTACACCAACGTCCTCGACATCGCCGCAGGGGGCGAGCTCATCAGCGAATTCCGCCGCCCTGCCGTGGCCATCCTCAAGCACACCAATCCCTGCGGCGTTGGCCTGGCCATTGGCGACGAAGAGGACATCCGCGACGCTTGGGAGAAGGCCTACGAGACCGACCGACAAGCCCCGTTCGGCGGAGTCATCGTCTGCAACCGTCCCTTCACGGAAAGCCTCGCCCGGGTGGTGTCGGAGATCTTCACGGATGTTATCATCGCACCAGAGTTCGAAACCGAGGCACGGGCGATTTTGCAGCGCAAGAAGAACTTGCGTCTCATCCGCATGGCCAGCACCAAGGTCAAAGAAGCTTTGAAACTACCGATCATCCGTTCCGCGACCGGTGGCCTGATGGTCATGGATAGCGACCCCATCGCCCTAGGCACCGAAGAAATGGAAAAGCGCGTCGTCACGAAGCGCCCCCCCACCGCGGATGAACTCGAAGCGATGCGCTTCGCCTGGAGAGTGGCCAAACACGTGAAATCGAATGCGATTGTCTTCAGCACCAAGGACCGTACTCTGGGCATCGGCGCTGGGCAGATGTCCCGCGTCGATTCCTGCCGGATCGCGGTTTGGAAGGCCCAGGAAGCCGGACTAAGCTTGCAAGGTAGCGTGGTGGCCAGCGACGCCATGTTCCCCTTCCCCGACGGATTGGTCGCAGCTGCCACCGCCGGAGCCACGGCCGCGATCCAGCCAGGCGGCTCTGTGAAAGACTCCGACGTTATCTCGGCGGCCGATCAGCACGATATGGCCATGGTCTTCACCGGGCATCGCCATTTCCTCCATTGATCCACGATTGCTGGCGCAACTGGAGTCTCCAGGTGCGTCTTCCGCCCATGCGTTTCCGGGAGATTGCTAAGTTGGGAGTCGTCACGCTAGCTCTCTCGGGCTTGGCCGCCTGCGTCCAAACCACCGCATCCTATCAAGCTCCCGGATTCACCCCTTCTCTCCTCGCCGTCCGCGGTGTCCGGCTCGGCCCTCTGGAAAGCGATGCTCCTGGACCGAACCTGGGATCGCGAGACGAAGCGGAACTGATTTCCACCCTCTTCAATCAGCTCTCGAAGAATCGCAAAGTGTTTATCACCCGATCGCCACAAGGTTTTCTCCTCAACACAACCTTAACCCGGAATGACGTCGATCGCTGGATCAGTCAAGATTGCCAGAGCTTCGAAGAGCCGGTTTACAACGACGACGGCGAGGTCGTGGGATGCGTGACCCGCCGAACCTTTACAACCGAGTCCCACGCGCGCCGCTCGATCGAGGCTAACTTTGAGTTGATCGAACCAGCCAACGGCAAAGTCGCATGGGCTTGGTCGGGGGCTACCAGCCAAGAGAGCAGCCGCAGCAACCAGTCGGACTGTTGCTACCCAGCGCCGCCCCGTTTTCCGGAACCACCCGCGGTGCGGGAGGTGGCCGGATCTCTGATGCGCACGGCAGCCCGCAAACTCAGCGCAGGACGCTGAAAGGTCCGGGAAGCCAGACATTTCCTGCCGCAGTCCGATTTTTCTTTTCGGTTTCGAATTCTCGAATAATATCGTGAGAATTTCGGATCCGGACATCCGTTGATGGGTGAAGGCTCCGCTCTCCAACACTCACAAACCCATCTGGGCTTCAATCGTCGATTGAACATGAAAAAACTCGCAACCCTCGCACTGACAGGCGCACTAGCCTCCACCCTAATCGGCGGAGAAATGCGTGCCTGGACAAACGCCCAAGGCAACAAGGTCAACGCTGAAATGGTCGGCCTCCAAGCCGGTAAAGTCCTATTGAAGTTGGAGTCGGGCAAAACGGTTCCCTTCCCGATCGAGAATCTCAGCCCCGCCGATCAGGAGTTCATCCGAGGGAACGCCCCGGTCGATACCATGACCGCCGCCAAGCAAATCGACGCGTTGGTGATGAACAAACTCAAGACCTCCTATGCCGAGATCAAGAAAAACTGGGAAGCGGCCAAAGTCGGCACCAAGCAGAAAGAGGAGTTGGAGTTCCTGGTGAAAATGACTTGGCCGACGGAACGCACCTCCGATGAACAATTTCTTCGCCGTATCTATCTCGACATCGCGGGGCGGATTCCCACCTACGCCGAGACGGTAGCCTTCCTCGATAGCCGTGATGCTAATAAGCGCGCCAAACTCATCGATCAGCTGCTCGAATCAGATGCCTTCACGAGTAATTTCTTCAACTTTCTCTCCGACCTCTTCCGGATCCGGGAGGGCATTTCTCTGAATGACAGCCGAGGAATCAAGGTCGGCGCCTATGCTGACTGGATGAAGGATCAAGTCCGCAGCAATCGCCCATGGGACGAATGGGTCCGTGATCTCCTGACTGCTCAGGGATTCTATTGGGACAATCCGGCGACCGGCTACATGCTGACCGACCAAGGGATGCCCCTTTGCAACCTTTCGAACAATTTCACCGTTTTTGCGGGCACGGAGATTACGTGCGCTCAATGCCACGATCACCCGTTCGAGGAGGTCTTCCAGATGGACTTCTTTAAAATGGCGGCATTTTTCGGCGGCACGAATCTCCGCGCCGGTGGACAGACGCCCGAAGCCAAGGCTGCGCGTGATGCACTCCGAAACTATGAAGGACAGTGGAAAACGGAGAATGCAAAGGCGGATCGCGTTCCCCGCTTCCCGCAGGACCTTCAGGATCTGCTCCGGGCCTACGACTACCACGTCACCGATGCCTCAGAAGGCAAGGTGCAACTCCCGCACGACTATAAATACGACGACGCGAAGCCCAATGAATGGGTAGCTCCGTCCACCTACTTTGGATCCGAAGTCGATCTCGAGAAGTTCAAGAATCCCCGTCAAGCTTTCGCCTCTTGGCTGACCGCTAAGGATCACCCGCGCTTCACGGTCAACATCGTGAATCGCCTGTGGAAGCAATGCTTCGGTCTTGGCCAAATTGAGCCGGTCTACAATATTCCGGGTCACTTAGATGGCCAGGCGCAAAACATTGAGTTGGTTAAGTATCTGGAGCAGCTGATGAAGGACCTGAACTACGACATCAAGGGCTTCCTTCGCGTGATTTACAATACGGAGACCTATCAGCGCGAAGCCAATCACCACTCTCCGACAATGGCTCAAATCGACCAGGGTGAATACCACTTCCCATCTCCGGTGCTCCGCCGAATGAGCGCCGAGCAGATGTGGGACTCGTTGGTAGCGCTGACCACTGACACCCCAGAAATGATGTCTAACCGCTTGCTTGAAGCGTATCGAGAGTTCATGCACACGGATTGGAGCGCCGTTCCCTACGAAGAGCTGATGAAGAAGAAGCGCGACGAGTTCCGCTCGCTCGGCTCCGTGACCGGTGGCGGCTCTGATATGATGATGATGGGAGGAGGAGGCGGTGGGCGCCGCGTCGACGATCTCTTGGTGCGCGCTTCCGAGCGCCGTCTTCCAGAGAACGTCAATCACATGATGTTCGCGTTCGGACAGTCCGATAAACTAATCATTGAGAATTCGAACCGTGTTGGGTCCGTTCCCCAAGTGATGTTCCTGCTCAACGGAGAGCTCACCAACAAGATCATGACCCGCCCGGACATCGCGATTACCAACAATGCGAAAAAGGGCAAGAGCCAATCCGAAGGTTCGACCGTCGTCTACCTCAGCATTCTCAACCGCAAGCCCAACGCCGCGGAGTTGATGGAAGCCAAGAACTTGGTAAACGGCGATGACTACTCCGACCTTATCTGGGCATTGCTGAACTCGCGCGAGTTCATGTTCATCCAATAGTTTTCCGAGCCACCAATCCGCAACCTGATCTCAATCAATAATGAAAGACCAACTGAGAAGACTGGATCCGCTCTCCCGCCGGGAGTTCGCGACGAACACCGCCAGGACCGCCCTCGGGCTCAGCCTGCTCCCTGCGTTGGATTCCGCCATGGCCCAAGCGGGCAAGGGCGGCAAGGCCAAGCACCTCATTTACTTCTACATGGGTGGGGGCATGACCCACATCGACAGCTTCGACCCGAAACCGGATGCACCGACCGAGATCAAGGGCCCCATCGGCTCGATCGGAACCAATGTGCCCGGGATTCAGCTTGGTGCCTACTTCGAGAAGCTCTCCAAACGCGCCGACAAGTTGGCGATCATCAATTCGATGACGCAGCAGACCGGCGACCACGATGGTGGCCGCTACTGGATGCTCACGGGCTATAAGAAGGTCGCGACCATCGTTCACCCTGAAATGGCCGCATGGAAACAGCGTTTCCATGGCCCTAACACGGTTTCCGAACTGCCCTCTTCGTTTATTGTCGGCGGCGGAGTCCTTCCAGGCGCCGGGTTCTTTGGACCCGCGTACTCCCCACTTCCAATTGGTGATCCCTCCCGTGGCTTGCCCAACGCGGTTTCCCCGGTAGAGAAAGAGCGTGCCACCAAGCGGACTGGTTCCCTCGAGACCTTCAACAAGGCGTTTGAATCGAAGTTCTCCACCACCGAGGTCACTGCGTATACGGAGTACTACGACAACACCCTGTCCTTCCTCCGCAGCAAGGACCTTGAAGTCTTTGATCTCAGCAAAGTTCCCGATGCCAAGCGCCAAGTCTTTGGCATGGATCGTATGGGCCAGGGCGCCTTGCTCGCGAGCCGTCTCGTGCAAAAGGGCGTCGGCGCCATCCGCATTGATGGAGGAGGTTTCGACAACCACGAAGACATCCAAACCGCCTTCCAAAACCCAGCACGTTCTCTTGATACCTCGTTGAGCGCGCTCATCGACGAGCTGGAAGCCATCGGCAAACTCAACGATACCCTGATTGTGGTCGGCACCGAATTTGGCCGGACCCCAATCGTGAACGTCAACGCCGGACGCGACCACTTCCCACGCTGCTTCTCCGCTGTCCTCGCCGGGGGCGGCATCAAAGGCGGTCAGAAGTATGGCAAGTCCGACGCCAAGGGCTATTCAGTCGAGGAAAACCCTGTGCGTCCGGAAGACCTAAACGCAACCATCGCAACAGCTCTTGGCATTCCTCTCGACAAGGTCATCTACGCTCCCTCAGGGCGTCCTTTCCTCGTCGCCGGTCATATTGCCGATCCCAAGGATCCAAACAACGTGCTGCCCGAGGGCAAGCCTATCATGAAGTTCTTCGCCTGATCGTACTTTCAGGATGTCATCCAAGCCCGGGACCGTGAGGTTCCGGGCTTTTTTTGTCGCATTGTCATGACTCCCCGGCGAGGTTTCCCCAAGACCGGGGCCGGTGCAGCCTTCGAACCCTCTTACTCGGCGCCGCGTTGAATCCAATTGCGCAACCTCGATTTTCTCCACGATGCCAGGCGATTTCCTCCTATTTGATTCCCATATGCATACCCCGCTGTGCAAACACGCCTCCGGCCATCCTTCGGAGTATGTGGCAGCCGGACAGGCGGCGGGACTCGATGGAATCATCTTCACGTGTCATAGCCCGATGCCCAACCGTTGGTCTCACGCCGTGCGCATGAGCCCGGAAGAGTTCGATACCTACGTTGCCTTAGTAGATGAAGGACGCGCATCCGCCCCTGCGGGCTTTCAAGTGAGATTGGGGTTGGAAAGCGACTTCTTTCCTGGAATGGAGCCGTGGCTCAAGGAGCTTCACGACCGGGCTCCGTTCCATTATATCTTGGGCTCCGTTCACTGGCATGTGCCGGAGTACCGCGATGCGTTTTGGCACGGCGATATTCATGCTTTCCAGCGCCAATACTTCGCGCACTTGGCGGAATCGGCCGAAACAGGTCTTTTTGACGCCTTGGCTCACCCGGACCTCGTCAAAAACGCCGATCCCTCCGCTTGGAACGTAGAGCGTTTGGAGGAAGTCATCGCGCAGGCATTGGATCGAATCGCGGCAACCGGAGTCGCCATGGAATTGAACACCTCCGGGGTGAACAAGATTTACCCGGAAATCAACCCGGGGCCATTCATGCTTTCCATGATGCGGGAGCGTGGCATTCCGGTAGTACTCGGATCGGACTCGCACAATCCATCCCGGGTCGCGGATGGATTCCTGTCCGCGCTGGACGTTCTCGAAACCGCCGGATTCACCGACATTCAAGTGTTCGCAAACCGTCGTCCCGAGCCTGTGCCCATCCACGCAGCGCGGGATCGCCTCCGCCTCGCTGAAAGCTACGTGGGCTAAATCCTGCCGGAGATCGAAGTTGCGCCCGACTCGTCATTTCGCCATTTTCTGATTACCCCCATCATGAAATCCCTCGTTTGGCTTAGCTCCGCCACCCTCGCGTTGACGCTGCTCGGTATAGGCTCTGCCGGAGACATTACGCCTCTGGCCATCGGACAGCCGGCCCCGGATTTTGATCTCCCCGGGATCGACGGCAAGAATCATCGCCTCACCGACTATGCCGCCAGTCGAGTTTTGGTGATCCTCTTCACCTGCAACCACTGCCCTACGGCGCAAGCCGCTGAAGAGAGAGTCAAGCAGATGGTAGCAACCTACCGGGACAAGGGTGTGCAATGGGTCGCCATCTCCCCGAATGACCCCAATTCGGTGCGGATCGATGAACTGGGTTACGCAGTCTACGGAGATAGCCTAGAAGAGATGAAGCTCCACGCCGCCGAACACGGCTTCAACTTCCCTTATCTCTACGATGGCGATACCCAGTCCGTCAGCCGGGCCTTCGGCGTCATCGCCACGCCGCAAGTTTTCATCTTCGATCAGGAGCGCAAGCTTCGCTATCAGGGTCGAATTGACGATTCCAAATACGAGGACGGAGCGACGCAACACGATGCGAAGAACGCCATTGAAGCCATCCTGGCGGGACAGCCCGTTCCGGTCGAAACGACGCGGACGTTCGGCTGCTCCACCAAATGGAGCGACAAGCGCAAAGGAGTCGCGGAAGCCGATGCCGCCTGGACCGCGCGGGAAGTCACGGTGGAGCCGATCGATGCCGCTGGCGTCAAGGCTCTGGCCGCCAACACCACCTCCAAGCTGCGCCTAGTCAACCTTTGGGCCACTTGGTGCGGTCCCTGTGTCGAAGAGTTCCCCCACTTGGTCACGTTGAGTCGGCAATATGAGGGGCGCGGTTTTGATGTTATCACCATTTCTCAGGACGATCCGGCGCAGATGAACGCAGTCCGTGATTTCCTCCGCAGCGAACACGCCGCCCTCGGCAAGCGCGCCGAAGTCTCAGTGTCGGACGAAGGACGCCGCACTAACAATTATGTATGGGCAGGGGCCACCACGGACGAACTCGCCGCCTCGCTTGATCCAGAGTGGGACGGCTCGGTTCCTTTCAGCATCCTCATCGCTCCCGGCGGAAAGATTATTCATCGAGTCTCGGGAGAACTCGAGCTCACGGAAATGCGCCAGAGAATCGTTGGCCAACTCGGCCGATTTTATTCCAAGACCCAGCTTTGATTTCGGTCAGTTCTCCCATGCGACTCCTTGTTTTCCTCGCGTTCGGCGCCCTCTCAGTTCAGGCGGGCGATGGAAGAGTCCCCCTCATTCGAGTCGATCCACAACCACATCATCAGGTCTCGTTCGTCGCTGGTGCGACGGAAAAGACGCGATGGCACTTTGGGACTGACGCGCCGCGCCCCTTCTTTTTTCCATTCAACGGCCCTTCCGGCAGCTCGTTGACCCGGATGGGCCACCCGGGCGACACAAACCATGACCATCATCGGTCCCTCTGGTTCGCCCATCACGACGTGGAAGGCTTCTCCTTTTGGGCGGATGGGAAGGACACCACCATTCGGCAAAAAGCGTGGCTGTGCTACCAAGATGGCGATGATGAGTCGTCGATGGCCGTGCAGTTGGGTTGGTATGCCCCGGACGGAAAAGAACTGTTGGAACAAGAACTCATCTGTGCGCTGCGCCCAGCTGCTGCGGCCGAGTTCACCCTGGAGCTCCAGTCCACCTTCCGCCCGGGGGCGGGATTGGAGACGGCCAAGCTGGGAAAGACGAATTTCGGATTCCTCGCGGTGAGAGTCGCCAAGAGCATCTCGGAGTACTTCGGCGGGGGGCAGCTCACCAACAGCAACGGCCAAGTCCATGAAGCAGCCATTTTTGGCCAACCCGCGGAGTGGATGGATTACAGCGGCCCTGTGGCCCCTTCCGGAGCTACCGAGGGAATCACCTATTTCGACCACCCCGCCAATCCCCGCTATCCTTCCAAGTGGCACGTCCGGGAAGACGGATGGATGGGTGCCTCATTTTGCATGGACGAAGAATTCACCGTCACTCGGTCGCAGCCTTTGCGACTCCGCTATCTCCTCCACGCTCACGGCGGCCCGCTAAACCCAGAGATTGCCAAGGAGTTGCAATCCGCGTTTGCCAACCGTCCCGCTTTGGAAATCGTAAAGCACACCGGGAAGCACGGTCAATGGGACATCCATCGCCCCGCCGCGGCCCCGGCCCCCTGAGATCCGTTCACCATGCACTTCCTTCCAGGCCAAGTTTACCAACTGCCGGGACTCGACTCCGAGGCCTACGCCACGGTTTGTCACGTGGACGATGATCCTTTCGGCGCCGTGGTCCACGTCCGCATCGATGGCGTCCCCATCCCTGACCCGGAAGTGCCCGGCGGTGTCTCTCAGGGAATTCAGCTCATGCCCTTCACCGAGGAGGCCCTTGCCATGAGCGTCGGAGACATGGTCGCGAACGACGTCGAATTGACGAATTGGGAAGCTGCCTACGACGCTTGGCGGGACGCCTACGAAGAAGGCGAAGCTACCGTTTGGTCGCTGCCGGTTTACGACGCACTCCAAGTGATGCAGAGCATGATGGCGTGAGCAGAGAATTTTCACTCGCCACGATCTGATCGCTCCCCTATGCTCCGGCATCCGGCTGACGGAGAGAGCATTTCAAGCTGGCCACGGTGCGTTTTCCAAAACATTCCATGGCCTCTCCGGGGTTACCCCGGGGCATCGATAAGCTTCCGGATCTCAGATCGAGGGCCCAACTACCGCACGCGGTAGAACCGCCCACGAGCAACCAGACGCGTTGAACCTCCTTCGTCAGCCGGATCTTCATGGCTTCCTGGAATCGATCGCTCCGCTTATTGGCCACGAGTTTGTGCTCCGGTCCGCCGTCGGAAGACGGTCTGGTGGATCGAGCCGCCCAGCTCTACGGCCGCCGTCCCAGGTGGCTCCGTCCCCTGGTCAGGGAGTACCTGGCCTGCTTCGGCGATGCTTCGCGCCAGCCCGAAGCGGATGTCCGCGCGTTCCTCCGGGAGAACTCTCGCTATCGTCGCGCCTGGAAACGGGGAGTGGCATCGATCTCGGCTGGCCTGCTCCGGGAACCGGTGATGTGGCCGGCCCGCGGAGCGCCTGAGCGGTGGCCGTTGCCCCAATTGATTGGAGTCAAAGAGACCGCGGATTGGCTCGGCCTGGATCTGTCTCAATTGGTCTGGCTCTGCCGCTACGGTGGCAAGGATCATTATCACTACCGCTGGATTCCCAAACGGCGGGGTGGCTGGCGTCTGCTGGAGACTCCAAAACCGTTGCTAAAGCGCACCCAACGCCGTCTCTTGGATGCCCTGCTCCACCACATTCCGGTCCATGAAGCTTGTCACGGATTCCGCCCCGCCGGCTCCGTCCACGCATTCCTCCGTCCCCACACCCACCAAAAGATTCTGCTGAAGATCGACCTCGCGAACTTTTTTCCCTCCGTCACCGCCAGCCGGATCCACCGGATTTTCCTCAGCTCGGGCTATCCCGAATCTACGGCTTCCGTACTGACTCGGTTGACGACGCACGCAACTCCGGCCTCTGAGCTTCCCACTCATCTCCGTCGAGAAGAACGGCAACGGCTGCGCATCCCGCACCTCCCGCAAGGCGGTCCCGCTTCCCCCGCGCTGGCGAATCTCAGCGCCTTCCGCCTGGATTGCCGCCTCGCCGGCTTGGCCCAGCATGCCGGTTGCACCTACACCCGCTACGCCGATGACCTGCTCTTTTCCGGGGAATCTTCATTCGGATCCGCGATCCACCGGTTTCACGACACCGTGTCGAGGATCATCCTCGAAGAGGGATTCACGCCAAATGCTCGCAAAACGCGGATCATGCGGCAGAGCCAACGTCAACGCGCTGCCGGAGCGGTGCTTAACCAAGGACTGAACATCGACCGGCGGGAATGGGACCGCCTGAAAGCGATCTTGACGAACTGCCTCCGTCACGGGCTTGACTCACAAAACCGGGAGCAACTCCCCGATTTCCGGGCCCACCTGGACGGCAGAATTAGCTGGGTGGAAAGCCTGAGTCCCTCCCGTGGCGCCAAGTTGCGCGATCTGTTCCGCCGGATTCCCGGCTAGCGTCACTTCACGGTGATCCGCAGATTACGGAACCAAGTCTCCGCGCTGTGTTCCGTCAGCATCAGACGGCCTTTGCCCGGGGCGAAGCCGACCTTCTCCTTAAACTTGCTGTCGGCAATCAATTGCGCCCACTCCGGCGCCGTGGTGTCGGCTTCGACGGCAAGTTGCCCATTCAGCCAGTGCTGGACCTTGCCGTTCTGGACAACGATTTTGCTGCTGTTCCACTCCCCGGCGGGTTTGTAGGCCTTGTCCGAGGCTGGAGGTTTGATGTCGTAAATCGCTCCCGTGGTGCGGTCTCCGCCCTTTTTCCCGTCCTCGTGGCCCAGGTCATCGATCATTTGATACTCGATCCCGAGCCATTCCTTGTCAGCGACCTTCGTGACCCAATACTTGATGCCGTTGTTCCCGCCCTCGACGATCTTCCACTCCCATTCGAGTTCGAAATTCTCGTATTCGCCTTTGGAAATCAGATTTCCCGGCCCCTTGCCGGACAGGTGAATCGTGCCGTCTTCCAGCTCGACCCAGCCCGCGGGAACCGGTCCCTCTGCTTTCACGCTGACAAAGTCCGCCAAAGTCAGGCGCACGGGTTCGGCGGCGGACACACTGGCCGCCAAGGCCATCAGGAGAAAACAAACGCGCATAGTGTTGAATCTGCCCCCATCAAACCCATTTCGAGCCAAGAAGCAAGCAGCTCCGATTCCCTTTCCCTTTGCGTTCGCTCGCCCCTGACCGAAATTCCCCGCTCCATGCCAGAAACACCCGTCAGCTGCACCCTCGAACCCCGGGATTTCATCCGCGAGATCGTCCTTGAGGATTTGAAGTCGGGCAAACACGACCACGTCGTCACCCGGTTCCCCCCAGAGCCGAACGGCTATTTGCACATCGGCCACGCCAAGGCCTTTTGCCTCGACTTCGGCCTCGCTCTCGAAGTGCCGGACAGCCGTTGCCACCTCCGGATGGACGATACCAACCCCGTAAAGGAGGACGTCGAGTATGTCGAATCCATCCAAGAAGACGTCCGCTGGATGGGCTTTGAATGGGGCAAGCACTTCTACTATGCCTCGGATTACTACGAGCAGCTCTACGGCTACGCTGTGGAACTCATCAAGAAGGGCTTGGCCTACGTCGATGAATTGACCGCAGATCAAATGCGCGAGTTCCGCGGCAACTTGACCGAACCCGGCAAGGAGAGCCCGTTCCGCGACCGCTCCATCGACGAGAACCTCGAACTCTTCGCCAAAATGCGCGCCGGTGGGTTCGACGAAGGCGAGGCCGTGCTCCGCGCCAAGATCGACATGGCGCACCCGAACGTCATCATGCGCGACCCGACGATGTACCGGGTCCTCAAGGCCCACCACCACCGGACCGGGGACGACTGGTGCATTTATCCGATGTACGACTTCGCCCACCCGCTCTCGGACGCGATCGAGGGCATCACCCACTCCCTTTGTTCCCTGGAGTTTGAGAACCACCGGCCGCTTTACGACTGGTTCGTGGACCACTGTTCCGTCCCCGCCAAGCCGCGCCAGATCGAGTTCGCCCGGCTCAACCTGACCTACACGGTCATGAGCAAGCGCAAGCTGCAACAACTCGTCGCCGAGAAACTCGTCGATGGCTGGGACGATCCCCGGATGCCGACGCTTTCCGGCCTGCGCCGCCGTGGATACACGCCCACCGCGATTCGCAAGTTCATCGACACCATCGGCTTGACGAAGTTCAACAGCCTCACGGACGTCGCCCTCCTGGAACACGCCATCCGCAACGACCTCAACGCCAGCGCGCCCCGGGTCATGGCGGTGCTCGATCCGATCAAAGTTGTCGTCACCTCGTATCCAGAAGGCCAAGTCGAAGAGATGGAAGCCTTGATCAATCCCGAAGACCCGTCCCTCGGCACCCGCATTGTCCCCTTCTCCCGGGAACTTTTCATTGAGCGAGACGACTTCATGGAGAACGCGCCCAAAAATTACTTCCGGCTCACCGTGGGCCAAGAGGTGCGACTCCGTTACGGCTATTGGATCAAGTGCGTCGAAGTCATCAAGGACGCCACTGGCAACGTCACCGAGCTCCGCTGCACCCACGATCCCGCCACGCGCGGGGGCGAGAATCCGCCCGACGGCCGCAAGGTCAAAGGCACGATCCACTGGGTCTCCGCCGCGCACGCCCTGCCTTCCGAAGTGCGCATTTACGATCGCCTTTTCACCGCCGAACAAGTGGGCGACGACTTCACCTCGTTGCTCAACCCCGACTCGTTGAAGATCATCCCGAACGCAATGCTCGAGCCCAGCCTCGCCAAAGCCAAAGCGGGCGACCGTGTCCAATTTGAACGCATCGGCTACTTCTGCGTAGACACCAAGCTCAGCAAGCCAGGAAAACCGGTCTTCAACCGCACCGTGGCGCTGAAGGATACGTGGGCGAAGGTCAAAGGCTAGCCGAAGATCTCCCGCAGATCCAACGTCAGCCCCGGCAAAATCGCGGGAGACTCCACCATCGGGGCAGTCTCCGGCGAGTAGCCGTGCATCGCGGTCAATGACTCGTAAACATGCACGGTCCGGGTCGTGGGTGTGACGATCCAGACTTGGAGCACACCGATCGCGAAATACTCGGTCATCTTGGTCATGACGTCGTCCCAGACATTGCTCGGAGAAATCACCTCCACGATGATCTCCGGCGCGACGACCAGCGCCGCCGCGTCATCCGGTTGCTCGGCCAGCCGTTCGTTCGAGACAAACGCAAGATCCGCGCCCCGTCCGGTATCCGGATCTCGCTTTGTGATGACGGAGACGTCGCCGGCAAAGATCTCGCCCAACTTAGCGTTGCGCACAATGGGGCTCAGGGCTGCGGAGAATCTGGCGACGAGCCGTGCATGCAGAGGATTGTTCCGGGACATATCGACAATGTGCCCCGCAACCAACTCGGCGGGATGAGTCAAAGGCAGGGCGGCAAACTCCTCGAACGTCAGGAGCTCTTCTTCGAAATCTAAGGCAGCCGCGATGGTCATGCCCGGAAGAATAGATCCGCGGCGGCTTCGTTTCAAGTAAGGAGGAGCCGGGTTACCCGCCGATCTCCCCAATCAAGCGTTTCAACTCCCTCGCCGGCCATTGCCCGGGCGCATTCGGCGTCTGCAGGAATCCGTAATTCAAGATCGATCCCGCACGCGCCAGCACCAGCCTCGAAAGCTTTCCGACGGGGCCCATGCCCATCGCGGAAACGGGAATCGGGCTCGTCTCGACCATCGCGGCGAGCACAAAGATATCGCTGACCCGCTCCATCCGGACCGCGAGCTTGGCGGCGTCCAAGCCCTGTTCCATCGCCGCCGCGATGCTCCTGCCCAAAATCGCGTCCGCGGGCATGGCTTCAAAGTCGTGGAAGGAACCGACCACTCTTACTCCCGCCGCTTGCGCTTCCGCAATGACTTCCCCGGCATCGGGAACCGTGCGCAGTTCCACATCCATCCAGCCCGCGAACGGGAGAAACCGTCGCAGCAGGGCAAACCGCGTTTCCCGCGGCAAATCCCCCTTCCCTCCCTCGGACGGATGGCGCGCCGTGATCAAAAGTTTTCCCCGAAACTCGGCCGCCACCGCTTCCGCCTCGTCTAGATGCTCCCGAAGGTCATCCAGCCGGAACTCCAGCCAGTCGATTTCCACGGCGATCCCCGGATTCGTTCGCAGATACGCCAAATCCTCCGGCGTGGTCACGGTAGCGACGACTTGGGCACTCATCACTTCGCCAATTCCTTGAGCAAGGCCCGGTTCAACTGAATCCCCGCCTCGAAATTCGCCACGGGGAAATTCTCATCCGGAGCGTGCGCCATACAATCCGGCAAGGCCAGCCCGAGCATCAGCGTGTCCACTCCAAGGATGTCTTTGAAGCTGCGGATGATCGGAATGCTGCCGCCCTCGCGAATCAACATCGGCTCGGCGCCAAACGTCGCCCGCAACGCATTTTGAGCGGCCTGGCCGTGCGGCGAGAACGGGTCCATGACGTAGTGCATCCCGGTGTGCCCCATGTCGATCTCCAGCTTCACGGACGGCGGGCAGTGCTGGCGCAAGTGGCCAGCCACCAAACGGAGAATCTCCTCCGGATCCTGGTCCGGAACGAGTCGGCAGGAGATCTTCACCATCGCCTCTTTGCCGATCACCGTCTTCGAGCCTTCGCCTTGGTAGCCACTGCCCATTCCGTTGATCTCCACCGTCGGGCGGGCCCACCGGCGTTCATAGGAGTCGAACCCCTCCTCTCCAAAGAGGGCGGGCACCCCGGTTTGTTCGAGGAGCGCGGAGTCGCCGTCCGGAAGACGTTTCCAGGTAGCCTGTTCCCAATCTTGTAGCTCGCGAACCCGGTCGCAGAAACCCGCGACGAGGATTTTGCCGGAAACCGCATCCCGCAGACTGGCCACTAGTTGGCAGGCCACCATCGCCGGATTGGCCACGCCGCCTCCGTAAATCCCGGAGTGCAAATCAAACGCCGGACCGCGCACGGTGAACTCCAGGCAAGCGATGCCCCGCAACCCGTACGTCAAGGTCGGCACGCCCGGCCCGATCATCCCGGTGTCGGAAACCGCAATCACGTCGCACGCCAGAACCTCCCGTTGCGCCTGCAAAAACGGGGCCAGGTGCTTGCTGCCGATCTCTTCTTCCCCCTCAATCAGGAAAATCACGTTCACCGGCAAGTCGCCATCCTCCGCCAAGGTCTGCTCGACCCCAAGGATGTGGGCCAGATTCTGTCCCTTGTTGTCCGTCGCGCCCCGGGCGTAAATCACGCCATCCCGAATCACCGGCTCAAACGGCGGCGACGTCCAAAGGGAGACTGGATCGACCGGCTGCACGTCGTAATGGCCGTAGATCAGTACCGTCGGACGTCCCTCTTTCCGGGGTGACCTTGCCACGACGACGGGATGCCCCGGTGTTTCGTGCAACTCGGGTGCTAGGCCCATTCCCGCGAACTTGCCCACCAGGAAATTCGCGCAATCCCGCACCTGTCCCGCAAAGGCGCGATCCGTGGAAATGGAGGCGAAGCGGAGATACGCAAAGAACTGGTCAAGACGATCCTGGGCGGTCATGGCCAGAGTGAACGGGGGAAGACGCGAAAAATCAAGAGAGTCAGCGCGATTTTATTTAAGAGATGTTGACAATCTAAGAGACTCCCCTAACATGGTGCTTTCTGTCTTGGAGTAGTAGCGCAGTGGCATGCACCGCCTCGTTTTGGGCCCGAGTGGGTCTGAAACGGGGCGGTTGCCGTTTGCCTCCCTCCACCCGGCTTCGCAACAGGCTCGTGACGGGATAAACATTGACAGAGCTGCGGAGGCCATCTTCGCTGCAGACGTCAGGTCCCTCCTCTCATGCGCTTGCTGGTTGCCATTCTCGCCTTGGGCACCGTCGCCCGATCGGCGCACGCGGATGAGACATCTAGCGGATGGTTTTTCAGCGTCGGCACCAGTATCCGGTCTATCCAGAGCGGGTTTCAGCTCAACCCAAGTTCCCCAATGCTGGATTGGCAGCACTTCTTCGTCCCCCGCGCTGCCCAGGGAGACACCGGTTTGTACACAGGGGGGGCCGATACGATTCAGTACCTAGGCGGATTTGTGGGCCCGCAAAATCCAGATTTACCCGTCGGGCTCGCTCAAGGTCAGGTCGATTCCAGCACGCAGATTCTTCCGCACCCTGTGGGAACGGGAGGAGCCTTTGCCAACGCCGTCATCGCCTACGGGGCAACTGCGTTCGAATATCGCCCTGAGACCGATGCGGGAGGCGTTGCCGATGAAGGAACCGGTGCCGGCCCTAGCTTTCAATGGGGCTACCGGCTCGCGGACACGGTGAACTTGGTCAGCGGCTGGACGTTCCTCTCCACGAATCACACGACCGGCTCCGACCGCGTCGCGAATGTTTTCGAAGACCAACTCAATTTCACGATTCTCTACGACTACATCGCCGATGCAAATAGCGGCATCCAGATTCCCGGCACGGTAAACGGCCAGGAACAAGGCATCGTTTCCAACGCAGACCTCCTCACTCCGATCTACGGCCCCGGTTACGAGTCGCCTCGCCGCTCGGTCGATGTCGCCAAAGGCCGCGAAGCCCGTTTTTATGCCGTTTCCCGGGCCGATCTCGAGGTCTCGCTCCAAGAGATTCCCTTCGGCATCGAAATCGGTCACCGTGTTGGCCCCCTGGAGTGCTATCTCACCGGCGGCGCCACGTTGAACCTGATCGACTACGACCTCACCTCGCGTCTCGATTGGTTCGAATCCGGGCTCTCCACTCCTCGCTTTAGCGGCAGCTGGCGGGATACCGGCAATCCGCTCAAAGCCGGTCTTTTCGGAGGACTCACCGCCAAGCTTTTCCTGAACGACTCCAAGCGGATTTACGTGGAAGGAAGCACCTCCTACCGGTGGGTGGACCCCGTCCACGCCTCCGCCGGGATCGTGGATGTGGAGATCGACGTCTCCTCCTGGGAAGGGCGATTCGGCTTCGGGATCGTGCTGGATTAAGCGACCCACTCGCTCGGGTTCCAACGCCGGTGCGCCCGGATCGCGGTTTGGTAATACCCAACCAAACGTTCCGTGGCCTTGCGCCAGCTGCAGTCCTCCATATCCGCGCGCGCCCGCTTGGCAAAGCCTTCCCGTTCCGCCGGATTGTCGATGAGCCGTTGAATTTGGGAAAGAAATTGCTCGCGATTCCCCGCTTCGAACATCAAGCCGTTCACTTCGTGATCAATCACGTCGGGAATGCCCCCCGCCCGGGCGCCCACCACCGGCACGCCGCTCGCCATCGATTCCATGGCCACGAAACCAAGTGTTTCGGTATCCGAGGGAAACGCAAAGATGTCCGCGGACGCGTAAGCTTGCGCTAGCTCCTTGCCTCGGAGGTACCCCGTAAAAAAGGTCGGGGTCCCGGCAAACATCGCCTTCAATTCCTCTTCTGCCGGACCACCGCCCACGATCGCCACGCGGATGCCGGGAATCCGTTTGGCCGGCTCGAACAGCCAGCTCACTCGCTTTTCGTGGGACAACCGGCCCACGCAGATAATGAGCGGCTTCTCGGGTTCTCCCTCGCTGAGGTAGTAGCGCATCGCCGCGTTCCGGTTGTCCGGATGGAACGTCTCGGTGTCCACCGCCTTGGGCCAAACGCGGAGTCGTTTGATCCCCATTTCCGCGGAGACATCGACCATGGGCCGGCTCGTGGTCAGGTTGAGTTGGGCGGTGTTGTGCAGCGAACGGATGTGAATCCGGCCCGGGGCAATGAGAAAGGGAACGCGGAGCCGTTCGGCGTATTGGTGGAGATCGGTGTGGTAACTCGCCACCATCGGCACATCGAGCTGGCGCACCACGAAAGCGCCCCACATCCCGATGACGAACGGATTGACCCCATGCACGAGGTCCGGCTCAAACGCCTTGAGTTCCGTGTAGATCCGCGTACTCGGCATCCCCAAGCGCAGCTCCGGATACCACGGTTTGAAGGGGATCGACTTCAAACGGATCACCGGGAAGCCGCAATACTCAGAGACGTTCTCCCGGTTTGAATACTCCGGAGCGAAGATGATCGCTTCATGGCCCAGGGCACGGAGTTGATCCAACGTCCGGCAGATCCGGGTTACGATCCCGTCAATGTTCGGTAAAAAGGTCTCCGTGCAAAAGGCGATTCTCATGCCGCGAGGGCTGTGAACCTTGGGACTACGACTGCGGAACCGCCTGGTTCACCGGCACCCCAGCGCTCTGGGCCTGAGTCCAGGTGGAGTAACAAGGAATCTTGGAACGGTCACAGCGATCCGCATACTTCCGGGCGATCTCGGTCACCTCCTCCAGCAGTCCCTCGCTCAACGTCGTCGGCTTCAAGCCCAGACTGAGGAAGAGATCGTTGTGGACGTGGAGATCGTTCTCCGCCGCTTCGTTGCGCGGATTGTTCACCATCGCCACTTCGGCACCGGAAATCTTGGCGACCAATTGGGCCAAATCCCGGACGCGGTGGGTTTCCGTCATCTGGTTGAGAATGCGGACGCGCTCTCCAGACGCCGGTGGGTTTTCCAACGCGAGTTGCACACACCGGCAGGTGTCCCGGATATGGATGAAGGCCCGCGTCTGCCCGCCCGTCCCGTGGACCGTCAGCGGATATCCAACGGCCGCTTGCACCAAAAAGCGATTCAAGACCGTGCCATAATCGCCATCGTAGTCGAAGCGGTTCAGCAACCGCTCATCCTTGGCCGTCTCCGGAGTCATCGTGCCCCAGACGATCCCTTGGTGCAGGTCCGTGATGCGGATCTTATCGTTCTTCACGTAATAGGCGAAGAGGATCTGATCCAGGCTCTTCGTCATGTGGTAGATGCTCCCCGGATTCGTGGGGTACAGGATTTGCTGCTTGAGCTTGTCCCCAGCATCGGTCGTCACCTCGATGTCGAGATAGCCCTCCGGAATCTTCATCCCGGCGGAACCGTAACCGTAAACGCCCATCGTCCCGAGGTGGACCAAATGGATCGGCAAGCCGGACTCCACCACCGCACAGAGCGTGTTGTGGGTCGCGTTGATGTTGTTGTCCACCGTGTAACGCTTGTGCGCCGGGGACTTCATCGAATACGGCGCGGCCCGCTGCTCCGCGAAGTGGACGATCGCGTCCGGCTGTTCTTCGAGAATGATGTCGAGGTAACGGTCGTATTCCTGGGCCACATCGACCCGGTAAAAGGCGATCTTCCGTCCGGACACCTCTTCCCAAGCCTTGATCCGCGTCCCCATTGGCGAGATCGGCGTGAGCGAGCCCGCTTCGAGTTCGTTGTCAATGTTCCGGCGCGAGAGGTTGTCGAGGATGACGACGTCGTGTCCGAGATTCGAAAGGTGCAGGGAGGTCGGCCAACCACAAAAGCCGTCTCCGCCAAGGACCATTACTTTCATCTTATCTGTGCAAGATCACCAAAGGGTTGTCAGGGACCCAGCCGCCCCGTAGGACGCGGGCCAAGGTGGGACCATTTAGCCGGAATTGCGGGATGTTCTAGGGAAAACGAAGGGAAAGTGTGAACGCCGGGCTGCCAGGGCGCATGGGTCGCATCGAGAGCAGTTGACTCAACCGCCAGATTCCCTATCTTTCCCCTCCCAATTTTTCTTTCACACCAATCAACCGAGATTCATGACGACTACCACTGACCAACATCCCTTCCAGGCCGAGGTCCGGCAGCTCCTCCACATCGTCATCAATTCCCTCTACACGGACAAGGAGATCTTCGTCCGGGAACTGGTGTCGAACGCCTCGGATGCCCTCGAAAAACTGCGCCATCTCCAACACACGGAGAAGGACATGTTTGACGCCCAACTCGGCCTGGAGATCCACATCACGACGGACGACACCGCCGGCATGATCACGATTTCCGATTTCGGGATCGGCATGACCCGGGAGGAATTGATTGAAAACCTGGGGACGATCGCGCATTCCGGTTCCCGCAAGTTCTTCCAAGCCCTCGAAGAGTCTCAGCAGAAGGAATCCGCGCTCATCGGGCAGTTTGGGGTCGGCTTCTACAGCGCCTTCATGGTGGCGGATGAAGTCAAGGTCTACACCCACAGCTGGCGCAACGATGCCGAGCACCTTGTCTGGACCAGCGACGGCCAGAGCGGTTACACCATTGAGGAAGCGCCGGGTCAGCGCCGCGGCTGCAAGATCGTCGCCAAACTGCGCGAAGAATGCAAAGAGTTCGCCGGGGCCAGCCGGATCGAGGACATCCTCAAGAAGTATTCCAACTTCGTCCCCTTCCCGATCCTCCTCAACGGCAAGCGGATCAACACCGTGGAGGCCCTCTGGCTCAAGGCCAAGGCCGAGGTCAAGGAGGAGGAATACGAGGAGTTCTACAAGTTCGTCGCCAAGGCCTGGGACAAGCCTCGCTACCAATT
Source organism: Akkermansia muciniphila (assembly GCA_945883495.1). Lineage (GTDB taxonomy): Bacteria > Verrucomicrobiota > Verrucomicrobiia > Verrucomicrobiales > DEV007 > V1-115. Next base: position 90,573 of record CAMCXS010000012.1, read on the forward strand.
CCACTTCAGCGCGGATGCCCCGCTCACGATCAATGCCCTCCTCTTCGTCCCAGGCAGCAACAAGGAGAAGTTCCTCGGCGTCGGCCAGCTCGAACCTTCCGTGGCCCTCTACTGCAAGAAGGTCCTCATCGACCCGCATCCCAAGGGCTTGCTCCCGGAATGGCTGCGCTTCCTCTCCGGCGTGATCGACAGCGCGGACCTGCCGCTGAACATCTCCCGCGAGAGCATGCAGGACAGCCAGCTCGTCCAGAAGCTCAACCGCGTCGTCACCAAACGCTTCCTCAAGTTCCTCGACAAGCAGGCCAAGTCCGACTCCGAGAAATACCTGGAATTCTTCAAGGAGTTCAGCCGGTTCCTCAAAGAAGGCATTTGCACGGATCACGAGCACAAGGAAGACCTTGCCAAGCTCCTGCGCTTCGAGTCTTCCCTGACGAACGCCGGGGAACTCACCAGCCTGGATGAGTACCTCACCCGCATGAAGGACGGCCAGAAGGAGATTTACTACCTGGTCGGCCCGAACCGGAAGTCGATCGAGGCGGGTCCCTACCTCGAAGCCTTCAAGGCGCGAGGCCTGGAGGTGATCTTCCTCTTTGAAAGCATCGACGACTACATGCTCGGAAATCTCTCCGAGTATGAAGAGAAGAAGCTGGTTCCCGCCAGCCGGGCGGATCTCGATTTGGGCGATGCCGTGGATGCGGGCGAAGGCGAAGCGCTCGGCGAAGACGCCGTGAAAGGGCTCTGCGGATTCCTCAAAGAGCACCTCGGCGAACGCGTGGAAGAAGTGGCCGCGAGCAAGCGCCTCGTCCAATCCCCGGCAGCCGCGCTCACTCCGGAACATGGTATGTCCGCCCAAATGCGCCGCATGTTCCAAGCAATGAACCCGGACAGCCCAGCCGGGGTCGATGTAAAGCTGGAGATCAACCCGCGTCACGACCTCATCAAACGGCTCGCCGCCACCCGGGAGGGCAATCCAGAACTGGCCAAGCTCGTGGCCACCCAACTCTTCGAAAGTTCCCTCCTGGCCGCCGGTTTGCTCGACAGCGAAATGCCGATGGTAAACCGCGGTTACGAGATCATGGCCGCGGCGCTGCGCGATTGAGCCTCGACCGAAGTTGTAACAATACGGCGCTTGGGTGACCAAGCGCCGTATCCGCGATCCAACCACCCGGAGCCTTCCGAAGGCTCACCCGAGCGTTCCGGGCACACCACCGAGCCTTCCGAAGGCTCACCCGAGCGTTCCGGGCACACCACCCCAGCCTTCCGAAGGCTCACCCGAGCGTTCCGAGCACACCACCCCAGCCTTCCGAAGGCTCACCCGAGCGTGCCGAGCACACCACCCGAGCCTTCCGAAGGCTTAGCCTAAATGCGGAGATGTATTACGTCGCAGTAGCCCTCGTGCTCAGCGAAGCGGTGCTCGTGCTCGTAATCGAAACACCGTTGAACCTCCAGGCTAACCTGCGGGCCCCGGAGCCGAAAAGTTACTCTCCGTTCCACTTC
>CAMCXS010000013.1 GCA_945883495.1 Akkermansia muciniphila
TCGCTCAAGACGCAGCGACGCGGAGGATGAGCGCTTCTCAGCGGAGCCGGGACGGGTATCGTGCTCGTGCTCAGCGAAGCGGTGCTCGGAATCGCAATCGAATTCGCATTGTAGCGGATCTGGAAGACCGATGGTTTCGAGCACGAGCACGAGCCCTTAGGCCGAGCCCGAGCCCGAGCCCGAGCCCTCAGGCCGAGAGCGAAATCTCCCCAGTCCCCGTTCCCGTCCCCGGCGTTCCGGTCTTCTCGTCCCGGGCCACGCCGCCGCCTAGAGCCGTCAGCTCACTTCGCGTCTCATCCGCCTGGGCACGGAGGCGTTCGGTTTCTTGGGCGAGACGGTTCAGGCTGCGCTGGGTCTTTTCTTCCAGACGTTCCAGCCGTTTGCGCTCGCGCTCGACGCGCCGCTCTTCTTGGCGCTTGGAGGCAGCCTCGACGGCTTTAGCGGTCCGGGGTTTGCGGCGGGGTTGGAAACCGGCTTGAAGCAGGTCCGGGCTGGAGATGGTTTGGCGGCTGGTGCAACAATACCAGTAACGCAATTGCGAGAGCGTCTCCGTGGCGGCTTTGAGCTTTGCGTTGCGTTTTTGGGCGGGCGAACCGGCGGCGGGGCGGCGCGAGGCCGGGACGGAGCGATCGTAGATCTCCAGCGCCGCGTTGAGGTCCGTGACCAATTCAGGCGCATAGCGGAAGGCCGGGGCGATGTCCTCGTGCTTGCGGCATCCGATCCGAGCCAGGGCCAGCACGCGGTCATCCGTCAAGCGGCCCAAGAGTCCGCCGGTCCAACCGTAAGAGGCGAACACCGCGGCGCGTTCCACTTCGCCAATCACCGTGGTCCGGATCGCGCCGATTCCCTTGTAACCGTCCCGCACCAGTTGCTCCATCCGTTCCAATTGGGTGGCCACCAGGGATGACTTCTCGGTGCGGTCCATCTCGCTGCTGCTCACCAAAGCATCGCTCTGCTCCAAGGCGGGAAGGTCGGCATCGAGTTGGTCGCGCAGCCAGTCCGGCAGCCGGCGCCGATCCTCGGCCGGAAGATTCCGGTCCAGATTCTGGATCAAGGTCAGATGAGCGGTGACAGTCAATGAGTCGGCCGTTGGCATGGCGAAGGAAGCTGACTTGATGTTGTGCTGAGTTTCCTTCACCAGATCATGTCAGGGTGAAAGATCAACTAAAATTAGGTAAAAATGACTCGACTGGAGCTTTGTTCAGGTGTTCTCCTCAGGTTGTTCTCGCTTCCTGGGCAGGGCTGGTCGGAACGTTGCCTCGTTGGCCCAAGCGCAGGTTCACGAGTTTTCCTGGATTCCGCGGTCCAAACCTGTTGGCAACGCCACGGTTGCGGCGGAAACGATGGCCGCACGTGCCGGCAGTGCCCCGGTTGCAGCGGAAGCGGTGGCGACACATGCCGGCAACGCCACGGTTGCAGGGAATGTGGTGGCGACACGTGCCGGCAACGCCACGGTTGCAGGGGAAATGGTGGCGACACGCGCCGGCGACGCAAAGATTGCAGCGGAAACGGCGGCGACACGTGTCCGTCGCGCCAGGGTTGCGGAGTTGGCTCTGACGACGCAAGCGGACAGCCAGTTGGCTGCGGTTGAGGCACCAGGTTCACGTGACTCAGAGGACAATCCGCCGTCAGAATGTATGGAGGGGATTGTAATTGTGAAAAATACGCAAAGATGGCCGAGTGGAAATGCGTTTCCGGTGCAACGCGCGCAGGGTCCTTCGAAATCCTCCCTACTCACTTGAGGTGACGGGAGCCGACGCGTGACGCTTGAGCCGGCATTCCTTCACTTTCCCAGGCCCAACGGGCCGGGATAGGGTAGCCCAGGGCAAAGCGAGGAACGAGCGACGCCCTGGCGTCGCCCCCCGTCCGGCCCGAGCCCTGTAAGGGCGAGACAACGGTTGTCCCGCACCCTCGGCGCGGATGTGTTCCGGACGCTTTCCCAGGGCGGCGGGCGCCTGCGGCTTCCTTCGCCCTGGGCTATCCTGTCCCGGCCCGTTGGGCCTGAATGCGCGCAAAAACTAGTGTGTAAGCCTACAAACGGGAATGCCTTGGCTTCGCGCAGAGGCGCAGAGCTCGCAGAGGACTGGGGTTTTTGACTGGCGGTACGCCTGTGCACCTTTGGTCACCTGGAAGGTGACAACAGGATTTCAACCAAAACCACTGTCCACTCTGATTCTCCGCGTCTCCGAGCCTCCGCGTGCGATGATTCCATTTCCGGATTTAGGCTAGGTGCTCCGCCCAGCCTAAAGCGATGAGTGGGACGGGCATCCTTGCCTGTTCTGCACAGGCGTAGCTTCGTGTTCCTTCGGGTCCTTCGTGGTCAACCCAACTGCTATTGGCACCACGAAGAGCGCGAAGAAACACGAAGGATGGAGGTCTATTGGTCCGCCCATACTTCATTCAAGTGATGAGTCAGATTCCGAGGGGTTTTGGCTGGGCGGGCTACACTAGAATACGTCCAAAGTCTCCGATGCGCGTTCGTTGGCCAAGTGGGCCCCGGCTTGGTAGCCCGCTTCGTAGAGCCAGGCCATGGTGTCTGGTTTCGCGTTGTCGATCTGCCGGAGCTTGGTTTGCAACCGCTCGTAGAGCCGATCCGAGTATTTCTGCTTGGTTTCGATCTTGCTCCAGCTGGCCTTCACAACGGGCTCCAAGTCGAAGCGTTCCAGGCTTGCATCCAGGCGCCGGAACGTGAGCAGGGGAGGGTTCGCGACTCCCAGGCTTGGCATTGTCTCGATCTCTGCGTTGATGCGGAAGTTGAAACGTGGGTCGCGCCGAGGCGGGACGCTGAGCGTTTGCATGGTTTTGATCCCCAAGAGCTGGGTGTCGTGAATCATGCTGACCATGGCATCCTTGGCCTTTTCCAAGTTGCTCTTGTTCATGAAGGTCTTGGCATCGTGCCGCTCCCGGAACCACCCGCTCCCGACCGAAAGCATGAACAGATTGGAGGTGCCCGCATTCCAGTGGAACGGGTAATCCTTCTGGAGCACGAGGGTCAGCAGTTCCACACTTGGATTGTTGAGGCCCGCGACGCCGCCATCGACGAAGATTCCTTCCTCACCCTTGTCATCCTTCCCGCGTCCGACCACGAACTTGTGGGGATCGAAAAAGTAGGGAGCGGCAGCGCTGGCGCGGATGACGTCGCGGAGCAGGAAGTCGCTGTTCTTGTCTTTGTCCCAAAACTCACCACCGGGGTGGTTGAAAAGAACCCAGGGACTCCCGGTGTCCATGCGTTTGGTGCAAATCGCTAGACCGGTGATTAGTGATGGGCTGTCCAGAGTGTGGTCCTCAAACTGGGTCCTCAGTTCGGCGTCGATCGCTGCCTTGTCGAACTTTGGTTTGAAAAAGCCTTGCCGGTCAGACTCTTTGAAAATCTTGGGGGCGAAGGTCAAGTAGCTCTGCCGGACTTGCTCGACGGTGTGCCCGAGCGCCAACGATGCGGCAATGATGGATCCCGTGGAGGTTCCGCCGATGAGGTCGAAGTAGTGCGCGAGGCGGAACGAGGTTGGATCTTCTGGGCGGAGCTGACTGGCCAGCAAATCTTCCACCCGTTGCAAGATGCCCAAGGTGATCAATCCCCGGACACCGCCTCCATCCAAGGCTAAGACGCGTTTGGGGCTGCCGGGCAGCAGGTGCTGGTCGCGGACTAAGGTGGCGGGCTTAAGAACGGCAGCAGGATCAAGTGCCATGGAGAAACCCCTACGTGCTCCGATCGCCTGATCAAGTCACAATTTTGTCGCACAAATTGACTTCCCTGCCACCGCGCCACATTGCGCTTTACGACTGCAAGCGGTTGACTATGATGCTGCGGAGCACTGACCATGAACCGGGCCATATCCTGGGCGATTGCCATTATTCTCGGTGGTTTCACGCTGCCGCTTACGGGGGCCGCGGAGGAGGGCGATTCCGCGGACGGGGAAATCTGTTTGGATTTCTGGATCGAGTCCGATACGCGGAATGGCGGGAGGTCGTTTTGGGAGGATCCGACGGATCTCAAGGTCCTCTTCCTGGATGGGGATCCGGCCCTGCGCGCACGCGTCATCCAACATGCGGAAACGTGGAAAAGCGTGGCCAACGTGGGTTTTGATTTCCGCGGATCGGAGCATCCGGACATCCGCGTTTCCTTCCGTCAGAAAGGAAGTTGGTCGTGCATCGGCACGGAGGCCCGGCGGATCGTGGATCCCGCGCGGCCGACGATGAACTTGCAGTTGACGCTGGCCACGCCGGAGGACGTTTTCCGGCGGACGGTTCTGCATGAGTTTGGGCATGCCTTGGGTCTAGTGCATGAGCACCAGATCCGCCCCGGGAATCCCATCCAATGGAACGAGCAAGCGGTGATCCGCGCGCATCGAGGGATTTGGAGCGAGGCGGAGGTGCGGCGGCAAATCCTGTCGCGTTACGAAACAGGGACGTTCTTCAACCGGTCTCCCAAGCTCAAGGTGGCTCGCTTCGATGCTCAGTCTATTATGCTCTATCCGATCCGGAAGGAGTGGACGCGCAACGGATTTTCCGTGGCGTGGAACAACGATTTGTCCGTGGGGGACAAGGAGTTCCTCGCGGCGGTTTACGGTCCACCTCAGTCCTAGCCAAGTCCGCGCATGAATCGACTTGGAGAATGGCTGCTGGTTTGGGGCGTCGCGCTGGTGGCGCTGGCCAAAGCGGAGCTGCCAGATACTCCCATGTTGCGCCTGGAGGGAGGAATGCATTCCGCCACCATTTGGCGCGCTTCGGCGGATGCGGCCGGCACCCTGCTGGCCACGGCATCGGACGACAAAACCGTGCGATTATGGAATTTGGCCACCGGCAATCCGGGGCACGTGTTGCGGCTGCCGAGTGATGATGGTTCCGTGGGCAAGGCCCTGGCGGTCGCGCTCTCGCCCGATGGCCGGGCGGTGGTGGTGGGCGGATTTACCGGCGGTACCCAGCAGGGGGAGCAGTTGCTCTACGTGTTCTCCGCGCGGCACGGTGGTCTGGTGGCGGCCATCGGGGAGCAGCCGACGGCGGTGAATCACCTGACGTTTTCCCCTGATGGCCGGTTTCTCGCGGCCTGTTATGCGCAACGGCGCGGGGTGCGGGTCTACCGGGTCGATTTGGACCAAGGGAGGATCGAGCTGAGCGGCGCGGACGCGAGTTATGGGGAAGGCGGTAGCTACTGGGCGGACTGGAGCGCGGCTCCGGCCGGTGACGAAGGCGGGTGGCGGTTGGCGACGACGAGTCTGGATGGGTTGGTCCGCATTTATCGGGTTGCGGAGGCAGACGGGGGATTGGGAAGAGGGAAGCTTGAGCCGGTGGCGAAGGCGTCCTTGCCTTCCGGCGGTCTCCCGTTTGCGTGTGCGTTCCGGCCCGGCGGGGAGTTGCTGGCTGTGGGAAATCTCAAAGCTCCCCGCGTCTCCGTTCTGCGATCCAGCGATCTCACGTCTGCGTTTGAGCCGGATGGGGAGGGGATGGCGGAAGGAGACTTGAGCAAGGTGGCGTGGTCCCGGGATGGCGAGCGGCTCCTGGCGGCGGGCAGCTACCAGATCCAGAACCAGGAGAATCCAGTTTTGGTCTGGAACCTGGGCGGCCGGGGAAGCCGTTCCTCCTGGCCCGCCGGAAGGCAGACGGTGATGCAATTGCTGCCGCTCGAAGGGGGGCGGACCGTGGTGGCAACGGGGGACCCGCTTTGGCTGGTGCTCGATGCGGAGGGAAAACGCGTCCCGAGCCCGGATGGATACGGTTGGTTGGAGCGGCGCTCCGCCCAGGCTGATTTCTCCGGGGCGTTTCAAGGGAGATTCCACCTTTCCCGCGATGGGGCCAAGCTGGAGATCGGCACGGTGCAAGGAGGTTTGGAACCGGTGTGGTTGGACTTGCGGGATCTTTCTCCGCGCCCTGCCGGTGCGTCACCGGCCATGGGGTTGCTCCCGCCCAGTTTGGAGGCTCCGGGACTGCGGCTCAGTGTGGAGGGTGAAGGAGCCCGGCTCAATGGCCAGCTTCTCCCGCACGAGCCGAACGAGATTCCAAGGTCCGGAGCGGTGGCCGCCGATGGACGGTTTTGTGCCGTGGGCAGCAGTTTCTATCTCCGAGGCTACGACAAGGATCGTCGGCCGCTCTGGAAGGAACGGCGCATGCCCGGGGAGGTCTGGGCCGTCAACATCAGTGGCGATGGCCGATTCGTCGTCGCGGCGTGCAGCGATGGCACGCTGCGCTGGCACCGGATGACGGACGGCGCGCCGCTACTCAGTTTCTATCTGCATTGGTCACGAAAAGCGGGGGAGATGGCCTGGATCTGCTGGTCGCCGGAGGGTTACTACCAATCTTCGAGCGGACTTGGGGAGGAATTGCTCGGCTGGCAAGTCAATCATGGCGCGAGCCAACCGCCGGATTTTTACAGTGCGAAGCAGCTCAAACGGGTTTTTGAGGACCGGCACGGGCTGGTGTTTCCGTTGGTCATCGATACCGGAGAGACGGCCTCGGAGGTTGTCGAAGCCCTGGTGACGGAAAAGAAGATGCAGCCCAGGCCTACGCTGGCCACGGCGCTGCGTGGGGTGCCGATCGTCGAGATGGACGGCGCCGAACGCCTCTCGGGGCAGATCGTTACGGAACCCTCGGTGCGCGTCACCGTGGTGGCCAAGCCATCGGAGCCTGGCGTGGCGGTCAACGGGTCGAGTCTGACGTTGCTCGTGCAAGGCCGGCCTTTGCCGCCGGATCTAGGGGGCGAGCCTTGGGAGGAGGCGGGAGGGATTTGGAAGCGCTCTTGGGACGTGCCACTTGCCCCGGGGCCCAACGAATTGGTCGCGGAAGCGCGAAGCGAAAACGACACCAAAGCCTTTCCGGCTCGGGTGACGGTGCGTTACCGGGGGAATCAAACGGAGCGCGGGGAGCTATGGATTTTAGGAATCGGCGTGGATACGTATGAGAACTCCACGTATTCCCTTCCGCATTGCGTCGCGGATGTCCAAGGACTCACGGAAGCCATCCTGCGGGGGGCGCAGGGAGTGTTTCGCGGGCAACCCCACGTGCTCACGCCGCTGCTGAACGATGCAGCCACCCCAAAGCAAATCTTGGCGGCGCTGGACGAACTGGTGCAGAAGACCAAGCCCGAGGATGCAGTGGCCCTGATTTATGCTGGCCACGGCGCATTGCTCCGCTCCCACACCGAGGGGGTGGAGCCCGATTACTATTTCGTTCTGTCCCGGGTGTCCCAAATGACGGACTCCGGGGATTTGGCCCGCAACGGGCTCAATTTCGGGCAGATCGCCGAGGCGATGCGCCGGATCAAGGCGCAGCGGCAGGTGATTTTCCTCGACGCATGTCACTCGGGAGCGGCTGGATTGGATCTCCGGAGTTCGCCCCGGGAGATGGCGCTGCGGACCTTCCACGAAGGGACGGGAACGTGGCTCTTGGCTTCCAGCGGGGCGGAGGAGTCAGCCCGGGGGCACAAGTCTCTCGGTCACGGATTCTTCTCCTATGCGGTTGCGGAGGGGATTCGCGACGGGAAGGCGGCGGGTGGAGATCAGTTGATCACGCTGGCGGAGCTGCGCGACTACGTGAGGGAACGGGTGAAGTGGCTCAGCTTGGAGCACCTCGGTGTGTCCCAGGCTCCACACTTTTTTGGTCCCACGAACACAGATTTCGTCCTGGGCTGGGCGGGAGAATAGGGCATCACGGGTAGTCCGGCCTGTGCAGGGAACCAAAGACCGCGTCAGGGAACGGGTCAGTCTTAGGCTTGTCTCAAAAATTTGCTTGCGCGCAAAGCAAGATTCGGCTCGAACTAACGTGTCTTTTTAAAAGAAGCCGAACGCATCGGATTGCGGCGGCTTCATTTTGAAAACAATTTCCTCGCACGATATGAAACGCGCCGCACTCGTCATCTCTCTTTCCTGCTGGGCTGTGGTTTGTCCCCTCCTGGCCCGTGAACCCTTTTCACTCAGTGGAAAAAGCGCAACCACCAGCGCCGCCGCCGCAGGTAGCAGCTTCCCGGACATTTTTGAGAGCGGGCTGCGAGCGGAGGGCGCCTTCCGCACGCTGGATGGGCAGACGGCCCTCTACTCGCTGCGCTATGCGGACATCGAAAACGCGATGAGTTTCAGCATCAACGGCGCTGGGACCGAGGCAGAGTTCGTGATTCCGATCACGGGCTTTAGCCGGACCTTCCAAGGGACCGATCGTGACGACTTGGAGGATCAGCTCGTTGACTTCCTGAAGAATGAAGGCGCGGATGTTTATCGCGATTTCATGGAGGCCATCGACCAGATGTCGGCGGTGGCGGTTACCGATGGGAACCCATCGGCCGCAACGGCGACGATCGCCACCTCGGTGTTCATGGAAAACGCGTTTGATGCAGGCAACGACGAGTGGGATCCGAAGAACGCGGGAGGCGAGAATGGAGCGAGGTTGATTGGGGCCTATCCAGAGTTCTCGGTGTTGTCCGCCGCCGGGTTTGACGGGACATCATGGGGGTATGAAGTCCCGCTGCCGCGGGGTCAGTTTGGCGAGAGCCGGGTGGGCTACAAGTTCTCCATGCCTCTGCGTTACCGGGACATCGAAGGGGCCAAGAGTGGCTCGGCGGGCCTGAGCATGTCGTTCCCCGTGCAAATCAAGAAGCCGGTTTACCAGGAAGAACGCATTGAGGACGGAGCAGGCGACCGGAAGATTTACCGGCCGCGCACCAATGGGCTGATTTGGCGGATGACGCCATCGGTTTCGGGCGTCGGGGCTGGATCGGCGGACTTTGCGGCCGGAAGCTTGCTGACGGCTGGAGCGCTCTCCAGTTCCGCGGAATACAAGTTTAGCGACAAGTTCCGGGCGACCTTGGGGAACCAATTTACGATGATTGAAGGTGTCTCGGATCTTTCGGTCCAGGGGTATGACGTGGGCAGCGAGGTGAGCCAGCAGATGACCAAGACCGGCGTTCATCTGGCTTGGTCGCCTCGGGTGTCGCACACGTTGGCGGCTTACACGATTTTCAGTGCCTTCCTGCAGGACGCCGCCATCCCCGAGTTCTTCACCTTTGGCTTCGAGTATTCGTATCTGCCAAGCGTGTTGAAAGAGGAAGGGCTCAACCCCGTCCTCACGCTGCGCGGCTACGCGGATGTCGCGGACGAAAAGGATTACGAGGCATACGGCATCCGGGTCGGAGCCGGTTTCGTGTTCTGAGTTTCCCCCGGAACCAAACCGATGATTTCGATTCAAGGGTGGCAAGTTCACCGGGCGTTCCTGCGATGGGTGGCCCTGCTCTCCATCGTTTGCATGGTGGGGTGCTCCACGCCCTCCACTCCGCAACAGAAAGCGCTGCGGGCAGGGCTGATCTCCGGGGGCGCCGCCGCCGCCATCACGTTGGCGCTGGGCGGTGACGCTGGTCAGGCTGTGGCGATCGGCGTTGGGGTTGGCTCGCTCACCGGGGCGGTGGTTTATGTCCGCAACGAGATTGCGATCAGCCGTGAGAACGTGGACCGGGCGGAGTCGGAACTGGCGCGGCTGCGATCGGCGAATTCCGACCTTTCCCGAAAGCTGGAAGATGTGCGGGGGCAGCGGCTCGCGGCTTTCCAGGTGGGAAACTCCAAGAAAATCGTCGTGCTGGACACGCGGACGGGAAAAGCCGTGGAGCGGACCTTGAAAACATCCTCCGGAGCTTCCGTAAGCGCGCCGGTTGGGTTGGAGCTCTCCAGCATTCCAGCCGCCCCAGGCGAAGAAGCCAAGGTAGCCTATCGCACGGATGGGGCCGAAGCGGAGAACAGCTTTCCCGTGCTTTTCATGGGCAAGATCTGAGCGCCCATTCCTCCCAAATCTCGCGGAGTCCTCGCATCAGATGGCCGGCAAAGCGAGGGCCGTCACAAAGCGGTGAAGCCGCGACTTGCGCGCGCAGTCCGGACCGCAACGCCGCGAGCCGCGCCGGATCCTTGGCCCAGGTGACGGCGAGATCGGCATAGTCCTCGAAGTCGCGGGCGATGGTTCCAGCGAGACCGGCGTTGGCGATGTGCCCGAGGGCGTGACGGCCGGCGAACGTTTCCCCGGGGCAGGTAATGACGGGGACGCCCATCCAGAGCGCTTCGCAAGTGGTCAGACCTCCACCGTAGGGGAAGGTGTCGAGGGCGAGATCGATTTCATTGTATTGGGCCAGCAACTCGGCACGGGAACCACCGGGAAGCAATTGCAGCCGATCTCCCGAGACGCCGTGCGCCGCGAAGTCGTTGAGCAGCCGGTGCCGGACTGGAGGATCTGCTAAAGCGTAAAACTTGAGCAGGAGGCGAGAGCCAGGGACGCGCGTTAAGATTTGCGACCAAAGGGCCACCACCTGGGAATTGATCTTCACCAGGTTGTTGAAGCAGCCGAAGGTGATGAATCCATTGCGATCCGCGGGCAGGGGGCCGACTTCGGGAGCCTCGACTGGGGGATCGAAGCAAATGTAACCGTCCGGGAGCCGAAAGACTTTCTCGCGGTAATTTGCTTCGGTGCCTTCAAGGACTTGGTGGCGGTCCGCCACGAGGTAATCCATTTGTGGCAGACCGGTGGTGCCAACATATCCGATCCATGAAACTTGGATGGGCGCGGCGCGCGCGGCGAACACGGGGAGCCGGGGAGAGGTGTGGCCGTCCAGGTCGAAGAGGATGTCGACCTGGTCGCGGCGAATTTGTTCCGTGAGTTCAGGATTGGACAGGCCGCGCACGTCTCGCCACTCGGCGGCGGCGTTGCGGAACCGTTGATTCATCGCGTCGATAGTGGTTCGGTCGTTGTAGCAAATGATGGTGGCTTCTTCGGGAGCGAGGTGCTCGATGGTGCGGATCAGCAGAAACCCAACCGGGTGATGGCCCAGGTCCGCCGAGAGAAAGCCCAGGCGCAAGGGCCGGTTCCGATCGCGCGAGTTGAGCCAGGCGTGCGGAGTCTCCGCCGGGAGGTTTTGTCGTTGCCGCCATCGTTCGTGGGCCTCCGCGAGACTCGCGGTGGTGACCCCGGGGAGGTACTGCTCACAAAGCAGGGCGCGGTTTTGGAGCGGCAAATTGGTGGGTTCCAAGGAGGCGGCTTGACGGTGGAAGGCAATCGCTTCTTCGGCCCGTCCTTGGCACATGAGGACTCCGCCGAGTTGACTGAGAACCAAGGCCGAAGCGGGGGAAATCGCTAAGGCATCACGGAGCGTGGCTTCGGCATCGGCGTAGCGGTGCCGTTTGGAGAAGGTCGTGGCCAAGTTACCCATGGCCTTGAGATAGCGAGGATCCAGGGCGAGCGCTTCGCGGCAGAGGGCTTCCGCTCCTTCCCACTGGCATAGCTCGATGAATACAGAGGCGAGGTTGTGAATCACCTGGGCGGAGCGGGGGGCGCGCTCCCGGGCCTGCTGAAGACATTCGAGCGCTTCGGCGGGTCGACCCATGATGTTCAGGGCGGCCCCCAAATTCATGAGGGCACCCGCATCACCAGGGGCCAAGGCCAGCGCTTGCCGATGCGCCTCCGCTGCTTCCGTCATGCGGCCAAGTGCTTGCAATGCGGTGCCCAGATTGTTGGCGGCGCGGGCGTCGGAGGGGTTGAAGTCCAGGAGCTTCCGGTACGCATCCGCCGCCTCTTCGTAACGGCCTTGGCCTTGCAGGGCGTTGCCCAGGTTGTTCCAGGCCATCGGATGGCGTTGATCGAGCGACAGCGCTTTCCGTGCGGCTGCCTCCGCTTCCTGCGGGCGCTGTTGCTGCCACAAAATCACGCTGAGATTGTTGTGGGAATCGATGTGGCGGGGCGCAATTTTGAGCAGTCGGCGGGTCAGGGCTTCCGCCGTGGCCAAGTCTCCACCGAAGTAGGCCGCCAAGCTCCACAAGCGCACGGCCTCGGGCTGGTTGGGGGCGTGCTTGAGGATCGTTTGGCATTCCGCCGCGACGTCGGCCAAGCGCCGGGCTTCGAGGTGCGCCGCGGCTGTTTCCAAAGCTCTTTGCAGTGCTTTTTTGGTCATGACTTCCAGCTTGGCAGGACGGATTCCCATTCGCGGGCGCGCGCGCTCCAGGTGCAGGAGGCGTTGATCTCCCGGACTTGCTCAAACTGAGCGGCGGCGAAGTTTGCGGGATCTTTTCGCCAAGTGGCCAAGACGGAGCGGAGCACTTGATAATACTGCGAGCCGAACGCTGTGGCGTCGTTGTTTTGCATCGGGGGAACCAGCGTGGCGCGGCCCAGGGTAGTTTCGGGAAGCGCGCCCAGATCCGTGGTGACGACGTGCGCGCCGGCGGCCATCGCTTCCATGACCGCGATACAGCTCGTTTCGGCAAAGGTATTGGGATAGCTGAGGATGGTGGCGCCACGCAAGGCCACGGCCAAATCCCGCTGCGAAATGGAACCGAAATAACGCCCGCCGGGCACCGAGCGGCAGCGCTCATACAGTCCTGTGAATTGGTCGGACTCCTCCGGCACGTGATAGACTTTCATGCTGGAGTAGACCTGGAGTTCGGCGTCGGGAAACTCCTGGTGGAGTGGGCGGAACACGGCGGCGAGGACGTTCAAGCCGCGGAATGGGGTGCTGGTATAAGCCAGGACCGGGTGTGCCGGTTTGGCTTGGATCAAATCGGCTGGTGAGGTGAAGAGTTGCTCAAAGGTCGGAGCGATGGCGTTGCGGAGAATCGAGAGGCGATTCAGATCCAGCGGAAACTTCTCTAGATAGCGGTCGCGTTGCCAAGCGGAGATGCAGACGACTCGATCCCAGGCGGCGCGCACTTCGGGTTGTTGCAAGCTGGCGACCGCCGGTTGGTCGTAGGAGTGTTGCGTCCACAGGACCAGCGAGGTGCAGGGAGGAAGGTATCGCCTCAGTTGCGGGCCGAGATCGGCGGGACCGTTGAGGACGATGACGGCGTCACGAGATTGAGCGAGCAGATCCGCCGTCAATTCCCGTTCTGGGATGCAGCGCACGCCTTGGACCTCCCGGGCGTTCGGCACGTGATTGACCAGACTGACCTGATGACCACGGCGGACGAGTTCCGCCGCGAGGTAGCAGAGAGCAGACTGCGAGCCCCCGAGCGGGCGCTCCGCTGGCGTGGAGACATCATAGTCCCAGGGAATTGGGTCGAAGAAGAGCAAGTCCATGCGCACGGCGGCGGCGGATCAGACGTCGCACACCATCGCGGCGTGGCGCAGCGCGAGGACGTGATCCTCCCAGGTCGGGATGAATTCGTGCACCAAGTAGCCCGTATAGCCAGTGGCCAGGATCTCCTTGAGGATCGCTGGATAATTGATCTCCTGACGGTCGTCGAGTTCCTGGCGGCCTGGATTTCCCGCCGTGTGATAATGGCCGATGATATCTTTGTGCTGCCGGATGCGGCGGATGATATCGCCGTCCATAATCGAGACGTGGTAGATATCGAAGAGCAGTTTCATATGCTCCGGAGCACCCACGGCCTTGACGAGGTCCGCGCAAAAATCGATGTGATCTCCGAAGTATCCAGGGTGCCCTTTCATGGGGTGGGAACCGTCCCGGGAATTCAGATGTTCGAGGACCAAGGTGACGTTTTTCTCTTGGGCGAAGGGCATCACTTCTTGCCAGACGGCGATGCAGCTTTTCGCGGCCTCGTCTTCCTTCATCCCGTCGTATCGCATCCCAGTGAACGTAATGACGTTCCGGCAGTTCACGTCGTGAGCGGCTTGGATCGACTCGCGGAGCTTCTCGATGGTGCGCTCGCGGAATTGCGGATTGCAGGGGCCTTCGGCAAATCCGTGGCTGCTGACCAGGGAGATTTCAAGACCGAGTTCGCGGACCTGGGGATAGAACTTGCGGTCGATTCCCTCCATGGCGACGAGGCCGATCTCCTGGCAGAGCCCGGCCAGAGCGAGGGTGTCCATCCGATCCTTAAAGGTCCATCCCATGATTGACTGCTTGAAGCGGCCGTTGCGGATCTTGAAGTCCGCGGGCGTGGTGGAGGCGGGGGCCTGCGCGTTGGCGTGGGCGGGCATGGCCGCACCAAGCCCGAGGGCCAGGGAGGCGCCGAAGAGATCGCGTCGTTTCATCGGGGCCGAGTCTCGCGGACGAGGGAGGGTTTGCGCAAGGTGAAAGGACTTTCGCCCGTTCGTGGAGCAGAGTCGGCGATCCACGTTGTGCCGCTGGACGCGTGGACCGGAACGCGGCGGAGGTGAAGCATCAATCAGACAACGCCTTGCCCGCCTTCTCACCGACGCGGATCATCTTTTCTTTGCCGGTTTCCAAGCTTTTGGAGACTGTTTCCTGGGTTTCGACACTGACGTAGGTGACGTAGCCGAGATAGCCGAGAAGGAGAATTGCCGCGACAACGACGAGTTGCAGGAGCTTGCGGAAGATGGCGAACAGCAAGACGCCGAGAAGAATGATGCCGCCCACCAGGTAGACGGGGTGAGAAGCAAGGAAAGAGGGGATTTGTTCCATGGCGGTTGGTTGGACGGATCGTCCCGCCGTCTACTCACTTTGGGTTTAGCGGAATTCTATCGGCTACCAGCTGGTCGAATCAACCGTGTTGGCCTACGGGTACCATGGTTTGAGTGTCGACGTCCCAGAGCTTTAAACGCAGGCAGGCGGCGATGTCGCGGGGATGCAGGCTGGTGGTCTGCGGGTTCTGCAACTCCGAGATTGCCTGCATCACTTCGGGCAACCGGTAGAACGGGATGCGCGAGTTGAGGTGATGAATATGGTGATACCCGATATTCGCCGTGAACCAGCCCATCACCTTGCCTGTAGACAGAAAGCTGGACGATTCCAAAGCCGCCCGCTCGTAGGTCCATCCATCCTTGCTTTGCAAATATACCCCGGGGAAGTTGTGCTGGGCATAAAAAAGATACGAGCCAAACGCGCAGGCAATGAAGGACGGAATCAACATGACGAGGAGAAGGCTGAGCGTTCCGCCGGTCGAGTAAATCCACAACGCGATCCCTGCGTGCAAAAGAAGTGCGGCGAGCGAGTCCAGATGCTTCAGCTTGTTCCGGGAATTCAGGAATGGATGCAGGCACATTCCAAAGAGAAAGATAAAGACATAGCCAAACAGAATCGTTGCAGGGTGGCGCATGAACAGATAGCGCAGTTGAGCGGACCGGGAGCTGCGGGCATACTGTTCCGTGGTCATCACCGGGAATGAGCCGATCTCTGATCCCTTGAGGCGGGAATTGTGGTTGTGATGATGATTGTGCGAGCTGTTCCAAATGCTGCTTGGACTCAACAAAAGAATGCCCGTGATTCGCATCAGCGCTTTCGCTAGCTTGGAATGGGGCAGAATCGCATGATGCTGGTGATCGTGATAAAGAACAAAGAGCCGCAACAGGAGGAGTCCGGCGAGAGCGCTGCTCGCCAGTCGTAAAGTCCAGTGAAAAGCGGCGCCAGCGCCAAAGAGTGCGGCCACCAAAGGCGCAATGGTGGACAAAATGCACCACCAACTCCGTGGCGAGCAATCAACCGCGTAAGGCTTGGTGGCCAGGATCAAAGCCTTGCCGGTTCTCATCGATTTTGCTTTCTCGCGCGGAAGAGTCCTCCCAATGCATCATTTGTCGAACTCCGGATGCAAATCATTTGAATTGCAGGCGGGGCCCAGGGAGACGATCCGAGAAGGCGACGTCCTCCGAACCAGAGGGAAGGAAGTCCAAGCAGAACCGGGGTTCACGCGAGGAACCGCCTTCGAAGCTGGTGGATCGGAGTGACTCCGGTTGGATTTCCCGGCTCATTACGCTCCCAAAGCTTCGTCCCCAGGGCGGGCTTTCAACTTTTGGAGCTGTGATTGAAGCTCTAGTTGCCGGTGTTCCGAGGCCGGGACTAGGATGGGAGATGACCGTCGTTCCCATTTCCACCCAAACTCCGTTCACCACCAAGGATGGTTCCACGATCCGGAGCATTCTGGACCGGACCAACGCCCCGGTCCAGAAGCAGAGCTTGGCCGAGGCTACGGTTCCCGCTGGAGGCGCTACCCAGCGGCATTATCACAAGATGAGCGAGGAGTTTTATTTCATCCTCGATGGTTTGGGCCAGATGGAGATCGATGGCGAAGAGCGAACAGTTATGCCGGGCGACGCGATCCTCATCCCATCGGGGAGTTGGCACCAAATCGTAGCCCAAGAGACCCTGCGAATGCTCTGCTGCTGCGCGCCACCTTACGCGCATGAGGATACTTTTTTTGAGTGAGGCCAACGGTCGTGGGCCGTCCAGTCATAAATATAGTTTATTGAAGTCGAACTGACTGCAGCCCAAGTCGAGCATTTGGGTGTTCTCTTGGAGACAGGACGCGAATTCCGGTGCCAACTGGTAAAGGCGCGGCTGGGCCTGCTTCTCTTGGATGACCGGACCGGTCCGGCCCGGCTTCGGACAAGATGCGGAGGTGCTTCGAAACATTGTACGAGGATATGCCGATGGAATCGGCCAACTCGTTGACGGTGGCGGGACCCTGGAGAAGCCTGCGCATGATCCGCAAACGGCTTTCCTCGCCGAGCGCGCCTTCATGGCGGCGATGCAGTCGAACGCGTTCACCATCAAGACTTTGGCACGTATTCAGGTCGTGCTAAGCGCCGAATTTTTTTTGGGGGGGGATTTGCAAAAGAAACTGATATCCAACTACGCCATACTATCAGTTGTTCTGAGTTTTGATTTCTTTTATTCTGGCGGCGTGTTTCATCGGCGAATTCTGTTTCACGTTCTCGCGCTTGTCCCAAGCTGGCTTGGCGCTGAGGTTTTCGCGGTCCCGACGCCGATTGAGACCCGGGCGGTGGCGGCGGACCGGGTGGCCTCCTTGCCAGATTACGCGAAGCAGCTACCTGTGAATTGGCTGGAAGCGGGAGTCGATCTGCGGAATCGATTTGAGCTGCGGGACCAGGACTACCGGACGGCGGATGTGATCAGCGATGAGGCGTTCTTCACGCGCTACCTCGCCTACGTGGGGGTCCGCGAAGTGCTCGATCCGTTCCGGCTTTCCCTGGAGCTTGAGGACTCCCGCCGATTTTTTAGCGAGCGTCCCGAGAATCCGAATGAGATCAACCGGGGAGAAGTTCTGCAAGCGTACGGCGAACTTTACTTCGACGAGTGGAGATCGGAGCAGCCGGTCAGCGTGCGTGCAGGCCGGATGACGTTTGATGCGGTGGATCGGCGATTGGTGACGCGCAATCGCTACCGGAATACGATCAATGCGTATGACGGCTTGCGCGTCCGGCTCGGCGAGGAGGAGAGTCCGTTTGAGCTAGACGCGTTCTCCTTGCGGCCGGTGGCGCGGGATGTCAGCCGCCTGGACCGATCGAGCAACGAATCTTGGCTGCACGCGGTGACGGGATACTTCCGGGAATGGTCTCCGGTTTTGATCGTGGAACCGTATTGGATTTTGTCGGATCAGACGATCGTCCCTGAGCGGCATATTCACACGGTAGGGGTGCATGTCTTTGGGAGGTTGCCGGACAGCGGTTGGGATTACGATGGGAGCGTCGCGGCGCAGGGTGGACGTTCGGCTGGGCTGAGGCACCAGGCTTGGGCCGGGCATGCGGAGATGGGATACACCTGGGATCATCCTTGGAAGCCGAGATTGGCCGGTTGGATGAACTTTGCTTCAGGCGACGCGGACCCGGATGACGAACGAACTGGACGATTCGATTCGCTCTACGGCGCCACGTTCTCGTTTTATGGATACACCGGCTACTTCAGCTGGCAGAACCTCATCGATCCATCCATCCGGTTCAGTTTCCAGCCGACGGATGCGCTGCGCGGGGAAATCATTCACCGAGCCTACTGGCTGGCGAGCCAACGCGATGCATGGGTGCGGACCGGCCGGGTGGATCCGAGTGGAGGAAGCGGAAGCTATGTGGGGCAAGAGATTGATTTGCGGATCGCCTACCGGGTGAACAATTACCTGGATTTGGAGGCGGTGTCCGCGCATTTCTTTCCGGGGGGATTCGCCGAGGAGACGGGAAGTGGGCCCGACAGTCATTTCGGCTACCTGCAGGCATCAATCCGCTTCTAGGACGCGCAGGTTGGGCGGTTCCGGTCCCTTGACGCCCGCCTGCCCTGTGGTTACCCTCGTTTCATGGAGTTGCTCGACGAACAACGCATCGTTCTCTTCGGCATTGATTGGAGCGGTTACCTCCAGATCGATGAGATCCTTGGGGACGAGCGCAGCGTCCGGCTGAAGTTCAGCGACGGCCAGCTTGAAATCATGTCTCCGTCCCGCCGCCACGAACACATCAAAAGCAACATCGGCCGCATGATCGAACTGTATTGTCGCCGGGAGAAGATCTTCTTTCAAACCGAAGGTTCGGCGACGCTTCGACGCGAAGGCAGACGCGGCGGAGAACCGGACGAGTCCTACATCTTCACGAAGGGGAGCGAGGAGGCGGAACTGGTGATTGAAGCGGCCCTGAGCAGCGGAGGGATCGATAAGCTGGACTTTTACCGTCCTCTGGGCATCCCGGAGGTTTGGATTTGGGAAAGCGGTCAGCTGCGCGTCCACGTCCTCACTGGGGGTGAGTATCAACTGGCGAGCCAAAGCCAATTTCTTCCCGGCCTTGATCTGGCGCTGGTGGAACGCTTAGCGGACTCCGATTACACGTCCGAGGCCTTGGATGCCTTTGAGGCCGGACTCAAATAAAAGCGATCACGGTCGTTCTCCGCGGTATACGAAAAGCGTATCGTGTTGTTGACATAGGGTTTTCGCTGTGATACCCAAGCCGACACGTTGACAAAAATGTCCTTGAGCCACTCGATAAGCAACCGCGCCGAGACCGGAAGATCCGGTTGGCAAGGATTGCCGTGCTCATTGTTCTTGGGCGACGTATGTCTCCATTCGATGCCGTCGAAAAAGGCAGCCGAAGTCGGCTTTTTCCGGGACGGACAGCTCCGTGCGGAAACCTACATTCCCGAGGGCCGGTTTACGTAAACGAAGAATCATTCCCTGCTTCCCGTCGCGTAAACCCTGCTCTCAACCCGAGGCAGGGTTTTTTGTTGTCTGCTCACCAATCTAAACCAATTCGCGATTTTGACATAACTTTTTCTGCGCTGCACGAAAACTCGGAGCTGCTCTGTCGGCGGTGGCCCCAATCCTCGAAGCGGCGGACTCACGGTGGTGGGTCCGCCGCCCCTTGCCGTCGTGTTTTTATCACAAGAACCCATGAGCGATATTTTACATAAGCTGGTGGTTTTGGTCCTGAATCGGAACTGGCAAGCCGTGAGTATCACAACTCCCGCCTCGGCGTTTTGCCAGATGTGTACCGGCGCCGCCACGGCTCTGCATATTTCCGGTGCGGAGGACATGGTGCCCATGAGTTGGCGCGATTGGTGTCAGCTCCGGATCCGGGAGGACGATGCGTCCATCGGGACTCCGAGCGGGCGGATTCGGGTGCCAACCGTGCTTCTGTTGGTGCGGTTCGACAAAGTGCCGATGAAACGGGCGCGGTTCAGCGCACGGGCGCTCTGGGCGCGGGACAAGGGGCGGTGCCAATACACGGGGCGCCAGCTCGCCCCGGGGGAGGGGAACATCGATCACGTTCTGCCGCGTTCCCGTGGTGGCGCGACCAGCTGGGAGAACTGTGTGCTTGCGGACAAGTCGGTGAACTCGCGCAAGGGAGCCCGGACGCCGGGGGAAGCCGGGCTTACACTGAGGTCTAGGCCACACGCGCCGCCGCTGTTGCCGGTGACGGTGCTGTTGCGCAACCGGGAGGAAATCGCTGACTGGGCGCTCTTCCTGGGCGAATAGCGATTTGGAGCGTCTCAGTAGCTCGCCGCGCGGATTTCGTTGGCGATCTGCTCGAGGCGCTCCAACTGCAGTTGGGGAATGCGTTCGACGTCGAACGAGGTGCCGGAATAGAGGTCCACGTGGAAATTTCCCAAGGACTGGCCAGGCTTGCGATTCATGTAGGCATTGCCCACGTTGGGCCAGAGGTGGGCTTCCAACTCCAGTTTGCCAGATTTGTGGTGGGCGACGAGGAGGCGTGAGACGGTCAGAGCGATGGCGCTGAGGCCACCAAGGTGAATCGGACCTTTTTCCTGAACGGCGATGTAGAAGACCTGTTCGTGCTCGCCGAAAAGCTGTTGAATGCCACGAAAGACTTCGCCGACGATGACCTTGTCCTGGCCTTCATCGACAAAATTGGAGATGCCTTCGTGAATTTCGAAGACGTCGCGGATCGGTTTCCAGGCGCCGAGATCTTCGTAGTAGATGAGATCGGAGGGGCGGATCACGTCTTCGTTGAGGAGACGTACGATCTGGTTTTGGCTGTAGGGCCCGATCGGTTCCTCCTCTCCTTGCCGGAGGATGGAGAAGATTTGGTACTCCGGCAATTCGGCGTCGTCGTCCATGGCAGTAGGAGTTTAAATGGGGTGCCCCAGTGATTACTTCGTGCATACACCGGTTCCGCGACGAAGCGCAAGCGGCATGTTTGGGAGGTGAGGCGATTTTTTAACGTCCAAGCGTGGGGTAGCGTTCCGTCCAGTCCTTGGGGAGGCGCATCGGCTTGCCTTCGGGCATCCGAACCAAGGCGAGTTGTTGGCGGCAAGAGATCAAAAGGGTGTTGCAGGAAGCTCGCCGGACCTCAAAGGACATCCAGAAGCGGATCCCCTCCAAGCCATCCAGAGCCCCGTGGATGTCGAGCTCATCCCCTAGCACGGCCGGTTTGCGGTAATCAATCTCCGTGCGAACGACGACCGGGAATTCCTTGCGCTCGGCCATGTCCCGGAGCTGCATGCCCATCCGGCTGGCGAGCTTGGTGCGTGCGGTCTCGATCATGCGCAGGTAGGCGATGTTGTGGACCACGCCGCCGCAATCTGTATCGAAGAACATGACTTCTTCCCGGGTCACAATGGTTGGCATCGCGGACATGACGCGGACCCTGTCACAGCTCGGAGTCTCCTGCAAATCCGGGCCGTGCGTTCCGCCGATTGCCAGAAGCGCCGGTCGAGGGTAGCCTCGGCGCCACCGTTGTTGCATGAACGCTGATCGACCGAGCCCTTCCGCCCCCCGGCGCATCGCTTATCTTTACTCCCGGTATCCGGTGGTCTCGCAGACGTTTTGCGATTCGGAGATGCTGGAATTGGAAGCGCGCGGGGTAGAATTGACGATTGCTTCGATCAATCCCCCTGGGGACACCTTCCGGCATGAACGGCAACGCGCCTTTCGCGCCGAGGTGCTTTATCCGCCGCCGCTAGGGGTTCTCAAGGCGTGGGAAGCCAACGCTCGGGCGTCGGGCCAGTGGCAAACTCGGCTCGGGGAAATGATTGAGCGGCACGACCGCGAGTACGGTCGCGAGACCAAGGCCGCCGTCCGAGCCCGCAACGCGCTCTACTTCGCCGAACGATTTCAGCGGGCGGGAATCCGTCAGGTCCACGTCCATTTTGCGAACCGGGCGACCCACACGGCGCTCTTTATCAAGCAAATCACGGGGATTCCGTTCAGTTTTACCGCGCACGCTCAGGATTTCATGGTCGATCTGGGCTGCGATGCCCTGTTGCGCGAAATGTGCCGGGAAGCGGCGTTCGTGGTGGCGGTGAGCGATTTTAGCCGGGAGTTGCTGGCGCGGACGTGCCCAGATTCCGCGGACAAGATCGTGCGGATCTACAATGGCATCCGGCTCGACGACTTTCCGGCGGCGCGCCATGAGCCGGGGCGCGAGAGGCCGTTTCGCCTCATTTCGGTGGGGCGATTGATTGAGTTCAAAGGCTTTCATCACCTTCTCGCGGCCTGCGGCCAACTGAAGCAGAGGGGCGTCCCGTTCCAGGTAACGCTGGTTGGCGAGGGGCCCCTGCGGGAACAGCTGGAGGCGCAACGCTCGGCCCTCGGGCTGACGGCGGCGGAATTTGAGTTCGCCGGCACCCGCACGCAAGAGGAGGTCAAATCGCGTTTGGCGCAGAGCGACGCCTTTGTCTTGCCCTGCATCGTCGATTCCAAGGGGGCTTCCGACATTTTACCAACAGTCATCATGGAGGCCATGGCGGCGCGTTTGCCGATCGTTTCCACCCGGTTGGTTGGTGTCCCGGAGATGGTGGAGCATGAACGCAACGGTCTGCTCGTGACGCCGGGGGACGAAACCGCCTTGGCGGACGCGCTGGCGACGCTTGCGGGTGACGCCACCCTGCGCCACGCGATGGGCGAGGAAGGGCATGCCATGTGCGCTGAACGTTTTGCCCGCGAGAAAACCGTCGGGGCGCTTCTTGCCAAATTCGAGGTGATTCCGGTGACGCCTCCCGCTTCGCCGAGGGCGCCGCGAGCGCTTTACGTCGTCGATACTTGGCCGGTGCAGGAGCATCACGCCTGGTTACAGGCGGAGCTGGACCATATGAGGCAGACGCACCCAGAGGTTCAATTTCTGGCCTGTTCCGTCCCATCGGCTCGGGCTGAGCCGGAGGGGCCGGTGGAGGCCATGGACTTCCTGCCTGACGCCATGGTCCTGGAAGCGGAGTGGCAGCAGGATCGGGCGGCGGCGAAACTGCTTACCGGCTTGCGGGCTCTGCTCGGCGAAGCCCTTTCCACGGAGCGGTTTTTCCTCGAGGCGCGGCGGGCGGTGCAGATCGCGGTGGTTCTGCGGAAGCGTGGGATTCGCCATGTGCATGCGGCTCGCTCGGACGCTGCGTTGGCTTGCTGGATGGCCTATCGGCTTGGCGCGGCGGATCGATTCACCTTTGCGGCGGAGGCCGAGCCCTTCCTGGAGCCAAAGGCGCTCGACGTGCTTGAGAAAGACGCCGCGTTTTGCAGCCGGACGGATGGTGGCGACTTGCTTTTCTTAGCGCCGCCGGCTCGACGGCACCTGGTGATCGGCCCCGCGAAGATTCGGACGGGCTACGAATCGCTCCCAGACCGGCAGGAAATCTTGCGCCGTTGGACGGATCGCCTTTTTTCCTCTGCCTCATGAGAGTCGCCGTCGTCATCCCCTGTTACAATCACGCCCGTTACATCGGGGCGGCGATCGAGTCCGTCTTGGGCCAGACGCGGCCTCCGGATCGCTTTTTGGTGATCGATGACGGATCGCGCGATGAATCCGTCGAGGTGATCCGGCGATACGCGGCGCGTGGGGTAGAGTGCGTGGCGCAAGCCAACCAGGGGGCGCACAACACGCTCAACCGGCTGATCTCGGAAACGGCCCGCGATTGCGACGTGATTGCGATCCTCAATTCTGACGATATATTCGAGCCCGCTCGTTTGGAACGGTTGCTCCCGGCGTTGGCGGGCGACTGCGACGTGGTCTCTTCCCGAGTGCGGATGATCGATACCGATGGCAGTGCGCTGGCGGAGGATGCACCCCGGGCCAAGTGGCTGCGGGCGGTGAATTCCCTGAGCGGGGCGCCGGAACTCGATCTCGCGGAATGGCTCGGGGTGGCGAACTTCGCGGTTTCGACGAGCAACATCGTGGCGCGCGCCG
Organism: Akkermansia muciniphila; assembly: GCA_945883495.1. Taxonomy (GTDB): domain Bacteria; phylum Verrucomicrobiota; class Verrucomicrobiia; order Verrucomicrobiales; family DEV007; genus V1-115. The sequence continues at coordinate 23,269 of CAMCXS010000013.1, forward strand.
GATTCCTGCTGGCGAATCCGTTCCGGGCGTATCGTTACATCCACGACTACTATCTTCTCGCGACGGCGGCGATTCGCGGGCGCTTGGGCTATGTCGATGAGCCGCTGTTGCTTTATCGGGCGCACGACGCGAACACGATTCAGACCCAGCCGGCGCCGCTCATCCGGGAGATGCAGCGCATGCACTTGGAGCTTTACCGGCAGTTTGCAGGGGAGTTGCGGGCGGATGCGGCCTTGCGGAGCCGGCTTGCCGCGTTCGAGCGGGCCTCTTGGAACAGCATCTCTTCGTTTCATGGCGGAATTCACCAGATGCTCTTGGCGGAACTGATTGTCGGCGAAAGCGAGGCGCGGATCGCGGAATTGACCGCCGGATTGGAGCTTCCGGAGATGGAGCGATTCCCGAATGCGGAGATTTTGAGCGCTTTTGACGGTTCCGCGCCGCTCTTTGCGGCCTCGGCCACTGGGGAGCGCCTCGCGGAACTGCGCCGGAGCCGGACGGCGGCCAAAGAGGAAACGGCTGCCTGGAAAGAGATGAACAGGTTGCGTCTCGCGCTCGGGAAATCTGGTTGGGTAGCGCTCGGGCGCTTGCTGGGGCAAGGGCGCGCCTGGAGCGGAAACGACGGAGGCTCGGCGACAGAAAAGCTGGAGCGGCTCCGGGCGTCGATCGAGACTTGCCCTTGGCTCGGCTTCGGGGCGCGGCTTGGATTGTGGCGGAAGCTGGACTGATCAGCGCGCCGGGCCGAACGCAGCGTCGGACAGCCGGGCGGCCTGGGCGTGGAGTTTTTGGACGCTTTCGGCGGTGGGCGGGGCAGGCAGGTGGTTGAGGACTTGGACCAGCTCACCTACTTGGCTTTGGAGGTCGCGGATGAAAGGCTGTTCCTGTACGCCCGGTTCCAGATATTGCAGGGAATCGAGGAAATATTCGGCCACCTCGACGCGGCGGAGGAGTTCGGCTCGCTGAACGGTGAACTCGGTTTTCACTTGGGCGCTGGCCAATTCGAAAGCGCGAATCCAGCCGCCAAGGCTGATGAGGTGAACGGCGCCGACGTCACGAAGCGCGACCATCTCGCCCTCGACTTCGCGTTGCGTGGAGGCGAGTTCCTTCTCAAGCGGCTCCCAAGCGCCCCTGGCGGCTTCTTCGAGGAGTGCTTTGGCGTGGCGGGTGACCCGGTCCCCGGTTCCAAGAGCGGCGCAATGGTTGTTGATGCGCTCGGCGATCCATTGCAGGTCATCGACCTCGCGGGAGTGGACGAGAAAAAAGCCCTCTGCGATGAGGCCGCCGAGGGATAGCGCGAGCGCGGAGCGGTCTACGGGAATCGAGCGGCCCCGGCGGGGAAGCAATTCATTACGGGACAGGGGTGCAAGATTCTTGACCATGGCGAAGACCTGCTGGATGGAGGGAGTGGTGACTTCGTTGAGACCAAATTCGGATCGAAAATGGGGGTCATCGAGCAATTCATCAGGGATCGGGTCGGCCAGGAGCAGACCTTGAACTCCAAAAAGGAAAGTCAAGACAACCATCAATCTACGGGGAGCGCAGGGCCGACACATGGCGGAAACGATAGCTGCGAAAGTTCCTATTTGCAGAATTTCTTGAACGAGAGTTAGATCGGCCGCCGGGAGCTGCGTGTTTTGCAGCACTGGAAGATTCGAAGGAGATTACATGACGTCGCTGCCGTGGTACCAAATCGCCTGGGTGGCAGCCCATGCCATTGTCTTGGCGGGGCTGGGCCTCTATGGCATGCACCGTTACAGCATCCTATTCCGTTTTCTCCTCCACCGGAACCGGGAACCGAAGCCGGTTGGCACCCTGGCGTCGCTGCCGTCGATCACGGTTCAATTGCCGATTTTCAATGAGCGCTTCGTTGTCGATCGTCTGCTCGAAGCTGTTGCCGCGCTCGATTACCCGCGAAATCTGCTGGAGATTCAGGTTCTTGACGACTCCACGGACGACACCACCTGCCGGGCCGAGCGCAAGGTCGAGGAACTCCGGGGGCGCGGTCTGGACATTAAGTTGATTCATCGGATCGACCGCACGGGCTACAAGGCGGGAGCCTTGGAGAACGGCTTGGAAAGCGCCAAGGGGGAGTTGATCTATATTTTGGACGCGGATTTCTTGCCCTCGCCCGATGTGCTGAGGCGGATGATTCCGTTCTTTTCTGATCCTGGGATTGGCATGGTGCAGACCCGCTGGGGGCACCTGAACCGCGAAGAGTCTGCATTGACTCGGGTGCAGGCGATCCTTCTGGACGGCCACTTTCTGATGGAGCAAACAGCGCGGAGCCGCTCGGGTCGATTCTTTCATTTCAACGGGACCGCTGGTATCTGGCGCAAGGTTTGCATTCAAGAAGCTGGCGGGTGGGAGCCGGACACCCTGACGGAGGACCTTGATCTCAGTTTGCGGGCTCAGATGAAGGGCTGGAGGTTCATCTATTTGAACGATGTGGTGACCCCGGCGGAACTGCCCGCGGACATGGATGGCTTCAAGGCTCAGCAGCACCGCTGGACGAAGGGTTCGGTGCAAAACGCCATCAAGTGGCTAATCCCGGTCTGGAAAGCCAAGCTCTCTTTGCCGATCAAGATTGAGGCTACCTTCCAGCTGACCTGCAATTTCGTTTATCTCCTCCTTGTCTCGCTTTTGGTGCTGATGATGCCCATCCCGGGGCTGACTCCAGATTTCAGTTGGGGCGCGGTCCCGAGCCTCGTCCTGTTCGTGGTTGGGACCTTGTCGGCCGTGGTTTTTTATTCAGTCACCGCGCTCAGCTTGTATCCTCGGGATTGGCACAGAAATCTGCTGCATCTTCCCCTCCTGCTCGCCTTGGGGATCGGCATGAGTTTGAACAACGCCCGTGGCGTAATGGAGGCGATCTCCGGGAAACGATCCTCCTTCGTGCGCACCCCGAAGGCAGGGGACATCGGCGCGAGGAAGAAAAACTATAGCGCCGCGAAGTCCGCCACCATGTGGGGGGAGCTGCTTTTGGCCATCGTTTACAGCTGGATTACGTTCGATGCCGCATGGGATGGCGAGTGGATGTCCGTACCTTTCCTTGCGTTATTTGCCATCGGGTTTTATTTTGTCTCTTGGCCATCCGTGCGTCGAAGACTGAGCCGCCCGGAGAGAGTCTCCTCTTCACCGCCTCCTTCCTCGCATGACCTTCCTCAGAAGTCGGAATTTCCGGTTCCTGCCGTTGAGCTTGGCGCTGGCTCTGACGAGCTGCGCTAGTTTTATCCCCGACACCTCCAGCGTCCTTTACGTCGCGGTTCCTGATCAGAAAATGGAACTGCGCCAAAACGGAGTGCGGGTTGCAACCTACGAAATTTCGACCTCGAAGTTCGGGTTGGGGGATCAGCCGGGCAGCAATTGCACCCCGTTAGGAGAGCACGTTATCGCCCAGAAAATTGGCGGCGGGCAGCCTTCCGGGATGAAATTCAAGAGCCGTCGGCCCACGGGGGAGATCGTGCCTCCGAATGCTCCGGGCCGCGACCCGATCGTGTCGCGCATTCTCTGGCTTCGTGGGCTGGAGCCGTGCAATGCAAACGCCTACCACCGTTACATTTACATTCACGGCACTCCGCAAGAGACCCTGATCGGCCAACCCAAAAGCTACGGGTGTATCCGGATGCGCTCCAGGGATGTCATCGATCTGTACGATCGGGTTGGGAAAGGGGCAAAGGTGGTGATCCTCAACCAGCCGTTGGAGTCCTTGCCGGCGCCGGTTGGTCCAGAAGTGGCGGCGCACGGTCTCTCAATGTGAAATCCGTGATGAGGGCTTGACATCTTCAATCGCCCCCCTATTTTGCCGCCCCACCGGTTTTTCTGCTCATGCCCAATATCAAGTCAGCTGCCAAGCGCGTTCGTCAAACCGAGGTCCGGACCATGCGCAACCGGGCCCTCAAGAGCCGCGTCAAAACCTTCCGCAAGAAGCTGGCGGCTGCTGTCGCCGATAAGCAAAAAGAAGCCGCAGAAGCGACCCTTCGCGAGCTTTTCGCCGCGGCGGACAAGGCTGCCAAGAAAAATGTGCTCCAGAAGAACACCGTCGCTCGCTACAAGAGCGCCGGAGCTCGTCTGTTGGCCACTCTTGGTTGAGCCGAAACAGCCGGTTCGGGGCTGGATTGCTGTTCAAGCTGGCTTGGGCCAGCGTTTGGGTTGTTTAGTTTGTCTCTATCAGGGCAGTTCCACTCCGTGGAATCTGCCCTGTTTTCTATCTTCTGCTTGCGCCCGAACGCGAAATCCCAAGTCTCTGGCTGGCCCCGTCGATGCATCTGCGGACAGGGCATTGACTTTCTCTGGCCAGGTTCCAGGGTGGCTGGATGGCCAAAGTTCTCTTCGTCTGCACCGGTAACGTCTGCCGGAGCCCCATGGCCGAGGGACTCTACCGGGCGCTGACCAAGGGTGATCCCGAAGTTCAAGTCGGCTCGGCGGGTATCAGTGCGGTCGATGGATTGACGCCCAGTGAGTATTCCGTCCTCGTGATGAGAAAATCGGGAATCGACATCTCGCGGCAGCGGAGCCGCCAATTGACGCCGAGGATGGTTTCGGAGGCCACGCATATCTTCGTGATGACCTCGGGTCACAAGATGGCGGTGGAGTCGATGTACCCTGCCGCCGCCGAGAAGACCTTCCTCCTCCTGGAGCCTGCGGCGGGCGATGACGCGGTCCGCGATGCGCCTTGGTCTCTCGATGTCCCGGATCCGATCGGCCATGGAATCGAGGTGTATGAGGGCACCATGCAGTTGATCCGGGCCGCGATGCCCAGTCTCATTGAGTTTGTCCGGGAAACCGACGCGAAAACTGAGCATTGACGGGACCACGCGTCGCCGCCATGCGTAGGATCTGATTGCACCCCGCACCCCGGACAGGACACTTCGCATGACCGAACAGCCCCAAATCACCATCGGCGCCGATCACGGTGGCGTCGAACTCAAGGATCAACTCGTTGCTTGGCTCAAGGCCACCGGCCATCTGGTCAAGGACGTGGGCACGCACGGCAAAGAATCGGTCGATTACCCCGACTTTGCCCAAGACGTGGCTGACGCCGTAGCGGGGCATCCAGAGCATCGGGGCATACTGGTTTGCACGTCTGGTATCGGCGTGTGCATCACCGCGAACAAAGTTTCTGGCATCCGCGCCGCTGTGGTCCACACCGCCAAGCAAGCGGAGATGACCCGTCGCCACAACAACGCCAACGTCGTCTGCCTGAGCGGTTCCGAAACCTCGTTCGAAACCGCCAAGGAGATCGTCGAGACCTTCATCAAAACGGATTTTGAAGGCGGTCGCCACGAACGCCGCGTTCATAAAATGGAAGGCAAGCCATTGGCGGAGGTCGATCCCGAAATCTTCGCCGCCATCCGCGCCGAGCGCCGCCGCCAAGCCGACGGCATTGAACTGATCGCTTCCGAGAACTTCGCCAGCGCCGCCGTCATGGAGGCCCAAGGCTCGTGCCTCACCAACAAATACGCCGAGGGCTACCCCGGCAAGCGCTGGTATGGCGGTTGCGAGAACGTCGATGAAGCCGAGCGGCTCGCCATCGCTCGCGCGAAGCAGCTTTTCGGCGCGAGATACGCCAACGTGCAGCCACACTCTGGCTCTCAGGCCAATGCCGCCGTCTACTTCGCGACCATCGGGCTGGGCGACCGCATCCTTACCATGGATTTGTCCCACGGCGGCCACCTCACCCACGGGCATCCGGCGAACTTCTCCGGTAAGTTTTACGAGGTGAAGCATTACGGTGTCTCCGCGGAAACTGGCCGGATCGACTACGACCTGCTCGAAGCATCCGCCAAGGAGTTCCAGCCCAAAATGATCACCGCTGGGGCGTCCGCCTATTCCCGGATCATCGATTTTCCCCGGATGCGCCAAATCGCGGATTCCGTGGGGGCACTCCTTTTCGTTGATATGGCGCACATCGCGGGCCTGGTCGCCGCTGGGGTCCATCCGAGCCCGATGGATCATGCACATGTCGTCACCACCACGACGCACAAGAGCCTGCGGGGGCCGCGCGGAGGTCTGATCCTCACGAACGACGAGGAAATGGCCAAGAAACTCGATTCCCTGGTCTTCCCGGGGATCCAGGGCGGGCCGCTCATGCACGTCATCGCGGCCAAGGCGGTCTGTTTTCACGAAGCCCTTCAGCCGGGGTTCAAGGACTACCAGCAGCAAATCGTGAAGAACTGCCAAGCCTTGGCGAGCCGGATGGTCGGCCACGGCTACAAGCTTCTCTCCGGTGGCACTGACAACCACTTGTTCCTGGTCGATCTACGCCCCAACGGTCTCAACGGCAAGACCGCCCAAGAAACGCTCGATGAAGCCGGGATCACGGTGAACAAGAACTCGATTCCGTTCGATACCGAAAACCCGTTCCGCGGAGGCGGCATCCGCATCGGCACCCCAGCGGTCACTACCCGGGGGATGACGGAAACGGAGATGGAAATCATCGGGGATTGGATTCACGAAGCCTTGGCGCATCGCGACGACAAGGCTCGGCTGCATGAGATCCGCGAGCGGGTGGCCAAGCTGAACCGGAACTTCCCCTTGCCGTAACGCCGTGATGGACTGCCGACGGATGGTCACTTGAGTGTTGGTGACATAACCCTCACGCGTTGAGAATAGTTTGCTTGACTGGGAAAGTTTCCGCTGCGACTAACGGTTGTTGATCTCGCGGGGACAAGCTAAGTGGCGTCGAGTCGCGGTTTGCGGCATCGGTCTAGCTATTGTCCTTGGGTCGCTCGGTCATTTTGGCTGGATCCGGGTGGCGGATAACCGGGCTTCCGTGGACCGGGGACCTGAGGGAGCTCAGCCGATAGCCGTCGACACTCCGGATGGCAGGGTAGGGCAGGAATTCGATGAGAGCCGCTCATTGCAAGATTCACCGCCCCCAGCCGACGTTGACGGTTCCGTGGTGGCTGGCGACCCGGTAGCGAAATCGGATGTAGGGCAGAGTTTGCCGGGCCAGAGCGGCGTCACCGTTATTGGGCCGCGGCCAGGGGATTCGCATGGATCGCTGCCGGTGATGGAAGAGTCGGAATTCCGGGGAGGAACTGACTCCGCTCCGGTGCTCACGAGAGTGCGGCTGCTGAGAGATGACGGCTTCAAGCACCCCCTGCTCCGGGTGGAAGACGACTGGCGGGAAGACGGAGGGAAGTTGAGTTTAATCCGGCAACGTGCGGTTACGGCTGACCGGGTGGTGTTGATGCCGGCCCAGGACGCGGAACCGGCCAAATTGCGGGCCGCCATCGAAAAGGCAGGGTTCAAGGTGGAGCGGATCATGCCAGCCTCCAAGCTCTGGATCGTTCATCTGGGAGGGCGTATCAAACTGGATTCAGTGCCGCGTGCGCTGTCAATCATCCGGCGGATGTCCCCACTGGTTGCCTGGGTTGAGCCTGCCGGGCTGAGCCGGGCGGCCTTGGCTCCGGATGACCCGAAATTCAGTTCACTCTGGGGCCTGAGAAACCTGGGGCAAGACGGGGGAGCCGCTGACGCCGATACGGACGCCGAGGAGGCCTGGGATTTGCACACCGGGAGCAAGGCGGTCCGCGTGGCGGTGATCGATACGGGAATCGACGCCAATCATCCCGACCTGATCAACAACCTGTGGATCAATCCGGGAGAGATTCCTGGAGACCGCCGGGACAATGACGGCAACGGGTATGTCGACGACGTGAATGGCTGGGATTTCGTCGCGGAGGACAGCGATCCGAATGATGAAAACGGCCACGGGACGCATTGCGCAGGAACGATCGGCGCGGTTGGCAACAACGGCGTCGGTATCGCCGGGGTCTGTTGGAGGGTGTCCCTGGTCTCGCTTCGGGTACTGGATGAACGGGGGTTCGGATGGGATCCGGATATTGCGGAGGCCATTGCCTACGCCTCCGCTCAAGGCGTTGAGATTGCTTCGAACTCTTTTGGCTCACGGTTCGAATCGCTTGCGATGAAATCAGCCTTGGCAGAGGCAGCCAGACGCGACGTGCTGATGGTGGCAGCGGCCGGGAATGAGAGTTCCGACACGGATGTCTACCCCGTTTTCCCGGCGAATTCTCCGCTGCCAAACGTCATTAGTGTCGGGGCATCGACTCGGAGGGACGCTCTGGCGAGTTTTTCCAATTTTGGAAAGGCTACGGTCGATTTGGCCGCTCCTGGATTGCAGGTTTTCAGCACATTGCCCCGAGGGGCCTACGGCGATCTGAGCGGAACCTCCATGGCTGCTCCCCACGTGGCGGGGGCGGCCGCCCTGCTCAAGTCGTTCCGGCCGTCTCTCCGAGCGTCAGAGTTGCGCCAGATCCTTTTGCAGTCCGTCGATGCCGCCCCCGCTTTTCAGGGAAAGACGGTTTCGGGTGGTCGGCTGAATATCCGGAAAGCGATGGAGCAGGCCGATGGGCTGATCTTTAGTGGCGATGAATGGCTGGCCTCGGGAGGAATTGGAGGGCCGTTTGCTCCCGCGACATCCACGATGGTGCTGAACAACCGGAGCGCCTCAAGCGTAGAGTGGACGGTGACCAAAACGGCATCCTGGATTTCGCTGAGCAGTGCAGGCGGGAGGCTGGCGCCGGGAGAAACGCAAGAGATACGCGCGAGCCTCAATACGGCTACCGGGTTCCTGGAAGCGGGGACGCACCGGGACGTGATCGTGGTCCGCGGCGCCGGACGCGAGTTCGCGGTGCCAGTTTCGTTGGCGATCGGCTCACGCGATTTGTTTACCGAGCTTTTCGATTCCGCGGGGAAGGACCAGAGCTCGGATCTGTCAAACCAGAGCTTTCTGTTCACCCCAGACCGGTCCCGGGATTTCTACTCGGTCACCCGCATTCCGGTGACCACGTTTCCGGTGAATCCGTCCACCGGCAAGAGCGTTGACCTCTCCAGTCAGTCCTGGATTCCGATTCTGCTTCCGAGAGCCTCGCGGGTCAGTCTTTACGGGCTCCGTTTCCCCTACCTGATCGTTCGGGACGAGGGTTATATCACGTTTTCGCTAACCGAAGGCGTTTTCATGGACCCGCTGGACGCTCACTTCGACGCGCCACGAGTGTCCGGATTGGCCTCATGGAGGCTCGGAGCATCCACCGCGAGTTATGTTGTCCTCAAGGATCGAGTCGCGGTGACTTGGCTGAAGCGGCAGGCTGGCTCGCCGCCACCCCTCAGCGGCGTTCAGGTGGAAATGTTCTTCGATGGCCGGATCCGGATCAGCCACGTCAATGTCTCCAACTCCGGAGTGGTTGGCCTCTCGGCCGGTGGCGGGCAGCCCCGAAACTTTACGGCGAGCGATTTCAGCAGGTATCCGGAAGCTGGGATTCAAATGGCCTTGCCCGTGGAACTACAGGAAGGAGCGGGGCCCCAGCAAGGGAGCGTCCGAATCCCTGCTGCATCGTCCCGGGCCACGAAGGTGAGTTTGACTTCCAGCCTTTCCGCGGAGGTGCAGGTCCCGGCGACGGTGACCATCCCTGCGGGGAAGACAGAAGCTTCGTTTGCGCTTCAGGTGCTCGACGACACGTTTTTGGACGGGTCGCAGCCCGTCACGGTGACAGGCGCCAGCCCTCCGCTCGCGCTGGGCAGTGGCATCGTAACGGTCCACGACAACGAAACCGCGGCGTTGAGCCTGGCGGAGGTCGCGGTCTTGCGGGAAGGATCGAGCGTGCAGGGCGAAGTGTCAGTGAGTGCGCCACCGGAACGCGCGGTGGCGGTGACCCTCTCGTCGGATGCGCCGCAGACGGCGAGCGTTCCGGCCAGCGTGACCATCCCGGCTGGAGAGACGCGCGCTGCTTTCTCCATCGTGAGCCCCGACGATGACCGGTTTGAGGGCGTTGAGCAGGCGCGCATCACGGCCCGGGTCAAGGGGTGGAGCGAGGCGGAGACGACAGTGGCCGTGGAAGATAACGAAGCCTTCTCAATGGCTTTGTCGCTGCCCTCTGAGGTGAATGAGAGTTCCGGACGGCACGAAGGCACCGTAACCATTTCCGGCCGCTTTCCGGTCAGCACCGTCATTTCTTTGCAATCCAGTTCTCCAGGGCGGCTGCGCGTCCCTGAGAGCGTGGAGATCGTCGGTGGGACCCGGTCTGCCACTTTTGAGTTTGAGGTCCTGGACAATACATTGCGGGAGCCGGACCATTTGGCCACGGTCATTGCGAGGGTCGATGGCAGCGACGCCGTCAGCGCGGATTTGCGGATTGTGGATGATGAACCGCTCCGGTTCGTCATTGATGCGCAACCGCAAACCCGGACAGCCGGTCAGCCGTTTGACGTGGTCATCCGGGCAGTGGACGAGCACGGTGCGCTGGTCAGCCGGTATGGCGGGCAGGTGACGATCTCGGGGAACGGCGGTGCCACCCTGGTGGATACCTGGTCCATGAGTGCCTTCTCCAACGGAGTCGCCACGGCTCGGGTGGTCGTCCCCGTTCCCCAATCGGCCTTGGTCCTCACGGTGAGCGATGGAGGAGCGCAGCAGGGAGCGAGCAACCAGTTTACCGTCAGCGTGAACACAAATCCGCTGACATTTCGGTATGTTGACCACGATGAAAGCGCTCTCGACAACGTCAGCTTCTGGTTCCTTCCCAGCGGCAAGCCAGAGTTTTATGCTGTCCGCCGGGTGGCTGCGGAATCCCTGCCGGTGGATTCGTTCGGAGGCGTTGCCATGGAAAGGAACGAACGGGTCCGGATCGGAACCGTGCCCTATTATGGAGTTGCTTACGACGAAATCACGCTTGGGGATGGCGGGATCGGATTGCGCCGGTCTGGGGAAGAAGTGCCTTCTCAAATTCCTTGGATTCACGTGGGCGATCTCTCCACCTGGAATGAGAAGGTAAGCTACAAGCAGTTGGATGACCGGATTGCGATCACTTGGTCCACCCCGCAGGGAAACGGAATCGTTTCGCCGGTCCAATTGGAGCTTTTCATTGACGGCAGAATTCGCGTGACCCACGTGAAGTTAGCTGGCCTTGGACGCCTGCTGATTTTCCTAGACAGGGGAGGTGATGGGGTTCGGGAGTCGGCGCTCTTTTGGTTGGCCCAGTCGCAGATCCTGATCTTGGACCTTCCTGCGGTCAAGCGAGAGGGCGAGGGCGAGTTCATAGGGAAAATCCGTCTGGAGCCCGCGCCGGAGCAGGATTTGTGGGTGAAGCTGGCATCCGGCAATTCAGACGCAATCAGTGTCCCGGAGGCGCTACGGGTACCGGCGGGACTTGGGAGCGTCGAGTTTCCCGTGAACGTCATCGACGACACCGCTCTGGATGGTGATCAGTCCAGTTGGGTGACGGTCGCGGCTCCTGGTTTTGGCAGCGATGCCAGGGAGGTCGTGGTGCGGGACAATGAAGCGGCGTTGTTGACGCTTGAGCTTCCGGCGCAGATCCGGGAGAACCAGGGCGAGTTTTGGGGGACGGTTCGCACGAGTCAACCACCTACGGCGCCCCTGCCAGTGGAATTGAGGGAACTGCCCGACAGCTTGCTTTTTTCCGCTCCGCGCCAGGTCATCATTCCAGCTGGGCAGACCTCGGTGACCTTCCCCTGCTCCAGCCATTTTGACAGAACGATCACGGGTGAACAAACGATCGAGGTCAAAGCGCGCATCACCGGGTGGGAGGAGGCGACCGCTCTGGTCCGCGTCGAGGATATCACAAGCCGGACGTTCCAGTGGGGAACACCCGCGATTGTGGAAGGGAAATCCGGGGTTTGCTACCTCAGCGTGGGCTCTTTTGACAAAGTGGGCTATCCGCTTGAGGTAACGCTGACCGCGAGTGATCCGGCTCAGATCCAAATCCCGGAGACGGTGGTGATACCTGCCGGAGCGGGAAGTGTCGCGGTTCCCGTTCGCGCTTTGGACAATTGGCGCACGGAAGGAAGCCGCTCTGTCGAGATCACCGCCAATGCACCGGGGTTTCCGTCCGCCACAGGCCAGTTGCGGATTCTTGATGACGATGTGCATCGATTGGCGATTTCCACCATCCCTTCGCCGCAAACAGGAAGAACGGCGTTTCGGGTCGTGATCACGGCCATGAACGCCAGCAACGAAACTCTTCCGTCGTATTTCGGCAATGTCAGCCTGAGCGCGACAGCAGGAGGAGTACCTGTGATGGTTTCCCCGTCCGTGGTGGCAATCCATCCCTATGGCGGTGGAGTCTGGGGCGGTGAGATCACTTTGAGTCCGAGCGCTCCTGCAAAAGATGTGGTGCTGACGGCGCAGGGCCAAGGCAGGGAAACGGGAAGCAGCAACCCCTTTGAGCTGGTGAGCGGGGCACTGCGGCGTTTCGAGATCAGCGTCCCACCAGGCGTGCGGTCGCCGTTCGAACCGATTCCTGTGACGGTGCGGGCGTTGGATGCCTTGGGCAACCTTGTGACCGGGCATGAAGGTGACATCACCTTCCTGGGCACGTCTTATCTCAACCGCCCGCGAGTGCTCCTCAGCGAAGTTGGAACGGTTTTTGAGTCGCTAGGCGGGGGGCTTCCGCAAGAGCTGGCCTTCATCGAGTTGATCAATGCAGGACGCGCTCCAGAGAATCTTCAGGGGTGGACAATTTACCTCTACTCCGGCGCTTCTTATCCGGGATTCCGTGCCAAACATGTGTTCAATGCATCCGCACCGGTCGCGGCGGGAGGTGTCTGGACTGTTTGGTCCGCTGGCCGACCGCGCGAGTTTGGAGATTCGAATAGCACCCTCAGCTCAAGCAACCTGAAACTCGATGTATTCAGCCCCGGTGCGGTGGCGCTCTACGATTCCGCTGGAAAACTCGTCGATGTGCTACGGGTGAATGACAGTTCCGCCGCGATTACGGTTCCCTCCACGATTCCGCCAGAGCAATGGAGTGGGGCCGGAGCTCCCCGATCCGGACCAGGAGGTTCATTTCAACGTGTGGGCAGCGACGACCAAGACAGCGCGGCCGACTGGACCTTTGGCACAACCACCGAGGGCCGCCGTGCAAACGGTCTCACGCTGCCGTTCAACTCTGCCGCAGAGATTGCCGTAGACGGACCGGCAACGTTTTCCCAGGGTGTATGGGAGGGGACGGTGGCGGTCCTCCACGAAGCAGATGGTTTCTGGTTCAGGACGGGATCAGCAACATCGGCCGTGATTCAAATGCAGCGGTCCATCGGGCTTTTCGCTCCAGAAAAAGTGCAGGAAGGCGGTCCGGAGGTGGTAGGTAGCGTCCGCGTTTGGACTCCTTATCAGGTGGATCAGGAAGTGACCTTTTCCTCCTCTGTTGGGGCGGCGCCAGCTAAGGTCACCATCCCCGCAGGTCAGATGTCCGCGGAGTTCCGGTTCTCTGTCCCTGGCGATGGCAGATACACCGGTGACCGGGTGGCGACGCTTTCCGCAGCCCTCACCGAGCCGGATGGGAACATTCTGCGCGGGACGGATACAGTGACTGTCGTGGAAGAGGACCAACTCACGCTGGCGGGGGCGGGGAATCTGCTCTACTGGGACAACAGTTTCAGCAGTCGTCCCCGGGTGATTCCGATGGGAGCGATGGAGGGACGGCAAATTGACGCGGTTGCCGTTGGAGCCGGGCACTTTCTCGCTTTGGACTCTGAGGGGATGGTCTACGGCTGGGGCCAAAATGCGCTTGGCCAGATCGGAGACGGAGGTCAGGAAGACCGCGCCGAGCCCGTCCGAGTTGGGGAATTTGGGACGATCGAGGGCCAACGTGTCGTGGCGATCGCCGCCGGAGACCGCCACAGTTTGGCTCTGACTGCCCGTGGGGAGGTCTTCGCCTGGGGGGCCAACGATTCCGGTCAGCTTGGGGTCGCTTCCGGAGGTCCGTCGGACGGAAGGGCATCGCCGCTACCGGTGGCGATTGCCGGTAAACCCATCGTCGCGATCTCAGCGGGCGGTGCCCACAGCTTGGCCGTGGACATTGAGGGCACCGTTTATGCCTGGGGAGCCAACGATTCCGGTCAGTTGGGTGACGGAACCACGACTTCCCGTCCTGAGCCACGTGCGATAACTGGCGGAGCCCTGGCCGGTAGAGTGGTAACCGCGATCAGCGCCGGAGCCCGCCATAGCGTGGCGCTGAGCGATTCCGGATCGGTTGTTTCCTGGGGTGAAAATCAAGACCGCCAACTGGGAGACGGCACCGCATCGGACCGCTTGGAGCCCATCCAAGCCACAGACATTGTTGGGGATATCGTCGCCATCGCGGCCGGCGGAAATCTCACCGGAGTGCTACACAAAGGCCTCCAAGCCATTACCGAGCTGACTGCTCAGGGCCCGAGGCAGTATCCTTTCATTTCTGCTCCCGTCTTCGACATTGAAGTGGCGGAACAGACGCGGACCTGCTGGCGGAGTGCGGAGGATAGGGTCGGTCTGAGTGCTCCGGGATATCCCGGCACATCCATCCCTGGGCTCGCTCCTGGGCTGGACATTGCCGCCTGGGATGCTGGACAAGCGGGCGTCATCGTCGCCACGGGAGCACCACCACCCCGCCCCCGCCTTCTCGTAACGGCCGGGTCCGACGGCCTTCAGCCCTCGTATTACAGCGATCAAGAACTGCCATCTCGAAACGTCCCGGTTTCGTTGAAGCTGCAGAATTGGGGGGATGCTCCGGTGGTGGGCATCAACGCGACCTTGGAGGGGCCCCAGGCCAGCAGCTTCGTGCTCTCGGACCTGCCCAAGCGGGAGCTGGCTCCCGGTGAATCAATGACGTTGCAAGTCTCGCTGGCGCTCAAGCCGATCGACACCCGGAACGCGGTGCTTCGCATCGTCAGCGATAGCAGCCCGCAGCCGTTCGTGATGCCGCTGGTGGGCACGGAGGCAGTGATCGCACCCGAGATCACGAGGAACCCGCAAACTCTCCTGGTCCGTTTGGGAGACCCCGCCAGCTTCAACGTGACCGCCACGGGGAGCGTTCCCACGGCGGCTGAATGGCGGCGGGGCCAGACCATCGTTTCCACGACGGATGACTTGCAAGGGTTGACGATTCCCTCCGCGGGTCTGGCCGACGGTGGTGATTACGTGGTGGAGCTCTCCAATCCGGCCGGCACGGCGACTTCGGAACCGGTCGCCTTGCAGGTGGTGGACTCTCAGGTGCAGCAAATTTCCGCATTTGAGGGAAGCACCGTCACCTTAACCCAAAACGTCGCCGGACCTCGCGGGGGGATCGAGTTCGTCTGGGATTTTGGGAACCTTCGATTGAGAAACGGGTTGAGCGTCAAGGGCGCGGATACCGCCAGTCTCCGGTTGGGACCGCTCCAGCCCGGGAATTCGGGCACGTACGTGTGCTCGGTTTCGAGGCCAGGAAGCCAGATCCCTGGTGGGGCCATTGCTCTCACCGTCGTGCCGCGTCCCGTGGTGTCGGGGATGGGCCCATTTCAGTGGCGAACCGGGGCATGGGTTGACATGACCGTTCAAGCCTCAAATGCGCCCACCAGCTTCTCGGCGACACGCTTGCCCAAGGGGCTGACCTTGAATCGGGCTTCTGGCCGGATCACTGGGCGGCCCGAGGTCCCCGTCGCCGCTGGATCGTTCTCGGTGACGGCCACCAACGCTGCTGGGGCAAGCCGGGCGGAACTGGTGGACTACAGCGTTCTTTCCTTGCCAAGTGCGTCCGTCGGATCGTTCACCGGTTTGGTGGACCGATCCACTGCTCTCAGCATGCCGGGTGGACAGACTTCCCAGGGGCACGGTGGCTTTTTGTCGAACGTTGTCCTCACCGAAGCAGGGGCCTATTCCGGTAGTCTACTTCTGGAAGGAAAACGGTACGCTTTTCGTGGCCGGGTCGAGCTGGCCCCGGGCGGTCACCTGGAAGCTCGCGCGTTGATTGCGCGGGGCGCCAAAGTTCGCGACCTGACGGTGATGTTCCGGGTGGATCCAGAACGAGGCGAATTGACGGGGACGGTGAGCGACGGCTTGCCGGGAGGAAGTGTCGCCTTCCGGGGAGTGCGCAACCCGTGGCTCCAGGCTTCCGCCGCTCCCCTGACTCTTGACGGAATCTACACGGCGTCGTTGCAGTGGCCAGAGCCGAATCGTTCGGCCGCGGGTGATACCGGTATTCCGCAGGGGACGGGCTGGTTGAGCTTCAAGGTAGCGGCAAATGGATCGATCACGTGGACGGCAAGGTTGGCCGACAACAGCCTGGTCTCTGGCGCGAGTTCGCTCGGGGCGAACGGAGAAATTCCCATCCACAGGATTCTCTACCGTCTGAATCCGCTCACGGCGGGATCGCTCCAAGGTTGGCTACAGATCGACCCCTCCGCTTCTGAAAGCTCCGTTGCTTCCCCAAATCCGCAGCCTAGCCTCACTGGCACCCTGGATTGGTTCAAGAAACCGGCGCCGCAGGGACGGCAAGCAGTGGAAAGTTTTGCCGCCGGTTTTCCGGTTCATCCATTGGAGACGGACGGAGGCCGCTATCAGCCGCCACCAGTGGGAACGCCGGTGCTCGGCTTGACGGCTGGAGCCGTGGACAATGCCCGCCTAGTCTTCGCCGAATCCGGCAATACGCCCAATCGGGAGCAGCTGCTTCGCATTGACGGAAAGAATCAGGTGTTTCTTCCGGGCACGGTGACGAACAACCCGACGGGAGTGAAGCTGGAGTTGGTGCCGGCGAAGGGCAGTTTCTTCGGGTCCTACAAAGCTCCTGCCACGGGCAAGCTGATCCGCTTTTCTGGAGTGCTGCTGCCCAAGGCCGGGAAAGGTGTCGCCCCGTTGCAGGTGAATCGCTTCTCCTCCGGGCAGGTCACCCTTGAGCCACTGCCGGTCGCTGAGGCCCCATGACGGGGCGCTTGTCGCTGAGGCCCCATGACGGGGCGGCAATTTGGAGTGTGGAAGCTCACCCAACGATCTGGTGCATCACGTGTCCGTGGACGTCCGTCAGGCGCATGTCGCGGCCGCTGAAGCGGAAGGTGCTCTTCGTGTGCTCGATCCCCAAGAGGTGCAACATCGTGGCGTGGAGGTCGTGGATTTCAAAGCGATCCTCGACCGTTTTGTAGCCGAAGTCGTCCGTCCGGCCCACGGAGACGCCGGGCTTCACCCCGCCTCCCGCCATCCAGATCGTGAAGGCGAATTGGTTATGATCCCGTCCATCGCTCCCTTGGGCGAATGGCGTCCGGCCGAATTCACCGGCCCAGACGACCAGAGTCGTTTCCAAGAGGCCGAGCCGCTTCAAATCCGTGAGCAAGCCGGCGATCGGTTGGTCCACGGTCATGCAGTTCTTGTTGTGCCCATCGACGAGTTTGCCGTGCTGATCCCAGCGATCGCCATTGCCGTTGGGGCAGGTCAATTCGACAAAGCGAACACCGCGCTCCACCAAGCGCCGCGCCAAGAGACATTGCAGGCCGAACGTCTTGGTATTCGCATAACTTGCGTTCAGGCCATAGAGATTCTTTACGGCATCGCTCTCGCCGCGCAGGTCCATCAGCTCCGGCACGGCGGCCTGCATCCGGTAAGCGGTTTCGTAATTCTGGATCGCGGCGTCGATTTCCCGTTCGTAACCCGTTTCCGCCAAGGTCGCGCTGTCGAGATCGCGCAAGACGTCGAGCTTGTTCCGCTGCAACGCGGCCGATGGCTCCGAGGGGTGGATGTTGGCGATCGGCTGCTCGTTGGGAAGGAAGATCGACCCTTGATACGTCGCGGGGAGAAAGCCGGAACCAAAGCAGTCGAGGCCGCCGGGCGGAATCAACCCGCCGTTGAGGACGACGAAGCCCGGGAGATTGTCATTCTCCGAGCCCAATCCATACCCAGTCCAGGCGCCCATGCTGGGCCGTCCTTGCAAGCCGCTGCCAGTATGCAGGAAATAGTTCGCCGACGTATGTTCGGGGAACTTGGAGGTCATCGACTTCACGATGGCCAATTCATCCGCGACGGCCGCGAGGTGCGGAAAGAGGGAGCTGATCCAATGGCCAGCCTGTCCGTGTTGCTTGAACTCCCACTGATGCTTGAGGATCTTTCCGACGTTGTCGAATTGCGTGGGAGCCAAGGCGCCGATGACTTGGCGAGGATCTTGTCCGTGATATTTCTCCAGGGCCGGCTTGTAATCGAAGGTATCCACCTGCGAAGGTCCGCCATCCATATAGAGAAAGATCACATTGCGCGCCCGGGCCGGAAAATGCGGGGCAATGGGGCCGGCTGCCGCTTGCTGCAACGCGCTGAACGCCACGCCGCCGAAACCGAGCGCGCAATGGCGCAGCATCTCACGTCGTGACGTCGCCGGAGCGGAGAATCGTTGGCAGTGATGGGAAGCTTTCATGGAGCAAGTGTAGCGGAACGGCTTCCCGTTCCGAGGATGGAGAATGCGGAAGCGCTTCCTCTACGAAGGGAACTCATTATCTTACCGAACATAGAGGAAGTCCTTGGTGTTAAACAACACATGCGCGATGTCGGTCCACGCGCGCTTGGCGTCACCTTGATATCCGGCGGCTTGCGCTTGCCAGAATGCTTCCAAACGAGCCACTTCGGACGCTTGCGGGGCGTTGCCGGTGGCGCGTTCCATCATCGCGGCAATTCGCTCGTTCGGTGCCAGCGCGGGCGATGACGTTTCGTGCGTCGCCCAGTAGTCGGCTTGTTCCAACACAAACGGATCATTGAGCAACGCAAGCGCCTGGGCGGGAACATTCGAGGTGCCGCGCCGGCCTTTGGGGCCAAACGGATTCGGCATGTCAAACGTCAGCAACATCGGGTTCAAGAAGTTGCGATAAATCGACAGATACACGCTCCGCCGGCCTGCGCCATCGAGCGGACCGCTGGGCCGGGCGCCGCGGCCCGTCATGAAGGCGTTGCGATACGTGGGGATCGAAGGTCCAAACGGAGTGGAATCGAGTCGTCCGGAAACGGCAAGGATGGAGTCGCGGATCTCCTCGGCGGTCATGCGTTTCACCGGGGCGCGATGCAGCAAGAGATTGGCGGGATCGACATTCGCGATGAATTTCGGGTCGAGCTCCGGATGCGCGGTGGAGGCTTGTGCATAGGTGGAGGAGAGGACGATTTGGCGGATCGAGCGCTTCACGGACCAGCCGTTCGACATAAAATCATGGGCTAGCCAATCGAGCAGTTCCGGGTGGCTTGGTTTCTCGCCGAGCACGCCGAAGTCATCGACATTGGCGACGATCCCGCGTCCGAAGAGATGATGCCAGAGACGGTTCACCATGACGCGGGCGGTGAGGGGATTGCTGGTGGCGGTGATCTGGTTGGCCAAATCGAGACGCGTGCCTTGCGGCGCTCCGAAAGCTTCGAGGTAGCGATTGGGCACTTCGGCGCCGCGGTTCAGATGATTGCCACGAATGGAGACGAAGGCGTGTTCTGGCGTTCCTTGGGTCATCGTGGTGGCGAACTGAGCGGCGGGAAGTTTCGCCGCGAGGGCCGCGCCTTGGGCTACCAGGGCGCGGAACGCTTTGGCCTGTGCCGCGGGAACCAACTCTCGGCTGAACATCCAATCGAGAATCTCGGCATCGCTGCGATCCCTGACCGCTTCTTGCCACAGAGCATCGAGTCGCTGCGCCAGATCCGTTGCTTCAGCCGGAGCTTCGCCTTCAGCCAGCAAGTGATCGAGCAGCGCGGGAAACTCCTTGGGCGGCCGTGGGCCCTTGGAGAACCGGATCTCGTCGATGGCGGCGTGACCGTTTCCGTTGTCGGCGAACTCTAGATACGAGTTCATCCCGACATATTTGTCGAGATTTCCATCCAGGCTGATCCAGCGGAAGCCGTCTTCCGTGCTGGCCTCGTCCTTGGAGCGGATGGTGCCGCCGAACAGGAGTCTGCTGTAGATCGCCATGTGGTAGTTCGCGGTGACGACCCGGGTCATGATATTCTCCGAACGGATCCGGATGTGAATTTGCGGCGTGGGCGTAGGAAACGTAGGGGAACGCAACGTGCCCACATGATTGGCGCCGAAAAGACCGCTCGACGCCATGCCGGGGGCGCTCACGGGATGCGCGCTCAAGAAGCTCGCTCCGGCGCGATCGCCAGTGGCTTGCCACGCTTGTCCCGTGGTGGTCCAACCAGTGGGCAAGGACGATCCAGAGAAAGCCTCGAAGAGTTCCGTTTCCTCGCGAAACCGCTGCAATGCCTGCCGAGTCTGCCGGGCTTCGTGCGCCAGACCCGGAAGTGCTTCTGGCTGACGCACGATGGTGCTCCAGAAACCGGCGGAAGTTTGCGGCGCGTTGGGTGCCGCGGCGAGCAGGCGGCACCAGGCGGTGAGTTGGGCCGCGTCGAGCGCGCGTTCTGAAGCGATCTTTGTCAAAACGGTGGCATCGGGCATGGCTTGCGGGGCGCTCGCGGCGAGTTGTGCCCGGACGAGTTCATGCGCGGCCAGGAAGGCTTTGCCTGGCGCTCCGTCCGCGGTCAGCGCGAGCGATGCCGGTGCCTGGTTCCGCAATTCCCGTTGTGTCGCCGCTGTTTGTTCCCGCTGCCGACCGGGATCGACCACGGATTCCGTGCGGCAGCTGCCCCGGAGATACCCAGTCAGTGCGTAATAATCCGCGGTGGAAATGGCGTCGAACTTGTGATCGTGACAGCGAGCGCAGGCGATCGTCAGGCCTTGGAAGGCTTTGCTGAAGACATCGATCTGATTGTTCATCCGCTCGGCTTCGTCTAGCCGGACATCCGTAGGAGCGTGCACCGCTTCGTGAAAATACCAGAACCCAGTGGCCAGGACGGATTCGTTGGTTTGATCCGCCGGATGGCGGCGCGGCTCCGGCAGCAGATCCCCGGCGATGTGTTCGCGGACGAGGGCGTCGTAGGGAAGATCCAAGTTGCAGGCGCGGATCAGGTAATCCCGGTAACGCCAAGCATTGGGAATCTCGTAGTCGAACTCATGGCCGCAGGTTTCCGCGTAGCGCACCAAATCCATCCAATGCCGCGCCCACTTCTCGCCAAATCGTGGTGAGGCGAGCAGTTCATCCACCACTTTGGCGGCATCGAACTTGGGTCCATCGACCCCATGTCGCTCCAGATCCGCTGGGGAAGGGGGGAGACCGGTCAGATCCAGATACAAACGGCGCGTCAACGTCCGCGGATCGGCTGGCGGCGCGGGGCGGAGAGCGGCGGATTCGAGACGTTGCAGAACAAACGCATCGATCGGTGAGCGTGGCCAATCCGCGTGGCGCACGGCGGGCGGGTTGGGGCGGGAGACCGGTTCCCAGCACCAGTGTTCCGCTTTGCGTTTGGCGACGTCAAACGCCTTCACCGTCGCTCCGGCGCTCTCCACTTTTGGCCGCGGATCGGGCGCGCCCATGTGAATCCATTGCTCCAACAAGGAGATTTGCTCCGGAGCTAACGCCTTTTTCGGCGGCATCGGCTCCACCCGTTCTCCCGAGCGGCGGATGGCGGAGATAAGTAGACTTTTGGCGGCATCGCCTGGGACGATCGCAGGACCGGAATCGCCCCCGGTCTCCCAACCCCACTTCGAATCAAGGAGCAGCCCGCCCTTTTGTTTGCCGGCGGCAACGGAATGGCAGTCGAGACATTCCTCGGCGAGGAGCGGCCGGATCTTGTTTTCAAAGAATTCGAGGTGGTCCGTCGGCAAGTCCGCCGCAAGGGCCACGCCTTGGGCGAGGAGGGGGATGGCGATGAGGACTCGCGCAAGGGGATTCATTCCCCTCCATCATGCCGTGATTGATGTCGCCTGGCTACGTGCGAATTCGCGCAAAGTGATACGATCTTTGCAAATTCGCGGAGAAAAGCGGTGGCGGATCGCAAAACCTGGCGCCGCTGTCGCGCAATTGATCGCTTTCCATCGCGCTCGGCGGAGCGGGATGATGCCAACCCGCTCCCGTCAACCCTCGCGCCGCCTGCGAGCGAGGGCTTGCCATCCATCCCGTGAGTTCTGTAGTCTCCCGGGGATGTCCACCCTGACCCAGAACGCGCCCGCTCCATCCTCTGCCGGTTCTCCTGCCACCGCCCATCGCGGATGGGTCGTCACCTTTGCCGGGCTCGGGATCAATTTGGCGCTTGGCGTTCTCTATGCTTGGAGCCTGTTTAAGGATGCGATTTCCAAAGAGTTTGGCTGGAAAGGCGCTCAGCTCAATGACCCTTACGCCCTGTGCTGCTTGGTCTTCGCAGGCGCCATGATCTTGGCGGGCCGATGCCAGGACAAGCTGGGGCCTCGGGTCACGGCTTCGATCGGCGGTCTGCTCATCGGAAGCGGCTTGATCCTCATTTCCACCACCAGCAGCTACGGGCTCTGGCTGCTCGGCTTCGGGGTGCTCGGCGGCTTGGGGATGGGGTTCGGCTATTCTTCCGCCACTCCGCCCGCGCTGAAATGGTTTCCCCCGGCCAAGACTGGGTTGATTGCGGGCCTCGTCGTCGCCGGATTTGGATTGGCACCGGTCTATCTCGCGCCACTTTCGCAATATCTGGTGACGAATTACCAACTGCAGAAATCGATGCTCATTCTCGGGGGCGCCTTCTTGGTGATCATCGTCGGCCTGGCTCAACTCCTTCAGAACCCGCCCGCTGGTTACGTGGCGGATGCCCGGTCCGCGGGCGGTTCCAAACCCGCCGGGGCCGGAATGGGGCCGGGCGAGATCGTTCGCACTGGGAACTTCTGGATCCTTTGGCTGATTTACTTCGCGGGGGCCGGGGCCGGATTGATGGTGATTGGCAGCATCAGCGGCATGGCCAAGACCACCATGAAAGAAGCGGCGTTCATCGCCGTCGCCGTGATGGCCATCGGCAATGCCGGAGGGCGGATCGGCGCGGGCCTGCTTTCGGACAAAATCGGCCGCCGCTGGACGCTGCTGTTCGTGCTGCTTTTCCAAGCCATCCTCATGCTCGTGGCCATTCCGGTGACCAAATCCACAGAGGGCGCCCAATACATTATCGTTCTCGTGGCCACGCTGATCGGGCTCAACTATGGGGCGAATCTGTCCCTATTTCCCTCCTTCGCCAAAGACCTCTGGGGGCTCAAAAACTTCGGGCTGAATTACGGTCTCCTCTTCACTGCCTGGGGCGCCGGAAGTCTCCTCAGTCCGGTGGCGCAACGTCTGAAAGCGAGCAGCGGAAGCTTTGATTCCTCCTTTCAGGTCGCGGCCGCGTTGCTGGTGGTTGGAGGGCTGCTGACGTTCCTGATCCAGTCGAAGAGCGTCAGAGCGGCGGAGTGAGCTCGCTATGCGTTTGGCGCGCCATGGGGTGAAGGATGGTTGGCTGAGCTTGGTGACGTCGTTGACGGCGTTGACGGCGTTGACGGCGTTGACGGCACTCCGCCAATCCGCCAATCCGCCAATCCGCCAACTCAGCAGAGGTTGATCTTTAAGTTATCTTAATATTCTACGAATTGTTTCTTAGCAGGTTAACGTTTCCCTAAAAAAACCCTTGCTTTTTAGGTCCGGTTTTGAGATTCGGTCGAAGTTGAGAAAAGCCCCCAAGCTTTGAGACCTCTGTCAGGAACGGTGGTCTCTGGGCGGTCGTGGGCTGTATTTGAAGCCCGCGCTATGAAATATCGTGCCCCACTTCCGCATCTGCCCCTTGCCCTGAAGCAGACCGTAGCGGCTGTTTTGATTCCGTTGCTGGTGTTGACCGGAAGCCCCGTTAGTCTCCAAGCGGCGGATTACTATTGGGATCAGGATGGTGACTCTTCCGGAAACGCCCTTAGCGGAACCAACCTCGGTGGGGCTGGCACCTGGGATCTGTCCGCATCGGCGTGGTGGGACGGGCTTTCGACCAATCTGGCTTGGCCCAATCTCTCCGACACCGCGATCTTCACCGGAACCGCGGGCACGGTGACCTTGGGGGAAAACATCACGGCCGGTGGCTTGCGCTTCAACGTCAACGGCTACACCATCGCCCCGAGCACGACGCAAACGCTCACGTTGGCTCCGGCCGCGGGTTTTGTTTCTCCGGTCATCGCGGTCAACAATACCGGCTTTGGCACCAACGGCGCGACGATTAGCGCCATCCTTGCGGGGACGTCTGGCTTCACCAAGACGGGGAACGGCACGCTGCGGCTCACGGGCGCCAACACCTTTTCCGGAGATGTTGCGATCAAGGGCGGCAGCATCGTCATCACCAACCCGAATCAACTCGGCACGGGGACCACGGCGATTTCCGTGACGGGCGTTGGCCAAACTGGCAACCCGGGCTTTTCCGGAGGCTCTCTCGTCCTTCAGGGCACCGGGACTTCCGCGTTCGCTGCCGGACTTACGATTGATCGCGAGATCAGCGGTTCTGGCCGTGGCGCCGGTGCCATCAACCAGACCGGTTCCCTCATCAGCATCGGCTACAACACCTTGGCCGGGGGGCTCACCAATGGCTCCGCGAGTGATTCCCGCGTGTGGGCTTCCCATGGCGCGACCACTGTCACGGGCAACGTGAGCTTGGGATCTGGCAGCATCGCTGGCTTCCAAGGTAATGGGAACTGGATCATCTCCGGCCGGGTCACTGGCACGGATACAGCCAATGACCGGTTCTTCAAGGCAGGGAACACCGTTGGGAATGTCCTGTGGCTGCAGAATGCGAACAACAGCTACATGGGATCGCTTCGCATTGAATCCGGCAACGTCCGCGTTCAATCCAACGGCGCTCTCGGTATTGGCACCATGGCCCGTTCGTTGGACCTGGAGAACTCCACCGTGGAGTTTCGGACGGATCTCCCGGGCAGCTTCTCCACCCGGAACGTTATGGTCCGGGCGGATCGCACTGGAGTCCTGTTTCTTGATCACGACATCACTGGGCCTTTGGGGGTCGGCTCTTCTTTGATCAATCAGACCATCACTTTCGGAAACTTCTCTCGTGCCTCCGGGGGCACGAACTCGACATTCAGCTTCAGCGGGCGCAATGGCTACGGCTTTTCTGCTACGGGAGCGAGTGGTTTGATCGGCGGGGAGAATGCCACGCAGGACTTGAGTAACTTCATTTTCACCAACAATAGCAACGGGCTCGGCACTCTCATCGGCAACGCCTGGAACACGAATCAGACCACCCCCCGGACGTTCACGGTCGGCGGCAATGCGGAAACGGTGCTCACCGGTAACGTGCTCGCCACCGGAGCCACTCACCATCTCACCAAGTCTGGCACGGGCACTTTCACCTACAACGGCACCGCTGGCACTTTTACCGGCAGCACCACCGTGACCGGGACCTTGGCCATCTCTAGCATGAGCGCCCTCAACAGTAGCACGGGCATCGGAGCGATCCAGTTGAGCAACGGTGCTCTCGACTATCGTGGCATCGGGGATACCTCGAACAGGCTCCTTAATCTTTCTGGGACCACCACCGCCGGGATCATCCTGGCCAATCAGTCGAGTGGATCCGAGCTGGTCTTCAGCGGGAAGCCCGTGGCGGCTGGTGGCGCTGGGAATAAGCTTTTCTACTTGGGCGGCGATAGCGCTCCGTCGATCGTCAATGAGATCGGTGGCGTGATCTCGATCAACGGTGGCACCACTGGCTTGTCCAAGGTTGGCAGCAACACTTGGCTCTATTCCCCAGCCGCTTCCACCTACCTCGGCGGCACCACCCAGACGACCGGGGGTAGTGCCAGCGGCACCAGCACAAATATCATCACTCTGTCCGCGACCAATCCTTCCATCGTCGTGGGCCAGTCGGTCAGCGGCACGAACGTGCCCGCCGGTTCCGTGGTCATCGGGGTGAACGGCACCACGTTGACCATCAGCAATAATATTGGCACGACGGCCATTGCGGCGGGCACCACGCTTACGTTTGGTGGCACCTCGAACTTCACCGGCAACGTCACCGTCAGTGGCGGGACTCTGCAAGTCCGCCCCACCGCAGCTGCGGGGAATGGCTCGGATGTCATCAACAACTCCAGCCAAGTCATTTTCAACTCTGACGCCCTGCGCGGCAATCAGTGGGCGGGTGGGACCTTCGAATATCTAGGCTCTTCGACGGCGGGAGCCCTCACCGAAACCGTGGGGCTGCTCGCTCCCTCCGCCGGGGCCGGGGTCGTGAAGACCACCGCAAACGGCGGCAGCCCTATTCTGAGTTTCTCCGGATATACCACGCGTGGCGCTGGTGCCGTGGTGAACTTCCAGCAAGGGACGGGGACAGGCATCCGGTTCTCCGCTGTGCCGACTGCGGTTTCGAACGGATTGGTGAGCGGTGCCTTCATCACGGATCCCTCTACCGGCGCCATCGACTTCGTAGCTACCCCAGCGACGAACACGAATCTTGCCGCATTGGGAGCCGCCACCGCCTTCCCCACCTCCATCGGTGCCGCCACCGGGAATTACCTTCTGAGCGCCGACACCACCACATCTGCCGCAGTTGCTGCAAACTCGGTTCGGATCACTGGGGGCGCATACCTCACTCTGGGCACGGGTAACCTTACCCTTACCTCGGCGAGTGCCAGTGCCCTGGGCGGGATTCTCCACGACAACGCGGGAGGCGCCTCCGTAATCAGTGGGCAAACCATCACCACTTCCGCCTCCAACCAGGAAGTGCTCATCCTCACCGGCGGCACGGGCGGCGCCAGCAACACGCTGTCGATCAATTCCATCTTGGGCAACGGCAGCGGGGGGGTCACTAAGGGCGGCAGCGGCACCCTGATCTTGGGCGGCGCGAATACCTACACCGGCACCTTGACCATCAATGAAGGGACTGTCCAGCTCGCCGGCTCCGGCACCCTCGGGGCTGCCAATGCCGGGCTGATGATGCGGCAGGGGACGACCCTCGACCTCAACGGGATCAGTGTGGGAAGCGTATCGGCCAATGGCCTCAACGCATTTAACGGCGCTGGCACCATTACGAACAGTGCAGCCAGTGGCACCGCCACTCTCCGTGTGGGCAACAATAACTCGGCTGGCCTTTTCAGCGGCGTGATTCAGGACGGCGCCAACGCTAAGATTCAATTCGCCAAGGCCGGCAGCGGCACCGTTTCCCTCACGGGGGCCAACACCTTCTCCGGACCAGTCACTGTGACGGCGGGAACCCTCGCGGTCACCAGTTTGACGAATATCGGGGAGGCCAGTGGCATTGGTAAAGGTGATTCCACCAGCGCGGCTACCAACGCGGCCAGCTTGGTGTTCAATGGCGGCACGTTGCAGTACACAGGATCGAATGCGTCCATCTACCAGACCACCCAGACGCCCTCGGTGAGCATTGACCGCCTGTTCACCCTGGCGGGTAATGGCACCATCCAATCTTCCGGTCAGTACGGGAATAGCATCCTGGCGGCTGGTAGTGCCAACAACGCTACCCTGATCTGGAACAACACGGCGGACGTCTCCTTCAGCGGCACGGGCACCCGCACCTTGACTTTGGGCGGAAACTCGACTGGCGACAACGAGATGCGTATCCGCCTGCGCGACAATCCCAACGCCGGGGAAGCCCTTTCCTTGACCAAGGCGGACGCCGGTCTTTGGATCCTGAATCCAGCGACTTCCAACACCTACACCGGCACTACCACCGTCTCGGCCGGCTCGCTGCGGGTGGCTAGTTCGGTGGCTGCCGTGCAGGGCCTCTCGACTTCAAGTCCGCTCGTTCTCAACGGCGGTGTGTTGGAGACCTCCGGCACCTTCTCGCGCACCCTCGGTGCTCCCGTTGCGGGCACTGGAACCACCGTTCAGCTCCCCGCTGGGACCTCCGGCTTCGCCGCCGCCACTCCTGACCGCCTTGTCGTTACGATCGGCGGAGGCGGGCTCACGTGGGGCAGCACGAACTTCAGTCCATCGGCGCTAGTCCTTGGCTCCGCCACGGCCCTTGGCGAAACCGAGATCACCAACGACATCAATCTTGGCAGCTCCGCGCGCACCGTCACGGTGAATGCCAACGCCAACACCGCCACTATGGTCACTGCGGGCATCCTCTCCGGCGTCATTAGTGGAAGCACGGGCGGCGCCCTGACCAAAAACGGCACCGGGGTCCTCATGTTCGGCAATGCAAACACCTATATTGGGAATACCACGGTGAATGACGGAACTCTGGTGATTACATCGTTTGGCAATTCTAGTGGTACGATCTCGAGCTCTCTGGGCGCCAGCGGCGGTTCGCTCATCGTCAACCAGAACGCCACCTCCAGTCCTATTCTGTACGTTGGGCCCGGCGAGACCTCATCCCGGCCGCTCGTCTTCCAAACGGCCCTCTCCGCCAGCCGGACCCACCGTATCGATGCCTCGGGCAGCGGTCCTCTTGTTCTTACCAATGTCACCAATAGCAACACGGGGGCCTTCACCATGACGCTGGAGCTTCGCGGATCCAACGTGGACAATAACATGATCACGTCGACCCTGGCAGACAATGGCACCAGCCTTCTGGGGGTTAGCAAAGCGGACGGCGGGGTCTGGATCCTCAATCCATCTTCAAGCAACACGTTTACAGGTCCAATCAACGCCAACGGCGGCTTGCTGGGCCTCACCACGGCTGGCATTGGCTCTGCCTCTGCAATCGGCTTCAGCAACGGCGGCATCTTCGCTTATGGCTCCGCGCTGAGCACATCGAAGCCGATCAGCCACGCCAATAACTCAACCGCCGTTATCGCCGGTCAGAACAACATCACGCTTGGTGGCACTTGGACTATCGCGTCTGGGGACAACGACCAAACGATCAGCAATAACCTGGAAAACGGGGCTGTGCTGACCGTGAATGGGAATTTCGTCAACAGCAAGACCAACAACCGCGTGGTCAACGTTCGCGGCTTTGGTTCTACCGTTTGGAACGGCGTGATCCCCAATGCTTCCAACGGGACCAACACCACCGCCTGGAACATCGCCATCGCCAACGACGCCACCTTCACCTTCGGCGGTTCTTCCGCGAACACCTACACCGGTGCCACGACCCTGGCTCAAGGGACGTTGATCCTCAACAAGACGCTTGGCGTGGCCCAAATCGGCACTGGAACCAGTCAGTTCAACTTCGCGGGTGGTGTCCTGCGTTCCGATGCTGGGGCTCTGACGGGAGCCAACGCTCTCAACAACACCGTCTTCCTTACTGGTGACCCAGCGGTGATCAGTGGCACCAACAGCATCCAAATGGCCGGGGTGCTTACCAACAGCGCGGGCAATCGGCTCCTGGTGAACAATCTTTCGGGCGGTGGAAATCTCACTCTCTCCGGGAATGTTAGCCTCTCCAACGACAACACGGGCCGCACCCTCACGGTTCTCGGGTCCGGGAGCACCACCATTTCTGGCATCGTCCAGAACGGAGGGACGGCCGCGGGAGGTCTCACCTACTCCGGTAACGGCACCCTCAACCTGGGCGCCGCGAATACCGCCACCGGAACCCTTACGGCGAATCGTGGCACGGTCTCGTTGGGCGGCTCGGGAAGCTGGGCCGGCGGCATTGCCTTCAATCCTACAGGAACCGTGACGCTCGATTACAGTGGGGGGAACGTCAACCGCTTGGCCGACGCCGGTGCCGTGACTGGCAACGGGGGCACGTTGAATTTCATTGGGAATTCCAGCGGGACAAGTGAGACGACTGGAACACTTACCCTCAACACAGCGATGTCCAGCATCGCGATGACTGGAAGCGGCCCGAACGTTCTCACGTTCGGTTCGCTCGCGACACCAAACTCGGGATCGTCGCTGGACCTGAGTTCAATCCCCTCGCTTGGATCGACGAACAAAGTGATCTTTACGGCAGCTCCCACGCTCACCAACAGCATCAACACTCGAATCTTTGTAAACGGTGGGGCGGATTTCGCTACGCACACCGCCAATGGGGTGGAAGCCTTTACAGGATACAATAACTCGAATGACCTCAACACGGCGCTCTCCACGGACACGATGAATTTGACGGGATCGGCAGCGACCACCGCAAATCGGACGGTCAACGCCATCAAGTTGAACGGCACGGGGATTGCCGTGACCGGGGCCGCTTTGAACCGGCTGACTTTGGGAGCTGCCGGGATCCTTAACACGGGCGGCGATAACTCGATTGGAGTTAACGAAGTGGCCTTTGGTGCGACCACAGGATTCGTCCAAGTCGCATCCGGCACGACACTCACTCTGAACGGCAATATCACCGGTTCGAACGGCTGGGCCAAAGTGTTGCCAGGTTCGCTAGCATTTGGAGCTGGAGGGCGTAGCTTCGTTACCGGACTCTCCCACAACGTCCTTGACGGAACCGTCACTCTCAACGGCGGCGCGGACACCTTCTTCCCGAACCAGCTTGTTGTCGTCAATACCCCTGGGGTCATCGACCTCAATGGCGGCGGACAATATGCCGGAACGCTGTCCAGCAGTGGCACCCTGCCTTCCGCAGGTGGCACCATCACCAGCACCGGCGGTGTCTTGGTCACCAATAAATCCGCTAGCACCAGCTTTGCGGGAACCCTTGCGGGCTCCCTCAACTTCGGGAGTGCCGGGGGAAGCACCCTGACCCTCGCCAGCCCACAAACATATACCGGTACGACACTCCTCATGGGCGGCACCACCACCTTGGAGAATGACGCCACCCTGCTCAACACCTCCGAGATCAACATCAATGGAGGGTCCACGTTGTTCCTCAGCAACAACACCGGCCTCCAAACCCAGAACAACAACCGCATTGGCGACGCCATTGCGCTGAACCTCCGTGGAGGCACCGTGAGCGTCACAGGACGCATCAGCACGGCCGCGACGGAGACCTTCGGCGCGGTGAGCTCTCTTCAGGGAGCCAACACCCTCACCGCCACGACGGGGGGCGGAACGATTACTTCGGTGGATCTCAACTTCGCCAGTCTCACTCGATCTGCGGGAACTACCGTCAACTTCACGGGAACAAACATCGGTCAGCAGGGTAACAACGCGCGGATCGTCTTCGACACCGCCCCGTCCGTCCTGGGTAGTGGGGTGTTGGGCGCCTGGGCGATCGCCAACTCGACCGACTACGCAGCCTACAACGCCGGCCTCGGCGTCGGGATCGTTGGCCAAGGGGGATTCACTGGGTACGATGGCTCCTTCGGCAGCGGCAACATCACCCTTCTCACGGCTACGTCCGCTACGACGACAAACCTCACCGCGCCGGTCACCACGTCCGCGTTGCTGCGCTTTGCGGGTGGCTTTAGCAACGACCTGACGTTCGCTGATGCTGGGAACATTTTGAACTTGGAGTTGGGCGGTATCCTCCGGAGCGACAACAACAACAGCACCACCATCGGCACCACCTCAGTACCAGGGATCATCACCAGTGGCACCTCGGAACTCGTGGTTTATAACGCCCAGGGGACCACGACGATCAACTCCCAGGTCACCGGCGCCACTGGCTTGGTGAAGAGCGGGGCGGGCACCCTGGCGCTCAGCAACCTCTCGAACAACTACAGTCTCGGAACGATCGTCTCTCAAGGTACCTTGAGTCTCACGGGCGGTGCGACCGCTAACGGCACCACCAACGTCGTGATCCCGGCCGGTGGCCTCACCCTCACCAACAGCACCGTGACCATGGCCACGAACGCGGGCCAGATTCACAATACGAATGCCGTCACCCTGAACGGAGCGTCCACCTTGACGTTGGTGGGCGCGAATACGCTCGATAGCCTCACGTTCAACAACAACGGCGGCACCGCCGCCCCGACCGTCACCAGCGGTGGGCTCCTGACCCTTAGCAACGCAACGCCGATCACGGTTTCCTCCAGCAACCCTGCCTTCGTTGCGACGATCGCCGGCTCGATTGACATCGGCTCTGGCGCCAAGACGATCAACACCCCCTCGATTCAGGTGGGCGGAGTGACTGTCACCAACTTGGTGCCTACCCTGTCCATCTCCGCGGCCATTCTGAGCCCGGGCGCATCCATGAACAAGACAGGCGACGGTTTGTTGCAACTTGGCGGAGCCAGCACGTTCTCTGGATTCACTCTCAGCAATGGTGGGGTGGTGCTTGCCGGAAACAGCAGCCCTACGAGCAGTCCTGGAGCCGGGAGCCTTGCCAGTGGTCCGTTGGGAATTGGCTCCGTGAGTGTGGCTTCTGGCACCACCATCCTTGCGAGTGCCAGCAACACCATCGCCAACCCCATCACTTTCGCGGGCACTCCTACGTTTGACAGCACCGCGAATACGGCCTGGACCTTGACATTCAATGGACCGATCAGCGGCCTGAGCTCAACCCCCACCGTCCAGGTCACCAATCCAGGTCTCACCGTCAACTTGGCCGGCAACATCCCCGGTCCGTTCTCCAGCATCACCAAGACCGGGCTGGGCGCGCTCATTTTCAACGCGACCAACTACACCGGGAATTTCAATGCCGCTGCCCTCGGCAATGCCGCCGCCGTTACCCTGCTTCATGATGGAGACACCACCAGTTCGGTGCAGACCCTGAGCGTCGGCGATGTCGTCTTTGATGCGGGCATTGTCCCGAGCATCACCGTCAACCGCGGGGGCACCACCTTGGCGGCCAACAAGATCATCGCCCCGGCATCGATCTCCAATCTGGGGCTTGGTATCACGGTGACCAATAGCAGTGGATACGGCTTGCAAGTCTCGGAAGCTGTGACGCTGACGGGGACCTCTATCGGCGTCGGAACCGCCACCGGCTCAAATGTGACCCAGGGGCTCTACCTCTCGGGCGTTCTCAGCGGCACCGGATTCGCCAAAACCGGTGCCGGCGCGGTTGTTCTCGGCAATGCGAGCAATAGCTTTACCGGCAACATCAACATCAACCAAGGGGTGGTTTCTGCCGTCGGCAATGCCCAACTGGGGAATGCGGCAAACATCATCCAACTCAATCCCACCACCGGCACATCGACGTTCCGGGCGACTGGCACCTACACTCTCGCCAATCCGCTTCAGCTCTCCAACACGGCCAACACCCGCGCCATTGAGGTGACCGGAGGCAATGCCTTGACCCTCAACACGGCTTTCGACCTGAACGCTGGCGCCGGAAATACCGCCGGTTTGACCAAGGCTGACAACGGCACCCTGCTGCTTTCCGCCGACAACAGCGCCGCCTGGGCCGGCGCTCTCACCATCAGCCAAGGGGCGGTCGAAGTCGGCCACAACGGTGCCCTCGGAACCACCGCCGGAAATACCGTAGTCAGCGCCAGCGGGGCTGCTCTGCGTCTCCCTGCCGGCTTCTCCGTGGCGGACCCCCTTAGTCTGAGCGGCACGGGCATTCTGACGGGCGGTGCCCTTCAGGGAACTGGATCAGGAACATCGACCGCATCGGGTGCCATCACTTTGGCAGGGGCAGCCGCCATCGGCGCGGATGCCGGGAATACCTTGAATCTCACCGGTGGCATTTCCGGTGCCCAGGCGTTGACCTTCGCCGGGGCGGGGAACATCAATCTCACCGGCTCCGCGCTCGGAGCGGTTAGCTCAGTGACCAAGATCGGATCCGGCACGACTACCCTTGGGGTCGCCAGCAGCGGTTTCGTCGGCGCACTGAACGTCAACCGTGGCACGTTTGTCCTCGGCTCCGCAGGGGTTGGCTCCGTGGGTGCCACCGGCTTGATCACGGTCAACCAAAGCGGCACCCTGACGGTGAATAACACCACTGGGCCGGTCACCCGCTGGACCAATCGCGGGGTCACGTTGGCTGGCGGCACGCTGAACTACAACACCAGCAGCGCCTCTCCATTCGTCGATGCCAATACCAGTGCCCTGACCTTGAATTCCGGGGCCAACGTCATCAACATGACCAATGGTGGTGGCTCTACCACCGAGATGCGGTTTGCCTCCCTCGCGTTCGGCGCGGGTGCCTCGGGCAACTTGATTGGGCTCTCTCCCTCTAGTAACCTCATCCGCTTCACCACCACTCCGGCCTTGACTCCGGCAACGACGGGCATCTTCCCGCGTCTGACGGTCAATGGCAGTGAGTTCGCCACCTACAACGGCACCGGGATCACCGGCAGCGGCATCGTTCCCTTCACCGCCTACGCGGCGGCGACAAACGTGCTTAGCGCGGGTCCCACTCAAACGTATCTGGCGACGGCGGCGAAGTCGAATTCACTGACCGGAAACCAGACCCTGAACGCCCTCACCTTGGAGAGCGGTCCGCTGGTTGGCAATGTGCCGAATGTGGGCGGGCTCGGCGGCCTTAATCCCACCACCCTTACGCTCACCAGCGGAGCTATCCTCGTCCGTGGCAGCGGTGTCGGCACGACTTCCGCCCTTTCCGTTCCGATTGTGGCTCTGGGCGCGACCGAAGGCGTGATCCACGTCGCTTCCGGCCAAGCCCTCAACGTCACCAGCGCTTTCAGCGGCACTGGCGGAATGACCAAGGCGCTTCCGGGCACCCTCAATCTAAACCAGCAACAGTATGTCACGGGGACCACGACCGTGAACAACGGCACGCTGAAGCTCCAATCCGGAGCCACCAACACCTTGTTCTTCAACAATAACCTCACGGTCAACACGGGCGGCGTTGTGGACTTAATGAACGGGAGCCAGTTCATCGCCAACCTCGCCAGCCAAGGCGCAGGGGCTGGGGCCGATGTTGGGGGCGGCATCATCACCAACAGCGGTGCGCAGGCAACCTTGGTGACAAACGCGAACTCAAGCTTCGGGGGCTCGATTCAAGGAACCATCTTCCTCAACAAGACGGGAACCAGCACGCTTACGCTGACCAACCCTCAAACCTATTCTGGCGCCACTCTGATCAGCGGCGGTACTGTCACACTTAACGACTCAGGGGCCTTGAGCAACACGTCTGGAATCGATATCAACTTCGGCGGCCTCGCCCTGACTAACACAGGTTTGGTGGACAGCGGAGACCGTGTCCCCAGCGTGCCCATCTCTCTGCGCGGCGGCATCATCACTCTCAACGGTCGGACCCAGACCAACTCCAGCGAAACCCTGGGCGCCTTGACGCTCGTCGATGGCCACAGCCAGATCGTCAACGCCAACGGTGGCACGGGCATCAACTCCTCGACCCTCACCTTCGGCTCACTGACTCGCTCCGGTTCATCGGCCACCGTTCGCTTCGCCAGCAATAACACTACAGTGGGAACGATTGGCAGCAATGCCCGCACCTTCTTCACCACCGCGCCAACTTTGACCAACAACATCATTGGACCCTGGGCCATTATCGACCGGGAGTTTGCCAGCTATGATTCGAATTACGGGGTGGGCGCCCTGAACCAGACCGGCTTCCCGGGTTACTCCGCCCTGGGCTTGAATACCGGGGCGACGGCCTCCGACAATGTGCGTTTCACCGCTACCGGGACCACCACGTTGGCGGGCAATACGTCCGTCAATACGCTCACATTCGGTCAACAGGCCTCAGCCACCACCCTGAATCTCGGCGGGAATACCCTCACCATCGCTGGCGGCGGTCTGCTCTTTGGACAAGCAACGGACAACGTCAACTTCGGCATCACCAACGGGAACCTGACTGGTCCATCCGGCGGAGGGGATCTCTTCATCCACCACGGGAACTACTCGGGCACCAACCGGACCGCCTCAATCGATGCCGCGATTGTCGATAACGGCGGCGCGATTCGGGTCATCAAGAGCTCGGGTGACACGGGCGCGAGCGTGATGACGCTGAACGGAACGAACACCTACACGGGCGGAACCGTGATCAACATGGGCACGTTGGTCCTGGGGGCGACCTCCACCCTCGGCTCGGGTGGGATCACCGTGAATCAGGGCACCCTCACGCAGACCGCTGGGGCGATCATTCCTTCCCAGCTGCTCACCCTGGGCGGCGGTTCCACCGTGACTCTGGCTGGCAACAACTCCCTAAGCGGAATTACCGTGAACAACTTGGGCGGCGCCGCTCCAACGTTGACCCCCACCGGCACCTTGACCCTGACCGGCGGAATCACCGCGACGACCTCCAATGCTGGAGCCGTCGCCACCATCGGCACGGGGACACTTGATCTCAATGGCGCGAGTGCCTATTCCATCAGCGTCGGTCAGACCCTCGTCAACGGTATTGACGTGGCTCCGTGGCAAGCGGGTCTCATCATCAACTCCGTCATCACCAACGGAGGCATCAGCAAGTCTGGCGACGGCATTCTTCAATTGGGCGGAGCCAGCACCTTCTCCGGCGGCGTGGAGATCAGCAGCGGAGGGTTGATCATCGCCGCGGACACAAACTCCACGGTCCTTGGGGACCCGGTTGTCACCGGCCCGGTCGGGACGGGAACGCTTACGGTCGGAGCCAACACCACGGTGCTCGCCGGCGGCGCGGCGCGGACGATCACAAACAACGTTGTCTTCTCCGGCGACAC
Organism: Akkermansia muciniphila; assembly: GCA_945883495.1. GTDB lineage: Bacteria > Verrucomicrobiota > Verrucomicrobiia > Verrucomicrobiales > DEV007 > V1-115. The sequence continues at coordinate 59,217 of CAMCXS010000013.1, forward strand.
CGTCTTCAACGGCATCAATAACCTGACCTTCAACGGCGTCACGACCTTGCCTTCGGTTTGGAACGCGACGGTGACCGCTCCACAAATGACCGTGACGATTGGGGATGCCAGTGGGTCACTCTCCACTGATGAAATCAACAAGTCCGGGCTCGGAATCCTCTCCGTCGGCAGTTACAACGGCACAATCAATGCCACGGGCGGCCTCCTCTTCAGCGCGGACGGAAACACACTGGGCACCCAGGAAAGCCTTGTTCTCGGATCCAATATCAACATCACCGGCGACACCGCAGTCACCGTGAATCGCTCCGGCGGTGCGCCGAATGCCCGCAACAAGGTCCTCCAACAAAATACGTTGACCAATGGTGGAAGTATCATGTCCGTCTCCAATCAAAGCGGGTATGGACTGGAGTTCACTGGAACCACAACTCTCAACGGAGCCTCCCACTTTGCTGTCGGAACCGCCACGGCCTCCAACGTGGTACCGGGCCTCATCCTGAGCGGCGTGGTCTCTGATGCGGGTGGATATGATCTCACCAAGTCAGGCCCAGGCACCTTGGTTTTGGGCAATTCCGGCAACACCTTTGGGGGCTCAGGCAAAGTGATTGACATTCTCGGGGGGATTGTGGCCGCCGGTTCGGACGGTGCATTAGGCGATTCCGGCAACCAGATTCGTCTCAATGCCGATGCCACCACGGGCGCAGGCTTCCGGGCCACGGGGTCGTTTGCCACGGATCGCACGTTCGTGCTCAATCAGCCCAATAATGCCATTGAGGTGAGCGCCGGTTACATGTTGGAACTCGACCAGCCTTTCTCCGTGACCACCGCCACCAATGCGTTGAACAAGAACGACAATGGCGTGGTCGCGATTGATGCGGACAACACGGGCTGGACGGGAGCCGTCAACATCAACGCGGGAGCCGTCCGCGCCAAACAAGCCAACGCACTTGGCTCGGGCACGGTGACCATCGCCGCCCCTGCCTCCGGCGCGGCGTTGCAGTTGGAGAACGCCTCCCTGAGCAATCCCATCGCAATCACGGTGTCCGCGGACAGCGTGACAGCGGGCGGGATGAACAACGGCGGCGCGATTCAAAGTGTGGCTGGCTCCAACTCCGTGAACGGCGCGATCACGGTCACTGGAGCGCCGGGAGCCGATAACGTGTCGAGGAACGTCACCTTGGGCGCGGATTCCGGCGCGTCCCTGAACATCGCCGGTGGAGTGACGGTGAACCACGCGTCTGGCGGGACCGGACGCTCGATGACACTCTTCTTGGCGGGCGCGGGCAACGGGACCCTCTCTTCCTCCGTGACCAACTTGGCGGGCTCTCCGGGCACGTTCACCGTGAACAAGATCGGGTCTGGGACCTGGAGCATCAACACCTCGAACGCAGTGCCCGCGGCGGCTGTCGCCGTCAGTGGAGGGGCATTGAACATTTCCGGCACGGGGAACACACTTTCCACGGCTTCCACGACCGCCGTGACGGTAAATGCCAACGGCACGCTGAACATCACGGACAGCGGAACCGCTGCGGCCCGCCTCGGTGGTCGTCCGGTGACGCTGCAAGGCGGGACTGTCAACTACACCGGGAACAGCGCTGGCTCCTCGGAAACCTTGGGCGCGCTCACCTTCAACCGCATGGGAGGCGTCTTCTCCAGCACGCAGACCAGCGGCGGAAATGTGGCGCTCACCTTTGCCAGCTTGACGTTCGGCACCGATGGATCGGCGAACTTCCAAGGCACGAACCTTGGGACCGCCAGCAACCGGATTCTCTTCACCACTGCACCGACGCTTGTCCCAGCATCCACGGGAATTCTCGCCCGCGCTACGGTGAACGGGGCGGATTTTGCCACCTATGGGGCCACCAATGGAATCGCGGCGTTCACCGCTTACCAAAATAGCAACAATCCGAACACCGCCGCCGCCACGGACACGATGAACCTGACGGCCAATGCCGCGTTGACCGCCAACCGCACCTTGAACGCCGTGAAGATCAATGGTTCTTCCGCAGTGACCCTCGGCGGAGCAGCCTTTAATCAGCTCACCCTTACCTCAGGCGGGGTCCTCGCCACGGGCGCGGCCACTCACGTGATCAACGTGCCAGTGATCGCCAACGCCGCCGTGCAGAGCGTCTACCATGTGGATTCTGGTTCCAGCCTGAGCCTGCAAAGCACCCTGACTGGAACCGCCGGTCTGGTGAAGGACGGCGCTGGCACCTTGATCGTTTCCTCTCCCGCTTCGATCACCGGGCTTTCCGGGGTGAATGGAAACACCCTCACGGGGAACACGGTTATCGCCCGCGGCACGGTCCAGCTCAACGGTGGCCGCAACACCTTGACTCCGGGGAACTTCATCGTCATGGGCGGTCCTGGTGCCACGCTCGATCTGAATGGGAACTCGCAGCAAATTTCTGGCTTCATGACGGACACCACCGCTCCAGGTTCTGGCGGTATCGTCACCAACACCTCGGGCACGACGGCCCAACTGATCATAAACCAGGATAACGCCGGACGGACCTTTGCGGGTTCGCTGACCGGGCTCCTGAACTTTGTGCGCTCCGGGCAGAACACGCTGACGCTGCCATCCGCCAGCAGCTTCACCGGCACCACATCGATCATTGGCGGCACCACGACCCTCGCGAGCGATGGCGCCTTCACCGGCACTTCCTCCATCGACATCAACTACGCCACCCTCACCCTCGATAACAACGCCGGGTTCAACGGCCTCGCTGACCGCATCAACGACTCGGCGGCGGTCACCATGCGCGGCGGCACCCTGATCTTCCAGGGCCGTGCCCAGACAGCCTCCACGGAAACCATCGGCGCTGTGATTCTGCAAGAGGGACAATCCGCCATCAGCTCGGTCGTCGGGGGGACCGGAGTGAACTCCGCCGACCTCACGCTTACCAGCCTCACTCGGGTGACCGGCGGAGGGACCGTGAACTTTACTGCGGCTACCGGCGGCCAGATTGGAAGCAGCTCGCGCATCCTCATTCCGACCATCAATGGCAACTCGACGGCTACTCTTGGCGGAGGTTTGAGCAACGGGATCATCGGGGGTTGGGCGACGATCGGGACCACCGACTTCGCGACCTATGTTCCTGGTCTCGGCATTGCGGCCATGGGGTCGTCCGGCGCGTTGCCCTACTCGAACGCCAACTCGAACGCCACCACGCTGAATACCGCGACCAGCACGGATAACATCAGCATCAACGCCGCCGTCGGCACGATTCCCGTAACCAACGACACGACGATCAACAGCCTGCGCATGGGGAATGTCGCCTCAAACACCGTCGCGATCGCAGCGGGCAAGACGCTGACATTGACCAGTGGAGGTCTGCTCTTCTTCAGCAGCGCTACCCAGACGATCGGTAGCGCGGTGAATCAGGGCAACTTGACCACGACGGGACCGGAATTGTTCGTTTATGCCCAGGGCACCGGTCCACAGGTGATCAACAGCGTCATTTCGGGATCAGGGGTTGCCCTTGTGAAGACCGGCGGCAATGCCCTCACTCTGAACGGCACGAATACCTACGACGGCGGCACCACGGTGCAACAAGGCACCCTCACCATCGGCACCACCGGCAACATTCCGCTGGCCTCTAATCCGGCGAACGGCCTGACGATCAATGGCGGCACCGTGACTCTGAGCGCTGCGGGATCGATCGATTCAGGCAACATCGTCACGATTAACGATGGAGGGACTCTGAACCTTTACGGAAACAACACCCTGGCTGGCTTGGTCTTTAACAACACCGGCGGCACGACGACGCCCTCGGCGAATAGCTTCGTTGCCCCGACCGCCACGGTAACGGGTGGTTCCAACGGCGTGCTCACCATCGGTTCCTCAGGCATCACAGCGACCTCAATGAACGTCGCCACCACCAGTCAGGTGGGTGGTAGGGTCGACTTTGGCAGCTCGTCGAACACGATCAATGTGGCTCCGATCACGGTCAACGGGATCAATGCGGCCCCGCTCCAAGCCACCCTTGCCTTGCAAGGCGTTGTAGGATCCGCCGGTGGCATCACCAAGTCTGGCAACGGCGTGCTTCAATTCAACGCTCCAACCGTTTACACCGGCCCAACCACCGTTTCCGCAGGTGGCATTCGCGCCGGTGTGGCCAATGCCGGGTCGCGGTTCTCCGCGCTTACGCTCAATTCCGGGACCTATCTGAACCTTGCTGGCGTCAATTCGCTGTGGGGATCGCTAGCCGGGTCCGGCTCCGTCCTCAACAGCAGTGCGACCAACGCCACCCTGATTGTCGGCTTTGACAATACGGACAGCTCGTTCGGCGGTCAGTTGGTGCGATTCAACGACGCGGCGCTCAATGGCACAGCGCTCCAAAAGATCGGCACCGGCACGCAGTCGATGACGTCCGCGCAAAACTTCGCCACCGGCACCACCGGGACGGTGACCGTGAGCGGCGGTGTGCTCCGGTATGTGGATGATGGCAAGGCGTTCCCCGGCGTCACCGGAGCTGGCGGGACCTTTACGGTTCAACCCAATGCCACCTTGGCGCTTGATAACTCTGGAACCGCCAACGTGAACAATCGTTTGGGCGCAAACGCCAATGGCACGCTGAACTTGGGCGGCAAGCTGACGGTCAACGGCTCCTCCACGGCTTCCACGCCCACGACGGAGGCGATCACCACCGTCGCCGTCACGAATGGCTCCGGCCGGATCGAACTGACGCCAAACGCGGCCAACCCATTGACCTTGGCCATCACGACGCTGAGCGGGCAGAACAGCAACGGTTCGGCGGTGTTCGCCGGGATCACCGGTGCCGCCTCCGCCGACGGCGTGGCCAACCTCACGATCACGACTCCGTCTCTGCTTGGCAGCCAAGGCACGGGAGCAAACGGAACGGCCACCATGGCGGTGCGCAGCGATATCCTAGCCGATCCTAGCGCAACCGGCCTCGGCGCGGGCTTCCTCGTGCGGGACAGCGTGACCGGAAATTACCGGGCTCTGGGCTTTGACACTACCGGTACGGCCGTATCCAGCGAGTTCGAGGCCAACGCGAACACCGCCACTCTGACCAGCTGGGGATCTACCGAGAACATCCGGCTTACCAGCGCGCAGACAATCTTTGCGAATACTCCAGCGAATACCATCACAGCTAGTGGCACCGCTGGGATCAGCAGTGGACTGGCCTCCGCCCTCGGGATCTACGGTCCCGGCGGAGCGGTTCTGACGCAAACCCTGAATGGAGCCAGCGGTCTGCTCGTTCTCTCGGGCACGACCACCGTCAACACCGCTCTAGCTTCGGCCTCCGGGGGCACTACCCCGAGCATCCACGTGCTCACCGGCGCCACGTTGAATCTCAACGGTCCGGTTGGTATCGGTGGCACCGTCGGCTTCCTCAAGGCCGACGGCGGAGATCTCAATATCAATAACCGCGCGTTCTACACCGGCGGTGCCACGACCATCAACGGAGGCACGGTGACCCTCAACTCGGGCGTCGACAATACCCTGGCCGTGGTGCCCGGCGCGACGACCCCAACGGTAAACGCCGTGAACGTCAACCACGGCGGGACGCTGAACCTGAACGGCCGCAGCCAAGTGATTGGTGCCCTTGCCTCCGCCAACTTCCTGCCCGGCCAAGGAGGGACCGTCACCAGCACTGGGGCGGCGATGCTGACCTCGACTGGAGGAGGGAGCTTCGGTGGCGCGATCAATGGAGCGATTTCCTTCACCCGCGCGGGGAACAACACGACGCTCCTGACGTCCGCCAATGGCTACACCGGAGCTACTATCGTGCGGGGGGGCACGCTCCAGTTGCGTGATTCCGGCTCGATTCTGAGCACCTCTTCGATTTCGCTGCAATACGGGACGCTGCAGATCGATCAATCCTTCCTCAACCCGAGCGGCAACCTGAACCCAACCCGGGTGGCGAGCGGCACCGCGATCACGATGCAGGGCGGTGGCTTAACCCTGACTCCCGGCGGCTCGGTGGATTCCTCCGCCTCCCTCGGCGCGGTCACCTTGACCGGTGGCGCCAACACCATCACCCCTTCCGTTTTGGCGAGCAGCAACACCTCCGCGGGCACCGGGTCAGTCACCACGCTGACCTTGGCGAACCTCGTCACCTCAGGGCTTGCTTCTTCAGGAGGCACCCTCAACATCGCCGCTCCGGCCGGGCAAGTTGGCATCAACCAAACCCGCCTGCTCCTCACCCAGCTCAACGGAGCCACGCCCACAAACAACTTCGTCTTCGGCCCGAACGTCATCGTGGACTCCGGAAACTATGGGGCCTACGTCACCACGCAGGGGATTGGAGCCTTGGGAACCACCGGTTTCCCCGCTTACGCTGCCGCCTTGGCCAGCGGAAACAACCTCCCAGCGAACGTGTCGAGCACCACCGCCGACGTCACCATCAGCGCGAACACGACCATCGGCGCGCTGCGGTTGGGGACCAACGCGACCCGAAACATCACCTTCACTGCTGGCACTGAAGTCCTCAACTTGGCTCTGGGTGGTTTGCTCCGTTCCAACGATAACAACGCGACCAACATCGGCACGTCGGCGCTTCGTGGCGTCCTCACCACGGCCGGTACAGCCACGAGTGGCACGGTGGATTTGGTGGCTTACAATGCCCAAAACACGATGACCATTGAATCGGTGATCGCGAACAATGGACTGGGCGCCACGACCCGGCTCCTGAAGTCTGGCGCTGGCACCATGACCCTCACAGCCCAGAACACCTACACTGGCGGCACCGTCGTCAATCAAGGCACCTTGAACCTTACTGGAACGACCGCTGGGTTTGTGGTCATCCCTGCCGGCGGCCTGACGATCAACAACGCCACCGTCACGCAGAACACCAACGCCCAGCAAATCGCCACGTCGACCGATGTGACGATCAATGGCGGGGGCGCCCTGAACTTGACCACCGGCGCCAACACCCTCAACAGCCTGACCTGGAACAACACGGGCGGCACGGGGAACCCGACGGTGAACGGCGGCTCGGGCCTCTTCACTCTGACCTCCGCGACGCCCATCACCGCCACCAACGATAGCTTCGCCACCACGCCGGTGCTTTCCGGTGCGGGTGGACTGGCGCTTTCCAATGCCAGCCCGGTGATCAATGTCGCTGGCTTGTCGCCAAACAGTCTCAACATCAGTGCGGTGATCAGTAGCGCGGGCGGCGCCATCTCCAAAACTGGCGCCGGAGCCCTCACGCTGAGCGGTGCGAACACCTTCACGACGGGCTTCAACCTGAACGCCGGCAGCCTCATCTTTGGGGTCTCCACCACGGGCACGCTGCCGGCTGTCACCAACGGCCCAGTCGGCACCGGCACCCTTAGCATCGCGGGCGGCACTTCCATCTTGAGCGATGGCACCGCGCGGACAGTCGGAAACCCGGTCACCGTCAACGGCGACTTCGCCATTGGTGGCAGAACGGCCGGAAACAACGTCACCCTGTCCGGCGCCATGAATCTTGGAGACACGGGCCGCACCATCAACGTCGATAGCCCGGCCGTGACTGGCACGATCAGTGGCGCCATTACCAGCACCGCGACTGGGACGGCGTTGACCAAGACTGGCAACGGCACGCTGACGCTCTCCAGCGCCAGCAACAACTTCAATGGCGCCAGTGTCTCCGTCACGGGCGGCGTGTTGAAGAACGGCGTCAACAACGCCATCCCCAATGCAAGCAACGTCGCCATCAGCAGTGGCGCCGGGTATGATCTGAACAACTTCGACCAGACCTTGCAGACGATCAGCGGGACCGGCTTCATCACCAACTCCGCCAACGCCAGTAAGACACTGACTCTCGGGGGAACCTCCTCCACGGATGTCACGACCAATGTCAACAGCACCTTTGGCGGGGTCCTGACCGACAACATGCTGGCTCAATCAAGCAGCCGCTTGGTCTTGACCAAGGTTGGTCTCGGATCCCTGACGCTCAGTGGCAACAGCACCTACAACGGTGCCACGAACATCATCGCGGGAAGCATCATCGCCGGCACGGACAATGCCCTCCCCACGAATACCGCCCTCACGATCGGCACCTCGGCCACCACGGCAGGTAATACCGCTACCCTGGATTTGACGAACTTCAGCCAAACCGTCGCCAGCCTGACTACCGCCACGACCGTGGCCACCGCTTCCGGCAATGTGATCATCGGAGCAGGCAAGACGCTTACTGTCACAGGTCCAGTGAGTCTCGGGGTCAACGGTTCCACTGTGACCACCAGGCTCAACGTCAGTGGCGCGGGCACGTTCTCGATCGGCACCCAGGCCACCCCGACCAATTCCAACGTGACCATCGGGAACAACAGCACGTCAAACGTGAGCAACGGCTCAACCTTGGACCTGAGCGGTCTCAGCAACTTCTACGCGAATTTGGGCACTGGAACGTTCCGCGTGGGAGACCCATCGAATGGCGGAGGCACCGCTACACTTGCCTCCACATTGCTTCTCGCTCCCAACAGCACCATTACGGCCACCAGTTTGCGGGTTGAATCCGATAACTCCAACCAGACCCAAGTGATGAAGCTGGGCACGGGCACCAACCGTTTGAACGTGAACACGCTCAACGTCGGTGCGCAGAACGGCAGGTCCAGTGGCACCTTGGATTTCCTCACCGGCGCCGGATCCGTCACCCTTCGCGGTCTCGCGGGCGGTGCCGCCACCCCCGATGAAACCAGCCGAGCGGACGTCAACATCTCCAACAACTCGTTTGGCACCGGTGCATCTCACTCTGGATCGTTCGACGTGACCGGTCACAATGCAGATCTCATGGTGGGAACCATGACGGTGGGGGGCCGCACAGGGTCCACCGGCACCGCAACGGGCACCTTTAGCTTCGACACGGGCACTCTGGATGCCAACAACCTGATTCTTGGCACGAAAGGTTCCGGTTCCACCGCCACCTCGGCCATCTCGGGCACGGTCAACCTCAACGGCGGCACGTCCACGCTCCGTTCCACCACTAGCGCCGTGCAACTGGGAGTGAATGCCAGCACGGCGGCAGGAACGGCCACGGGCACGTTGAATGTCGGTGGCAACGCCTCGGTGACCGTCGCTGCCAATGGCGGAAATTCCTTCGTGCTCGGAAACGCAACCGCTGCCGGCGGAACCGCGGCTGGCTCGATCAACGTCACCGGCGGTTCGCTCGCGGTGCAGGGAGACATCGTCCGCGGTGCCACAACCGGAACCAGCACGGCTGCACTCAACCTCAACGGCGGTTCCCTTGATATGGGCGGGAACCGCATCGGCGGCGCGGTGGCGTCGGCGAACCTTACCAGCTTGACCTTCGCCGCCGGCACCTTGCAGAACGTGGCGGAAATCAATAACGGCGCAGCCCTCGACAAGACGACCGCTGGCGTTTTGATCCTTTCCGGCACCAACGGTTACACCGGTGTGACCAACGTGAATGCCGGAACCGTCCGGGTCCAGAGCAACACGGGTCTCGGTTCCTCGTCCGCAGGCACCGTCGTCTCCAACGGGGCGACGCTCCAGCTTGATTCGGTGAGTGTCGCCTCTGAGCAAATCACCCTGAACGGCACCGGAGCGGGCGCGGCGGGGGCTTTGCAAGGCACCGGCACCGCGTCTTCCCTCGGGGATATCGTCCTGGCCTCCAACAGCAGTGTCGGGGTAACCGCCGAAGCCGATACCCTCACCCTTGGCGGCCCCATCTCCGGCTCGGCCAGCTTGGAGAAGGTTGGATCGGGAACCGTGGTTCTCGCGGGCGATAGCACCTACGGCGGCAACACGCTGGTCTCGGGCGGGAGTTTGTTCGCCAACAACACCTCCGGTAGCGCAACGGGCTCTGGCAGCGTCACCGTCGGCGATGGGGACGGCTCTGGGTTCGAAGCCACCCTTGGCGGAACGGGCACGATCTCCGGAACCGCGACCATCAGCTCCACCGGACGCCTCACGGCGGGAGGGTATGGAACGACTGGCACGCTGTCGTTCGGCGCGGATCTCATCTCGGAAACGGGCAGCACCTGGCTTGTCGATCTTGCGGGTGGCGGGTCGCCGTTGAGTGATCGGATTCACTTGGCTGGAGCGCTCACCCTCAACGACGCTCTCCTCACCATCAACGATACGAACTGGACCTATGGGAACCAATTCACCGTCGCGTCTTACGGCAATCTGAATGGACTGTTCTTCTGGAACGGTGGTGCCTTGGGCCAAGGCGCGACCTTCTCCACTGCGCTCGGCGAGTACAAAATCGACTACGGCCTCGGGGCGACCACGATCACCGCCGTCCCCGAGCCGTCCCAAGTCATCGCGATCGTTCTCCTCCTCGCCCTCGGTCTGTGGTTTGGCCGCCGCCGCTTGCGGGCTGCTGCTGATGGGGGTGAGGGTTGAGGGGGCATCGGCTCCCCCGGTCTCGGTGAGCCTCGATTCTGAAATCGAGCGACGTTCGCAGGCTGTCGGCGTGCCTGGATGTAGAATCGAGCGACGTTCGCGGGCTGTCGGCGTGCCTGGATGTAGAATCGAGCGACGTTCGCAGGCTGTCGGCGTGCCTGGATTTAGAATCGAGCGACGTTCGCAGGCTGTCGGCGTGCCTGGATGTAGAATCTACGCGAAACAGGTGAAGTGAAGCGCCGGTGATCGAAGTGCCGCTCAACTCTCAACTCTCAACTCTGAACCCGGCCGCCAAGATTGCAGGGTCGCCAAGTAATTGGCCCGCTCAAACGCTTCGCCTGCCCCGGAGTGGTGTTGACTCAGGGCGCCGCGCAGTTGGGCCACGGAAGCGTATCCTTTTTCCGCCAGCCAACCGTGCATCGAATCCAGGATTTGGCCGACGCGTCCCAGGCCGTGTTGCAGCAGTTCGGAGGTCATCATCGTGACGTGCGCGCCAGCGAGAATCGCTTTCAACACATCTTCGGCGGTATGGACGCCCGAGGTGATCGCCAAATCCGCGGCCACCCGGCCGTAAAGAATCGCGACCCAGCGGAGCGGCAAACGCATCTCGCCAGGGGTGCTGAGCACGAGGCGCGGCTGGACGGTGAGATGGTCCAAGTCGATGTCCGGCTGGTAGAATCGGTTAAAAAGCACCAGGCCGCGCGCTCCAGCGTGGGCGAATTCCGTGGCCATGTGGGCCGGCGCGGTTAGAAACGGCGAAAGCTTGACCGCCAGAGGCACCCTCAAGCCTTGGGAGACATCGCGAACCACGCTTACATACCGCGATTCCAACTCGGAACCGGGAACATCGGGATCCGTCGGGACATGGTAGAGATTCAATTCCAACGCGTCGGCCCCGGCTTGTTCGATCTCGCGGGCGAACTGGCGCCAACTGCCGGCGGTGGTTCCGCTGAGGCTGGCGATGACGGGAATGGAGACAGCCTTCTTGGCGGCGGAGATCAGGGAGAGATACGTGTCCGGTCCGGTGCCGTGGTCTTGGAGTTCCGGAACATAGCTCAAGGGATCCCCAAAGCTCTGGGAGCCATACTCGGAATAGTGATGCACCGCGTGAGGGGCGCGGGTGATTTGCTCCTCAGACAGGGAATGCATCACGATCGCCGCCACGCCTGCGTCTTCGAGGCGCCGGAAGTTCGCCAGCTCATGCGTCAGCGGCCCGGCGGAGGCCAACACGGGGTGGGCGAGGGGAATGCCAAGCCAGCTCGTTTCAAGTTGTGGGACCATGGTTCGTGTTCTCCGTTCCGTTTCCGTTTCCGTTGCTGCTGACGTTGAGCGAAGCGCTTCGCCTGAGGATCCACGTCTTGGCGATACCCGGCCGCACCTCTCGCGGGAGCAGATACCGGGCCAAGATCAGCATGCCATAGGAAACCTCCCTCAGACCAGTCAGGGGTTGCGCAAGCCCACGCGGATCTTGAGGGGAGGGGAGCCTGGGGCCACATGATGCAGTGCCGGGGCGCTTCGTAGATTCCCCGCTTGCTCCGCCCCGGGGGTTCTGGCATGGGTGCTCAATGGAAGCCCACGCGCCGTTGCGTCCCGTGCTGCTCTACCTTGCCGTCGCAGGGGTGAGTCTGCTGCTTTATGGGCTGATTCTCAGTGCGAATCCAGAGCGCTACTCGCTGTTTAAAGTGATGCTCGGCATTCCGGCGGCGGATGTGGAGTTGCGCGCTCCCGGTGACCCAGCCGCTTCGCCGTCCATGCCGCATCTTTCGCGTCGGGACATTCCTGATTTGGCCCGTCTCAACGATCAGTTTTCGGCGGTATTCAACCGGGTCATGCCGGCGGTGGTCAGCATTGATGTCTCCAGCGAGGACCCCTCGGTCAGGCTCAAGCGCTACCGGAAAGGGACGATCAAGCTGCCGAACGGCAAGGAACGGGAGATTATGGTGCCGGTGGAGTGGGAGTGGGATTCCGTCGATGAAATTCCCGGCGTCGGCTCCGGGGTGATCATTGACGAGGACGGCTTTATCGTGACGAATCACCACGTGGTCTTGGATGCAGACAACATCGCGGTGACGTTGCACGGAGGGGAGCGCTACACGGCGGAACTGATCGGCGCGGATTCCACGGTGGACATGGCGGTTTTGCGGATCAAGGACTCCCAAGGGCGGAAGTTTCCGGTGCTCCGGTTTGGGGACTCGGACAACCTGAGGCCGGCGGAGATTGTCTTTGCTTTTGGGAATCCGTTCGGGCTGAGTGAGTCGATCACCCAGGGGATCATTAACGGGACGCGGCGGCGCTTTATCGATGACCTCTCGAACGAATACATCCAGACGGACGCGGTAATCAATCCGGGGAACTCGGGCGGCCCGTTGACGAATATCTTTGGGGAATTTGTCGGGATGAACGCAATCGTTTACGCGGGGCAGAAAGACAAGCCGCAGGCCTGGCAAGGGATTAGTTTGGCGCTGCCGTCCAACCGGGTGCTGCGTTGCTACGAGGAGTTGATGGAATTGGGACAGCGGGTCCGGCCATATTTGGGCGTGTTATTCAACGACGTCAGCGAGGAAACCAGGCAGGCCCGGAAGTTCACGGGGAAAGGCGGGGCGCTGATTTACAATGTGGAGCCTGACTCCCCGGCAGGGAAGATTCTTCACCCGGGAGACATCGTGTTGCGGATTGGAGATCGTGACCTCAAGTCCGCCTCTGCCGCGACCAAGGTGATTCAGCAGGAGGAGCCCGGCGTGCCGTTGCCGTTCGTGCTTTGGCGGGATGGAAAGGAGAAGAAGGTGGAAGTGACGTTGGGCCAGTTCCGCGACGTCAATCAGATCGCTTTGCTCCCGCCCAGTTTTGCGAAGAAGTCGACTCCGGATCAGTTGAAGACGGAGTTGGGGCTGGTTTTGCGGGAACTCACCCCGGGCGACCGCAAGGAAACTGGGATGCCGGCGGATTTGGGCGGCATTTTCTTGTGGGGCGTGAGTCCGGATTCACCCCTCTCCGGCCACTTGGAGCGCCACGATATGATCCACGAAGTCAACGGTCAGCCGGTCTGGACGGAGAAACAATTCTACGAGTTGATGAGCGAACTTCCGGACGGAAAGGAGCCGAGTCTGGTCCTCACCCGCAACCGCCGCCGCTACTACTTGCAGTTCCGCGCCTCGCCGGCGCAGCTCGACCCAACTTCCGCCAACGGCGAAGCGAAGCCTTCGAATGTTTGACAGAGCGATTGAATCGAAGATTATAGCCCTAACTTTATGAAGGAAATGTCGATGCAGCGCTTGATGAGGTTAACCGTGGGATCCATTCTCGGCGCGCTGGCCCTGGCGGCCACGAGCTGCAGCCCGGCGAAAAAGCCCGTCACGGAGGCACCCGCCGCTCCGGAAGTCGAGAAAGCTCCGGCGCCTGCACCAATGCCCGAGCCGGAGAAAGCGCCTGAGCCAGCGCCAGCGCCCGCGCCTCCCGCTCCCGTGGCCCCTGCGTATCCGACGGCCGACTCTTTGCTCAATGAATTGATCGCCAAGCTGCGTGGCGGCGATCTACCGGGTTTCTTCGCGTTGGCTGGCAGTGGGGTTTCCGCGGGAGAACAGGCGAAGCTCAGCTCGCTTTTCGGTGAGCGGAAGTTCAAGTTGAGTGCCACCAAGCCTCCGGCCGAAGCCGCGCCGGGAAGCTATTCCGTGTTCCTCGATTCTCCGGCTGACCTAGCGTCGGCTGGGGAGCAAAGCCTCAAAGTCGCCTTGGCCAGCGATCCCGTGAAGGGCTGGTCTGTCGCCTCCGTCACCGCTCCCTCCGTCGAAGCGATTCTCGCCGCCAAGATGGCTGCTGAGAAAAAGCCTGAACCGGCTCCTGCCCCTGCTCCGGTCCCGGTTCCCGCGGCCAGAGGCCCCGTCGATTTCGCCCGCGACTTCCTCAACGCGGTGGTCGCCCGCGACTTCCGCACCGCGAAACTGGCGGTCGATCCCGGAAAGCTGACGGATGAGAAACTCGCCGCCCTCTTCATCGTGGTCGAGGAAGGCGCCTTCAAACCGCACGATCGCAACCCGCTCATCGGCACCGCCGCCGGAACCGACAGCGCATGGGTCATTGCCCGGCTCAAGTCGGAGAAGGAGGAGTCGGATTTTGGGATTGAGATGAAGCGCGCCGGGGAAGGCGATGCTGCGGCTTGGAAGGTTATCGGACTGAACTTCTCCAAGCTCATTCAAACGGCGGCCGCCCAAGCGGGCGCCGGGAACATCGCCTACGCTCCGATCAAGACGGACCTCCAAGACGGCGATCAACTCGTGCTCTATTTTGATTACGACAACGCCAGCGTAAATCCCCGCGCCGCCAAGCAATTGCGGATCATCGCCGACATCCTCCGCGAGGACCCGAACAAAATGATCCACATCAATGGCCACGCCGATGCCTTGGGCACTGCGGATTACAACCAAGCGCTTTCCGATACCCGGGCCGCCGCCGTTCGGGAAATCCTCCTGGCGCACGGGATTCCCGGTGGGCAAATCATCACCAAAGCGTTTGGGTTCAACGCCCCGAAAGCACCGAACGTCAACCCAGACGGAACCGACAACCCCACGGGTCGCGCCCAAAACCGGCGCGCCGAGGTTTACCTTGCGTTCTGACGAATCTTGGACCTTTCCGAGCTTCATCGTTCTCCTCTCGAAGCCCAGCATCTCGCCGCCGGGGGAAAGCTCGTGCCGTTCGCCGGTTGGGCGCTTCCGGTTCAGTACGACGGGATCATCGCGGAACACCGTGCCGTGCGGACGGCTTGCGGCGTCTTTGATATTTCCCACATGGGCCAGTTTCTGGTCCATCCCGCCGGGCACATTGATGCCGCGGCATGGCTCAACGGTGTTCTGAGCAATGACGTGACCCAGCTTGAGCCGGGCCAAGGCCAGTACAGTTTGCTCCTCAATGACCGCGCGGGGATCATCGATGACTTGATCGTGTACCGCACCGGGGAGAATCACTTTTTCCTGATCGTCAATGCGGCGCGACGGGAGCAAGATCTGGAGTGGCTTACGGCGAAAGCGCCCCCGGGCATGACGTTGATCGATCGCAGCGTCGCCTACGGCGCGTTGGCGATCCAAGGGCCAGAGGCCAGCCGCGTCTTTGCCGCGATCATGCCTGCTGGAGCGGAGTTGCCGCCGCGCTTTGGCATTGGGGAATGGGGCGACGCCACCATCTGCCGCACCGGTTACACTGGCGAGGACGGGTTCGAACTCTGCGCTCCGGCGGAAGCGCTGCCCGGATGGTGGGAGAAAGTCATGGCCGCCGGGGCCAAGCCGTGTGGTCTTGGCGCCCGGGATTTGCTCCGGCTGGAGAAGTGCTACCCGTTAAACGGGAACGATCTGTCGGAGGAAACGACGGCGTTGGAAGCCGGGCTCGGGTTCGCGGTAGCCTGGGAGAAGGGAGACTTCATCGGCCGCGAGGTTCTCCAAGAACAGCGCCGCCAGGGACCGCAACGCCGCCTCGTGGCCTTGAAGGTCAGCGGCAAGACGCCGCCACCCCGGCCCGGATACGCCGTCTACGCAAACGAGGAGCAAGGCGAACCGACCAGTCAGCTCACCAGCGGTGGCTTTTCTCCGGGTCTGGAAGCGGGGATTGCGCTGGCCTATGTACCGAATGGGCTTCATCGGACGGGAACGCGGCTCTGGATCGAGATTCGAGGAAACCGCTATTCGGCGGAAGTTGTCCCCAAACCGTTTCTATAAGAGATGGTGGCAGCGTTCCGTCAGTTGCTGGTGCTCGCCAGCTTGCTCGCCGTGGCCCAGGCTCAGTCTCCGGGCACCAAGTCGTTGGGGGACGTGCTCCCGGATGCCAAATCACTGCGCCTGGATACACCGCAGCCGGTTGCCGATCCCGAACTGGCCCGTTACGCGATCTATGCCAAGGACGCACCGCTGCCCGGCCGGGTAGAACCTGTGCCGGTCGCCTTGCCCTTATCGCTGCGCCGGGGAGATCGCGTCGCGCTCATCGGAAACACGCTCTTCGATCGGGATCTAGAGTTTGCCTACTTCGAATCCATGCTTCATCAAGCCTGGCCGGACTTGGAGTTGGTTGTCCGCAATCTCTCCTGGTCGGCCGATGAGGTTCCCCTTCAGCCCCGGCCCGAGAACTTCGCTGGAACGGAACAATATCTCCTGCATGAGCGGGCGGATGTCGTCATCGCTGCATTTGGATTCAACGAATCGTTTGCCGGGCCGGATGGGCTGGCGGATTTCCGCCGGGCATTGGCCGCGAAGCTGGCGGAATGGAAAGCGAGCGCGTTCAACGGAAAGTCCGGCCCCCGCATCGTGCTGGTCTCGCCAATCGCCAACGAAAACGTGGCGGGCGTGGCCGCCGCGGACCGGAACCA